>NZ_JBPULM010000026.1:0-355077 GCF_055814915.1 Paenibacillus sp. R-74696
GCGTTTCAGTCCGAGAAATATAAGCGTAAGTATAGTATGAAACTTATACATTCTTATATTTTGAAAAATAAAAAACCGCCTCTTCGTCAAATGAACGATCATTTGACGAAGGACGGTTTTTTTTGCACTCGCCTTTATTCAGCTGCTGTTATTCCTGTGCGCTAACCTTGGCCTCTCTGCCGCTGGCATTCTTTTCTACCGTCCATTCCTCAGGCGACATGCCGCGCTGCTGGACCTGATCCACGATCTTCTCTAGCCTCCGCAGATGGTAGGCATATTCGAAAATAGCCGACGCAACGAACACAAGGCGCTTATGCTCGTCCCTCCCCTCGCGGAAATAATCCGTCAGGTCGGTAATGAGGCGGGCTTCACGCTCCTCCTCCGGCTCGAAGCTCAGGTTCGGCTTCATCTTGCCTTCGATTTTCAGCAAAATCGATTCGTGGTATTTGGTCAGCTCCTCAATCTGGTGATCGAAGCGCTGCGCCCATTTCCCAGCCTCGGCAGCGGCAAAATAATGCTCCTCCACAGCCTCAAGCAGATCAACGCCCTTTTGCAGCGCCTTGATTGTCTGCTTGGAGACGAGCAACTGCCTAGCATGGCTTTTTTTAGCCTGGGCAAGCACCTTGCGCTCTTCCTCAAACAGGGTGTAGCGATCCTCCAGCTTACGCACCGACACATGCAAGGTTTCCTTCTCCTGCCGGAACACGCTCTCCTTCATTTCGTTGGAAACGGCGGTTCGCAGCAGCAAAGACATTTGCCCGTAGGCGAGATGCACCTGTTCCGTGAATTGCTTGCGCGGGCGTGGAGGAAATACGAGAACATTAATCGTAAAAGCGGCCCCCATACCCGTAAGGACCATTAAAAATCGCTGCAGCGCCACGTCTAATCCTTGTCCATGCGCTTCCATAATAGCAATGACCATAACAAGGGTCACTCCGATGGTCGTTTCCATTTTCAACCGGATACAAATAAGGATAACGGCGATACAGACGAGGCCCACCGCAATCGGCGTATGACCAAATACCTTCATCGCAGCAAGGGCAATTCCTGCGCCAAGCAGGTTCGTCTGAATTTGATCGAGAATTTGCTGCCAGGAACGGTAGATGGAAGGCTGAATCGTCAAAATAGCAGCTACTGCCGTAATAAGGCTGGACGGAAAACCGAAAAACTGGCTCAGAAAAATCGCCAGCGTAACGGACAATCCGGTCTTCAGCACGCGGGCTCCAATATTCATTTGCTGCGCGCCTCCTCCAGCTGCAGCTCCGTATCCGCAACCTGCACCCCATTCACCCATAGCGTAATGCGGTGAAGTCCCGAGTAATGCTTGCGTGTCGTCAAGTCGGCGAAGCGGTGCACACGCGACAGCGTCACTTCCGCTCCTCCGCCATACTCGCGGTCAGACAGCAGGAAACGCTTCTGCGAAGGCTTGCCCGAAGCTTTAATAAAATCAATGCCGTATTCGATTCGCAGCTTGAGCGCATCTCCATCCCGCAGCTTCATTACGCAGCTTAACCGCGCTTCGTCGCCTATATGCAGGGCCCCAGGCACTGCCCGAAGCTCGGCATGCACCGTCAATGAAGCGCCACTCCCGCCAGCTTCGCCTTCTGCGGCGGCATAGCCGAACAGCTCCATCAGCGCTGGATTCGCCTGCTTCACCAGCGTGCGGCAGCCGCGCCTAATAATCCAGTCTGTCAGCGGATTATTGCCGGACCACTGCTGGGCGAGCGCCACGACCACATCGGGATGGTCTTTAGCGATATCATTGAGATTGTTTGCCACGCTTTTGCGGACATAGAGCGAAGGATCGGCTTTCAGCTTGTCCAGCAGCGGAAGAATCGGCTGTGGATTGCGCTTGAACATCGGCAGCGCCTGCGCCCAAGGCAGACGCGGGCGCGTCCCTTCACTCGCCAGTCGGCGTACATGCTCATCCTCATCATCAGCCCATATCAGCATTTGCCGCATCATGCGCTCAGGCTCAGCAAGCAGAAAGGGGCGTACGGCAAACTCCCCCGTCGAATAACGGGTGAACCGCGCCAGCGCCTGCATCGAACGGTCAAAATGCTGCGGTGCCATACCGTACACTTCCACAAAATCCGGGAAGAAAATATAAGGCAAACCACGGCACTGCGAGTCGATCTGCATCAGCACCTCAAGCGCGGCCTCGTAATCGCTCGGCAAGAAATCGCCAAGTGCTTCGGTAATCCGCCTTGAGCGCGCCTTGAGCGCCAGCTCCTCCCATTCTCCAGCCCTTACTGCCGCCGTAAAGCCTGCCAAATCAAAAGTCGGCAAAGCCGTGCGCACCAGCGCTCCAAAATCTTCTATGAATAAGCCATCGTATAAGGCTTTTAGCGGTTCTGCCATCGTAAGCTCCTCCAGTATAATCAATCATGCTCCATCTATTATGCCATAACCCGCAACCGGAAGTAATAGCAACAAATCAAACCGCCGTGCCTATCGTTATATTGAAAAACAGCCCGACCGCCGCGTCATAAACTCGCGGCGGGCAGGCTGCTGATATTTGCTTTGGCGCTTCTGGCCTCAGCACCTCAGATTCGGCGCTTCTAGGCTAAGCATGCCGGGCGATTATGTTTTCGAGCTGGCTCGCAATCGCTTGCGTCCCGGCTTGCAGATGCTCCTGCGTAAAAGCGACGCGGACGAACGTTTCATCCGTATTCATCGCTTCAGCGAAGAAGCCGCCAAGACCGCGCGCTTTGCGGTCAATTTGCAGCAGCAGCTCGATCTGTTGAGCCTCCGGATAAAGAATAACCTCCAGCTCGTCAAGCTTGCCGCGGAACTGCCCTCCGGTTGGAACAAATTCCAGCTCCTGCACGAAAGGCAGCGAGCGTCCCAGCCTTGAAGCGTATTCGCAATCTGCTTCACGCAGACGGAAGCCAAGCTGCTGAACTGCTTCCAGCACCAGGCCCATCGCTGCATTTGGCACGACCTCGATGCGATCGTTATCGCCAGGATCGATGGCACCGCGAATGTCCAGCTCGGTTCTCACCCATATTGGCGTTTTCCCTAATGTGAGCGGAGTTTGAAAAGGCAGTTGGAAGGAAAACGGCACTTCGCGATTTTCTCCGGCTTTCAGCTCAAATGGCTGGCTGACCGGATATTTTCCAATAACACAGTTATGTCTGTGCTTCTGGTCATTGCTCTCACGGATGTATTCGGTCATTACAGACAGCTCGATCTTCTCAATGCGCTGCTCCACGCTTCCGCCGCGAATTTGTACGACGCCGCGTACTTCCTCACCTGGCGAATAACGGGATTTTTCCAGCAAAGTATCAATTTTTGCCGAGCCAATGCCAATGCTTGCTAATAACCGATTAAACATAAGGACACCTCACCGAATAATTTTTTTGTAGCTATTCGGTTGTACGTCGAGCCTTCTCCTTGCGTTGCAAAAAATGTGCGGTTTCATATTCATGTATTTTCTTCCGGGTCTTTGCGATAGGGAAGCTGAATAATAAAGGTCGTTCCTTTCCCCATAATACTGTCCGCCTTGATGCTGCCGAGATGGTTGTCGACGATTTTGTAGGTAACCATGAGGCCAAGCCCCGTCCCTCTATCCTTCGTCGTATAAAAGGGCTGGCCGATCTTGGAAAGCTGCTCCTTCGCAATGCCGGGACCTTCATCCTGAATGCGAATGACGATTCGCGACTTTTGCGCAAGCTCTAGCGTAATGAGAATGAGACCGCCGCCAGCCATTGCCTCGATTGCATTTTTGATAACATTGATAAACACCTGCTTGATTTGATTTTCCACGCCGAAGACGTATAGCGGCTCCGCAGCCATATTCAGCCGAATTTCGATATTGTGCATAATGGCCTGCGTCTCCAGCAGCGTCACCGATTCCGCCATAATCGGGCGCACATCCCTGTAGCACAGCTGATAAACCTGCGGCTTCGACAGCATCAGCAGCTCGCTCACGATGGATTCAATTCGTATCAGCTCGGATTTCATAATTTCATAATAATGATTGTTGCTGCGCCCAGAAGCAATGAGCTGGAGAAACCCTTTCAGCGAAGTGAGCGGATTACGAATTTCATGGGCAATTCCCGCAGCCAGCTGGCCTGCGATGTACAGCTTCTCAGAATTGATCAGCAGCTCCTCATTTTTTTTGCGCTCCGAAATATCGCGGATAATGACTTGATAGGCTAGGCTGCCCGTATGGCTTGTACTTGTTCGTACCAATTCCGTATGCAGCAGCTTGCCATGCACAGTTCTCCAGTCCAATTCGACAGGCTTTTGGCGCAGCAAATCCTCGTTCTCCTCATCGCCCAGCAATTGGCGAATTTCCTCATGATGCTTCTCGTGAAGAAAATCGTAGATCGACTCGCCGATCAATTCATGCTCGCTGTCTGCCTCAAACATCCGTAAACCGGAAGGATTGAAATATTGCCATTTTCCCTCTTTAATAATCGCAATCGTATCGAGGGAGTTTTCGACCAGCAGCTTGTAATTGGCATCGACCATACTGTACTTGCGGCTGAACATCCAGGTGGATAGGCAGAAGCTGAATATGAGCATTGTGGCAATGCCCAGCAGAAACGACATGAGCATCATGGAATCGTTCATGCTGTCGGTCGTATAGACATTCACATACTCCACCTTCATTGCCTGCATGCCTATCGTGTGCATAATAATCATCGACAGACCGAGAATAAGGCAGCTAATCAGCTTGCCATCCTTTCCTCTGCTTTCATACAAATTAAAGGCGACCAGCGCTCCTAGAAAAGCAGCTATGATCGATACCATGAACAAATAATGATCCAGCTCATAGCTTTTCACCGGACTACCCAGCAGATTTAAATAGTGCAGCGTCGTTGAGCCAACAGCTAGCAGCAGGCTGCTTAACACCTTCCTTATAGATCTGGGCCAGCCACTTTCGTAAATGGATATTGAAGCATAGGTAAGAGCCATGCAGCACAACAAAGTGTAGAGCATAGTCCAATCCAAAACTAATGGATACGTCGATCCGAATATGGCCAGCACATGCATCGTCCAAACACCTAGCCCAAATACGAAAGAACTGCCGAACTTGCGGCTGAATGCTACTATTTTGCTGCCTGATGGCGGGTAGCCAATCATGCTGAACAGCGTAAAACAGGCAAAGCAAACAATCATAAATGAAAACAGTGTAAAAAAGGGATTCCCTATAACGAATTGGTGATTCATAAAACTCCTCAAATATCCATTAATTTACTCACAATACTGAAATTCGACAATATCCAATAAAATCCTCTCTTTTTACATATCTTTTTTCACAAAAAAAGCAGAAAATGATGCAAAATGGCGAATAAGTGTCGCTCCTAGACTAGGGTTCCACTACCATTTTCAGAAATGCACATCGTACCGAAGCTGATTCCTGTAACCAAAATGACAAGGAAAATTGTTATTTTATGTAATTTTAGGATTATCTTTTTATGCGACTGCTTTAGGAATGGTGTTTCTGGCTTGTTTTATATACAATAAAGAGCAATCAGCGCTTTTGCATGGCTGCATTTGTTGCGCTCGCTTATGCCATGTTTTCGGGCAAGCTCATTTTATAAAGGAGAGATTTTGATGAAAATCGTACAGGAATTTAAAGAGTTTGCGATTAAAGGCAACGTCATCGACCTCGCAGTCGGTGTCATTATTGGCGGAGCCTTTGGCAAAATTGTCACCTCGCTTGTGAACGACATTATTATGCCGCCGATTGGACGGGTTTTGGGCGGAGTCAATTTTAAGGACTTATTCATTAACCTCGATCCCAAGCATACAGAGGAATTGAAAGCTGTCGGTACCGTTGTCCGCTCGCTCGACGATGCATCGAAAAATGGCATTGCCGTTATCGCCTACGGCCAGTTTATTAATGTGATGCTGGACTTCTTCATCGTAGCTGCCTGTATTTTCTTCCTCGTTAAAGGCATTAATATGCTGCGCCGCAGCAAAGCAGAGGAGGCTCCCGCCGAAGCTGCTCCTACGGAAAAGGACTGCCCTTACTGCTTGTCCAGCATTCCGCTGAAAGCGACTCGCTGCAAGCACTGCACGTCCCAGCTTGAAGCTGTGGATACGGGACGCTCTCACTAAGGAGCTGCGATTAATTAAACGGTACTTTATTTCGTCGCAGTCTCTAAACGCGCAAACTGCCCTATTTTTTTATACAAAGGAGTTCGTGCAATGATAGAGGAATATTTTGACATTTATGACGAGCAGATGAATCCAATCGGGACAGCTACACGCTCGGAGACGCATGCCAAGGGCTACTGGCACCGCTCCTTCCACTGCTGGCTCACACGCAAGGAGGAAGACCGCCGCTACGTTCGGTTTCAATTGCGCCAGTCCAGCAAGGATACTTATCCGGACTGCTACGACATTACCGTCGCCGGCCATCTCTCGGTAGGCGAAACGATGCGCGACGCCGCACGCGAGCTGCAGGAGGAGATTGGCGTAACCGCCAGCTTTGGCGACCTGATCCCGCTTGGGCAGCTGCGTGAGGATACCGTAGGAACGGCTGGCGGCGTCAGTTTCATCGACCGCGAGGTCAGCGATGTGTTTGGCTTCGTCTGTTCCTTGCCGCTGATGGAATTACAGCTGCAAGCCGAAGAGGTGGCCGGCGTGTACGAGGCCGACCTGGAAGAGCTGCTCCAGCTGTTCGAGCACGAGCGGACGGAGCTGATCGTATCAGGGGTGGCTGTAAGCCCGGACGGCAGGCAGACGCCTTCCGTAAAGAGCGTGCGGGTAGAGCAGTTCGTACCGCGCAAAGCGGAATATTACGCAAGCGTAATGCGCGCCTTGCGCGATTGCACGTAGCAGCTGAAGCGGCCCCGCCAGTGGAGCGCTGCTGCGGCACAGGGCGGCTTTGACTTTGAATCTGGCCTTGGCTTTGCCTTTGGCCTTTAGCGTCAGCGCGCTGGCCCCAGGCATTTTCCCAGTTGCGATACCACTGGTCGATTAGCCCGTGAATTTGATAAAACGTCGTATGGCGCGGTGCCAAATCGAAATCATTGATTTCCGGCTCATTCATCAGCTGGGCCGAAATCATATGCATACAGCCATGAATGCCGCTGGATTCGATGTAGCTGCCCAGCTCATCCAGTGTATTAAAGGAGCGCGGATTATTTCGAATGCGATTTTCCGCAGCCGGATTATAGCAAGGAGCGCGGCGTATAGCCTCCGGAATTTCCGGCCACGGCGCAATCAGCCTGCTGTCATAGCCTTGGCTGTTATACCAGCTGTACACGCGGTTAATATAGTCACGGTGAAAACGCAAAAACTGATCACCGAATCCGCGAGGCGGAATGGTGCCGGGCGTTACATGATGCGTATGGTGCCATACAGCATGCTCCTGAAGCAAAGGTGCGGGGAAATTCGGAATTAGCGGCATCGTTCGTCCCCTCCATTATGATCGTTGTCCATGCTCGTTTTGTCTGCCTAACCTTGCTGTCCTATCGTATGCCGATTCGCGCAGCACGGTGACAGAATAGAGCATAACAAGCACCGCCAAGCCCTCGGAGGGCCTGGCGGTGCTTGTTTATTCTGGCATCTAATCGCGGGCTAGTAGCGGTTATTGTTTTCTCTTTTGATACAAATATCAAACGATATTGTAACCTCGTGGTCTCTGCCGAACGAGCAGCAGATTCTAACGCAATCGGAACGCTGCGTGCAGAAGAAGTGAACGACTTTACAATCGCAGCCGATAATGTTTTGAACGGCCCGGGCATCATGGCAGCGGATCGCTTTTACCAGCTTTTCGGCAACCTCTTCATTTTCCAGTCGTTTGAAAATTTTGCTTAATACTTTGCCAGCATCCTGTACCCCTTCAACTGCCGGATCTCTGCGATGACAACCATTGCTTCTGTTTTCATTTGCTGACTCTTGGCGTTGACAGGAGCAAGAAGAAGTACGAGCCCGTTTCGATTGGCGCGACGCTGATTTAATGTTTTTCACCTGGAATTTCGATTTAACTGACATTATATATGCCACCTCTCTCATGGTTTCTGATATATCATATGCAAATAGAGTAGAGAGGTATGGACATGTATGCTATGACAAGCGCATATCTGAGATTCCTTGATTTCCGCATAGGCAAGCGATTGACGGGGCATATTAAATGGCATCACTGGAAATGGAGGAAAACTTATGTTTATTCAAAAAACCATATGCGTCACAACGCTCTGCCTAGCACTAGGTGGCGCTTCCCTCCCTATGGCACATGCTGCTGTAAAATCGATCCCCACTACGGAGATCAAGCTGGACCTCATGAATAGCAAAGGTGCGGTCATTGGCAAAGCAAGCCTGCAGGAGCAAGCTGACGGTGTACATATTCGCCTTGCGGCGGAGCAGCTCGCACCCGGCATGCACGGCATCCATTTTCACGAAACCGGGAAATGCGAGGCTCCCGAGTTTACGTCGGCGGGGGCTCACTTCAATCCGCTAAGCAAGCAGCACGGGTTCAGCAATCCCAAAGGCTTCCACTCTGGCGATTTGCCCAATATTCAAGTAGACGCTACCGGAAAAATCGAAGCTGAGATCATTTCAAAAAATGTGACGCTCGCCAAGGACGCACCTAACTCGCTGATTAAATCAGGCGGCGCCGCTCTAGTTATTCACGAGAAAGCAGATGATTACGTCACCGATCCATCCGGCAACTCGGGTGCTCGCATCGCCTGCGGTGTGATTAAATAGCGGCATAAGGACGCTTGGTAAAGAACGAATCTATAAGAAACAGCGAAGCAAGTTGAGAAACGATGCGACAGCCCCATAAAAATAGCGCGGGCTCTGGTTTTTCAGAGTACCGCGCTTTTTAATTTCTGCAATGTTGAATAAACCCTGCCATACTTGGATAAGAATAATTACTACTTTCAGTTTTGTTTCAGTTTAATTTCAGTTCACTTGTAGTTTATTTAATTTTTCTATTAAAATAGGAGATGAGGTGATGTATGTGATTACGTATGAGGATCGCAAGCTCGTAGAGGAAGAGATTTTTCGCGACATTAAAAATAATCCCCAATATGGTTTAGCTGCTTTCAAACTAATTTATAACCTATTATATCGAATCAGCCCGGCCGATTTTCTAGAGCACCGCTTTGGCCGGCTAATCGCACTACAATCTGAAACTGAAATTTTCCACAATGAGCTATCTGAAGAAATGCCTCAGCTGCTTAACTTGGCCTTTCAATATGCTAGCGAATCTGACAAACCAACTTATTATACAACAGGACAAATGAGCCTATACTTTGGCGTCTCCACTACCACAATAAATAACTGGCTTCGTGACAAACGCATTACTTATCAAGGAATGGATGACAAGCCAACTTTCAAACAAGCCCGCATTCCAAATACAGCTATTTACAAAGCTCTAAATGGACAAGAAACGCTTATTCGCGACATTGTTCAAGATTTTGAGCAACAAAAATCTATCCCTTCCGATTTTGATGAAGTAGAACGAATAAAAGATTTAGTTAAATTTATTTTTGCATTTGAAGAAAAATACGGTGGCAAATACAATGAAGTGTTGAATCGCCTAGGTGATCCGATTACATCTTCAGACTGGAAATGGCGTCGTGATGCGAATGAGTGGCTGTATGTCATGAAGGAAATTGCTGGTGAACGGTAGGCCCCAAAGTAATTTGGATCGTATTAAGCGCGAACTGGGCCACGGGATTTTTAGCGAAATACGAGAGACGGATCGTTCCGGTATTCCTTCCAATTTATATGTTCAGAGAGTAACCATTACCTTCAGCGATTACTCAAAACTTTACGTAACATAGCACACCAATAAAGCTGGAAATATTGAAAAATATTATTACGACTGGGAAGATGCAGAAGGTCAGTTAAAAGCGCAATATCACAGCGAATCTCATGATAGAGATGAACGATATCAAACTAAAACGGAGCCTTATCATATTCACCCGCCAAAGGAACCATCACGTCCTTCTCTCCATTCTTGATTGTCTTACCCACTTCTTTTTTTAGCATCATCCCTTCCTCTCCCGCATATAGCTTAACTTAGGATGAAACTCCCTGCTGGCATACTGCGGGGCAAAGGAGCGATGTTCATATGACAGAGCAAGCAAAGGCAGCGGAGCAAGCGGCAGCTGTGCTGTATCAGGCAGAGCCCGCGCATACGGCTATGGTTCAACAAGTACGGGAGCAGATTCACCGTTTGTGCCACGGACATATGCACCGGCCCGTGCGTGTGCACACGATGGATGGCCAAGTGTACGAAGGCTATATTGCACATGTCGACCGCTGCCTGCTGTATTTGCATTGTACTGTGCAGGACCCGCGCGCCTTCATTCCTCCACAGAATGCCATTCTTCCACTCGTTCTCTACGAGCTGCTTGTCATTACCCTGCTTTACACGTAAAATGCTGTTCTTCTCCCGTTCATAACCCCATGCTATAATAGTCACAGCTTAGGGGGATGAATATGCAAATTATCGCAATGGTTACGATGCTGCTTGATCATATTGGCTTGATCTGGTTTCCCCAAGATGATACTTGGCGAATCATCGGCAGGCTTGCCATGCCGCTTTATGCTTATGCGTTAGTCATTGGGTATTTCCGCACGAAAAACATCAATCAATACTTGTGGCGTATGACCGCCATTGCCGCTTTATCGCAAATCCCATATTCCCTGGCCTTCGGCACTTGGGAAATCAACACGGTGGGCACTCTGCTCGTCTGTCTTGTCTCCCTCAAGCTTCTGGACCAATTGAAGTCGAGACCTGCCCTCCAAGTGTCTCTGGCTGCCTTTCTACTGCTGCTGCTTGAAGTCGTTCCGTGCAGCTACGGCGCCTATTTGCTAGTGCTCGTCCTCATCTACCGCTATGTCCCGAAACACGGTATGGCCCCGGCTCACCTGCTGCTCAACATCTTTTATTTATTCTATATGGGCTGGACCATTCAGTTGTTCAGCGTTGTCGCAACCCTGCTGCTTGTGTACTCGCCAAGCATGCTGCAAGCGGCTGATTCCATCAAAGTTCCTCGCAGTCTCTGGCGCAGCTTCTACCCATTGCATCTTGCCATTATTGCAGCCCTACAGTATGTAATCCTAGCTGGAAAGTAGCAGTTTTTCAGCTTACACTATATGTTAGAAATATATAAGCAAATTAAACAATATTCTTACGGCTGTTTCATAAGCGGCTAAAACGTTTAGGATAGAATAGGAAAAAACGATCGGAGGTGGACAAGGTCATGATGAAAATCATTACCTTCAAAAGTCGTTCTGTACCTGTTTATTATACTAACGAACAAGCCGCGTCAGTTGAGCAGCTTCATCATAAACTGCGTGAAATGGAACTCAATTTCGACTTTCGAAAAAAATGGAAACGGATCTCTAAGGTTGAAGTCGTACGTGAGGTTGCTATTTTTCAATACAGCGATGGTACTAAACTTTATCTGGAAGTTAGCTAAACACCCTCTGGCCCCCACTGGACTTAAAGGAACAACATCCCCAACCTAAACAAGCGTAAGCGACTTCTTCGCCTTGAAGCGAAAAAATGGCTGCGCGATGTAACCAAAGCATTTGCGGATTGCATCACTCATTTAATCCTATATTTCAGAAAAGCCTCCTACCGCTGCGACAGTGGATTTGGAGGCTTTAGTGCGTTTATTAGCATGTTCTCTCAACCCATATAGGAAAAAAGAGCCTGCCCTATCGCTCTCGCTCGGGCAAGCTTTATATTAGAAGCCTATGCGCCTGTTCGTTCAGGCTTGCGAATCATAGTTAAATCCAGCATATCTGGTCGTGCGGGCTGGCCCAGCAAATACCCTTGCATGTAATCACAGCCCCAGCCTCGCAGTAGCTCGTACTGCTTCACATATTCAACCCCTTCAGCAATGACACAAATGCCCAGCTTATGCAGGAGCCCAATCATCGCCTCCACGATATGATGTTCAACGCCTTCCTTATCTATCTCTCTAACAAAGGATCGGTCCAGCTTAAGGGCATGGATTGGCAGATGCTGCAAACTCGCCAGCGACGAATGCATAGAACCGAAATCATCCAGCGCAATAAATACACCGCTCGCATGCAGCCTAGTCAAAGCTTTAATGGATCGCTCGCAATTCGCATAATTATAGCCTGCTTTAATTTCCAGCTGTAGACACTGTGGCGGTATTCCTGCCTCCTCCAGCGTGTTGAGCACCATGTCAGCATAAGCGTACTCTGCAAGCTCTGTCGGCGAAATATTGACGGACATAATCAGTGCAGCTTGGTCCGGCAGGGTACCCAGCATGCGGCAGGCCTGCTTGATTACCCATGCGCCAATTGGCATAATCATGCCGTTTTTCTCGGCAAAGGGAATAAATTCAGCTGGCTGAATGCTGCCAAGCTCCGGGTGATTCCACCGCAGCAGCACTTCGAAGCCCCGCAGCTTGCCCGTCTCCACTTGATAGATGGGCTGGTAGTTTAAATGAAATTGCCCTTTATACAGCGCCGTCCGAATGGCGGTCTCCAGCTCCAAATGCCGGTTGATTTGCTCTGTTGCCGCCCGCAAATAATAGGAAATCTGCCCCTCTCCCTTTAAAACGCCGCTATACAGAGCCGTCTCCGCATGACAAATGAGCTGTTCGCTTGTCGCTCCATCCTGCGGGAACAGGCTCACGCCAATACTGGCCGTTAAATGAAATCGATCGGAACCAAAACCTACGGGGTGTTGCACCGTTGTTTTGAAACGTTCAAGCATGCTGTATCCATCCGCTTGACCGGCATCCAGCACTGCTGCAACCAGAAAAGTACTGTCATTCAATTGCCAGATGGCAGACCTGTCCGCTCCAGCCTCCACCAGCCGCTCCTCAATCAGCTGCATCACCTCGCAGCCATAGTCCATCCCTCTAGCTCCGATAATGCGATAAAAATGGTCAAGCTGCACCAGTACTGCAGCAAGCCCCTTGCTTGCATTCTGCACTTTCAGCAGCATATGGCCTAGCTCGCGGCAGGCATTCAGCTTTGCAGGCAATAATGCAATGACTTGTTCCCTCATATTTCCCATCCTTCGATCCAATAGTAAGTTAAATCTATATTCTCATACAATAATTAGGAAATAACGGCAATTACCTTTAGATAGTTGTTAGAATGTCATTTTCCATACAAAAAAAACCGTCTGGATAAGCCAGACGGTTCCTAATAAATGCATGCTATTATTTCTCCTGGCTGACTGAGGAATTCTGGGCTGTGTACTTGTAACCGAAGCCCCAAACGGTTCGAATGAGACGAGGCTCCTTTGGGTTCTGCTCGATTTTTTTCCGCAGATTCACAATGTGTACATCAATCGCACGGTCGGTGACAAAGGAATCAAAGCCGCGAATGGCATTAATGAGCTCTTCCCTGCTGAATACCTTGCCAGGATACGCCAAAAATAGCTTCATAATTTCATATTCCGAGAACGTTGTTTCTACCAGCATCCCTCTGACTAGCAGCAATCTCCGCTCAAAATCAAGCTGAATCGGGTTCCGCTCCTCTTCGCCTTGCTCTTGCTCCGTCTCCACTCCGGCCGGCTTAATGTTAGCTCTGCGAATCAACGCCTCGACTCTCGCTGTCATCTCGTGCATGCTGAATGGCTTGCACATATAATCGTCTGCACCAGACTTCAACGCCAGCACACGTTCTGACACCTCGTTTTTCATGGATAAAATCATAATAGGCACATTCGAACGCTCGCGAATCAATGCACATATCTCCATCCCATCCATATCCGGGAGCATAAGATCCAGCAAAACCAAATCAGGTTCGAATTCCGAAATAATACGCAAGCCGTCATTTGCCAATCCTGCTTGTTTGACAGAATAGCCTTCCTCTGACAAATACATAGACAGCATATCACTCATCATGACGTCATCTTCTATAACTATTACTTTATACATTGGCGTCACCCCTTATTGGGATTGAAGATTTCTGTCGAATTAAGTCTGTCCTCTTACTATACAATATAGCTATGACCGACTACAATAATTTGTTAGAGAATTGTTAGGGTTTTTTGTCGAACTTTTGTCACTTGTTTTTCTCCAAACATCTGAGCAAATGTATCAATTCTTCTTCCAGCTTTGCAAGCCTCAGGCTCCATTCCTCCTCGTCTATATCCTCCTGATTGAAGATCAGCTCCAGCTCCGTCGCTGCATTCGCCAGTTGATAAGCGGATAAATGGCTCGCCGCTCCCCTAAGCGTATGCACGAGACGCTTGGCGGTAACGAGATCCCTCTCTGTCATTGAAGCGATTAATCTGTCGATAAATGAAGGATAATCGGCCTGAAATTGTTCTAACATATGCATCAATATCGGAAGCTTGCCATTCACTCTGGCGAGCGCCTCCGGCAAATCCACACCCGGAATGACCGGCAGCGAGGAATAGGCTGCCTGTTCATATTGCGGCTGCACATGGGGCTCATCCTCCCATAACGTTGGTACCGGCAATATGCCCGTCTGATTCAACCAGTGCGAGAGTACGGAATAAAGAAAGCCGGCGCTGATTGGCTTCGTTATAATATCATCCATGCCAAGCTGCCTGTATTGCTCATGATCGGCACGCAGCACATTGGCGGTAACCGCAATAATCGGCAGCCCGTCATATTTGGGATTAGCCCGAATAAACCGCGTCGCCTCCATGCCATCCATTTCCGGCATATGAATATCCATGAGAATGAGATGCCATTCCTCCCGCTCCAGCATATCCAGCACCTCATGTCCATTTTCGGCAAGACCGACCTCGTAGCCCCGTTCCTTTAACATTTCCAGAGCGACGATTTGATTAATTTTATTATCTTCGGCAAGCAAGATTTTAGCATTGCGCTCTTCAAGCTGTACAACTGCCACTTCGCTCATCGCCCTATTCCAAGGAGGAATAAAGGAACGCTCCGTTAACATCCCTCTCAGGCCGTTAAGCATAGCTAAACGGGTTACTGGCTTTGTAAGCAGGGCAAGCGGACGATCCTTTTCTGGCATTTGCAGCATTTCGTCCCGACCGAATGAAGTGGTCAGCACGGCCGTCTTTACGCCAGCCGCTTCAGCTTCCTGATGGAAATCGAGCCAGGTTTCCGCGCCGTACATATCGGGCATCTCCATATCGAGCAAAATCAGCTTCGGCATCGCTCCGGCACCGATACGGCGCAGCCGTTCCCGCGCCGTCTTCCAAGAAGCGAAGGGAACCGGGGCCATTTGGAATGATTCCAGCCTTTCACACCAATGATGGCGCATCATCTGGCTGTCCTCGACGATCCACACTGGCTGTCCAATCATTTCCTCGCCTAGCTCCATGCTGTAAGGCGGGGCTTCTTCGAGCATAGGGAATGTAATAACGAAGCTGAATTTGCTGCCGCGTCCGACCTTGCTTTCCGCGACGAGATTGCCGCCCATCAGCGTGACGAGCTTTTGAGAGATGACAAGGCCAAGGCCTGTGCCCCCATATTTCCTCGTCGTAGATCCATCCGCCTGGCTGAATGGCTGGAACAGCCTGCCGAGCTGCTCCTCGCTCATGCCGATGCCTGTATCCTCAACGACAAAACGCAGCTGCACTTCCGCATCGCGTAGCTCTACCACTTCGAGACGCAGACTGACATGGCCTTTCTTCGTAAATTTAATCGCATTGATGCATAAATTCAGCAGCACCTGTTCGAGCCGCAACAAATCTCCAAGCAGCGTGCTAGGCAAATTGTAAGCTGTATGGATTAAAAATTCGAACTGCTCCTTGCCGCCCATAAAGACGCTGAGCTGATCCGCTACCCGGCCAAGCAGCTCCTCCGGATGGAAGGCGAGCAGTTCAACCTCGACCTTCTCAGCCTCTACTTTGGAGAAATCAAGAATGTCATTAATGATGCGCAGCAAAGATTCCGATGACGTGCTGATTTTGTCCACATAGTCCTTCTGCGAATAGGATAATCCCGTGCGTTTGAGTAGTTGGGTCAACCCGATGATGCCGTTCAGCGGCGTACGAATTTCATGGCTCATGAGGGCAAGGAATCTGCCCTTGGCCGCATTCGCCTCCGCCGCATCCTGCGACGCCTGAAGCAGCTCCTCCTGAATGATTTTTTGCTCCGATATGTCCCGCGCAATGCAGGAGAAGTAGTCCTCTCCTGTTCTGCGATTATGATGGGAAACGAGCACAAGCGATACATGCTTCAATTGCTTGTTCTTCGTCAAAATTTCGACATTGCCTTCCCAATACCCGTACTGCTTGGCCAGCTCTGAGCCATTCATGAGATAAAAGAACATTTCACTGCTCAGATGCCCACTCAGCGAAGAAAGATCCATTTCCTCCTCATGGATTCCGAGCATCTCCTTGCCCGCCTGATTAATGTAGATCATTTCGCCCTGGGAATCGACCGAAGCGATTAAATCCTTGGCAGAGCCAACGATATCAAGCAGTCGATTGCGCGATTTCTCCACTTGCAGCTTATCGGTTATATCCAGAACCATGCCAACAGCTCCGGTAAATTTGCCATTTGCATCCCGCAGGCCATTCGTGCTGAGCAGGATGGGAATGCGTTTGCCATTTTTTGAAATAAAGGTCCATTCCCGCTCGTAGGAAAACTGGTCATTGCGCAGCTCCTTGAGCACGTCAATCCCCGGTATCACTTCACGGCCCAATTTCTCCCCAAGCTCCTCTGCTGCTATGCGGATTTCCTCCATGTCCATGAACAGCAGCGGCGTCGCATGCCCCGATACTTCTTCTGTCTTGTAGCCAATCATTTCCTCGGCCTTCTTATTGAGATATGAAATACGGTACTGCTCGTCGAGGACAACAAAGGAATATTGATTTTGATTAATAACTGCCTCCAGCCGCTCAAACATTCCTCTTAAACGCACGACCATGCCGTTCACAGATCGCGACAGCTTTCCTACCTCGTCTCCTGGCATTTCTGACAGATGCTCTGCATTAAATTGGCCAGCGGCAGCCTGCTCGGTGACGATTAATATATTTTTCAATCGATTTACAATATTGGCAAAAAACAGATAGCACAGCAGCACGATGACAAGCTCTGAGCCTACAAGCGTCAGCAGCGTACTAAGCAACACCGGCAGCGTCCCGATCTCTAAATCCGACATCGGCATTTCCAGCATGAAATGCCAGGCGGCGATACCTTCTACCTTAGAGTGGAATACGGCGTATTCTTTCATATTAGACGATAAAATTTCCATGCCGGCCTGTTCAGAAAGCAGCTTCTGATTTACCTGTATTTCCTGTAAAGCTCCGTTCATCATTGCTGTCTTCGGCAATACGCCTTCTTCCGAGCAGAATAAAACGACGCCTTCCTCATTATATAGCCAGAAGGTAGCTTCATCCGGCTTGTCCATTTGCAAATAAGGAATAATCATATCCATATCAATGGATGCGTATACGATTCCGGTAATTTGATTGTCCTCATTGTAGACTGGAACAGCCATGACAAATTGTTCTTTAAGCGAAAAGCTCGCTTTGAAAGGGTCGCTAATTAGCACCTTCCCTTTAATGGCTGTCTGGAAGAAGGAATGCTGCTTAAAATTGAGTGCTACGCCATCCGTACGAATCGCCATGCCGTCCTTGTCCACAAAGCCAAGGGAACGAAAGGCAAAGCCTGCCCGCACTAGCTCACGGTTGAAATAGCTGAGCTTCTCTTCATCTTTTCCAAAACGCACGACATCGGTTCGGCTAATGACCAGCACTTCTGCCCGCCTGATTGCAAGCCAAGCTGACAAATTATTCGCACTGCTGTTTAATTGGCTTAATGTTTTCTCAGTAGCAGAATCGATCATTCCCTGCCTTAAGCCCATATAGTTAATAATGCCGGCAAACAGCAGTGGAATGAAGGTAATTAATACAATAACCAGCAGTCCCTTGACCCTTAGAGACATGTTGCTCAAGCGGCTCACTTCCCATCCGACAATGTTTGTCATTTGTCCCGTTTATTATACAGCCTTAACGAAAGCGAGAGAAGCAAAAACGCCAAGGCGCAGGGCCTTGGCGTTCGAAAAAAACAATTGCGATTTGGAATGGTTCATCATCACTGAATTAGCTTGTCTTAACCCTTTAAAATCGATTCAATACGAGCCAGCTCATCGCTAGAGAAATCAAGCGTACTGAGCGCTGCAACGTTATCATCAATTTGCTCCACACGGCTTGCGCCGATCAGCGCCGATGTTACACGGCCCCCGCGCAGTACCCATGCGAGCGCCATCTGCGCAAGCGTCTGCCCGCGCTCCGCAGCATGAGCGTTAAGCAGCTTGATTTTTTCAAGCTTTGCTTCCGTAATTTGATCGGATTGCAGAAATACGCTTGGTCCAGCTGCGCGGGAATCCTGAGGGATGCCGTTTAAATAACGGCTCGTCAAGAGTCCGCCTGCTAGCGGCGAGAACACGATGGAGCCGATGCCTTCCGCATCGAGAACATCCTGCAGACCATCCTCGATCCAGCGATTGAACATCGAATAAGAAGGCTGATGAATGAGGCATGGCGTGCCAAGACGCTGCAAAATAAGGGAAGCCTCAGCCGTCTGCTCCGCACTATAGTTGGACAAGCCAACATAGAGCGCCTTGCCTTGGCGAACGATATGGTCAAGCGCAGCCATCGTTTCCTCAAGCGGCGTATTCGGATCTGGACGATGGTGATAAAAAATGTCTACGTACTCCAGTCCCATACGCTTAAGGCTTTGATCGAGGCTGGCCACTAAATACTTACGCGAGCCCCACTCGCCGTATGGGCCTTTCCACATATAATATCCGGCTTTTGTGGAAATAATAAGCTCATCGCGGTAAGCAGCCAAATCCTGCTTGAGCAGTTGGCCAAACGTCTCCTCTGCGGAGCCGGCAGGCGGCCCATAATTGTTAGCGAGGTCAAAATGGGTAATGCCTAAATCGAAAGCGCGGCGAACCATCGCCCGTCCATTTTCTAGACGATCCGTACCGCCAAAGTTGTGCCAGAGGCCCAGTGATACCGCTGGAAGCAGCAGTCCGCTGCGGCCAGTACGATTGTATTTCATCCCATCATAGCGGGAATTTGCAGGCAAATACGTCATCGATTAACATCCTCTCTACTATTTAAATGAAAAGTCGCGAAACTTCTTTTTTATTTCAGATTCATATAAAGCGCTTGCTTCTTCCATTGTACACCGCTTGGTCGAACGGTGCAAAAAAAGCCGACCGTGTTCCAATCCCTTTATTTTTATTTAAGATTAAGGTTTTTTAACCTAAGTTTTGTTATAGTAGGTTAGACAAGCGTAAACGGTTACGGTGAGCTGACCCTGATCACTGCAACGTTTCGCGAACCCATTATAAAAAGCGTGTACGATGATGAAGGGAGTTTGAAGAATGGATAACCAAGAATCGCAGCGTAAAGAAGAAGAATTAAAAAATGCTGCGGAGCAAGAAACCAACACACACGAGGACAATCAACATACGACTGAACCAACAACAGCTTCACCATATGCAGCAGGAGGGGCGCCTTTGGGTGGATCAAATCCCCCGCCTCGTAAAAGCGGCAATACAGCATGGATTGCGCTTTCGGCTGTTTTGGCTATTTTGCTAGTAATCGTCGCTATTAAACCGGTATTCGGCGGTGGCAGCAATGCAGCCGTTGCAACGGTTAACAAAGTGGACATTACGAAAGAGGATCTTTACGAAGAAATGCTGAAATCAGGCGGCAAAACGACGCTCGACAATCTGATTACGCAGCAGCTGATTACGCAAGAAGCGAAAGCTTCCAATGTTACAATTACAGAAGCAGATATCGATGAAGAAATTAATACGCTAAAAGCAAGCTTCGGCACGGACGAGCAATTCAATGCTGCGTTGGCACAATACGGTGTAACGCTGGAGAGCCTGCGTAAAGATGCTGAGACGCAAGTGAAAATCCGCAAGCTGCTTGAGCCATCCATTACCATTACCGATGATCAAATTAAAGAAGCTTATGAGCAAAACAAAGCTTCCTATGGCACAGGTGAAGAGATTAAAGCTTCGCACATTCTGGTAGCTACGCAAGAAGAAGCAGACGCTATTTTGAAAGAATTGAAAGATGGCGGCGACTTCGCAACGTTGGCGAAAGAAAAATCGACCGATACAGGCACGAAAGACAACGGTGGCGATCTTGGTTTCTTCGGCAAAGGCGTCATGGACCCTGCTTTCGAGGAAGCAGCCTTCGCACTCGAAGTAGATCAAATCAGCGATGTCGTTAAATCGAGCTTCGGTTTCCATATTATTAAGAAAACCGGCTTTAAAGCGGCTACTTCCCCAACTTTCGAAGAGAAGAAGGAAGAAATCCGCAAGCAGCTGCTGAATCAGCAAATTCAAGAGAAATCAGCTACTTGGATTCAAGAGATTCGCGATAAAGCAACGATTACCAATACGCTTGAAGAGAAAACAGATGAAACGGAAACAGACGCAAGCGCTAATCCGGATGCAGCTGTTTCTCCAGAAGCTAGCGCAGCACAATAAGCCCAACCGAATAAGGTTAACATGCTTATGAACGGGCTTATGAATCAACAAAAAGATCGCTATCCGCCAGGCTTAATGCCTTGGGGACAGCGATCTTTTTGGTTTTCAGCCATTATTATACAAGCTGCTTAGCTGAATAGCACAAGCACAGGCATAGGCACAAGCTCATGCACCCGTTTAGCTTTGCAAGGCTGCCCCTTTGCTCACGGTCACTTCCTTGCCGCTAGCCTTCAGCCGCTCTACCACTTTATTGAGTGCCAGCTGCGCTGTATGATCCCATATGCGCGACTGGCTAAGGTCGATATGAATTTCATCGGCTTTGCAGTCCAGCTCAATAAGCTCTTCCAGACCAGAGGAGGAAGCGAAAAACAGCTGTCCATGCACTCGATAAGTCCGCTTGCTGCCTTCCCATTCGCTATGAATGTGCAGCTTGCGGGACACCGACACAACGAACCAGACGAAGCTGATAAGTACGCCAACCAGCACGCCAGCAGCCAAATCGTGCGTGAACAGTACGGCGGCTACCGTCGCCACCATCACGACCGTTTCGGCAAGCGGCACACTGCGCGGCTTGAACACCGAGCGCCAGTCGAAGATGGCGATACAGACCATAATCATAATGCCGACAAGAGCCGCCATCGGCACCTGCGCCAGCAAATCGCCAAACAGAACGGCGAGCAGCAAGAGGAACAAAGCGGAAACGAGCGTAGACAGCCTATGCTTCCCGCCCATTTTCACATTGAGCACCGATTCCGCGACGAGCGCACAGCCCGCCATGCCGCCGAAAAATCCCGCAACAACATTTGCAACGCCTTGTCCGCGCATTTCCTTATTTTTGTCCGTACGCTCACCAGTCATCTCATCGAGCAAATTATGCGTCAGCATCGTCTCCGTATATCCAACGACTGCCAGCGACAAAGAATAAGGAAAAATGATCGCAAGCGTCTCCCAGCTAAGCGGAATATTAGGCAGCAGAAACGCTGGCAGCGATGCGTCGATTGCACCAACTCGGGTAACTCCGTCCATGCCAAACACCCAAACGGCTAAGGTCAGCACAACAACGGCCACCAGCGGGGAAGGAATCGCCTTGAAGTAACGTGGTAGAAAATAAATAATGGCCAGCGTCGCCGCCACTAACGCATACATCAGCCAGGACTCGCCCTGAAAATACCGCAGCTGCGAAATGAGGATGAGGATCGCCAGCGCATTAATAAACCCCGTCAGCACGCCCTGCGGCACGTACCTCATTAGCTTGCCTAGCTTAAATACACCCATTAAATATTGCAAAATTCCCGTCAAAATCGTTGCTGCGAACAAATACTCAATGCCATGCTCCTTTACGAGCGTCAGCATCAGCACCGCCATCGAGCCTGCCGCTGCAGAAATCATCCCCGGACGACCGCCAAGAAACGTCGTAACGAGCAGGATACAAATTGAAGCATAAATACCGACAACGGGCGGCACTCCCGCCATAAATGAAAAAGCCAGTGAATCCGGCACCAGCGCGAGCGTAGCCGTCATTCCAGCCAGTACATTCACCCGCACATCCGTCATCCACTGCCGTTTCCAAGATAAACGACTCATACCCATTTCACCTAATACCCTTCGCCTTTACCGCCACTCGCGATGGCGATGCTTGCGCTTGCCCCAATGCGAGTAGCACCAGCAGCGAGCATTTTCAGTGCGGTTTCCAAATCGCGTACGCCTCCGGAAGCTTTGACACCCATGTCCGGCCCTACTGTACGGCGCATTAGCGCGATATCTTCCTCTGTGGCGCCGCCTTTACCGAAGCCCGTCGAAGTTTTAACAAAATCAGCGCCAGCCTCCTTGCAAATTTCGCAAGCCCGCACCTTTTCCGCATCCGTCAGCAAGCCTGTTTCCAAAATGACTTTAACGATCGCCTTGCCCTTGCAAGCTGCCACAACCGCTTCGACATCACGCTTCACGCCTGCTTCATCACCTGATTTCAGCAGCCCAATGTTCAGCACCATGTCCACCTCTGTGGCACCGCAGGCAATGGCGTCTTCCGCTTCCGCTGCCTTCGCCCTTGAAGTCGTTGCGCCAAGCGGGAAGCCCGCTACCGTCGTAATGCCGACGCCAGAGCCTGCCAGCTGTTCAGCTGCAAGAGCGACCCAGCCTGCATTCACGCATACGGTGGCAAAATGATACGTCTTGGCTTCGGCACAAAGCTGAATAATTTCCGCTTTTGTCGCGTCTGCCTTTAGCATTGTGTGATCAATAACTCCAGCTACATTCGCTGCATTCGTACTGCCCATTAACAAATCCCTCCACCTATCATCTCTCTAGCCCATCCCGTTCACGCTTCCGGCTTGTAATCCAGCAAATGCTTCGCCGTAATGTGATCGGTAATCAACGTATTCGCATATTGTCCAGCAAGCGCGCCATATACTGCTTCGACTTTGCTTGGGCCGCCAGCTACTAGTACTGACCATTCCTTGCGTTTCAGCTCGCCCAAATCAATGCCAATCGTGCGCAGGTCCAGCTCTTCGCTGACCAACTGCCCGTCGATATCTATGAATCTTGAGCAAATATCCCCTACGCCGCGCGAGAAAATAATGCCCAAATCCTCATCGGAAAAATAATTCGCCCGCATCAGCACCGAATCCTCGGTTGGCGCCCCTACGGTCACAACTGCGATATTCGCTTTTTTGCCCATATCAAGAATTTTGCGTATATGACGATCCGCTTCAATCGCATGCTTCACGACCGCATGGTCAACAATAGCTGGAAGCGGAATCAAATAGGGCGACGTCTGATAAGCTTTAGCGAACAGCTGCGCGATTTCGTGTGCATACGTATCGGTCTCGGAATGGCTGACACCGCCGTTGAGCTGAACTACCTTGACCTTCTTCGCATGCTTGTTCGGCAGCCTAGTTGCTACTTCATACAGCGTCGTGCCCCAGGTTACGGCTATCGTATCGCCATCCTGCACCGTTTCATTTAGAAACGCAGCGGCAGCTTCACCAATGACACGCTTGGCCATCGCATCCTCATATTTAGGCACCGTAGCTACAATAGCGCGCTTCAAGCCGAAGCGCTCCTGCAATTGCCGTTCGCGCTCCGCGTTGTCGGCTGCCGGGTCCATAATTTTGATCTGTACGATACCGTCAACCTTCGCCTGCTGCAAAAAACGCGAAACGGTTGGACGTGACACGCCAAGCTTCTTGGCAATTTCCTGCTGATTGTAGTCAAGCTCATAATACATCCGCGCTGCTTCAATCATTTTCATCTTTTTGTCGCTGAGTTCCTCCATCAGGCATCTCCTTTGGTGAGTCGCTCTTCCACATTTATCTATCTTGAGAATATGTTCAAAGAAAAATAAGCAATATTTCAGTTTCATTATATAAGGAAAAAAGCAAAACAACAACTACAGCTTTTGGACAGGATTTTCATGTCATCATGTGGAATACGTATAAGGCGCGACCATAAACGACATTCTGATGGGAGGTATCACCTGCTATGTTGAACAAGTTTAAGTGGTTCACATCTATTCTTTTGACCGCGGCTCTGCTTATAGGCGCTGCAAGCGTCTCGGCGGCTGCATCCACCCAAGAGAAGGCCGGCAAGCATATTACGCTGCTGCACACCAATGATATGCATGCCAGAGCAGTCGAATCCGAAAGCAATGGTGAACTCGGCTTTGCACGGCTTGCCGGAATCATCGACAGCTACAGGGCCAGCAATCCGAATACGCTCCTGCTTGATGGCGGCGATGCCATTCACGGCACTACCTTCGCAACCCTCGTAGAAGGCGAAAGCGTCGTGCGCGTCATGAACGCAATGGGCTACGATGCGGCCGTCCCCGGAAATCATGAATTTAATTATGGCTACAACCGCCTCGTGGAACTTGAACCCCAAATGGAATATCCGCTTCTGAGCGCCAACATTAGAGTAAAGAAAGACGATTCGCCGCTGTTTCATCCTTATGTTATTAAAGAGGTGGACGGCGTAAAAATCGGTATTTTCGGCCTGACTACACCTGAAACCGCCTACAAGACGCATCCGAAAAATGTGGACGGGCTTGTGTTCACCGACCCAGCCGAGGAGGCGAAGGCTATTGTCGCCGAGCTGAAGGATCAGGTAGACGTCATTGTTGCATTAGGACATATCGGACAGGATGAATCCAGCGCCGATACAAGCCTTGGCATCGCCAAAGAAGTCGCTGGCATTGATGTTTTTATTGATGGACACAGCCATACGGTGCTGCAAAAAGGGCTTGAAGCAGGCCAGGGCACGCTTATTGCCAGCGCTGGCGAATATACCAAATACATTGGCGTCGTCGATCTATGGATCGATCAAGGCAAGGTAGTCAGCAAGGAAGCCAAGCTGATTGATTACAAAGCCGCTGCTGCGATTGCACCCGACAAAAAAATCGCCGAGCTGGTCGATTCCATCGTCGCTGAACAGCAGGAAGTTCTCTCAAGCAAGATTGGCGAAACGGCCGTGAAGCTTGATGGCGAGCGGGAGCAGGTTCGCGCAGGAGAAACAAATCTGGGCAATCTGATTGCCGACAGTCTGCGTTCAATCACGAAGGCCGATATCGCCATAATGAATGGCGGCGGTATTCGCGCTTCTATTGATGTAGGAACGATCACGCTAGGCGAGATTATTACGGTGCTGCCTTTCGGTAATCAAATCGTGACGCTTAACGTAACAGGCGCCGATATTAAAGCCGCGTTGGAAAATGGCGTGTCGGATTATCCGAATCCGAAGGGCGCTTTTCCGCAAGTATCCGGCATCGCCTTCAAAATCGATACCGCCAAGGCAAAAGGCTTGCGCGTTCATTCCGTTAACGTAGGCGGCGCTCCTCTTGATGCGAAAAAACTATACACGCTTGCGACAAATGATTTTATGGCCGCAGGCGGGGATGAATACACGATGTTCGCTAGCTATCCCCAGGCCGGCATGTTTGGCGCGCTGGACGAAGCGCTAACGAGCTATTTGAGAGAGCTTGGGACAGCGGCAAGCCCCGCTGCTCAGGGCCGCATTACGGAGGGTGCTACTCCGTCTGCCCCGTCTGGCGGGACGAAGCCAAAGCCTGAAGTCATTCAACCCGCCCCATCGTCTACGGCGCCAAGCACCACTCAGGAGGAGCCTGCGACGGCTGCCGACTATGCCCATTACACCGTGAAAAAAGGCGATACGCTCTGGTCGATTGCGAAGCGCTATAACACGACGTGGCAAGCTATTCGCGACGTAAACCAAATTAAAAATCCCGACCGCATCTACATCGGACAGCAGCTCAAAATTCCGGTATAGCAGCAAAACAGCCCTCCGCCATTATAAATGGTGAAGGGCTGTTTCCGTTATAGCTTTGACATGTCAATGCTAGGCTTGTATGGGCTTTCTCATGGACTTGCGGCGCAGCCTGCGCTCAAAACCGACATAAAGCACAATGTAGAGGACGAAAAATCCGCCGGACAGCAAATACATCGTCGAATAATTCGTCACAGCGGCTACGGCTCCCAGCAAAATAGAACCGCTTCCGATACCGATATCAAAAGCATTGTAATAGGTCGCCGTCGCTACGCCTCTGCGCTCTGGCTCTACGAGATCGATAACCCAAGCCTGAAGCGCTGGGAATAGGGCGCCAAAGCCAAAGCCATAAAACAGCCCCGACAGCAGCAGCATCACTGTAGAATGCGTAAAATAAAGCATGACGCTAGCAATAATGCATAGTATGGCAGCAGGTAGCAGCACCCACATGCGTCCTTTGCGATCAAACAACGGGCCGCTAATAAAGCGGATCAGAAACTCGCTAATGGCCACGACAAGGAAGAAAATGCCAACACTGCCTAGGCCTTGCTCTTTGCCAAACAAGGCGATAAAGCTGAGCACCGTGCCGAAGGGGATGCCGATAAGCAAGCCAAGCAGCGAAGGCATGAATGCCTTGCGCTCCACGACGCTGTCCATCCAGTTTCCCGTTTCTATTACAGGAGCTGCGGCTGGCACTTTTTTCTCCACACGCGGAAAGCGCACAAAGCAGGTACTGATCAAGCTAAGCAGCATAACGACTGCTCCAATTAAAAACAGCGCCTTAAAGCCATATTCCGTCATGATCCAAATGCCAAAAAAGGGACCTAAAGCGAATGAAATCGAATTCCCTGTTGCAAAAAAGCCCATGCCCTCTCCTCTTCGAGAGGCTGGCACTAAATCGGATGCCGCTGTGCCAAACAGCGTCGTTGCAATACCAAATCCGACGCCGTGCACGACGCGCAGCACCAGCAGCACAGCAAGCGTCGCAGCTAAATAATAGCCGGTAAGCGCGATAAGACTTATAGCTACTCCGAGAAGCAGCAGCTTCTTTTGGCCCAGCCGCTTAATGCCATAGCCTGTTCCAAGCCGGGAAAGGACGGCCGTAAACGTAAATAAGCCCATAATCAGGCCAATTTGCGTTTGGCTGCCCCCCTGCTCCGCGGCAAACACAGGAAGTGTCGGCAGCAGCATTTCAAGGGCCATAAACAACAGCAGATTAGAGCCCATTAATAAAATGAAATTTTTCGACCATAGCGCCTCGCGCATTTGTCTCGCTCCTTTATGTTGACTGGCTAAGTATGTGACGTTCCGATCCACTTACGATTGGTTCATCATATAGCAGTTTCCCGGCCCTGTCTACGATGATAATTGCGGCTTTCAACTTTCTATTGCGGTCTTCTGCATGTGTGATAACCTGTAGAAGAGGTTGGTCTTCAGAAATCTCATTTTCCACTTGAAGTGAGGAGCCTGTCTATGAAACAAATGATAAGCGATGAACAGCCTGATGTAATTATTTTCAAAAAATTTCTTGTTCAGCTTATCCGTAATTATCTGTTTGGCGGGTCTGTCGCTGTACTTGGGGTTGGAAGCATTCTGATTTTTTCAACCTTGCAGCTGACCAGCATTGAATTTTTTCGGCTGGCGCTTCTGCTTATCGTTTCGCTGCTCATCATGTTCAGCTGTGAATGGCTGGCTTTCAAGCGGCACATTAAGCCTATTCGCGTTATTTTTTACATAGAAGCTACTTCTGCCCAGCTCCGAGAGGCCTATCTGCAAGTACATAACTTTCCGCTCCTATCGGTTAAGCGAACCGTCGGCCCCCACTTTCTAGGTCTGGCGATTCCCGTGGGCAGTCTCACTTATATAGGTATAAAGCTGCAATGGATCGTATTTCCTTACTACTATATTGCAATAGGTGCGGCATGTGCGGTGCTTATTGCGGCGATGCATGCCATGCTTGAGTTTTTTCTGACAACTAGGGCGATCCCACCGCTCATTACGCATATACGCGCGCTGCATATTAAACGGTTTAACGCTGATTTGACGCTCGAGGGGCAGGTTTTGATGACGATCAGGCGCAAGTTTTTGCTCAGCGCTTTTATTATTGGGACGCTTCCGATGCTTATGTTCAGCCTCGCAACGCAAATTCGCATAGAGGGTTTCGCCAGTACCGACTCCACTTCCGCCGCCTATTGGCAATGGGCCATCATCATTCTCGTAATTGGCATTTTATTTTCCTGGCTTAGCGCATCGCTGCTCGCCAAAGATATTCAGTCGCCCATTGAGACGCTCCAGCAGGCGATGGTCAGCGTTCAAGAGGGCAACCTCGACCATAAGGCCGAGGATATTTATTCGGATGAATTTTCTAAGCTCGTTGCAGGCTTTAATCATATGGTCGATGGATTGAAGGAACGTGAGAAGCGCAATGCCCAGCTGCTGCAAAGCTATTTCATTACACTCGCTGCGGCGCTTGAAGCCCGCGACCACTATACTGCAGGACATTCGGAGCGCGTAGCTGAATATTCCGTCCTCATCGGGCAGCTCGCTGGCTGGGACGATTCCGTACTGGATACGATTCGCAAATCGGCGCTGCTCCATGATATTGGCAAAATCGGTGTCCGCGACGCCGTGCTGCTGAAGGACGGCAAGCTGACCGATGAGGAATTCGACCAGATTAAGCAGCATCCGATTTTAGGCGAAAATATTTTGCGGCGCATTGAGCCGGCTGACGCAATGGAGCATCTGCTTCCGGGCGTGCGCTCCCATCATGAGCGCTTTGATGGCAAAGGCTATCCCGACGGGCTGACAGGCGAAAATATTCCGCTGCTCGGCAAGGTTATTGCCATCGCCGATGCCTTCGATGCGATGACCTCTGATCGCCCCTACCGCAAGGGCATGACCGTGAGCAAAGCGCTCAGCATTTTGGAGGAAGGCAAGGGAACCCAGTGGGACCCTGAACTTGCCGAGCTGTTCATCCGCTGGCATAGGAAGCAGGAGCAGCAAGCTTCTGAGGATACGCGTGCAGAGGCATGAGCGGGCTATTCCGCTTGCTTCAGGACATCCAGCTTATAATAAAAAAGGGGCTGTCTAATTAGTCCCCAAAATAAAAAGGTTGGGCGAGAAAACGTACAGTTTTCTGTCCAACCTTTTTGTGTAGCTGTTTTCTTAGAAAAGTGGAGAGGCGGATGCCCACCACCTTCAGAAGGTTATGGGCTAAAGCCACAAGAAGCGACGAAACGAGCGGTTGCCCTTGATGTGACCCAATACGCTCTCCACCTCGACTTTGCACCGAGCTATCCAATACCCCATAATCGGCCTCGGATCGTCCGGTGTGCTCGGACATCTCTTAGGGGCCGGATATATGCTAATTGCCAGAAGTGCGTTGCAATTGCAATCTTAAAGTTTTCTTTACATTTCACAAATGGGCAAATCAACCCTGCTAAGATAGAATCACTATGGTATTTAGTATCACTTTTTCGTAAGGTGTTACGAATGCAACAGCATTCACTTTTAAGAATCCCTATTTTGAAGCAGTGGTGTAGAATGATGTCGAAAGTAGTCGCAACTTGTGCAGTTTTGCTTTAGTTGTGAACGCCCAATCGTAATGGAGGAGAAGCAGTTGAGACAGATCAGAAGCATTCTAATATCCTTTTTCGTTGTTTGCCTGGCATTCACGGTCGGAGTACCTGTCAGTGAGGCTGCCGGCAGGGGACAGATAGGCTTCGTCAGCGACATAACGGGAAGCCCCGGAGATACAATCACGGTGAAACTTTATGTGGATCTGACCGCCGTGAACAACGCATATGTGGATTTCCAACCACTTCCTGAACTTGAGGGATGGGGCACCACTTTTTTTGACCATAGCTTTGGAGAAAATTGGGTTCAAGTCGGCAATCAGAACCGCTTTGTCATCGATTGGAACTTGAAAATAGCGGAAGATGCCGTGCCGGGCGTATACCACATTTCCATAAACAGGGAATTGACATTTTACGAAGTGGATTATCAAACTTCGACGAACTATGATACGGATAATAAAACGATCACGGTTCTCGGATATACGGTAGCGCCCATTGACAACCAGACGTTAAGTCCGCTGATCCAAGGGTATGATGCCGGGTCTCAGGAAACGCGAACGATTGAGACGCAACGTACGGGCAGCGGGAATCTCGCTAATTTGCAAGCACAGCTTAGCGGTGCGAATGCAAACAATTTCGTTTTGACGCAGCCGCAGCCGAATATGTTGAATACCGTAGAGGAAGGCACTTCCTTCACCGTCAAAGCAAAAGACGGCCTCACGCCGGGCACGTATACGGCGACGGTCAACGTATCAGCCAACAAGATGGCGGCGGGAGCAACATTTACGGTGACGCAGGTCGTGTACCAGCGTCTGTCGATTACTAGTCATCCGCAGAGCATACTCGCGAAAGTAGGCGACAGCGCAAGCTTCGGCGTGACGGCGACAGGCGGAAACCTTGTCTATCAATGGCAGGAGGATATAGGGGAAGGCTTCACGAACATGGCGGGTCAGAACGGAGCGACGTTGAATCTGTCGGCGGTAACCGGCGATATGTCGGGACGCCAGTATCGCGCCGTGGTCGCTAGCGGCGCCGGGCAAACCGACACGTCGAACGCTGCGCAGCTCACTGTGAAGAACGTGCCGGGCACGCCCGAGCTTGTAGCTTCGGAATCCGACGCCAAAGTTACGTTGACCTGGACGCCGTCAAGCGGCGCGTCCGTTTACAAAGTATACAAAAGCGAGACGGCAGGCAACTTTGCCGGGGCGGAAGAACGCACAGTAGCAGCTAATGTATACGAGTACGAGTGGTCGGGATTGACGAACGGAGCGACGTACTACTTCAAGGTGAAAGCCGAGAACGAGGTCGGAGACAGCGCGTCGAACGAGAAGAGCGCAACACCGCAGGTTGCAGCGCCTGGAGTACCGGTGCCGGGGCCAGCTACACCGGGAGATGCCCGAATAAGCCTAACGTGGAATCCGGTGATCGGTTCCACGGGGTACAAAATATTCAAAAGCACGACCTCTGGCGTTTATGGATCAGAGGAAGTCTCGGTAAGCGATTCGGTATATGGCTATGATGTAACCGGATTAACGAACGGCACAACGTACTATTTTGTGATCAAAGCGACGAACCCGGGAGGAGACAGTACTGCGTCCAATGAAGTGAGCGCAACGCCGCGAACGGTTCCATCGGCTCCAACGAGCGTAACTGCGGTAGCTGGCAATGGACAAGCGTCGGTAAGCTTCACTGCCCCGGCGAATGGCGGAAGCGACATTACTTCCTACAAAGTTACGGCTATGCCGGGAACGATAACCGTAACAGGGACGGGGAGCCCGATCACGGTAACAGGGCTATCCAACGGAGTTACGTATACGTTTACGGTGCAAGCTGTCAATAGCACGGGCAGCAGCGTGGCCTCCGACGCCTCTAATTCCGTAACGCCGAGAAAGCCGTCCAGCAGCAGTAATACATCGACGCCATCTTCAACGCCTGCGACACCTGATCCGGTATCGACACCTGGTTCTCCAGAGCCTACGGTTGATGTATTTAACAGTAGCATTGTGAATGAAACCAATTTAGTAAAGACGATTGAAGCCAAAGTAGCGGAAGCGAAGAATGCAAACGCTACAATTGATTTTGCTGACACGCAAGGGCACTGGGCTGAAAAGACGATCGATGTTTTCATCAAATTGCAACTGATTAAAGGCTACGAAGAGGGTACGTTTAGGCCGAATAGTCCGATCACACGCGCTGAGTTTGCAACGATTCTGAATCGCGTGTTCGATATCCAAGGTGGCAGCCATACGAGTATTGTAATGAAGGATATTGGTGATAGCTGGACGAAAGAAGCGATTGAGAACCTTGTAGCGGCAGGGGTAATCAAAGGCTACAAGGACGGTATGTTCAAGCCGGATAACACGATTACACGTGAAGAAATGGTTGTCATGCTGTCCCGCATTGTAAACCTTAACGACCTGGCGAAGGACCGGGCAAAAGGCAATTTCAATGATCTGAATGGTTCTTATGCAGCTAGCGAAATCAAAGCAGAAGCGCAAGCAGGTATCGTTAGCGGTAAAGGGGATGGGAAATTCGAACCCAAGAGCAATGCCACACGTGCAGAAGCGTTGCAGATCATCTTGAATGTGCTGGAGCTTAACCCACAGTTGAAGAAGTTGTTGGATTCACTTAGCTAGTATCTGTGAAGGACGCCAATCGGGGCGTCCTTCATTTCGTTGTAAACGTTCAAATAGCTTATAGCTATGAGTAGTCATCCCTTGACCTTCAATCTCTTTAAGGTGGCAGGCATCCGCCTCGCTACCTTTCTGCACAAGCACTCGCACAAAAAAAGTTGGACGGAAAACATTACGTTTTTCCGCCCAACTCTTTATTTAGGGACTTATTGGACAGCCCCTTTTAAAAAATCGTTTGAAAGTTTGGATTAACGTTTAATTAATTGGAAATCATCATAATGGAACCCCGGAGAAACAATACAGGAGAACAGCGATGGCTCATCGCCAATCGGCTGCGACATTTGCCACTCGCCTGCTGGCACTACCGCTTGCGGCTGCTGGCCGTTCAGCACATCGCCGCCTACAATAATTTCCTTTCTGAGCGTTGGATCGTCTGCAGTGCCGCCTAGGGAGAGCGTAATTGGGCCGCCCGAATGCCAAATCCACAGCTCATCAGATAGTACTTTATGCCAATCCGACATCTCATGCGGGTGCAATAAAAAATAAATCGAGGACGCTGCGGCACGCGGTCCAGAATAAGCTTCACCAAGCAGCTCCTGCGGAATTTGGAAGGAAGCCTTCCACAATTCTTTATACCAACCGCCCTCTACATGCGGTTTTAAGCCCAATGCTTCAACTAACGGCGAAATCGCCTTATTCGCTTCACTCATCATTCAATCTCCTTCCAACTGGAAAAAATGCTTATTTCATTTAATTCCCCCCAGTGTATCCTTCACTAGGGACAACGTCAATACCTTTCGCAGCAGCCTTGTGACATTCGGCCTACAATCATTTATAATAGTAATAAGAGACAGGGGGTGAACAGATGAACAACCATGTTTTGCAGCAGTTGGCAAGGCAAAGCCGGCTAGTGAAAGGCCTGATCATATTAGCCTTGCTATGCACAGCCATACTATTTGCTTATCAAGCGGAGGACTTGCCCGAACTGAAATCTCCCTCCGATCAATTAACGATTGCAACAGGCGATCATCATGGTGTGGCGATCCGATATCATTCCGGTATTTTGAAGCAGCTTTCCCAGACAACGCTTATAGGCATCACCCTCATTTTAGGCTTGCTCGCATGCCGAAAGCAGCGGCTGATCCCACTATCCATTCGCCGTGCCTTTATACCGCAGCAAATAAAGGATTTATTTTTGATGCCTGTTAAATTCACCGGAAGCTTTATATAGTCGATTGCCAGCATTATACGTATCCGTCCTATCACGATAACCACACAAACTCACGATATAGGAGCTGGCGAAAATGAATATTAGAGAATCGGATTTACCAGGCATTGGACGTAAGTATCAAATGGAGACGAGAGGCGGCGACAAGCTCGTTGTCGTCATCCATGATGACGGAAGAAGAGAAATGTACCATTTTGAATATGATGATCCGGATGACAGCATTTCCATGGTATCTATGGATGACGAGGAGGCCCGTCAGGTTGCTGCCATTATTGGAGGAATGACCTATACGCCGAAGGCGCTTGAGACGATTGAAGTCGCGCTCGACGATTTGACCATTGAGTGGTATAAAGTCGAAGCCGGCGCAAGCTGCGTAGGCAAAACGATCGGGGGTTCGGATATCCGCAAGCGGACGGGGACGACGATTATCGCCGCGATTGACAAAGATGGCAAGCATATTAATCCGGGTCCGGATTATATTTTCAAAGCCGACTCTACACTGATTGTTGCAGGTGAACGCCCGCATCTTAAGACGCTTAAGCAATTGCTCGTGAATGGGAGCCGTTAATTATGGATCATCTGGTGCTGGAGATTGGTCTCGCCGTCACTTTGATTGCCCTAGTCGGCTTATTAGCAAATAAAGTAAAATTTTCAGTCATTCCGTTTTATATTTTGATCGGGATGGCTGTGGGGCCGCATGCTCCAAAATTCGGCATTTTCGATTTCCGCTTTATCGAAAGCGCCCCCTTCATTGAATTTCTCGGCCGATTAGGCGTATTGTTCCTGCTCTTCTATCTCGGTCTGGAATTTTCGGTCGGACGTCTGATGAAATCAGGTAAAAACATCGCTGTAGGCGGTACCATTTATATTGTTATCAATTTCACGCTTGGACTTGTTTATGGCTTCTCCCTAGGCTTCCCGCTTGAGGAAACGCTCATAATGGCCGGTATTACAACGATCTCTTCAAGCGCCATCGTTGCGAAGGTGCTCGTGGACTTGAAGCGAACCGCGAATCGTGAAACCGAGATGATTCTAGGCATTATTATGTTCGAGGATGTTTTCCTCGCTGTGTATATTTCCATCCTCTCCGGGCTTGTACTCAGCGGCTCCAGCTCGGTTGGCGGTGTACTCCTCTCCGCATCCTATGCGCTTGGATTTATGCTCCTTGTACTCGTAGTTGGTCGCAAAGCTGTTCCTCTGTTGAACAAAATATTAAATATCCGCTCGAATGAGTTGTTTCTTCTGTTGATCTTTGGCGCGTTGTTTCTCGTTGCAGGCTTTTCCGAAACGATTCACGTCGCTGAAGCAATCGGCGCCCTTCTCGTGGGACTAGTACTTGCCGAAACCGCTCATATGAAACGGATCGAGCATCTGATCTTGCCTTTCCGTGATTTCTTCGGCGCAATATTCTTCTTCAGCTTCGGTCTGACGATTGATCCAACAGCGCTCGGAGGCGCAGTATGGTTATCGCTAGGTGCTGTTGCCCTTACGCTATTCGGGAACGTGCTCGCAGGCATGCTGGCGGGCAAAAGCGCAGGGCTATCGCCTAAAGCTTCTGCGAATATTGGACTGACGATCGTCTCGCGTGGCGAGTTTTCGATTATTATGGCGAATCTCGGCAAAGCCGGAGGATTAATGGAATTGCTTCAGCCCTTTGCTGCCTTATATGTACTGCTGCTTGCGATTTTGGGGCCATTGCTCACTAAGGAATCCAAGCTCATTTACAACGGCATGAACAAAGTATTCCGCTTTGACCGCAAGAAGGCTAAAGACAAAGAACCACTCAAAGAGCCGGACGTGTCCAATTAAACGACTTGTCTGCCTATGCAGCCTAAAAATTTAACAAGCCTGCCTCAACCGACGAAGTGTTATTTTCGCGGGTCAAGGCAGGCTTGCTTTTTTGTATAGTCGGGTTATTTAGCTTGGCACTCTAGTCGATGCCGTCTTTAAAGTTTTTGCTCCAGTTTTTATCGCCTTTGTGAACGTAGTCCTCCACTGTCTTATGCAAGGTGTTCACAAGCTCTTCCTTGATCTTGGCAATCGTTTCGTAAAAGACAACTTCCTCTGCGCCCGAAATTCTCACTCCGGCCACTGCCTGTGTGGCAGCGAAACGGCGGTGCTCCGACTCAAAGTTTTCCAACGCCTGAAGGGCATGCTCTACATAATGGGATAATTCCTGATGTTCCTTCGGAAGTTGAGCTTTAAGCTCTTGAATGCGTGTTTTTAATGGCATTAAAATCACCTCAGCGTTAGTATTTACCTCTGTATCATTACTATAACCGATTTTTATGCTTTGGGCATCCCAAAATATGCTAATCAGCGATTATGCGCCAGTTCATGACGGGTTAACTTGTACCATTACCTGCTTGCCGCTTACTTGAATGCCTGTCTGCGGCTTGCCTTGCTCTGCCAGATCAGCTAGCAGGCGCTCCAGCAGCGCCTTGCCAGCAGTCCCCTGCTTGCCTCCTTGAACGCGAACGACGAGCTGCACCGCATGACCCGACTCCAGCAGCTTCACTGCCTGGCGCTGCTTCGTGTCATAATCATGCTGTTCAATATCAATGCCAAGGCGCAGCTCCTTCACCTTCACTGGCTGGCCTTGCGCCTTCTCCTGCCGCTTGGCCTGGCTGGCCTCCTGCTTCGCAGTACCGCGTCCCATCAGCTTGCAGGGCGGCGGACTGCTCATAATGGACAAGCATACGAGATCTGCCTTGTGCTGCTTCGCCAGCGCGAGTGCCTCGGCGCGGGAAACGACGCCAAGCGGCTCGCCGTTTAGGCCAGTCAGCTCCACCTCAGAGGCTTTGATTTTCTCATTCATCAGCATCGTAACAACCTTCTTTCTGCTGCTTTGTTCTATTCTAGTCGCCCAGCTAATCGCAGCTCATGATGCAGCTATTCGCGCTGCTACTCTTGATGCTGCTGAATCAAATCCATCTTCATCTGCCACGTTTTCTCGCTTAGATGAATCGGATAAAATTCCGGGTTCAGCTTGCGCTTCACTTCCGGCAGAAAGCTGCTCAGCTGCTCCTGATGGAACTGCCTAACCTGCGCAAGGGACGGCAGCTCATAAACGAGGCTGCCCTTGTCGAAAATACATTTCAGCAGCGGAACAGCCTCATAGCCGTTCACGTATTTGTACAAATACGGGTGCAGCGGATCAAACAGCTTAAGCCTGCTGCCGTCCGGCTTCTCTTCCTCGCCGCATAATGCAATATAATCGGCACGCGCCTTCCCCGTATTCAGGTTGCGGATACGGAACACATCTTTGCGCCCCGGCGTCGTCACCTTCTCGGGGTTCGCAGACAGCTTGATGACGGGCACGTAACGCCCGTCCTTCCAGCGTGCGGTCAGCTTGTACACGCCGCCCAGCGAAGGCTGGTCCGCAGCGGTAATCAGCTGCGTGCCCACACCCCACGTATCAATGCGCGCCCCCTGCGCCTTGAGGTTAAAGATCAGCGTCTCATCGAGATCATTCGATGCGACGATTTTCACATGCGGCAGCCCCGCAGCATCCAACTGCTTTCGCGCCTCCTTGGACAATAGCGCGAGGTCGCCGCTGTCGAGGCGAATCGCGCTGAGCTGCTTGCCTTGGCTCTCGAGCCAGCGAGCCGTCTTAATCGCATTCGGCACGCCGCTTTCCAGCGTATCGTACGTATCGACGAGCAGCGTCACCTGATCCGGCAGCGCCTCGGCATATTTCATGAATGCTTCTTCCTCGGTATCATGCCCCTGCACCCAGGAGTGGGCATGAGTCCCTTTAGCCGGGATCCCGAACAGCATTCCCGCGCGCATATTGGACGTCGCATGGAAGCCGGCGATATAAGCGGCACGCGCGCCCCATACGGCGGCATCCGCCTCCTGCGCCCGCCTTGTCCCAAACTCCAGCAGCGTATCGCCGTCCGCAACCTGCACAATACGCGAGGCTTTCGTCGCAATCAGCGTCTGGTAATTCATAAAGTTCAGCAGCGCCGTCTCAATAAGCTGCGATTCAAATATCGTACCCTCTACGCGAATCAGCGGCTCATTAGCGAATACGATCGTGCCTTCCTCCATCGCATACATGCTGCCTTTGAAGCGGAACTGCCGCAGCCGTTCTAGAAAAGCCGGCTCGTACTGCTCCTCCTGCTCAGCCAAATAGGCAAGCTCCTCTTCGCCAAAGCACAGCTCTTCCATATATTTCACAATGCGTTCAAGTCCCGCAAATACAGCATATCCATTGCCAAAAGGCAGCTTGCGGAAATACGCCTCGAATACCGCTGGCGTATCTGCCGTTCCATTTTTCCAATGCGCATACATCATGTTGATCTGATATTTATCCGTATGCAGCGTTAAGTTTGCGCTATTCACAGACACAAGTCACTCCGTTCTAAATGATGTCTGACAGGGGCTGAGAAGAAGGATTGTCCAGGCCTGATGAACAGCGGCGCTGCCAAGGTGAAACGGCTGTCGCCGTTCTCTAGCGGAGCAGCGCGTTTCAGTCCGAGAAATATAGTGAAAGGATGGCGAAATCATATCCTTTCCTATATTTCAAGGTGAAACGGCTGTCGCCGTTCTCTGGCGGAGCAGCGCGTTTCAGTCCGAGAAATATAGTGAAAGGATGGGAAGAACATATCCTTTCACTATATTTTAATTTAACGCGACCTTCCTTTTCTGAAAAACAGCTTCACCATTGCCAGCAGAAGCAGGCACACCGCAATTCCGATGCACGCTCCTGTAAAATCAACGACCACATCCATACGGTTGCCCGTCCGGTTCAGGCTGGTTAATTGGTTGCGCTCATCAAGCGCCGCCAGGCTCACCGCCGCAAGAAGCGACAGAATCGCCGGTGCAAGCAAACGGCCCTTCATGACGACGCGCAGCAGCATAAACCAGATTGCTCCTAGCATAGCATAAACGAACAGATGGGCGCTCTTGCGAAAAATAAATTCGACAAAATGATACGGGTTCGATTTGGCCTCGATCGTCTTGCCTAAATACGTAATCGACAAATCAGGCAACAGCCGGATCAGCTGCTCCTGCCCAATCCACGCTTGCAGCTTCGGCTTAATCGTCTGCTGGTCGAAGGACTGTGAGGAGAGATGAAACACAAACAAAATCCAAGCGGCCAAAATAACAAGCCATATCCCTATTATATAACGGTTGCTCCTAGTTACCACCTTGATCAGCTCCTATCCCTTCATTCCGCTCTTTCGAAACAAATTGTTTCATTTTTGATCCTAATTGTATCAAATTTTCATTCCCAGCTACAACTTGCTAACACGGCACCTTGCAAGCAAAAACGACTTTGTCGTCCTTCTGGGACGAGCGAAGAGCTTTGCCCTAGAATTCTAAGCGGATATAAGGATGAAACTTATATCCGCTTAGAATTTAAAAAATAAACGAAAAGCCCCCGACAGTGGACCCGGGGACCTTTCATCGACTAGCTATAAAACGTTCAAAGCGACCTGCCCGCTTTAGAATGAGCTGCTTATTGTATACAGGGTATTACGCCAACGATTCAGCATAGGAAAGCACAGTCGCCAAATCCTTCTCAAATGCGGCGCGGTACTCTGCAATAACAGCTGTGCTGTGCCCGTTGGCCGTCAGCCTCGCTTCCGTATCCGCTAATATCGCTTCAAAATCGCTTTTAATTCGGGCAACCTCCGTCTGGGCTTGCAGCTTCACCTGCTCCTTAGTCGCTTCATCCCGCGCTGCCACAAATGTCATATACAAATTCGTCAGCGTCGAGGTAGCTTCGGTTTTGAGCGTATCAAGCTTGGCTTCCGCCTCGCTTGTAATGACCTCATACGCCAGCTTCGGCGTATTGTCGACTATTCCGCCGCCGGTCACAGGCTGGCCGCTTCCGCCTGTGCCTGGTTGGCTGCCTTCTGTGGTACCCGGTTGAGTATCGCCGCTGCCCGCCGAGCCTTCGCCGCTTCCTTCACTGCCGCCAGCTTCGGCCTGCTCCTGCTGATACGCAGCTGTTTCGCCTGTTACAGCGCCTGTCTTGCTGTCCCATTTAATCGCAGCACCGGATGCTTCCGCCATAAAACGGAGCGGCACATAGATCGAGCCTTTATAATAATAAGCGGACTGATTCTCGGGCAAAGCCTGCTCCTTCCCTTCAAACACGAAGGAAGCCTGCACCGCTGTAAGCCGAATCGAAACTGGTGTAGCAGCAGCCACAGCAGCTTCCTCTCCAGCAGCAATCACGCCAGCGAGCTGCTCTTTCAATGCCGCCGCTTCTTCCGCCGTTGGTACAGCTACCGTAACCGTCGCTGTCTCGCTATTCCATTTCACCGTCTTCTGTAGTGCAAAGGAGACGAATCGAACGGGCACATAAGTCCGGCTCTGAAATTCAAACACATACTGCCCGCTTGGCAGCTCAAGCTCCTCCCCGTCAAAAGCCAGACTGACTGAAAGCGGCTTTGCAACAATTGCTTTATTGGAACTGGAACCGCTCTGTGCTAAGGCCGTGTAAGGCAGCATAAGGCAAAGCATAAGGCCGAGAAGCATAACAGATTTAAATGTTTTCATAGGTTAGTCGTTCACTCCATTCCTCGCCAGGCTCCCTCGCTTGGAAATGGCTTAGCCAACAGCAAGCGAAAGGGAAACCGTGCTTTTCCTAAAATCATCGCTTATATCAGAGGCAGCAGCAAGGGCCTCGACTCTTATATTCAAAATCGGGTTTTGTTTGCATCCACCCCTCATTCGATTGAATTCGACAATATTCTTGCGTCCTATTGCATTTGGCCCCTATTGTCCTGGTTCCTCGCGGCCCACAGCAAGGCTTTGTGAAAAATGGAAAGTCTCTTGCGGCAAATTTTGCGCGTGGTACAATAACCTTATTATGTAATTCACATGAAAAGATAAGGCGGGATGTTGTATGTCATATTTATCGCTGAACAGCTGGAGCCTGCATAGACTGCTTGGCCCGCTTCATTGGACGTCTTGGGACGCTGAGACGCAAACCCATCAAACGACGGATCATGAGCAGCCCTTAGAGCTGACGCTGCTGGAGCTGCCAGCTGTCGCAGCAGCCAAAGGCTACCAAGCCATCGAGGTATGCCATTTCCATTTTCCATCTACGGATGCAGCCTATTTGCAGCAGCTAAAAGATTCTTTTTCGGCTGCATGTCTATCCTTTGACACACTGCTCGTCGATTATGGCGATCTTACATCTCCCGAGGCGGAACGGCGAGAAGCTGACTATCAGCTGATGCAGCAATGGATTGACGTAGCGGCAGCTTGCGGCGCCAAGCAGGTGCGCATTATCGCCGGGGAAGCGGAGCCAACTGATCACGCGGCCATTCGCCAGTCTGCCGAAGCTTTGGCTAAGCTGGTAGACTATGGCGCTTCGCGCAGGGTGAAGGTCGTAACCGAAAACTTTAAATTGCTGACGAGTATAGGTGACAGCTGTATGGAGCTGCTGGAGCAGGCAGGAGATTCGCTTGATTTGATTACCGATTTCGGAAATTTCAGCGGGCCAGCCAAATATGAGGATATTGGTCGCACAGCTCTGCGCAGCGTTTCGATCCATGTGAAAGCGATGAATAATGAGCATGGCCATCCCGATCAAGCCGAGCTTCGCCGCTGCCTCGATCAGGTACAAGCCTCCGGATTTGACGGCGCTTATGTACTCGTCTACGATGGGCCGGGAGATATGTGGGAGGGGCTCGAGCGAGTGAAAGCGGTTGTGCAGCCTTATATCGCCTAGTCATTCGTTATAGAGCGCTAGCGAGTAGGCGAACGGCTGCTCGCACATAGAGAAGCCTTCCCCTACCGTCATCCAAACGGTCGAGAAAGGCTTCTTTTGGCTTGATTGCCCATCAACGCTGCATTCGTTCTGCCGAGACGCTTTTCTTTTTGCAAAGCTCTTAATTAACGCTCTACAGGAATGCTGACGTTCACCGTTAGCGCAATGAATGTCGCCTTGGTGTGGTTCTTATTCATCATTTTTTTTGAAATTCCCGTTTCCAAAAAACTCTTGAATTCGGGTTTTCAATTCCTCGTTGTGGATGTAATAATGCCCGCCCTGCGAATTCGGAGTGAATCCCAGCTTGCTCTCGTGACCTTCCCGTAAAGATACCGCGTACAGGAAGCCGCTCCTGTCTTCTTGGTTCGGATCAGGCTCGAATTTCATGTTTTTCAACTGATCGATCCACTCTTGGATCTGTTTTTTGTTAGAGAACAATTTCCGCTCGCCCGAGCTGCCGTCAGTAATTTCAATGGAATCCACATTCGCAATATCCCCTGGGTAGAGTTCTTGCAATGTCTTTGTGGTCAGCTTCTCAGCTTGAGGTTCGCTGCAAGCTATGATCGCAAGCCCCATGAGTAGCACCAGTAAAACGCACCATATTATCCTCATGTTCCTCCCCCTTGTTTGTAGCATAGACGTACCAAAAGCAACTTATGTTGCTCTCAACATAACTGCCGCACATTGGATAAGTTGGTAATTAACTGATTGGGCAATGGATTGACGCTGCGGGAAGCTAGTCGTTTCGACCAAATGGACTCATTACTGCATGTACAGTAAATTGCTTTAAACAAATAGCTCCGGATCAATAATTCTACCTGGGCATTGTCCTGCTCCTTCTTTTCTCTAGCTTCATAAAACCTTCTCCCCTTCTCCAATCAACGCTAGCAGGCCTAATAATGGACTTGAATCCAACATGTCTGAGCGATAAATAAATTCGACAGGCAGCTCCCGGTAAGCCTCCGGCAGTCGATGGGAAGAGACTACTCCCTCCCTTTCCGCCTTGGCAATTGAGGATTTCGGCAGCAAAGAGATGCCAAAGCCTGCCGATACGCCCTTCACGATTAAATCCAATGTCCCGAACTCACGGATTTCATAGGAGGTTAGCCCGCTTGCGTGTAAAAAATGCTCCGCTCTGGCACGATGCGTGCAGCCTACGTCAAAAAAAAGCATCGGCTTAGCCAGCAGATCGCCCATATTGTCTCCGCCAGCTTCCGATATGAGCACCAGCTCCTCAGAAAATGCCCGTACATTGCTGATTCCCCGCTCCTCGATCGGACCATATACAAAGGCGCCATCAAGCTCCCCCTTCACAACCCTTTGCACGAGCGAATGGGTACCGCCTGTAGCTAGCGATAGCTGGACGTCAGGAAATTCAGACTGATAGCGGGTAAGCAGCGGAAGCAAATGAGTGGCTGCGGTCGTCTCAATCGAACCGATTCGCAGCGGTCCCGCTGGCTGCTCAGCATATTTGGTTGTACGAGCCGCTTCATCCAGCAAGGCCAAGATACGGTCTGCGTATTGCAGCAGATTTTCTCCCGCCTCCGTTAACGTCATCCCTCGATTGGAGCGGACGAATAGCGGGAGCCCCAGCTCCGACTCTAAATATTGTATTCGGGTCGTAACATTGGACTGCACATAATTCAGCGCCTCAGCCGCCTTCGTCGCACTGCCCTCGTGGGCAACCGCACGGAATATTCGCAAATCCCCGCTCTCCATCTCACCAACTCTTTTCCACTATGATTATTTATGATAGCGACTATCTAATTCAATCATTTTACCTAATGGTTTTCACTGTGTACAATGCGGTTAGCTAAGTATTTCATCAACCATTAATGGCAGGAGGACCTAAAATGAAGGCAATTTTACATAAGAATGCAAGTGGCTTAGAGGGGTTGAATTATGAAGAAGGGGCAGATTTGCTGCCCGGTGTGGGCGAGGTCAAAATAAGACTGAAGGCAGCCGGGATCAATCATCGGGATTTATTCCTAATGGATGTGCGAACTGCTGCCGATGCTCCGCTTATTCTCGGCTCGGACGGAGCTGGGATCGTGGAAGCGATTGGAACGAATGCCGGATTCTCCAAGCTTGGCGACGAGGTCATTATACATCCCTGCTTAGGATGGGAAAAAACAGCCGAGGTCCCTGCGGTGCCCGCCATATTAGGCGGCCCGACGAGCGGGACATTTGCCCAATCGGTCATTGTCCCTGCAGCAAATGTTTTCCCCAAGCCAGCTTATTTAAGCTGGGAAGAAGCAGGCGTGCTGCCCTTATCCGCCTTGACCGCCTACAGGGCGCTGTTCACTAAAGGGCAATTGCAGCGGGGCGAGCATGTTTTGATTCTCGGCATTGGCGGCGGGGTCGCTACCTTCGCCATGCTGATGGCATTAGCAGCTGGAGCAACGGTAAGTGCAACTTCCCGCAGCAAAGCCAAGCAGCAGGCAGCAATCGCCCAAGGGGCAAGCATCGCATTGGACAGCCATAGCGATTGGCGCAGCAGCTTGGGCCCGCATGCCGTTGATTTGATTCTGGACAGCATTGGACCGGCAACCTTCGGACAATATTTCGAGGTTATTAAGCCGAATGGACGCATCGTCACCTTCGGCGCCAGCTCCGGTGATGAAATCACGATACCGATCCGGGCGTTATTTTTCCCTCAGGTCAGTGTGATCGGCACTTCCATGGGCAGCCGCGAGGAATTCGCCGCTATGCTGGCATTTATGGAGCAGCACCAACTGCACCCTGTCATCGATCGCGTGTACGGGCTCCCTCAAATCAAAGAGGCCTTTAAACGTATGAAACGCGGCGAACAGTATGGCAACATCGGAATTAGCATGGCCCAGGGGCCACATGATCCTTCTTAAGCTTCATCACATACTTCTCCAGCTGGAGGGTGAGGCTCCTAAGCTCATGCTCCTGCTGAAGCAAACCAAGCAGCGCCTGAATAATGACCACTTTTGGCTGGTCACGTGCAAATTCCTCAGCAAGCGCCTCGGTCGCATCGACGAGTTGGGTCCGTCTGGAGCCTGTAATCGCCAGCTCCTTAATAACAGCGAGCAAGGCGTCCAGCAATTGGCTGCGCTTCTCTTCCATCGATATCTGTTTGCACTTCATTCCTTGGCTTATCCGATCGAACATCAATACGTCCGTTAAAATGGGCTTCTCCTGCTTGGCCAAAATATTTGCAGCCATCTCCTCCATCCGTTCTAAAACAAATAGGGTGATATCCCGGATGCGGATCGGTCTATTTTCAAAAATCATCAGGAAGTTAAACTCTTTAATGATCCCGCCATATACCGTCACCATATCCCAAATATGAGGCGTTATTTGTTCACCAAGCAGGCGAATCAGGCTGTTTTTATGAAGGTCGTACATCATCGTTCTCATTTGGATGAAAAAAGGGGCTAGCTCCTTTTTCGTTTTAATTAATTCCTTAATTTCCTGCATAATAAACTTATTGATCACAAAAAACTCCAGCGTCACTTCCGTTTCCCGCACAAAAACTTCACGAGGCGAGAGCCCCTCTTCCTTATGAATCCCTGCAAGCTGATCATCCAGCAGCTGCTGCCGACTTTTGTGAACTTCCTTGAATAGTTCTTCCTTCGACTGAAAATATTTATATAAGGAGCCTTTGGCGATTCCGCAATCATCGGAAATATCCTGAATCGATGTTGCCGCATAGCCCTTCTCCATAAAATGGCGGACGGCAGACTCAATAATTCTGTCTCTAATCAGGCTCAATAAAATCCCTTCTTTCAAAATCATTTGACTTTCAGCAAAAAATCGATAAAATAAAGCCTAGCGTGACCGACCAGTTTTACAAAGAAACCACTAGTCAAGTTTACGAAATCTACTCCTCCTTCGTCAAGGAGCAGCTCGCTAGGCTGACTGGTTCTTTGAGCTCAGATCGGTATACAAAACCCAAGAGAGGGCGAGGAGCCTACACATGTCTACACCAAATGCTTCACAGTTAGCCTCAGAACCGGAATTTTCCATCAAATCGATTTTGGCGCCGCTTCTGGCCGTCATTATTGGCATGATGATGGTTATTCTGGACAGTACCGTCGTCAATGTCGCTGTTCCTAACCTGCAAGAATATTTCGACAGCTCGCTCAAAACGATCCAGTGGACAATCACTGGCTATACGCTGGCTCTATCCGCTGTTATCCCGCTTGCCGGATGGATGACCGATAAATTTGGGGCAAAACGAATATTTCTTATTACTATCGCGCTGTTCACACTGGGCTCCATCCTATGTGCATTGGCGCAAACGCCTGAGCAGCTTGTTTTGTTTCGAATCATTCAAGGCGTTGGCGGCGGCATGGTCTCCCCTATCGGTATGGCCATGATCTTTAAAATGGCGCCACAGAGCAAACGCGGCGCTGTTATGGGGATGCTCGGAATTCCAATGCTGCTAGCCCCTGCCATTGGCCCGATATTATCCGGCTGGCTGATCGGCTTTGCGTCATGGCACTGGATTTTTCTAATCAATCTACCAATCGGTATTGCCGCTTTAATTGTTGGTAATAAATTCCTGCCGAATCTTGAACGTCAAAAAGCTCCTGCACTCGATATTTTGGGGATGATTCTTGCTCCTATCGCATTCGCTATGCTAGCATTCGGCGTCAGCGAAGGGGGAACAGACTGGGGCTCCACCCGAACCTTAACCGGATTAATCGTAGGGGGATCGGCTCTCATTCTGTTTATTATTGTTGAGCTATTACAAAAACAACCGCTGCTGGAGCTGCGCGTGTTCCGCTCCTCTGATTTTACTCGCAGTATTATTTTATCATGGATTTCACAAATTGCCTTGTTCGGATCGATGCTGATGATTCCTTTGTACCTACAAAATGTCCGCGGGTTCTCTGCGCTTGAGAGCGGACTGACTACCTTGCCGATGGCCATCTGCTCGATGATCTTTATGCCGATTAGCGGTAAGCTGTTCGACAAGTTGGGCGCTCGCCCGTTAGCTTTAACGGGACTATCCATCATTACAATCGCTTTGTTCTCCCTATCCCAAATTGGGGCGGATACCCCAATCGGTCTCGTTATGATCCCTATTGGCATGATGGGAGCGGGGATGGGCTTATCCATGATGCCGCTTAACACCCATGTGTTGAACTCTGCGCCGCGCAGACTCGTCAGCCGTGTAACGCCTTTGACATCAGCTAGCCAGCAGGTCGTTACATCCTTTGCCATTGCTGGTCTGACAGGCTATTTTTCGTCACAGATCACGGTCCATATGTCCGAGACAGGCGCTAGCAGCAACATGCTGGATAATATGTCACTCGCCTTTGGCGATACCTTCTTCCTATCAGCGGGCATTGCAGTAGCAGGAGTATTATTAAGTATCATCCTGCGCAAGCCGAAGCTGAGGGATGATCACGAGCAAGAAGAGGATGCACCGGACCCTGCGATGATGATGGGTCATTAGTTTTCACTACCTGATCCTTAATAAAAAAAGACATAGGCATCTAAACATTCTTGATTATCAAACAGACGCCTATGTCTTTTATTTATCACGTTGTAAGTCCTATATGACTAGACCTCTTTAACTACGCCTTCCGTCCTTCTCCGATAAATAAATTCCACAATGAATATAACCGTACAATCTTTCTAATCAGCCCATTTCGTTTGAAATTTCTGAAATAGCTTTTTACGGGCACGTGCAAGTTTTTGGCTAACCGCTTTTTCTGAAAGACTAAGTCTACTAGCTAATTCTTTATAGGACAATTCTTCTATGTAAAACAATTTAATCATTATTTGATAATTAGGATTCAGCTCAGCAATCGACTGATGCAATAAGTCATCTCTGAACCTATTCTCAACATTCTTGCTTACACTTATCTGGTCTGTAGTTAATTTCAAAACATTTTTAACACTATTAACGACAGGACAGTTCGCTACAAAATGGATTTTCGAGTTTTTTCTTAGGTAGTCCAAAGCCATATTTCGTGCAACCTTTCTCATCCAGGCTTGTAAATTTGTAATGTTTCCTTTTTGAACAGTTTCTAGAATTTTCAAAAAAGCCTCTTGAATAATGTCCTCTGCAGTGGCGTGATCATTCAAAATGAGGACGATATCTCTATATATTAGTTTATAAAAAGAACGATAAATTAGTTGTTGAGACCGCGGTGATAGGGTTCCAAATTCTTGACTAATCAAGCAGAGCCATTCCTTCATAATCGCATCCCATTCTTTTTTTGTGTTCATATAAAAGTATAATATCCCTAATTTGTAAATAAAAATACTATATGTAAATATTAAACTTTAAATAGATTGAAGTAAAGAAAACCAACCTTTTTAAAGTATGATTCAAACTAAACAATACTCCGAAATCCAGAGCAAAATAACAACAATAGTGAATAGACTTTTCCACAGATACGCCACTACCAAAAACCGAAGCTTTCAATATGTAATCATTACCATATAAGACTAATAATAAATCAAACCAGAACTATCACCTAAAAACCACATTAAAAAATAAATAATGTAATTTTTGAAAAAAAGCGTTAGATGAGCACCGGATTATCCGTCTATATAAATAGAAGTACTTAAACAGGTTTCAGTCTTCAAGATAAAGAAAGGAGAACTTTATTTTGATTAGTGTAATAGATATAAAAATAAGGGAGTGAGCTGTTCAATTATGACTAGTAAAAAAATGATATCAAAAATTAGTGTTTCAGTAGTTTCTTTCAGTTTATTATTTTCCACCAATGCATTCGCTGATTCCACGTCATGGTCAAATACCAATTCGACAAATTGGGATAAACCTTATTCCGGTACTTTTAAAGCAGAAAAAATTTCTTCTTCTCTTGCTTATAACCAGCTTGATTTTTGGTGGTCTTCCACACAAGTAAGCAATTTTCAAACTTTAACTAAAAATTACCCTACCTTTGATTTTAGAGATAACGGCAGAAGTTCTCTTGACTCAGGTGGTGGAGCTTCTACTAATTTACCAAATCCTAAATTCGATTTCGAAGATGACAATGGGGACGGTAAAGTTGATGAGATTGAAGTGGTTGCTCGTGGAAAAGATGATATTATAGCTTATCAAGATTATAATTTTTATGCATCTTGGTCAAGATCAGGCACAACCAATGCATACATGATAGCGTATTCATCACAGAGCATGGCTCCATTTTTGGGAACAGATTACAATACTGTTCCAGGCTCATCCGACTCACTTGGAGGCCACTACTGGAATACAATAAATACAATGTCTTTTCTATCAAAACCTGCTTTCCTAACTTGGGAAGAAAAGCAACAGATTGTAGCTCAGTTGGGCACAATTGATAGCAATCCTGCAGTAGATTACACATATACCGAGTTGCAAACCCCAGATGATTTGGCTCAATATGTTGGTGATGCAAATCGTACACTATCGTCTACTTTATCGGGACAAGAGTATGATTTCACAATTACATTTGAGAGTGCTTTAACCTTTGATGAAGTAGACTCCTTGGCTACTCTGTATAACTTGGATTCTTCCGTTTTTTATGCTCGCGCTTTCAATGATAGCGGTGAAAGGGTAACTGTCGCATTGAACGGTCTTAATCAAGAAGTGCTGGACTCTATCCTATCCGAGCAAAATCTTCAACTTTCTGGATTCATTGAAATTGATGGTCAATCTACAAGCGATGTGCTAAAAGAAATCAAGCAGCAAGAAGAAAATATTTTTGCTATTGAAGTAGCGACAGAAAACTTTCAATCAAACGGATTATACTGGAAATTAGAGGATATCGGTCAGTAAGGACAGAAGTTTTATACTCCTTGATGTAAATGTTCTAAGAAACATTTAAAAGATGACCCTTTAGTAAAAGGGGTCATCTTTTAAATTTTCATTACCATAACTTATGGTTATAATATTAATTGATATCATTTATCTTAAACGTTCAAATGAGTAAATACTAACTATAACTCCCCAAAAACCTAAAACTAACAGAATTAGATGCAGAGAAAAACCGAGTATATTAGACCAAGAAAAGGCAGTTATACTAACCAGTATCCACCAAAAAAGCGGTATGAACTGAGCTAAAATTAACAATACAGTAGCAAGTAATAGAACACTTAATACTATACGTTTTAAAATCAGAGTTTTTGATAATCTCAATAAAAAAGAGCTCATAAATAATAAAATGCCACCTGTAATAGCATATAACGCCCATAATTCCGCTGCTCTTTGTCCTTCTACTAGTTCAGGACCTAAGCTAATTGGTAAGGGAATACGAAATAACGAAGGCAAATATAATATTCCTACAATAACCGATAAGGCAGCAGCAGCCCTAATAAGCGCTGTATTGCTAAACTTCATTAACACCACAGTGTACCCACTCCTTCGTAACAGTGTATTTATTATTTATAGACGTAGCATCAGAAATAAAAGTTACTTTGAATCTACTTTTGTGTTCTGGGTCATTATGCTAGTAGTAAATCGTTATACCTTTCATGTACTTGAATATTAATCTTTAAATATCAACTCCTTATTTTGTCTGTTGGATTTTGAGGACATATTTCTGGCAAGGGTTTATTCGTCTGCTGCCCTACCCCATTTTCACATTTATATCTTTTTTTAGCAACATTTGGTTTGTTTTGGCGTACAAAACGAGGAAATGATCTTTAGAGAAATTGCTCTAGGAGGGATCATGATGAGATCCAAACTTTTCTTTACAATCTTACTACTCTGTCTTCTGCTTGTTGGGTGTGGTGCTGCAAATTCTGAAAAAGGGGATTATATTTTTGAAAAGAAAGTAGATGTGAATAAATCTAATACGATAGCCGTTGTACAGAACATTACCAAGAAGGAGGCATCTAATAGAACACTTTCAGAATTTTTGGAAAATGATGATCTAAATGATGTAATCTATTATGTAATAGAAGATAAAAAATTATTTGATGAACTTGTATTGGGAGAACGTGTTAAAGTTACTGCTCCTTACATGACATTTTCTTCTCCACCACATGCTATTGCTCAAAAAGTTGAAAGATACAATTAAGAAATTGAATATAAATTTGAAGGAGACAGGAAAATGAAGCGAAGTTTAACCGTATACCTATTATGTATACTAGCATTAGTATTATTAACAGGCACAGTTTATTCTGCAACAGACGAAAAACTATTTGACACCGTTAAAGAAGAAAACTTAACTGGAGATATTAAAATTAATCTTGGTCCTCCTCCATTGAATGCTATAACATCGCATATTCCATTTGAAGAGAGTAATGCTGAGAAGACACAAAGGGATGAAGATCATGGATTAATAGCTGTATATTTACAAAATCACTATAGTGAAATTTATGGTGGAACCTACACTTCTGTTGAAGGGCAAAAGTACTTCCTTTTGAAAGAGGTCACTCCGGAATTAGAAAGGGTAATAAAAGAAATCAGTAATTACCCTGATTCTTTTATTTTAAAAAAAGTAAGATATTCAGAGAATCAATTAGAGGCTGCAAAAAAACAGCTTTCCAGTTCGGCTAAAATAATGAATCTTCAAGGTGTTGGTTTAGATATAGAAAACAACCAAATTATTGCTATTACTACTAATACCCTTGAAGAAACACAAAAAGTTGCTTTGGATGAAGAAATAGACTCTAACATTATTCACTGGAAAGTAAACAAGGAAAGCGCTGTATATGAGCCATTAGCCTATCATTTGTACCCTGGTGAACAAATTGACATGCAGTCTACCCAGAGTACGGGAGTATGCTCTCTCTCATTTAATGGAAGAGCCAACTCTAAAGATGTTGGCGTAACAGCCGGACACTGTGGGAACCGTACTTGGTATGATCTGTCAGATGGAAATACTGCTATCGGTAAAATGAGCAATGCTGTTTTTTCAGACAACTCATTATTCGATGCTGGTTACATTGAATATGCTAGCGGAGTAACCCCAAGTTACTATCTTAATGGCAACACCATGACAATCGGAGCAACGGACTACTCCGGTGTTCACCGTGAAGTAGGTGATTATATATATATTCATGCTCGATCTGGTGGAGGAGATAGCTATGGTAAACTGAGGGTGCAGATAGTAGGATATGACTTACTTCAGGGGCCAACTGACATGGTCTTAACTGAAAATAACACTTCTCTGATAAATGGCGATAGCGGTGGTTTGGTATATTCCTTAGCATACAAAGGCACAAAAAACTATGCGCGAATTGAAGGCGTGTTTGGCGGAAGATACAAAGAAACACCTTCCAGCACTGCTTATCTAACATTCTCTAAGTACAGTCGTGTATTTGATGGACTTGGTATGTCAGGCGTTTACACAGATCCAACATTCAACTAGTTTCATTAAATATAAATGTAAAGAGAAGTCCAACATGTTTAAAAACAATGGATTTCTCTTTTTATTTGAAGCATAGTCTTTTGTCCAGCCATCCTCAGTTCGTTCTAACATTTCTATATATTAATATGTTACCCAAAACTATAAGGCATGGAAAATAGGTCAATCCTTCTGTTTGGCTCTCGTCCAAATAAAAGGCAAGATGACTTTTTGCTCCGAGAAGGGTACAATAAAGGGAAGTAAGCTAATATCAATTATTGATTAACAGACAAAAGGAGCGTTAACAATGACACAATATCGTGAAATAGATTCAGCAGAGCAATGGGATGCCGCTTTGGAGGGCTCCAAGGATCGTGCTCTGGTTGTTTTCAAACATAGTACAACTTGCCCAGTCAGCGCGAACGCGCACCGCGAATTTACAACTTATCTGGAAGCTAATCCGCGTCAGGATACCGATTATGTCCTTGTAAAGGTCATCGAATCCCGCCCTGTATCGAACAAAATCGCTGAAGACACGTCGGTTAAGCACGAGTCGCCGCAAATTATTTTCATCCAAAACCAAGAGAAGGTTTGGAGCGCTACACACTGGGCGATCACATCCGAGCATATTACGGCTGTTCTTGACTAATTGGATTGTAAATGCAACACAGATATCAACTGTTTTGCAAAAACTTAAAACCCGAGCCGCTTGTTTCCGCAAGCGGCTCGGGTTTTTTGAATCTAAATTAATTGAACAGGCTTCGCTTTCGTTCAAGTGACTGACAAAAAAGACGGTGTTCCGGTCGCTATCGACCTGGAACACCGTCTTCATTTACTGCCTAGCAGGCTTTGATGTTATTCGTATAATACGGAAAGCACCTTGGAAATTACGACTGCCGATTGTGCCCGAGTTGCCGTCGCCTGTGGCGCGAAAGCACCATTGCCCATGCCGGAAATCAGCCCAAGCTGCTTGATCGCAGCTACTGCTTCCTGCGCATAATCGGAGATTTGCTCGGCATCTGTGAATGAGGAGGATGCATTCGCAGGCTGCGCTGCTCCTGCATCAGCTGCGAATCCGCTTTGCTTCGCAGCGCGGTACAGCATAACCGCCATTTCTTCACGTGTAATGGAAGCATGGATGCCGAAGGAGCCATCCGCTCTGCCATTAATAATGCCGTTCTGCTCTGCGGCAAGAACTGACTGCTCATACCAGCTGCCAGCCTTGATGTCACTCAGCTTCGTTGTAGCGCCGTCTGTGCTCTTAAGGCCGAAGGCCTGAACGAGCATATGCACAAATTGCGTCCGGGTTACGCTGCCGGCAGGCTGGAATTTGCCTGCCGCTGTACCTTGAACGATGCCTTTGGCCGCAAGGCCTTCAATTGCAATCTTCGCCCATGGATACTGCGCGATATCGTCAAACGAAACATTTGCATAAGCCGCTGCATAACGACTGAAATGCGCCGCCTTGAATACGATCACTTGCTCCGACTCGCGGTACACACCGCTATGGACGGCTTCTACAGTGCCGTTGCTGTTCAAATAATAAACGACTGCCTGATGCGGCTGCTCGCCTGCTTTCAGTGTATAGGGCAAGGATACTTCAACTTGCCCTTCACTCCATGCGATCTGCTTGCCATCATGGACAAGCGTCAAATCATAAACCTGATTCGCGCCAACTTGCGCGCGCTCCTCAGCTGTAAGGGCAGCCGAGTCTACTTTCTCGGCTGTGAAGGCCAGCGTTGCAGCGGTGTTTTGCGCCGCTGCTCCGGCAAGGGCTTCGACGGAGACGCTGATGCGTACGCCGCCCAGCCATACATGCAGCACCGGAACGTTGTGATCGGTCAGCTCTTTAATTGCAGCCGCTGGCAGCTGTACGACTGCCTGCTGTGCTGCAGCTGCTGGAACGACGCGAATCGTGACGTCGTTCCCGCTTGCCTGCGTCGCCGCCTTGCCCAGCTCGCTGGCGGTGACAGTCGCGACCAGCTTGCCGGAAGCATCCGGCACGCCGCTTGCGATCGTAATCACAGCAGCCGATGGCGCTGCTGTTGGTTGTGGGCTAGCCGCCCCAGTACCCGACCCCGACGAGGTGCCCGGTGTTGACGCCGGAGATGCCGTTGGCGCCGGCGTCCCTGGTGTTGGCGACACCGGAGATGCTGTCGGTGTCGGTATCTCTGGCGATGGTGTCACCGGAGGTACCGTCGGTGTCGGCTCCCCTGGCGTTGGTGTCGGTGTTGGCGTCGGCACCTCTGGTTCCGTCGCCACTTCCAGCTCTGCAACCGCAGCTGTCACTGCTGCTGCGCTTGCAGCTACCTGCGCCTGATCGGCTTCCTGATCCGCGCTTACCCGCTGCGCAGCAGCCAATGCTTCAGCAAGCACAGACCAGCTTGCCGACGTGTATTCGCTTTGCGTCAAGCCAGCCGCTTCAGCGACTGCAGCATGCAGCTCGGCCTTATCGGCCAGAGCAAGCCCGAATGCCTTGAAGTCCATCATGCCGACCCAGCCTTGACCCTCAGTAATCGTCAGCTTGAGATATCGGCCCGTGTTGTTATCCGTCAGCTTGTGGCTGTCTGAAGGCATCGCCAGCGTTTTCGTATCCGCTGCGGTGCGGAACGTTACACCATCATCGGAAATTTCCACCTTGTAATGGACAACTCCCGCCCATTTGTTGAGCACTACTTTTTTTACCAGCGAGGCTTGGCCCAGATCGACCATCCACCAGCTGTCCACTCCTTTATCTGTACCCCATGATGTGCCTTCATTTTGATCGACTGCACCTTCTGGAGCATTGGTCTTGCCGCCGCCGCTACCTGCGTTGCTGGAAGAAGTCGCTGCTTTAAACGCTGCGATATCCTGCAATGGTTTAAGCTCTTGAATCGCTGCAGCAAGTGCTTCCGTCGCAGCCACAACCGCCGTTTGAACGGCCTGGCCATCGCTGTTTACCGCCTTCGCATTCCCTAATGCAGCTTGCAGCAATGCCCATCCGGCCGCATAATATTCCGCGCCGTCGAGCTGCTCAGCCGATACGATGGTAGTGACCAGTGTGCCTTTATCCACGTTAGACAAACCATTCAGCGCTGCCTGCAAGCCGGCAACCGCCTGATTGACGATCGTTTGTGTTGCTCTTGCATCACCAGACGCCGTCCGTGCGACAGCAAGCGCATTTTGCAGCGCCTGCCAGCTTTTTACTGACCAGTCCGCCTCTTGCTTCGTTTCGGCATCAGCAATCAGCTGTGTCAGCGCCGCTTTATCCGCCGCTATCACTTCAAGCCCAGCGACTACGGACGCCAGCTGTGCCTCAGCCGCGTCCACTTCAGCTTGCGTTACGCCTTGAGCCGTATACGCTTGATCATGAACGAGCTGCGCCTGATTGATAGCAGGTGCAAGCTGCGGCCAGCTCTGCGGCGTAAAATCCTCCTCGACGAGCGACTTGGCTTCAGCAATTGCTGCCGCCAAATGCTGACGATCTGCCGGAGCTGCCGTTAAGCCATGCTTATACACGTTCAAGGAATCCAGCGCATAGCCCTTGTATGCATATCCGCCGTTAGCTGGATATTCATCATAATCAAACATCGCATGATTTTCCCATGCGTCGCCCTCAGACGCAATCCAGCCTACATTCGATGGAATCCATGCCGGCTCCCAATAGAAAAATCCAGCTCCCTTGTTATTCTCCACATTGGAGATCAAATCCATAATCGTTTGAATCGCGTCATATTGACCTTGAACGGTTGCGTCCCATGTTGCCCCGCCTGTTTTCAGCTTTTGGTCGGAGCTGATAATATTTTCATGGGCATCGCCATTTTTATAAGAGAACGGATATGAGGTTTCAGCAATAACCACTTCTTTGCCGTAACGCAATGCCATATCGTCCATGTTGATTTTCACTGCTTCCAGCGTACCATGCCAGAACGGATAATAAGATAATCCGATAATATCGTAATCGACTCTACCGTTGATCCCGTCAAAGAAATAGCGGAAGGTCGCATTTTTTCCGCCTTCAGCAAGATGAATCATAATTTGCACATCATCGCCGCCAGGTATCGCGCGGACAGCGGATGAACCACTGTTCAGCAGCAGCGACTGATCGTCAAAATTAACCGAACCGCCTTTGCCCGTGAGCACACCACTGTTAATTTCATTACCAATCTGCACCATGTCAGGCATCGCATTTTCCGCCTGCAATTCGGAAATGACCTCATACGTGTAGTCATATACCGCCTGGCCCAGCTCAGGCATCGTCAGGTTTTTCCATGCCGCAGGGCGAACCTGCTGGCCCGGATGCGCCCAGTCATCCGAATAGTGGAAATCGACGAGCAGCTTAAGCCCCTTCGCCTTTACTCGCTTGGCGAGTCTCAGCACATCAGCCTTATCATTGTAGCCGCCTGAGTTTTGCGGATCATTCCATACCCGCAGCCGCACGTAGTTGACGCCGCGGTCTTTGAGAATGTCCAGCAGGTCGCGCTCCACCCCATTGCTGTCGTAATATTTGCCGCCGTTGTCCTCAATCGCGGTCAGCGTCGAAATATCAACCCCGCGAATAAAATCATCGCGGTAGCCAAGCACCGTTACTGACGCTTTCGGCTGCAAGGTTGCGCCCGCTACCGTTCCTGCTACTTCAAAGCTGCCTGCACCCGTATAGCTCTGTGGGTCAATAGCGTCCCATGCCACATCGACCAGCCCAAAGCTGCCATCCGCATAAGCGGCATTCACCTGTGCCGGAAGGCTCGGAGCGGTTCCGCTGTAGGTTTCTAAATTTACCGCGTCATAGCCGGTAATGTCCGCTGGATTTTTAACAATTTCCTTCTCTCCTACCTTTACTTCTTTAATACCCGGCCACCAGCCGCTTCCCGCATAAAAGGAAATCGTGACGCGCACATAACGCATGCTGTCCGCCTCGAAAGCAAGGCTTGCCGTCTGCTGCTTTGCCGCGTTAGCGGATTTATCGGCAGCGATCGTCCAGTTCGTATCGTCCGGCGATACCTCTACGATATACTTGACGATTTCATCATCCTTCCAAGTGATTTCCACACCAGAAAGATCAAATTCGCTGCCCAAATCCACCTTGAGCCAGTGTGTCGGATTAACAGCGCTTGCTGCGCTCCATGCTGTATCCGGATTGCCATCAACCGCGTTTTCCTTCGGCTGGCCCCACTGTGGATCTATATATTCTTGGCTTGCTGTAACGATTTTGCCAAGCGCCAAATTTGCTGCTGCTGCCTTTACGGCTGCTTGCGGCCAGGCCATTTGCGTCATAAAAAGCGCTACGACCAGCACGAGGCTGATGTACCCTTTCCCCTTTTTCATGTAAACCTCTCCCTTGATTATATTGTTTCTCCATGCTTCTTCTAATTGTAAGCGATTTTATGAAAAGCGATATACATACCAAAAGCAACATTCCAGCATTTTATACAACCTGTTTGACGCCGCACATTCCGAATATTGGGAGCGCTATCATTCATAGGGTTTTCATAAGCAATACCTGCGCAAGCAGACGCTTTAAAAACGAACTAGTAGAAAAATTCTGAAATAACGTGCTTAAGCCCCATCACGGGGATTTAACAAGAATTCCAGCTAATCGCTTGTTATTCGCAAGCCGATGTTTTATATTGACATAATAGAATGTCAAAAATAAAAGAGGTGGTCGGACGAGATGACTCCACGCACGAAGGAACAAAACGATGAGATCCGGCTGCGGCGTCTGGCGCAAATCCGGAGTGCTGCTGCCGATGTGTTTTTGAACAAAGGGCCTTTACTGGAAATCCGCGATGTGGCCGCGCAGGCAGGACTCGGCTATGGCACGGTATACCATTATTACAGCAATAAGGGCGATTTGCTCCAAGATCTGCTATGGGACGCATTGGAACGGGCCGGGGGATGGCTCGAGACGCCGCTAGAGGCTTCGCTGGAGCTTCCTCGCGCTTCGACTTTGGAGGAGGCGCCGGCGGGCGGGCGTTTAGGCTTGGCTGCTGCGGCGGACACCAGGAATTCGGCTGCCGCGGATTCCCGAAGCGGCAGCCACGAAACGGCCGCTGCCACAGAGCCTGGCCCTGTCGCCGCCGCCAGTGTTCGGCTGCTGCAGCTTTGGGCGGAGGACCACGCCCATTACCTGCTGTATAAGCTGGCCGGTGAGGGCTTTGCCTCGATGCCTGAAGCGCGCTCGGCCACGCTCTCGGCCGCCTTTCGCCGGGAGGTGCTCGCGCCGCTGGCCGCGCTGCTGGAAACTGGGCGTGCGACGGACGGGGCTGCCACTTCTGCTGGGAACGCAGCGGAGCCGCCTTATGGGCTACAGCACGCGGAAATGCTGCTGGCCGCCTTGGTCGGCTGCGCCTCACTTTCGCTTCGCCGCGGAAAGCTGCACGAGGAGGCGAGGGATATCGTCCGGTTTTTAAAATTATAGAATGGATAAGGAGCGAATAAACAAAGATGATCATTTTAAAATCACCTAGAGAAATCGAAGAGATGAAGCCGGCGAGCCAAATCGTTGCGGCCTGCTACCGCGAGGTGGCCAAGCTAATCGAGCCTGGGATCACCACCCGGGAAATCAATGACTTTGTTGCCAGACACATCACCAAGCTGGGCGGCAAGCAGTTTACGAAAGGGTATAACGGTTACCCCGCCGAAACCTGCATTTCGGTCAACGATGTGGTGGCCCACGGCATTCCTTCGAGCCAGGTGCTTATGGACGGCGACTTGCTGAAGCTCGACATCGTCGTGGAATACGGCGGATGGTTCGGCGATTCGTGCTGGTGCTATGCGGTGGGCAATATCAGGCCCGAGGCGCAAAAAATAATGAAGGTGGCAAAGGAATGCTTGGACCTGGGGATAGCCCGGGCGCTCCCTGGGGGCCGGCTCGGCGACATAACGTCGGCGATTCAACAGCATGCGGAAGCGAATGGGTTTTCGGTCGTACGCGATCTGCTGGCGCACGGGATCGGGCGGAGCCTGCACGAGGAGCCGAGCTACGAGCATATCGGCGTAGCCGGTAAAGGCATTCGGTTAAAGGAAGGCATGGTGTTTACGATTGAACCGATGATCAACGAAGGAACGTTCCGCATCAAGATCGATGAGGATCGGTGGACGGCGAGAACGGCCGACGGCAAGCTGTCAGCGCAATATGAGCATACGATCGCAGTCACGCAAGACGGACCGCTGATTTTAACGGCTCAGTAAAATATAGAAGCAAGCGGAAACGGCTGAAGCCGTCCTCTGGCGGCAAAGCTTCCGTTTCGCGTAGAAATATAGAGAAAGGATGGCGTTACGATATACTTTCCTATATTTCAAAAAAAGGCTGCTCTCCGTTTCCGGAAAGCAGCCTCCTGTACATCTTCTAAAACCCGCAAGATCGCCTTGGTCACGCTATTCTTTTACCGAGCCTACGACGAGGCCCTTAACGAAAAACTTTTGCAGAAACGGATAAATAATCAGGACAGGCAGCGCACCGATAAAAATTTGTGCTGCACTAACCGTCTTTTGCGAGATCAAGGCAAGTGATACCGGATCAAGGCTCATCGAGCTCATGTCGCGCGAAATAATGACCGTTTGCAGAAAGGTCGCCAGTGGATATTGGTGAACACCCTCTGTGTATAGCAGGCCGTCGAACCATGAATTCCAGTGGAACACGATGCTGAACAAACTGAGCGTTGCAATTGCTGGCTTCGATACGGGCAGGAAGATCGTGAACAGCACCCGGAAGTGCCCTGCTCCATCGATCATCGCCGCCTCCTCCAGCTCCTTCGGAATGCCCCGGAAGAAGTTCATCATCAGGATCGTTAAATAAATATTAACCGCTCCGGGAAGCACCAGTGCCCAGAAGGAGCCCATCAGGTTCAAATTCTGGATCATCATATAGAAGGGAACAAGCCCGCCATTAAAGACCATCGCGAAGACGAAAATCCAGGAGTAGTACGAACGTGCCTTAAAGCTCGTGCTTTCTCTGGAAAGCGGGTAGGCTGCCATAAAAGCCAGCAGCAGCGTAAGCGCCGTACCAATGGAGGTCCGCATGATCGATATCCAGATCGAGTTTAGAAAGATCGGGTTGTCGATCGTTTTGCGATAAGCCTCCAAAGTGAAATCTACTGGCCACAAATTAACGATATTGGCATCGGCCGCGGACTTCGCGCTGAATGAAATCGCCAGTACATGAACAAGCGGGATAATGCACAGGAGCGAGATAAACAGCAGCCCTGTATTATTGAGTATTGAAAATATGCGATATGACAGTGTTTTATGATACATTCTAGGCTCGCTCCATTCTTAGAAAATTCGATAGTTTGCCAATTTATAAGCCATGCGGTATGAGACGAATATCAAGATCATGCTAATAATGGATTTGAATAATCCGACCGCTGTTCCAAAGCCCATTTCCCCGCTGATAATCGCTGTGCGATAAACGAACGTATCAATAATGTCGCCTTTATCGTAGACAAGCGGATTATAAAGGTTGAAAATTTGGTCAAAGCCCGCATTCAAAATGTTGCCGAGTGCCAGTGTACCTACAACAATCGCCATCGGTACCATCGAAGGCATCGTAATGTGAAGCGTCTGCTTCCAGCGGCTTGCGCCGTCCACTTCAGCTGCCTCGTACAGCGAGGGGTTAATGTTCGATAGAGCTGCCAGAAAGACAATGGTTCCGTATCCGAACTCTTTCCACACCTCGGAAACAATAACCGTAAAGCGGAACCAGTTGCCTTCTCCAAGGAAGAAGATAGGCCCGATCCCGACCATGCCCAGAAGCCGGTTTACAAAACCGCCATCGCTAGACAGGATGTCGATCAAAATACCACCCAGTATGACCCATGACAGGAAGTGGGGCAAATAAACCATCGTTTGCACATAACGCTTGAAAAGCTCCTTGCGCACCTCATTTAAGAAAAGAGCAAAGATGAATGGAGCTGCGAGGTTAAAAATAATTTTCAAAACCGCAATGACCAGCGTGTTCCAAATAACCTCCAAGCTGTCCTCCCGCTCGAACATATAGCGAAAATTATCGAGACCGATCCATTCCGAGCCTGTAATGCCCAGCCGGGGCTTAAAGTCTTGGAAGGCCATGACAATGCCGGCCATTGGCAAATAGCTGAACAAAATCAGAAAAACAAGAGATGGCAAAATCATGAGATGGAACGGCCAGTGGCGCTTTAGCTGCCTCATATTGTAGTATCCTCCTGAACGCATTTGTATGAATTACTTCAATTATAGCAACGGCCCAAACCGCCTGAACACATGACGGAACCAACATTGATGGCACTATTGCAACTACTTTTCTCAGGAGCCTCTCAAAAAAACAAAAGCAGCCTGCCGGGGGCAGACTGCTTTGCTGACTTGCACTATTTTACAGATGCATACCAATCATTTACTTCTTTCGTAATTTGCTCGCCGCCGGATTTCTTCCAGTTGGCAACGAACGTATCGAATGCGTCAATCGGCTTCGTGCCGTAAATAATTTCGTTAAACGTTTGAAGCTCGATTTTTTTCAGATAATCCATTTTGGACTTCATTGTCGGCGTTGTAGGGCCAGTAAACATGTTCATAAGCGCAACATCCTTCTGGGACATGAGCACCTTCGCCGCCTCTGGCGTTTGCTTGCCGAAGCTGTTGGCAATATCTTTTTCCAGCTTCGTCTCCGGCTCCTTGCCATCTGCCAAAGCCAGCAAAGCTGTCATTTGCGCATCTGGAATACGGGCTCCATCGCGAACGAGGAAATAACGAACAATGTTGATATAGCCTCCAGGGATATCATCTTGATAAAGCGTGTTGCCATTGGCATCAACATCATAGTCATAGCCTTTGAACATACCAACCTCAAGCGAGCTGCCCTTCGCAGGGTTTGCGAAGTTGTCAAACATCCAGTTCTCATAAGTGAACAAAGCCTCAGGATGCTTAATATCTTTGTTGATCAAAATAACAGCGCTGGAAAATGGCGTGCCATGGCTTGTTGCTTTGCCATCAGGACCTTTTGGCAGTGCGATCGGTGTCCATTTTGCTGTTGGCACGTTTTTCGCTGTATCGGCAAGCGGCCAGCCGCTCATCCAGTAAGGTCCAGGGATAATACCCGCTGTTCCTGCAACTGCTGGCTCAGCCGTCTTGTTCTCATCCCATAGCGCAGCTTCTTTTGGAATAAAGCCTTTTTTGCTCCACTCCGAAAGCTTCTCCAGGCCCTGCTTCATGCCTGTATTAATAGAGCCATATTCAAGATTTCCGTCAGTTCCAACATTCCACTGCTCTGGCATCGCGCCATAAGCACCAAAAATCCATGATGGGTCGCCCATCCAACTGCTCAGCTTCGTTTTGAAGCCAATGCTAAGCGGCGTTACTTTATCCGGAGCCAAACCGTCCGGATTGTTGTTTTTGAAAGCTTCCATCACGGTTTCCAGCTCGGCAATCGTAGTTGGAACCTTCATATTCAGCTTGTCCAGCCAATCCTGGCGGATCCAAAGCAAGTAATCGTTGTTATAAGCATAATCTAGTACGGGAATACCCATTTTTTTGCCGTCGCGAATATAGGGATTCCATACGTTAGGATCAAGCTCCATCGCTTTTTTCCAAGTGTCATTTGCGTATTTGTCAAACAGGTCACCAGCTTCACCGAAATAACCGGAATCGACCAAATCAGCAACCAGCTGCGGATCATTATTGCCTACAACCAGCACGTCAGGCATATCCTGTCCTGAAGACATCGCCAGGCGCAGCTTTGTAGCTAAAGCATTGTTTGTATCCGTTACCGACCATAGCGATTTAATCTCGATGCCGAATTGCTCCTTGGCCCATTTTGTCGCTACATTGTTCTCAATCGTTTCACCATTTTTATATTTCACCTCAGGAGCTACGCCCCATACGGTCGTCAATGTGACAGGCGGATCATATTTCTCTTTATATTCATTTCCTGTTGAAGCTCCTGCGTTCGTGCTCTCGCCCGTGCCTGTGTTATCCTTGCCGCATGCTGCGAGCAGGCTGACAACGAGAATGAGGCTTAATACGAGCAGCAGCTGCTTTTTGTAAGCGCTAATCATTTTTGTTTTTCCCCCTCCAACTGTGTGGTGCAATTGTTTATGACTTAATTATAGGAGCATTGCTGGGGAAGTCATATGACAATAACCGAACATTTCTGCACCTTTGGCAACCTGTTCGCCATTCGCTATTGGTCGCGGAACTCCTGTGGCGTCATGCCGTAATGCTTGCGGAAAATTTTGCTAAAATATTGCGGATTTTGATAACCTAGCTCCGACGTAATCTCATAAATTTTCTTATTGGTCTGCTTCAGCAAATAATGCGCCCGCTCCATCCGCATCCGGGTAATATAGTCACTGATACTCTCGCCAGTCTGTGCTTTATAAATTTTGGACAAATAAACGGGGTGCAAAAACACCTTGTCAGCAATCGTCTTCACCGACGTATCATGACCAAGACTTGCGGACACAAGCTCCTGCACCTGCTTGACCAGACTGCTCTTGGCGTATTCCTCGGTGCTAGACAGCTCCGTGCGCAGCCGCTCCAGCATATCTGTCGACCAATTCCGCAGCTTGTCCAGCGAATGAATAACCGTATGGTCGAGCAGCATATCAAAGCCTGCGTGATCGATCTCATAAATAAATTGTCCCTGTTTATGGGCCGTATACATAAAGGCATTCGTAATGGAGAGAAACACCTCATACAGATGCTCCCGCGAAAACTTCACCTGCTCCAAATTGCCAAACACCTCATCGATCTTGAGCAGTGCCGTGTCCCATTGTTTGGACTCCAGTAAATGAATAAGCGTAGGCGGCTTATACAGCGCCTCCATCAGATTCACTCGCGTCTCCGGCTCCGCCTGATGATTTTCCAAGTAGACGGCAATGCCCGATTCATGAATTGCGCTCGACAAATAGACGCTCATTCCTGTCCGGTAGGCATTCGCCATGCCACTCGGAAAGGAGAACCAGTCGGAAATAATAAGCGATACTTCCGATCGGAGAAAATGGGAGATTTGCCGCCTAAAGACGTCCACCGCCTGCTCCAGCATCGCCCTCCGCTGTCCTTTGTAATCCGGCGAAAATTCCAGCAGCCGCTGCTGCTCCTCATTTGGCTGCGCAACGAAGATGAGGCAATTATGCGGCGCTTTGCCATACCATACGTTCATATGCTCGGCGAACACTTCCTCGCCAATATTGCCGACCGCATATTCCATCAGCTCCATGCTGCTGCGATTGCTTTCATCATAAGGATTGCTGTATTGAATCAGCAAAATGACCGAAGGAGCATCTAGCCGCAGCGGAATTTCATATTGCGCCAGCTTTGCGCCAATCGTCGTATCTGACAGCTGGCGACCCAGCAGCAGATCATGCAGCAAATTCCGGCGCAGCAGCCCATATTCCGATTTCATATTGTACACGAGCTGATGGTATTGCTCCGCCTGCTCCCACTCCACCTTCAGCTCCTCGATCGTATTCATCAGGCTGCGCACAAATTCCTTATCGTCCACCGGCTTCAAAATATAATCCGACGCCTGAAGCTGCAGCGCTTTTTTCGCATATTGGAAATCCGAGTAGCCGGTCATTAAAATACAGCGCAAATCCGGCCAAAGCTTCTTCGCCTGCTCGATCAGCTGCAAGCCGTCCATCCCCGGCATACGAATGTCGGTGACCAAAATATCAATGTCACCCGCCTCCATAATAGCCAGCGCCTCGGCAGCAGACTCGGCCCGGTACACCTTGCTGACGCCAAGCTCATCCCACGGAATGGTCTTCTCTAAGCTCAGCGTCACATAGGCCTCATCATCTACAAGCAGCAATTCAATCATTAGGATGCCCCTTTCCTGTCGTTGTCTGTTCGATCTGTTTCTCGCGGGTCACATTCCAGCGAATCTGCACCTTCAAGCCGCCTAGCGTCGAAGGCGACAGCACGATGCCTGAGCATGCTCCAAAACGCAAATGCAAGCGCTGATGGACGTTCCAAAGGCCGCAGCCCATCTCCTGCTCCATGGGCCGCGTCAATTGATACTGCAAGGAAAACAGCCGTTCAGGGTCAAGCCCTACGCCATCATCCTCCACCGTAATGGCAGCAAACTCGCCGTCAAATTCACCCGATATGCGAATACGCCCTGCATTTGGGGATTGCTCGATGCCATGGATGACCGCATTTTCCACCAATGGCTGAATGACGAGCGGCGGAATTTGAAAACGCAGCAAATGCTCCGGAATGTCCAGCTCATAAGACAGCCGACTCATTCGCATCTGCTGAATATCCAAGTAATTGCGGACAAAATCGATTTCCTCCCGCGCATCGACCAAATCCCGCTCCTGCCGGGTCGTATAGCGGTAGTAATTCGATAGGTTCTGACTCATCGCAATGACTGACTGATAGTTTTCCAGCTTCGCCATGCTCGAAATAAAGGAAAAGCAGTTATAGAAAAAATGCGGATTGATTTGCGATTGCAGCTGCTTGAGCCTCGCTTCGCGCACATGAATTTTTTCCAAATAAACATTTTCGAACAAATCTTGAATTTGCTGAACCATTAGATTAAAACGGATAAACACAAACTTGAATTCATTGTTGCCGCGCCCTTTCGGTGTAAGCCGGACGCCGTAATCGCCGTTTTTCAGCTTCTGGAAGCTGACAACGAGCTGCTTTATCGGCACCTGTACCTGCGCATAAAGCATATACGCGATCAAACAGCTCATCAATAGCAGCAAACCAACCGAATAATAAAATAAACGGTTCGTTTGGTTGATCGGCTGGAGCACATCCGATAAGGGGATATAATCAATCAAATCCCAGCCTATCGTTTCCGAACGGACAATATTGACCAGATAGCGCTCCTCATTTACTTTAACGGTATGACTGCCACTGGTCAGAGAGCCGCTCTCATCCAATTGGGCGATGAGCCGATTGCCAAGCTGCTGGTCAGCGGTACGATTGTATATCGTGCCCCATTCTTCATTGTAATAAAAAGGATCACGCCTGCCATCGCGCTTGAACTGATCAAGCATGCCCTGAATATTCGAGCTGTCAAAGCTGACCTCGATGAGCAGTCCCGTATCTGTAGCCTGGGATAAATTATTATAGGGCAGCGCCGTCATCAGCGAGAAACGGAAGCCCTCATCGCCAAGCGGCTTTACCTGCCAGCCGTGTTTCAGACGGGCGGCCAGCGTCTCTTTATTATAGGGCACGGCATCATTCACCGTGATGACGCGTGCCAGCGTAGGCGAATAAATCGCCAGATTGCTTTTCCAATTGGAGGAGCTTTCCTGAATGCTCAGCTTAGTCTGAATGCGCTTGACCATCGTAATAGCAGGAAGATCAAGATTATCCAGTTCAATGTAATAGTCGCGCAAATTCGCAATATCCGGGTCTTGAATGAGCAAATTTGGCCATAGCCCCAGCAGATCAATCGAGGAATTGACCTGATTTTGAAAAAAAACGAGCTGATTTGTATTCGAGCGGTTTAGCTCGGAATCTAGAACTTCTGTACTAATATGATTGGAATAGGAGTACAGTCCTATGATCGGCAGCAGCATAATAATGAACAACCCAACGATTTTGGAAAATAAATTTACTTTAGGCATCCGTACACCTGGCTTTCCTCTAATCAAAATGCTGCATTCAGTATAATGTCCCTCTCGAATTGGAGCAATGCCTGACCGAACCGAAGCAAAGAAAATATTCGGCTGGCCTGTCATTATATGTCGAAAATCTCACATAAAAATGATAAACTACTTAATAGAATTTCAACGAGAAGAGGTTTAGCATGTACAGCGCAATAAAACGCAAAAAAGGCTTTACTCTGGCATCCATCATCTCCTGCATCGTGCTTTTGTCCGTCCTCATTACCATCGTCATCAATGTCATTATCGCTTTCAAGTCCCAGAGGGAATCTCTATATCATAATACACTAGAATTAAATCGCATTACGGCCGGCGATCTTAGCAAGACGACACAATCACTGGTTGTCTCTATGAAGCATAGCCTTCAAATCGCAGCGAATTATTTATCGGGCGCCGACCTTGAAAGCAGCGCTGTGCTGGAGCAGCTTGATTTTTTCATGGGAACCAACCATTACTTCAACTCGATTGCTATTGTGGATGCTGAAGGCGTCATCGTCTCCAGCTCCCCTAATAATTTGGGCATAATCGGCCACAAGCTGTCAACCGAGGAATCGAAGCTTGCGCTCAAAGCGCAGACGCCGCATATTTCCAAGCCTTATATTTCTTCGACAAATCGGATGATCGTGCTGGTCAGCCACCCGATTTTCAGCCGGGAAGGCGCCTATCGGGGATATGTGGCGGGAACGATTTATTTGCAGCATGAAAATATTTTCCGTGAAATTCTTGGCGTGCAAAACGAGAACAACAGCGGCTCTTATTTTTACGTCGTGGATGGGGATGGCAATATGATCTATCACCCTCATATGGAGGATCATCCGGCAAATGTAAGCATGAATCCCGTTGTACAGCAGCTAATGCAGGGAAAAAGCGGGGAACAGCAGGTCGTCAACAGCCAAGGCGTCGACTTTCTTGCAGGTTATTCCGTTGTACCTGAAACCAATTGGGGAATTGTTTCCCAGACGCCGGTTAGCTACGTTGAAAGTAAAAGCTGGGATCTCATTACGGACATGCTGAAGGTTTCGGCGCCGTTCGTGCTCCTGCTGCTTATTTTAACCATGTGGCTGTCGCGCACGCTTTCCTCTCCACTGTACCGGCTGGCGAATTATGCGGCGCAGCTGACCAAGATGGATGATATCCCGGACACGCTGCCTTCGCGCGTTTACTGGAACTATGAGGCGAATCAGCTAAATGCTACCGTTGCACTAGCATTTCATGAGATGAAGCGGAGAAATGAAGCGTTGTTCCAAGAATCGCAAACGGATGCCCTCACAGGACTTCCGAACCGCCGGACGCTCAAACTGATTACCGAGGATTTAGAGCTCAGACAAATCCCATTCTCTGTCATTATGCTGGATTTGGATCATTTCAAGTCGGTTAATGACGAATTCGGGCATCCTAAGGGCGATGAAGTACTGCGCCTGCTTGCAGCAAAGATGGTGGAGCTCAAACGCGAGGGCGATTACTGCTTCCGTTACGGAGGCGAGGAGTTTACAATTGTCCTGCCGCACACGTCGGAGGAAGAGGCCTTTGACGTGGCCGAACAGCTGCGAATACAGATGGAGCAGGCGATTACGCCAATCGGCAGGCAGGTCACCCTGTCACTCGGCATTGCTTCCAATACAACCCGTTTAAAGGATACGAACGATTTATTCAAGCAAGCTGACGATGCATTGTATGCAGCCAAGCATAGCGGCCGCAATCAAACGATTTTGCATAGTCAGATTTCGGAGTAGCCGCTTAGGAAATAACTGGAATGGAGTAGTGTTCCATCGAAAATAGGTTTACAATGGAAATAACGATGGAACCTACAGGATGTGACTGCACATGGATTTTTCTTGGAAAAGAAACTTATATGTATTGTGGATTGGCGTGTTTTTTACGAGTACGGCTTTCACCACCTCCATTCCTTTTATTCCGCTGTTTCTCTCAACCGAGCTCGGTATAGACCAGCATCTGGAGGCTTGGTCCGGTATTTCATTCGGCATTACCTTTCTGGCAAGCGCGCTTATTGCACCTTATTGGGGCTCGCTCGCCGATAAATATGGCCGCAGGCCCATGCTCATTCGCTCAGGGTTCAGCCTAGCTGTCCTTTACATGTTGACCTACTTTATTTATGACCCGTATTTGTTCGTCGTGCTTCGGATTTTCCAAGGCCTGCTTGCCGGCTTTGTTCCAGCGGCGATTGCACTTGTCGCTACCAACACGCCGGAGCAGAAAACCGGCTATGCCCTTGGCATTATGGCGACAGCCGGTGCGACAGGCGGTATTATCGGCCCCGTCATTGGCGGGGTCGTCAGTCATTACATCGGCAATCGCGAAGCATTCCTTTTCTCGGGAGGCATCGTTCTTATTGCCGCGCTTATTGCCGTCTTCTTCGTGCGTGAAAAGAATTTCAACCGCTCGGCCGCCCGCTCCTCCATCAAAGAGGACTTGAAGCTTGCGCTGTCCAACCGCTCCTTCACCACGCTGCTGATTTTGGCCGCTCTGGCAACGTTCTCGGTTATGATTCTGGAGCCGCTGCTCACCGTCTACGTCATGCAGCTTGGCGTCAGCGGCAGTGAAGCCGCCCTGCAGTCAGGCATTGTCTTCTCGGCGGTCGGGATTGCCACGCTCATTGCCGCACCGCAGTGGGGAAAAATAGGTTCAAGGATCGGTTTTTCCAAGGTGTTGTTTATTGGACTTCTCGGCGGCGGGATCGGCAATTGCTTGCAATTTTTCGTCAATGATTACGTAGAGTTTGGTGCACTGCGATTCGTCTATGGGCTGTTTTTCGCCAGCGTTTACCCTGCTATTAATGCCTTGATCGTCAAGGTAACGGACAGCAGCTTTAGAGGACGAGCCTTCAGCCTTAACCAGTCAGGCACCATGTTCGCCACGATGCTCGCTCCCGTCATTGGCGGTGTGCTAGGAGGCATCATCCCGATTCGCTGGGTGTTCATCATCAATGGGCTTATGCTGATCGCAGCTGCCCTGTTTCTGAAAACCCATGCGCTTGGCGGCTCCGCAAGGAATGCAGCAGCAGACACAGGCAAGCAGCCTGCCCGTCCATAACCAAAAGCCCCGCTCCCGCTGACAAGGCTAGGCCTTCGGTCAGTAGGGGCTGGGCTTTTGTTGCTAAATCACTATATGACTCGACGAGCGGTTACATATGTTTTATCCCATGTGCTTCCTGAAAAAGTAGAAATCGTTACGCCGATTCCTTTCCGATACGTATGCAGCAGCTTGCCATTGCCCATATAAATGGAGACGTGGTTAATGACGCCGTCCCTATTCGTATCGGAGAAAATCAGATCTCCAGCCTTCAAATTGCTTTTAGATACATATTTGCCGGCTTTGGATTGGCTCACCGAGGAGCGTGGCAGCGTAATGCCGTTCTTCTTGAAAACATATTGTGTGAAGGATGAGCAGTCGAACGAGCTGGTGCTGCCCGTCGTTGCCCCAAATTTATAATTAACGCCCAGAAATTTCTGTCCCGTTGCAATGACGCTGCTGGCTGTAGAAGACGTTGCGGCCTCTACCTTTGCTGCTGGTACAGCCAAACTGCCGGTCAAAGCGACGGATAGGCTTAGCGTGACACTAAGTAACGTTTTGCCTAGCAGGGTTTTGCCCATAAGGGTTTTCTTCGTGCTGTTCATGATGTTCATGATGTATCCTCCTTGGTAAAAATAGATGCGGTATAATTCCTGCTAATACCATACCACAGCTATTTCCCCCACCAATTACCAATGAGAGGACAACCCTTACATGCGCCTTGACCCTATCCATTTCATTAAAAATCCATTTTAATTATGAAAGCACTCTTGCTTGACTTTTATTATAAAGGGGCAATTTGCCAAGAAGCTCATGCTCCGCCTGCTAAACCTTCATCTCAGAATGCTGAATCTGCGACTTTTCTATCTGAATCGTCGTATGCGAAATGCCAAACTGCTGCTCGATTCTCCCAAGTGCCTGCTGCAGAATATGCTGGCTGTCACGGTCATCCTCCACTAGCAAATGGCAGCTCAGCGAGTCAAGTCCTGATGTTATCGTCCAAATATGCAAATCATGCACATCTATAACGCCTTCGATATCCGCAAGCACCCGCTTCACCTTCTCGTGATCAATGGAAGGTGGTGTGCCTTCCATGAGAATATGCAGAGTTTGTTTAATAATATTCCAGGCACTGCGCAAAATAAGCACCGACACAATCACTGATATAATCGGATCGGCAATATTCCAATCAAACAAGTAGATGAGCAGTCCAGCAAGCACAGCCCCGACCGAGCCCAGCGCATCGCCCAAAACATGCAAATAGGCGCTGCGTACATTCAAGTTATTATGGACATCGCCTTTTCGCATTAAAGCCCATGCACTGGCCAAATTCGCCAGCAGGCCAACAAGCGCAATGAGCATCATGGAGCCGCTGGCCACAGCAGGAGGATCGAACAAGCGATGGTAGGCCTCCCATACAATAAACCCGGCTATGACGAACAAGGCGATGCCGTTGAACAGCGCGGCCAATATTTCAAAGCGGTAAAAGCCGTAGGTTTTCGTTTTGGAAGCAGGCTTGCTGGCGAACCAGACGGCGACAAGGCTAAGGATAAGCGCACTCACGTCGCTCAGCATATGGCCAGAGTCAGCAAGCAGTGCGAGACTGCCCGTCAATAAGCCGCCGAAAAATTCAAGAAACATAATTCCGACTGTAATCGACAGTGCAATGATCAAGCCGACCTTATTGCCATTGACATCAAAATGATGGTGGCCGCCCGGCCCATGTGAATGATCGTGCCCATCGCCATGACTGTGGCCATGGGCGTGATTATGATCATGGTGGTCACCTTCGCTGTGGCTATGCCCATGGTGATCAGTCTGGTCATGACTGTGCTCCTGACTGTGCCCCTTGCTGTGCTCATGATCGCATTTTTGACTGTCCTGCCGTCCAGCTGCCTGCTGTTGCTTTTTCTTTGTATCCATATCCTCTACCTCCTGCTGCTATTAAAAGCGAAGCCATTCGCTTTTTCAAATAAACTAACATATGAGCATGTATTCATATATTATATAATGAACCAGCTGGACACTTTTGTCAACTAGCGTACTGCCTTATTTTTCTCCACTCTTGCTCAAAGCATTCCTTTCCCTGCGCACCACGCTTCCAATAAAAAAACGAGTGTGCGCAGCCCAGCTTTTTCAAGCTTAGACGCGCACACCCGGGCTACCTATTTATTGCAAGGAAACAACGTCGCCTTCCTTCAAGCCTTCCAGCACTTCCACCTTATCTCCGGCTGACATTCCGACCTTGATGTCCTGACGCTCATATTGGCCTGCGCCTTTTTCCAGCATGACATAAGACGAAGCCTGATCGCTCATAATAGCAATGGACGGGAGGGCCAATGCGTTCTCCTTACGGCTCGTCTCAATGTCGCCAGTAAGCGACAGTCCTGCGATTAAATATTCGCTTGGCTCAAGCGAAATCACAACCTCGAATTGCGCAGCTTGATTGAGGCTGTTTTGATCGGTGCCGGTTTTCGCAAATTTGGATACCCGCAGCACTTTGCCGTCAAGCACAATATCCTTCATCGCTGTCATCTTCACTTTGACCTGCATGTCCGACTTGATACGGAACACATCCTGCTCCCCGACAAGGGCAGTGAATTGCAGCTTGTTCAAATCTACAATTTTGCCGATCAACTGGTTGTCGCCAACAGCTTGCAGCTGCTTAGCCGCTTGATCAAATAGAAAAATGCCATCGCCCGGCGAACGATACTGGGCTTCATTCAGCTTCAGCCGCTTTTGCGTCAGCGCTTTGCGCCCAATCGATTCCTTCACATCGTTCAGCTCCTGCGTCAAACGGGCCATTTCCTTGGCAGCCAGCGCCTTCTTGCGCTCAACCTCCGTTGCCTCAAGCATGCCAAGCTCATCTTCCGTATTCGTTACAAAAGCTTGCAGCTGCGCCTCTAGATCAGCCTTATGAAGCTCAGCTTCCTCCTGCGTAATCTGATTTTGCAGCTCGGTCTGGTCAAGCGTGAACAATACCTCGCCCTTTTTTACCTGCTGTCCGTCCTTTACCTTCCACTGCGTCACCTTGGAGCTGAAAGGCGCATAGACCGACGTTTCCTGCTCATATAGCGACTTGCCCTTAACCTGAATCGTATTGACGAGCGTCCCCTTGGTCACCTGAAATGTAATGGCCTGTGAATCGCCCGACATATCGACCATCTCCGGCGGCTTCGACATGGAGTAAAGCACCACGCTTATTCCGATTAATACAATCCCGATGATGATCCATTTAATCTTTTTCTTCATCTCTTGTTCTCCCCCTGGTTGCTCGCTGGCTCAGACTTGCCCTGACCATAGCGCATGGCCTTCTCTAATCTCTCTTGATTGCGGTCAATGCATCGGTACGCGAAGCGCTGACTGCCGGATATATCCCCGATATAATGCCCGTCATCACGGCAAACGCCAATCCGATCGGAATAGCGGTCAACGGAATAAAGATAGACATATTTTCCTCGCCGGTAGACATCGATAAAATAAGGGCATTAATTCCCCATACGATCCAGTATGAAAATAAAACGCCGAGCAGACCGCCCAGCAATCCAAGCAGGGCTGCCTCTACAATAAACATATTGCGGATTTGCGCCAGATTGGCACCGAGCACCTTCATAATGCCGATTTGACGGCGCCGTTGGTATGTGGACATCGTCATCGCTACAATAATGGAAATCGAAGCGATTATGAGAATGAATACGCCTGCGCCTACTGCGATGCTTTTGAACACAGCGAATTGCTCTTCAAGGCGCTCCTTTTGCAAAAGATTGGATTGGGTGTTCAAGGTGAGCTTCTTAATTTGCTCCTCCACCTGCTTCACATTTTCCTCCGCATCCACCTTGACCGTAACTTGATTATAGGTATCGTTAGCCGTCGCCTCACCGCTGCTTTGCATCAGCTGCTCTCGCAGCTTGTTCGCCGTTTCAATTGAAACGTAAATTTTGCGGTCATTGGCAATTTGCATATCTGATACACCTTTAGGCTTCTTCAATACCCCTACAACTCGAAGGCCCTCGCTTATCTTTTGCTTGTTATCCTGATCGTAGTTCACCAGCTGAATCTGATTCTGGTACAAGGCGGATGGTGTAGTCATCATCGTATTGTATTGCTCTTGCAGTGCTGGATCGCTTGGATTAAGATTCATGGCTTCAAACAATTTATTCTGCTCTTCCTGATTCATTAGTCCAAGCGTCGTACCGTAGCTTAATACGACAGAGTTTGGAGCATCTGACGCCGAGCCCTGCCAATACGTATTGCCGAAGGCTTCCAGACTGTTTAGATCCGTTCCAATAATTTCGGCATACGCCTGTTTATCGTCCGAGGTCGTCATTTGCATGTAGTTAAGCTGCTGCATAGCCGCTACGGCCTTGACATGCTTAATATTGCGCATAATTTCGACCTTTTGATCAGAAAGCTTGCCCCGATTTTTCACTTCATCGCTTGCCGTGCTTTGGCTTCCGGGACCGGCGGATGCGCCATTATCCGGCATAACCGTAATTTCATCCATTTTCAAATAGCTCGTGAGCTGGGTTTCGACAATTTTCTGCGTAGATTCCCCAATGCTCATCGCCAAAATAATAGCGGCACAGCCAATCGACAGGCCGGCTGCACACAGCATGGTAACTACTTTACGGCGTCTGACCTGATCCCATGACAGCCTCGTAAGATCGCTTACTCTCAATGGACAGCCTCCTCTACCGGAAGCTTCTCTAACTCGACAGCAGGCGACGATTTTTCCAGCAGCCCATCGCGAAGCGTAATAATGTGCTGGGTCTGCTGTGCAACCTCGCGCTCATGCGTAACGATAATAAAGGTCGTGTTCATCGTCTTGTTCAAATGCTTGAGAATGGCCAAAATCTCCTCTTCCGTCTTCGTATCCAAATTCCCCGTAGGCTCATCAGCGAAAATGACCGATGGCTCTGTAATGAGCGAGCGCGCAATACTGACACGCTGCTGCTGTCCGCCCGACAGCTGGGAAGGAAACATTTCCCCTTTATCCGGTATGCCGACCTGTTCCAGCAGCTTTAACGCCTTCTGCTTGCGTATTGAAGGGCGCGTCGATTGAAACACGAGCGGTAGCTCGATATTTTCACGAACCGTCAAGTTCGGAATGAGCTCATACGCTTGAAAAATAAACCCGATATGCTCACGGCGAAACTCCGCCAGCTTGTTTTCATTCATATTTACGATATTGTGATCAGCAATGTAAATACTGCCCTCCGTCGGCTTCATCAGTCCCGCCATCAAATTCAGCAGCGTCGACTTTCCCGAGCCTGAGCTGCCCAGCAGCGCAACCATATCCCCTTTATTTACGCGAAAATCGATCTGTTGAAGAACGCGCGTCGTCTCATTTCCGTTCTTAAATGCATGGGACAAGCCCTCTACACGAAGCAATTGCTCCACTCCCCTTGTCTCTCTAACTCTATCAAGCGTAAACGGCTGTCGCCCTCTTCTGGTGGCAAAGCTACCGTTTCGCGATGAAATATAGAGAAAGGATGAAAAACCATATACTTTCCTATATTTCAAGCGTAAACGGCTGTCGCCCTCTTCTGACGGCAAAGTTACCGTTTCGAGGGTGAAATATAAGCCCATTGTAAACGTGAAACTTATAAATGCTTATATTTAAAAACCTGCTGATGGCTACTATTTCTGCACACAACACAGCCAAAGCAATTATCGCTTCAACTGGTATATTCCATAATTATCCTCGCTTTTCAATCGTACTATAACTACTGCAAAAGAACAATACAACTGCCGCTGCTCCCTGTTTCCCCTAAATTCCCGATCAAATTACAACGAGGTCGGTGGACTTCAGATTTCAACAGTTTGATCTTTTTGTACGCGAAGAAGTCCATGTCGGTAAGCAAATTCTTTGTACATCCGAGATGTTACTAGGCAGAACTACCCACTTCGAAAATCGTACCAACGGATTGTGGTCTTCCACAATCCGAAAAAAGGCGATCGACAAAAGTTACTTATAGTGCTCGGTAAAGCATTGCTTTAAGTCCGCCGCGCTTCACGAGGCGATCAAGTGGGCCAATTGCTTCGATGGAGTCAATCCACCGGTTAGTGGATCCAGTTTCCCGACGTAAATTCGACGGCTGCGCGATTGCCAAGGTATATAAACAAAAAACCGCACCGTTACAAGGATTTTATACGATCCTCGTTAAAATTTCACAGTAATGTAGGATTAATCATCATAAGGAAAATATGTATACTTTTTTCATGTATATTTGCAATCAAAAAAAGCTGCTCCCCGGTCGAAAAACCGAAGGAGCAGCTTATTTTCAACCATTCACCGCGCCACCAATGAAAGTTTACGCGGCAGGAGTCAGCGTCTTACCTGAATCCGAAATTATCTGATCCTCAAAGAACACCTATCACAAATTCATGTATGTATTCATAGGACTAACCTACTATTGAAATATTTTCCATGGTAAATTATAATTGCAATGTAATTGAAATCAAATTAAATAATGTAATTGAAATCAAATTAAAAGTAGTTTTCGGAAATAGTCAGAAGATTAAATCGCGATGAAGGTTGTTTCTATTTTTTGTAGTTTGAGTTCATTAATGGGAATTTCTGCGGTGCGCAGGCACTGTTAATTTTCAGGCTCCTCCACCAAGCCGTGCAATCGAGTATAAGCATAACTAGCAAATTTAAAAAATACAGCCGAAATTAAATAAATATAGAACATGACATATTCTATTCGGAGTCAACCTTGGTATATTTTCGGTTTGGGAGTAGCCCGAAGAAGCACAAACTAGTACTTTCGGCAAAATAGTTCAATAAGGCTTACGAATTACTGCACTTGTGTATCAATCAATTGTGATTCGTTGAATGCCTTGTTTTTTTTCGCACAAATCTGACAACGAGTATGGAAGAAGCTGCGAACCATTATGGGTCGTTTGCGAAATCATGAAAATCACAAACAGTTACATGGCTTTTTTAGGCATATCACGGCGGCGATCTAATATTCCCAACTTATAAGGAGCGATCATTCATGCAAAATCAACTGTTTGAACTGGATTTTAAAGTACAAAGCTTTAATAGCGATGTTGTTGACCCGGATACGATTAGAACTGTTTTATGCTGGGTGACAAAAGTAACGTGTAAGGCATCATGCGGATGTGGCTTTACACAATATTGCACCCCAGGTTGCCCATTCTAATATCAGTAACACAGCTACCAGTTCGTAAGTAATAAAACGCCGTGATATGTCTAAAAAAGCCATGTAGCCATTTCAATTGGAGGATAGAGACAAATGCAAAAAGATTCAAGAGACAAATACGTACCTTTAGATTTGTTTATGATTAGAACTCCGCTTTTTCCAGTAGATCATATTAAAGCCTACTTTAATAGTGAACAAGACATTGCTCAGAACCTTGAGGAAATCTTGAACTGTCCTGAAATTGTTGAGGCTATTGCCATCGCAAGCCCTTCGCTATATAAAAGTTTATTGAAACCGGATAAGAATGACAGGCAACAACAACAAATGATAGGAAGCTTATTCAAATATATGAATCGCATGTCTACCAGAGCGACTCCATTCGGGCTATTCTCTGGAGTAGACATTGGAGTTTTTGGAAGCGAGAATGCTATTCAAGTAGGTACTGTTGAACAACATGTTAAACGAGCTAGACCGGATATGCAGTGGCTATTAAGAATTATTAAAAATATAGAAGAAGATCATAATATTGTCAAGGAGCTGGACGTCAGATTCAACCAAACGGCCTATAAAATTGGCGATCGAATTAAAATTCCTTTTATCACTTCATATGGAGATTATACAGATAGCAATAAGGATTTCACATATGCCTCCGTTAATTGGAATGAAATTGTGGATTTTGTCTCGAAGCAGACATATGAGCCTATTAATATGACGGAATTGAATCAAATTATTCATAATCGTTATAACCAAGTAGACAGAAAGACAGTCGAAAATTTCACATTCGGTTTATTCAAGAACGAGTTTCTGTTAAGCACGCTTCGGCCGCCGTTAACGGATGAGAATGCCTTTGACTATTTGATCGAGAAAATTAGACGCATAACAGAGCTTCATCTCTTATACGAAAGGTTACTAGTTATAAGACAGTCCATTCATTCATACAATCAGCAAAAAATTGGAGAGGGTTTGTCGATCTACGAGACGACGGTTACCTTGATGAATCAATTGGCGGAAGTGAAAACGCCTTTGCAAATCGATCTGAAATCATCCCTCAATCATAATATGTTAAATGAAAGTATAAAGGGTGAGTTATCTCAGGCAGCGGATATTTTGCTCAAGCTTTCGCCCCAAACGTCATGGTATAAGCATCTTAGCAAATATCACGAGGAGTTTATAGAGGCTTATGGGGTAGCCAGAGAGGTACCTTTGTGCGAACTGTTGGATGAGGATATCGGTTTGGGGGCACCTCCAACTTATGAAAATCCGAAAAGCGACTATGTACTGCATAATGACTATGAAGAGGAAATCGTTTACTCTAGGAAGCTGATGAATTATGCGCAGGAAGCAATCTTGAAGAGAGAAGAGCTTCAATTAACGGATGCTATTGTTGATGACCTCAAAGTTAGTTACGAGGATGATTTTCTATCGCCTCCGGATTCAATGGAATTATATTTCTCCATAATCAGCCCAGAACAAGATGCTTCAGATTATGAGCTTATAATGGGTCCGAACCCTGGTTCCGCCGGAGCAGGTAAAAGCTTTGGAAGGTTTCTGGATATGATAGACCCTGCTGTAACGGACCAAATTAAAAAAAGTGTAAAAGAGCATCCCAATAAAATATTTGCAGAGGTTGTATATTTGCCTAGGCATTCTAAGGCAATTAATGTGGTCATGACAAGGAATCTAACCAAACATCAAATTGTCATCGGAACTAGCAGCAATAATCGATTTGAGGAAATTTCGTTAGACGATCTGGTCGTAGGCAGTTACGGATACAGGTTCTATCTTAAATCAAAGAAATTGAACAAAGAGATCGTTCCTGTAACGAATCATATGCTTAACTTCACCAGCGGCACTCCTAACCTATACAGGTTTTTATGTGAGCTGGGAATATCGCAGTATAAAAATTGGCGCGGCTTCTATTGGGGCATGTTATCTCGGCAGCCTTATTTGCCGAGGGTAAGATACGGAAAAATCGTATTTTCTCCTGCGACTTGGAATGTTGATCGTAAGATCATAGCTTTTGCTTCCAATCATACAGAACAGGATAAAGTGACCCTGCTTAGACAGTGGAGAGAGCAATATCAAGTACCTCAGTTTATATACTTAACAGAAGCAGACAATCGAATTATGTATGACTTATCCAGCGAATTCCATTTAAAGCAATTGGTTGGCGAAGTGAGTAAACTGCCTGAAAACGGTTACCTTGTCTTGACGGAAATCGAATCTAAATTTAGTAACTTTATTACTAAGTCCGAAGATGGAAGGCCCTATTATATGGAAGCAGTATTCCCTTTAAGTAGGAAAATCCACATAAATGCTCAAGACAAGTATATTCAAAATGAAAAGGAAGCCTTACAGGCTTATTCAACCGTAACGGATACAATAAGAGTATACCCGCCCGGCAGCGAGTGGATGTACTTCAAAATTTACGGCGTGAAAAGCAGAGCGGATGAGTGGGTAGGAACTGAGTTACTGAAATTTATTGATGAAATGCAGGGAGTAGCCTTTGACTCTTTCTTCTTTATGCGATATGCAGATCCACGCGCTCATGTACGTCTTCGATTCAAAGGAAAACAGGAGCTTCTAATAAATAAATTATTTCCAGCCTTTCACGACTGGATAGAAAACTTGCGCTCCAGGGGGATAGCAACTAAATATTCTTTGGATAGCTATGAGCCTGAGATCGAAAGATACGGCGGACCATTTCTTGTTAGCAGAGCTGAAGAACTGTTTTCTGCAGATAGCCGGTTTGTTGCCAATTGCATAAATCACGCTCAGAAAAAAGATACTATTCTATCCATTGAGAATATCGGAGTCATTAATGTAATCAGTTATGTTGCTGCATTTTATCCCCATTTTGAAGATCAATTGAACTGGCTGAATCGTATGACTTCAATTAAGAAGTATACGAAAGAGTTCAGGGAACAGCGCTCCTTTTATATGAAAATGGGCAACGACTCGGACAATTGGCGTAACTTGCGCACCCTAAATGAAGGCGAATTTTTGTATGAGCAGATCCGGCATCGTTCTATAGAGATGAAAGCTTATATAGAGGAAATGAGAAATGCTAAGACATTATATAATAAGCCAGATCAAATACTGTCCAGTTTCATTCACCTTAGCTTGAATAGATTGATAGGTATTAACCAGAGCTTGGAGGAAAAAATCATGACTTTTGCCTGCCATACTCTACATAATCTAAGCTATATCAAGAAAGAGAAGGGCTTAAAAATTCATGTTGAAATTTAAAGATGCCAATTTGCAGATGAATATAAACCAAATCGACAAAATCGAAACAATTATTAACCATTTAAAGCAAACATATGGAAACGTTGACAAGGTTATGGACTTTTATGAGGAGCAAAGATTTAGTCAAGCGGATCTTTGCTCACTTGCTGTCGGACTGCCAGGGTTAATTATATTAACGGTGGAGTTAGGCAAGCTGTTTCCTGAAGAGAACTGGCAGGAAGTCGGGCACGAATATGTGCGCAGGCTGCAAACATTGATTAACGATGGCAATGTTTATTCTTTATCATTATGGTCGGGACTTACAGGCATCGCTGTAAGCACGGAATTGTTGGCATGTACAAATAAAAAATATTTGAAGATGAAGGAAGCACTGCACAGTTTTATTTTATTCAATCTGCCGCAAGAGATTGAACGGGCAACCGAAAATTTACACGGTAACGTAGATATGCTGGACTACGACTGCATGGAGGGTCTAGCAGGAATTGGGCGATACTTGCTTCAGTTTGACGATGAAGAGAGTGTTTCCAGTACGAAGGCTATCTTAGACTATCTAGTTGCATTGAGCAGTGAATACGATAGGCACGGAGAATTTGTTCCAAGCTGGTATATCCCCCAATCCAATCAATTTCTAGAAGCGGAGAAGGTAAAGTATGAACAAGGGAACTTCAACTTGGGCATTTCCCATGGGATTGCAGGACCGCTTTCGTTGCTAAGCTCTGCCTATACAAAAGGGATTAGAGTCGAGGGGCAGCTTGAGGCTATTGAAAATATAGTTGCCTTTTTTAAACGGTGGGTACAGCACGACGATTATGGAATTGTATGGCCTGATCGAATATCGTTGGAAGAGTACACTGCGGGTACTAAGAGCGGAGTGACAGTTAATAACGAATCCTGGTGTTACGGCATTCCCGGGATTAGTCACGCTTTATCTTTGGCAGCAAACGCACTCAACGATGTCTCTTGCGAGAATTTGGACATCCGTGCTTGTAATGAAATGATGAAGCGGCCAATTGACATTTGGTCTATTAAGTCGCCAACGTTCTGTCATGGATTTGCTGGGTTATTATATCTGTTGCATAAGTTTCATCTTAAGCATAGTGCGGATTGGGACAGGAAACCGCTCTATGACACGTTGGAAGCTATACTGGGTGAGTACGATCCAGAGTTAGCTTTTGGATTTCACGATTATGACCATGGACCGATGCAGAATCCAGGGCTTCTTGTCGGGACAGCAGGAATTGTACTCGTGCTGATAAGCATATTGAAACATCAGGATTATGAGTGGGACTATATATTCCTTATTTCATAACGGATAAAGAGGGTGAAAAATTGGACGGAAATATTAATTACAAGACGATACTGCATACGTTTTCTTATTGGCCCAAATTATTAATTCTATTTTATAAAACGAATAAGATTTACTTCATTGGAATAATTATTCTCACTTTGCTACAGGGTGTTAGCCCGGTCATTTCGCTATATTTGACTCAATTATTCGTGAATACGATTGTAACAACGAAAGACAGCAGCATTGAAGGGGTTTTAATCGTATTTTTATTTTTCGTCGGATTTGTTGTCGTACGGGATATACTGGGGCTTATCCGCGAATATATAGAGGGGCTTTTTCAGACGTTATTGTCCAATCATATGAATATGCTTGTGTTGACAAAGGCCAGCACGTTGGAGCAAGAGGATTTCGAGAACGTCGAAGTACAGGATCAGCTTAAACGCGCTCAACAAGAAACCAGCTTTCGACCTTACCAAATTTTCCAACAAATATTAGCTTTTATAACTAGCACCACTACGTTAATTTCTTCCGTTATTTTCTTATTTCAGTGGAATTGGTGGATGAGCTTGCTTTTGCTTCTAACACCACTTATTTCAATCCCATCCTATATGAAACTAAGTAACTCTGAATTTGTACTCCATTGGCAGCGTGCGCCAAGGAACAGAATGAGTTGGTACTATACGCATCTATTGACTCACGACAAAGCCTTTAAAGAAGTAAAGCTGTTTGGGGTTGCCGACTATCTCTTACGCAAGTTTGAAGGGATTGTGGAAGGCTTCTATAAGGAAGACAAAAATTTGGCTAAGAAGAGACTCCAGCTCACGTTAGTATTTAGAACGCTGAACTTAATCTTAATGGGTTTCGCAATCTTTATGGTAGCTAAAGCTACCATGCTGAAACAGCTCTTAGTGGGCAGTTTTATTAGTTACATTCAGGCGATTACGCTTACGCAATCGAACTCGCAGCATTTGGCTCAAAGCTTAGTTGGATTATGTCAGCACAACCTCTATATCGAACAACTTTTTCATTTTTTAAATATGCAAGCAGCCCAACCGCAACCAAATTCCCATGAAGGAAAAGGAATCGAACTTATTAAAATCGAGTCAATCGAATTTAAAAACGTTTCATTCACCTACCCTGGCACAGACAGATATGCATTGAAGGGTATTAATTTGTTTTTGAAGAGAGGCGATGCCATTGCGATAGTCGGTAAAAATGGTTCCGGAAAATCAACCCTGATAAAGCTTATTGCTCAATTGTATAAGGACTATGAGGGTGAAATTTTAATTAACGATATTAATATTCATGATTATACGACGGAGTCCATTCGAAGTAACATCGGCGTAGTCTTTCAAGATTTTATGCAATATGAAATGCCGGTAAGAGAAAATATCGGAATCAGCGATTATCAAAACATGGATAATGATGACAAAATATATGAATCTGCATTTAAATCGGGAATATCGGATTTAGTTAAAGCATTGCCCGCTCAAATCAATACGCAGCTAGGGAAGTGGTTTCCTGACGGAATTCAGCTCTCTGGCGGCCAATGGCAGAGGATAGCTATCGCTAGAGCATTCTTTAAGGATGGGAGTATCTTTGTGTTAGACGAGCCGAGCGCTGCGCTTGATCCCGAATCCGAAAAGGAAGTTTTTGAAAAGTTCACCAAACTGATTGATGACAAGATTGGGATCTTTATTACACATCGTTATACATCTACCAGATTTGCCGATCGCATTATTTATATGGAAAATGGTGAACTAAGCGCGATTGGGACCCATCAAGAATTAATGCAAGTATGTAATGAATATCGATATCTATACAACCTGCAAATTGAATCTTTCCAAGTACCAGCAGCTGTAAATACATAAGGGATATGGAGGAAGGAAATGTTAGCGCTATTGAGAGAACTGTTAGAAAGTCTTATTAGAATTGGCTCGATCAAATTGTCGCTCCTAATCTTTGTGCTTTTAGGCGTAATCACGGGGATAACGATGATTATTAAAAAAAAAAAGAAAAGCGAGGAGTAAACTAATATCTTCTTAAGTTGAAGTCATATGTTAATTGCTTGCAGCACTAAGGAGGTACAAAGATATGGGATTATTTGAGAGCTCCAATAAGAAATATTTAGATGAGGGCAGCTGGGTTAGAAGAAATACCGTTCGACTTCCTGAACCTGAAGGATGCACGGACTCCGATTTTGAGCCTATCCGTCAGTATATCGGCGATAAGCGAATCGTATGGCTTGGAGAGAACAGCCATGGCATATCTCAGAATAATACATTGAAATCGAAACTTATTTCATTTCTTTACACTGAGATGAATTTTAAAGTAATTGCCTTTGAGAGCGGTTTAAGTGAGTGTTACAGTGTCAATGGTATGAAGAATCAACTTAGCTCTGAGGAAATCATGCAGCAATCTATTTTTTCGCTATGGAGAACGAAAGAGACGTTGCCATTATTCGAGTTGATCAAGTCGACAGATTTAAACCTGACTGGGATTGATTTTCAACCTTCCTCAAAAGTCAATCCATTAAGAGAAATGCTGCAAACACAAGGAGAATTAGAAAAAGCAACTATAGAGGAATTGAATCGACTGGCTGAATATTCTGTTCAATGGTACGCCCGAATTGGGGAGTTTCGAGCGAAACGAAAAAGAATACCGAAAGGGATTCTTGCAGAATATGAAGACAGTAAAACCGAGAAATTGGGAACCATTAAGCAGTTAAGAAGCGAATTATTAGCTCGTCCGAGAAACCAGGTATTGTTGGTGTTGGATCGTTACCTTGAAAATACAGCAGTATTCTTAAATAGTATTGCGCTTCGTTCTAGAGAGTATGCAAAACGCAGAGATCAAATGATGGCTGACAATCTGGAATGGCTTCTTACTGTCCTATATCCTTGTGAAAAAGTGATTGTGTGGGCGCATAACGCTCATATTTTCAAAAATTTCAAATCATTCACAGGATACAGGCCTATGGGATCGCTGGTTTCAAAACAAATAGTCGAAGACTCTTATTATGTAGGGTTATTTATGTACCAAGGGACGGCAGCTTTGAATCATGGGAGCGATTATACACTTATCAAGCCACGCAAGAAGAGCTTGGAAGATTATATGAACCATCAAGAGGCGGAAGTCGGTTTAATAGATTTTAGCCAGGTTGAAGTAAAGCCTGAGAACAAGTGGATCAGCCGAAGAACGATCATATTAGAGTCAGGAAGCTTTGAACGTTTAATTGTGCCAAATAAGCAGTTGGATGGGATCTTCTTTATTAAGAATGTTTCACCTCCAAATTATTTATATAATTCGAAGGAGAAATAAAATGAAACAAATAACGTCCAGACTATTAAAATCTCTTATTATTACAGCAATATTGTTATTAACGCTCACGAACAACAATCTTTTATCGGCGAATGGTACTGATACGACTCAACAGCCGGTAACGTCCCATGAACTCATTGTTGTTAAGGATAAATACTTTGTGAATTTATTAATCAAATTTATATCCAATAAATATCCGGATTTGAAACTCGATTACATAAAAGAAATAGGAGTCATTCAAATTGAACATCCTCAAGAAAAAGTCTTAGAAAATGCAAGCAAGTATATTCATAAAAAATTTAAACGGTTTATCGTTCAAGAATCGGAAGTTATGAATCCACTCGATTTAGATGCAGTGCTAGCTGCTCAATTTGCGACTGATGCTGAATCAAACGGAATGCCTAATTTCCAGAATGATCCTAACGTATTTTCTTACTGGCAGTGGGGCGTTAATTATGTTACTGAAAATAAGAAAAGCTATTCTATAACTAAAGGCAGCCATGATGTTAGCGTAGCAATTTTGGATAGCGGAATAGATTTGAACCATCCGGATCTGGCAGACAATATTATTTCACCTGGACAATCCTTTGTACCAGGAGAACCGACTGCTATGGATTACAACGGCCATGGAACTAAGGTGGCTGGCATTATAGCTGCGAATGGAAACCTAACGGGTATTGGCCCCGAAATTGGAATTGTACCCTATAAAGTATTTAGCCGCGAGGGCGGAAGAGCCTTTTGGATGATCCAAGCGATGGTGAAAGCAGCAAACGACGGACATGAGGTGCTTAATATTAGTTCGGGGATCTATCAGACTTACAGCGAAAAATCAGGAGGCGCCGTTGTGGAAGCTTTCCAGCGAGCGATTGACTATACGAATAATAAAGGTAGTGTAATCGTAAACTCAGCCGGTAACGAAGGAGTTGATATTGACCAAATCATTCCGACAGGAGAAGATGGAAGAGGCGTTATTCGGTTGCCTTCTGTTTTTTCAAAAGTAATAACTGTAGGTGCTTCAACATTAGAACGAATGCCAGCTCCTTACTCGAATTATGGCAAAAAAGTTGATTTCTACGCACCAGGAGGAAGTTACGGTCCGATTGCGCATGAAGATGAATTTGATTTCAGTTTTCTTCTATTAACCACATATCCAACTTATTTGGAGCAGTCAACTATTGCACAATTAATCAGCTTGCCGAAAGGGTATGATCTGGATATTGGTACAAGTTTGGCAACTCCCGCTGTTTCAGCTACATATGCCTTGGTTATTCATAAACTTAAAGAGAATAAGCTGAACAAGGCGCCTGAAGAAATATCTAGCATGCTTAGGGAAATGGCAACTCAACTATCTGTAAATGATCCCGCAGGCAAAACGGTCGGAATGGTGAATGCTTTTAAGGCGCTGCAGTATGTTGAGAATGAAAGCATGCCTCTTAAATGAAAATAGCGTCTGGAAAACGTTCCTACCCTTTTTATAGTGGTAGGAACGTACGGCAAATTCGATTGCTCACCAAACAATAGCGCCAGATTCATTTGCGGGAGCGGATCATGTAGTCGCATTGTAAGCTCAGTACTCTTTTTCCGCCCGCCGCCTAGCTGCCAACTGCTCCGATTTCTACAAATCTATACGCAGTAAAAAGCGGACGGGTTTAAAAATATCATTTTTGCTATTTAATCGCTAATCTGCTGTTTTGTACCGTAGACAGCCACTCGCGGGCGAGCAGCTCATGCCCCGCCGCTGTCGGATGAACGCCATCCCACAGCCAGTAGGCCGCGCCGGTCACTTCGCTCGCTTTGTCGAATACATGCTGCACACGTACAAGAACCGCATTATACTCTGCTGCAAAAGCAGCTGTTTTTTCCTGATATCCCTTAATAATTTGCTGCCACTCTTCCCAGCGCTCCAACGGCACGCCAGTTTTCAGGATGAAGGGCTCGACAAGAACAAGCCGCGTCTGTGGCAGCACCTCGGTTGTCTCCTCCAGCAAATGCCGGTAAGCACGCTCGAAACGGTCTGTTGCGCCGCTCGCTTCGCCAGACATCGTGCGCCCCGCATCATTGACACCAACCAAAATACTGAGTATATCCGGCTTCAAGCTGAGGGTATCCTCGTTCCATCTAGCGTACAAGTCAGAGACCCGATCGCCGCTAATGCCCCTATTAATGAAATGGGGAGCTTTCTCCGCCAATTCATAGCCAAGTCGTGAGGCAATTAAATACGGATAGCTATGGCCTAAAATATGATTTAAATCATCATTGCGCCCTCGCGAACCATCTGTAATGGAATCCCCTTGAAATAAAACGGTCAATTGCTGCTCGCTCATCTCGTCCCAACTCCTTAATAGTGGATAAAAAAAATGATGCATGTTCGGTTGAAATATTGAAATGCTCTGCTCTGTTGCCTATTCAAGCCCCGGCTCCTCACGCTGCAGTTCTGCAAAGCAAGCCGCTGTTTCAAGAGCAGCAGCGCTATCACCAACCCCATCTTCGACACACCATGCTGCGGATAGCACCATATGGCTGAAGCCATAGGCGAGAACACGCTCCTGCTTGAGGCACAGGGCCTCGCTGAGGATATGGACGCGATTACGCAGCAGCTTGATTCGCTCCTCCCGTGTCTCAGGCAGCTGATTCATCAGCAGCGGAATGACGCCATAAGCCGCCTCGCCGATGACACCTTTGGGATCAATCGCCAGCCAGCTGGCAGATGCTTCCCCATCACGCACGGCGGACAAAATATTGCCCTGATGCAGGTCGCCATGCAGCAGCAGCTGCGGCTCGCTCTTGCCCGTTGCGAATAGCTGGCCGAAGGTCAGCTGTGCCTGTCGGACGAGCGGCTCCGGCAGCGGCCCGGTGCCGCCATCATAGCGCTGGCGCAGCCGCTCCAGCCCGCGCGCCCACTGCAGAGCCCTAGGGAAGCTCACGCCTCCGGCCGCTTCCCCTACAGCCACTGCGTCCGCTGCTGGCACAGCCAGCTTACGCATCACTTCCGCAGCGATGCGGATGGCCGCCGCATCGTCTGCCACTTCCGAGAGCAGCTGTCCCGGCCTCAGCCGCTCCAGCAGCATAACGCCGCGCTCCTCATCCGATGCCAGCAGGCGAACCGCTCCGCGCCCTTCATATAGCTGAAGCGCTGCCAGCTCCGTCCGGCTTTCCCCTGACGGTACGCCCAGCTTCAGCACAGCCTCGCTCCCGTCCTTCCGCAGCGCCGGAAGCACCAGATTAAAGGTCAGCTCGTACGGCGTGTGATCCGCCAGCCGCAGCTCCCACCGCTCCGCACAGCTTGCCAGCAGCAAATCCAGCTCAACCAGCCACTTCTCGCCGCGTTCTCCATGTACGCTTTTGACAGTCTGTACCCATGCTGATGGCCATTTCATCTCCGCTGACCTCTCTTTTCCGCTTGTCGCCGTATTCAAGGCATGTTCAAGGCACGTCCACCTTAACTATTTCCTGCTGTTAGACTAACACCGGCTGCACATACACGGGCCCAGATACCGTAACGGAATGTCCGGTATACACAGGCAGCCCTGTTGCCACATCTATGCGGAATACAGCCAAATTATTCGTATCGCGGTTAGCCGCGATTATATATTGGCCGCCCGGCACAAAAGCAAAATGGCGTGGATGCTCGCCCTCAATCGGCACATGACCAGCAAGGGTAAGCTTGCCGTCTGCTTCATTAATGGCGTACACTACGAAGCTGTCGTGCCCGCGATTCGAGCCATATACATATTTGCCATCCTCGGAGACGGCAATTTCAGCACATGTATTTTCACCATCAAAATCAGACGGCAGTGTTGGAACGGTTGCCAGCGTCGCAAGCCTGCCTGCCTCAGCATCGTAACGGAACGCAGTAATCGTCGAATCTACCTCATTAATAACATAAGCAAATTGCCCATTCGGGTGAAAAGCCATATGCCTCGGGCCAGCGCCTGCATGAAGCAATGTCTCCCCATGGAAAACCAGCTTGTGCGCTTGATTATCAATGCGATAAGCCATAATGCGGTCAATGCCCAGATCCGGCGAGAACAGGTAGCGGCCGTCCGGGCTGAATTGGATGCTGTGGGGATGCGGCTGATTTTGGCGCTCTGGGTGCTGGCCGACTCCCGTATGCTGAGCGATATCCAGCAGCTCTCCCACCTCGCCATTGTCCGTCAGCGCAACAAGGCTGATTCTGCCGCCGTGGTAGCTTGACAGCAGCAAGTAGCGATTGGATGGATCGCGTTGAATGTGGCAAGCCGGAGCCGTAATGGCTTCGCTGCGGTTAAGCTCGGTCAATTCTGTTTTATCCGTATCGATGGCAAAAGCTACAGCATCGCCGACTTTGGCGCCTTCTGCGGATACTCCTTCTGCAATGGCGTACAGCCTCTTGCTTGGAATATCCACATTCAGAAACGTAGGATTTTTAAGGCCGGATACTTCATCCAGCAGCGAAAGCTTGCCTTCCTTTTCATCAAAAGCGTACGCATATACGCCGCTTGCCGCAGCCTCTGCATAGGACCCGACAAATACGACAACTCGTTCATTATGTACAGACACGATTTATATTCCTCCTTCAAATTAGCGGGACCTGCCCCGCTGCGTGTAATGGCCGACGTTATGACAGCGAAGCTTGCCGCTTGCCGCTTGCCTTGCCAGCTTTCCCGCATTAAAGCTTTCCCTCCTATTGTACTAGCAGTCAACGCACAAACCAAGTGCTGTTAAGGCGGTTTTTATCCCATTTGAATAAACGGCTGAATATGAGGCACATTGTTGCAACGGGCCGCTAGCTGGTCTATCATAGCGCTAGGGCATACCGCTTTTATAAGGTTTAATTTTAATGGGCAAAGGAGTCTGAGGATGGCGATAAACCGTAAATTGATAACGGATGCGGATTTCGAGGAGGCTCTTCAGCGGGAGCTTCGGCTGCGCGTCTTTGAAAATGATTATATTGTGTGCTCTGGCGGAAACATCGTCCGTTTCGACGATACGCAGGTCGTCATTCAAACAAGCGTCAGCGATATTACTTATTTTTCCCGGGAGCAATGCGAGTTTTTTGAAATGAAACGCAAATAGCCGCTTGTCAGCGGCTCGTTCATGGCCCGCAGCCGGGAAAGCGCTCGCCTTTCCTTACGTCTGCAACCGTACTATAATTAAGTAATAAGCTTGGAAAAAGCATTAACCCTAGCTTTTCGCAGCATTATGCGGCCGTAGATGCAATCTGCTCCCGCATGATGGTGCGAAATTTTTCCGTTAAAGGAGATTGCACCTGATGGATGCTGGCCCAAATATTTTAATTATGACCCCCGTTACTGCCGAGAAGGATGCGGTGTGTCGGGGCTTACAAAACAACCCGCGCTTTCATGTGACAGAAGCCGGAGTTGGCCCAGCGGAAGCCGCTGTCCGCACGACACTTGCTCTCACACGGGGCAGCTACGATCTTGTCATTTGCATGGGCATCGCCGGAGGATTCGAAGGCCGGGCGGCCGTAGGCTCGCTCGTCATTGCCGATGCTATCATTGCCGCCGATCTCGGAGCAGAGACACAAGACGGCTTCAGCAGTCTGGACACACTCGGCTTCGGTTCTTCTACAATCGCGGCCAATGTACGAGCCGCAGCTATTGCCGCAGCACTTGCTCAGGCTGGGCTTGCTGCAGCGCTGGCTCCCATTTTAACGTTGTCTACCGTCACCGGAACTGCCGCTACCGCCCAGGTGCTGAGTGAGCGCTTTCCTCGCGCCGCAGCTGAAGCGATGGAGGGCTTTGGCGTTGCAACAGCTGCACAAAGCTTCGGCATTCCCGTTCTTGAAATACGCGCCATTTCGAATGCTGTCGGCCCAAGGGACCGCAGCGCATGGCGAATTGGCGAAGCTTTGCAGGCTTTGGAAGCTGCGGGCTCCACACTATTGGAGGTGCTTGTATGAAAATCGCTTTTTCTCCATGTCCGAATGATACTTTCGTCTTTCACGCTTGGGCGCATGGGCTTATCCCGGATGCTCCAGAGCTGGAGATTACGTATGCCGATATCGACATCACCAATCGTCTGGCAGCCAGTGGCGACAGCCCGCTTGATGTGCTGAAAGTTTCCTACGCTGCCCTCCCATGGGTGCTGGAAGATTATGCCCTGCTTCCGTGCGGCGGAGCGCTCGGCAGAGGCTGTGGCCCGCTCGTCTTGACAGCCGGAACCCGCACAGATGCGGCAGCGTTGTCAGGCAAACGCGTAGCGGTGCCAAGCGACCGTTCCACTGCTTATTTGCTGTTCAGGCTTTGGGCCGCTAAGCACGTTCCAGGAGGGGTAGGCGATATCGTCATCATGCCATTCCATGAAATTATGCCTGCCGTTCGCGACGGACATATTGATGCTGGCCTCGTCATTCATGAGGCGCGTTTCACGTACCCAAGCTTTGGCCTATCCATGATGACGGATCTGGGCAGCTGGTGGGAATCCGACACGGGACTGCCTATACCGCTCGGAGCCATCATCGCCCGCCGCTCGCTCGATCTGCCTGCCATTACGAAGTGGATTCAGGCTTCAGTCGCTTATGCATGGGCAAATCCCGAGGCGCCTCGCGAATACGTCATGCAGCATGCCCAAGAGATGGACGCGGCCGTTGCGAAGGCGCACATTGATCTATACGTGAATGACTTCACTGCCAACCTTGGCGATAGCGGATATGAGGCAATTACGACGCTGCTGAACCGCGCTGCGCAGGAAGGGCTCGTTCCTGCCATCGATCCTGAGCTGCTGAAATTTCAGCCTTAGCTTAAGGAAAGGCTATTGCGACGTTTGACTTGTGACGCACACTCCTTGTGAAATTGTGGGCTCGTCGATCTACGTCCCTATATCCTGATCGGAATCGTCCCATTTTTTCGAATACGCTTTTTTCGTTACCCAAAGTGTCATCCATGTCAGTAAAATAACGATTATTCCGGCAAAAATCCAAACGCCTATAGGTACATTCATTCGCCGCTTCCTCCCTTTCGTCTCTTTTCCTATTATCATACAGGAGAATGGGCAGGGGGAACAGCCCTTCCGAAAGAGCTTGACGAATGGCCTTCCTTTTAGTATATTTGGAAATAATTATTTGAATAGCAGCGGCTTACGATGGAAGCACCCGTAAGAGAAGACGCCTCAGGCGTCCTTCTTGCGGGTGCTTTTTTGCGTACATTCGGGACTATGCCCTCTATCGCTGCCCTTCAACGTCTTTTCTTTTGTGCTTGATTTCCATCATTTTAAAGGAGGGCTCCACATTGTTTATTTTCAAGCCGCTGCATCTATTTACCAGCCTTATCGCATTATCCTTATTTTTGACGCTGCCATCTGTTTCGACCGCTGCCACATCGATCTTGCCCTTTTCGCCCACCGTTCAGACAGCCTTCGACAAGCTGACCGCTAGTACCGACTCTGCGTCAGCCTCCCAGCTCAAGAAGCAATACGACAGCCTGCTGTCCGCCCAGCAGCAGGAAGACACTTGGGAGGGGAAAATCACCGCCAGCCACTATCGCAATGAAGAAGCGCTTGTTGCCATCCGGCAGCGCATCAAGCAGTTGAATGAGGAGAAGCTTGCCCAGTTGGCGGCTGACGTTAAGCAGACGAAGGAGCGCTATCAGCCGCTCTTTGACCTGTATGCTTCGCTGCGAAAGCAGCAGGAAGCCGCCAAGCTGCTGCAAAGCAAGGAGCTGAATGCCGTGCTGAAGGCACAGCTGGCGCAAACGAAGCAAGCCGTCCAGCTCGCCAAGCTGGATATTAAGAATAAAACCGAGGCCTACAGCAAGCTTAAGGCCTCCACAGTGCTGAAAGCGAAGCAGACACGCGCCATATTAGAGACAGCTTCCTCGCAGCGCATTAAGATCCGTTCCGCCAAAAGCAGCATATCCAGCAGCCGCAAGCTTATAACGGCCGAAGGCAAGCTATTGACCCAGTCCGTGAAGAAAGGCGATGCCGCAGCAGCTTCGCGCTCCTTCGCTAAACTGCTGACGCTGCAGCAAGGCATTTTGGATAAGAAACAGACGATCTACAGCAGCGAGGAACAGATCGCCGCTATTATTACGAAGGGTAATGTATCACTTTCTTCATAAAAAAGCCTATCCCCAATTTAGAATGTGACCAGGATCATGCCCTGCGGCATAGCTGTGCAGACGCCTTGCGATATGTTGTTTTATGCTTGAAGAAGCCTCTCGATAATCGAGAGGCTTCTTCGGCGGTGTGTGACGCGGCTGCTATAAGTTTTAGTTCGATTTTCTCTTATGATATTCCCATCTGATTACGTTTATAATGGCTAGTGCAGTATACATTACTATAAATAGGGACAGAATAACATACCATCCTGATTGAATGCCCTTCGCAAATAACTCATTCGCGAATAATTGTCCATAATCGAACCACATGAACAAGTATTGAGCGCCGACTACAAAAATGGTTGAAACCCCTGAGGTCAGCATAGGCTGAATCACAAAATTGTAGGTTCTACCTTTCGATTTCATGTGGTTAAATGTGTTATTGCCTGTTCCCATGATACTAATTCCATGAGCTTTGTCTTAAGAATTCAGTAAAATTCCCAATAAAGCCCACCTTTCCACCTATTTCTCTAGTTGATTCTCCTGGACCGGACTGATTCATTACTCTAAGATATTGGGTACCTTGTTGTGCATAATAGGAATTCGCATTAACGATAGCTAACCAACTCTCCCACTCTATTTTTATATGCACATTGACATCCACATCCTTGGTGAAATATCCATCTAATATCCAAGCACCTATGCAGGCTATAATAGCACCTGTAGCTACAGCAACAGTTACCGGACCAGAAAATAATGCGATAATTAGTGAAACTCCAACCCCAATTGAGGTACTTCTTAAAAAACTTACCTTCTGGGAAGAAGTGTATGTCGGTGCCTCATTCTTATAATAACCATGCGCGTACATTTGCCTTTGATCATTATTATAAGTATTTCTATAGGTATATCCTTGGTTATAAGGCCATGTTGGAGGGTAGGTATAGATTGGGTCATAGGCTGCTGCCGAAATTAAACTTGCAGCTTCTAGTTTCTCTGCTACGTCTACAGTTGGATCAACAACAACATCTTCTTTAATAAGATCGTCTATTTTATAAATAGTCTTTTTTTCTTGCATGCCTATTTTATCTTTATCAATATTTTTCTCTTTCTTGCCGTTTGCTATCATGCTGTGCTTATCTTGTTTCCCAGTGGGATCGATATATTCCGTCGACTCAACTGTACCCGTAGTTAAGTCTGTTTTTGCACTATGGTCCAATACGCCATTAATATAAACTACGATTGTACCATCAGATTCTTCTAACACCTCAATTATATTTCCTGCTGCGTCATAGAATGCACTCTCATCTAGAGCGCTTACAGCACTATCCCCACTATTGGTGCTTGCTGAAGCGATTGTAGGTAATACTATTACAAGACACAGTAGTAAAAAGCTAATTTTCTTACGAAATCTTGTCATTATTACACGCTCCTAATCATCTTTTTAGTTTTCTTAACTGAAAGTAAAATCGCGAAAGACCTCCATAATCTTACCACAAATCCCAAAATTTTTAAAGTTTTTCAAACTGGATTAATAGATACATTTGCAACTTCTCTCACAATTCTATTTCTTCGTTATTTACTCCCGCTTGCTTGATAAACAAAAGCAAGAGTCAAACTCAACTCCTGCTCATCAAGTTTTTTTTCAATAAAGAATGTAAAAAAGCCGTGAAACCCATTTTCCAAAGGTTTCACGGCACTATGCATTCGTCTCTCTTTTTTTCCACAAAATTTTCGGAAGTCTTCACAAAATGTCGTAGAGGAAACCGAAACATAAAAAAAATTATAAGCTCAATAGACAAACCGTTAGATGAACGGCCTGCGATCCAATACAAGCTGGAGCGGGCGATCAGTAAGGACAAGCTCGGGTGCCAGCTGTTGAATGACGGCAAGGCCGCTTACGGCGCCGCATAGCGAATGCAGGTCTTCAAACGGCTCTGCTGGCGATTGTTCGCCCAGTTTCTCGATATAGGCAAGGAACGGTGCTGCCGATTCCCGAATAACAGCCAGCACTTCATCCCGCCGATAATCGGTTTGCTTCAAGCAGCAGCCCAGGACATATACCCAATCGATTTCGAAAAAAGAAAGCTGCTCCTTCGGCTGCTCCCACTGCTCGCTGCGGAACAAGGCGATGCAAGTATCGACCAGCGCCTCCACATAAGGAATCGGCTGATTGCGATAAGCCATATTAAACAGGTAATGAAAGCTGCCGGCCAAATGATGAAACAGCGGCGCACCGCGCAGCTCGCCATCTCCATCGACAATGCAGCCTTTACGCCACAAGCCCGTTGCCGGATCTGCCTGCTCCTTCAACCAGTCGAAGTACCAGGTTTCCCACGCAGAGTCTACTTCCTGCGCGAGCACCAGACTTGCGAAGACGCCAGAACCCTTCTGCGATTCTCCCCAAGGCTGCTGTACCCAATCCAGCTGCTCCAGCAATTCGTAAAGCCCCTCTTTGCTTCTATAGGCTGCAAATTGCTGAAGCGGATAGAGTGGCTTTCCATCAAAAAGCTCTAGAGCCGATATTGCGAAAGCCGCGCTATGCAGCTCATTATGGTAAAGCCCGCGGAACATGCCGCTGCCTTGCTCCTGAAAGCTTTGCAGTTCCTTTACCCAGGCGGCTTTATCCGCCTCCAGCTCCGGCATTCCGTTAACCGTGTATAACAGATTGGCGGCATCCGCCGTTCCATAAACATCAGTTCGGCCTGCCTGCTTGTCCGCATGAAGGAAACGCTCATAATAGACACCATCGGCATCCTCTACAAGATGTGCCTTAAGCGTCAGCAGCACTCGACGGATGAATGCTTGCGCCTTTATAGCCATTGCCTCATCTCCCTATGCCTATTGCAAAATCTGATCGATCAGCGTCAGCTCTTCATCGGTGAAATGAGCAACAGCAAGCGCCTGAACGGCATCCTCAATCTGGCTGACTTTACTTGCCCCAATAAGCGCAGAAGTCACGCGGCCGCCACGCAGCACCCATGCGAGTGCCATTTGCGACAGCTTCTGGCCACGGCCAGCCGCCAGTTCATTCAATTGGCGCAGCTTAGCGATAAGCTCATCGGTAATTTCCTCTGGGCGCAAAAACACGCTCGGTCCAGCTGCGCGCGAATCCGGAGCAATGCCATTCAAATAGCGATCGCTCAGCATGCCCTTCGCAAGCGGGGAAAATACGATGGAGCCAATACCCTCCTCGTCCAGCACGTCCAGCAAGCCATCCTCAACATGGCGATTAATCATTGAGTAGCTTGGCTGGTGAATCAGACAAGGTGTGCCCAGCTGCTTCAAAATGCGCGATGCCTCACGCGTCTGCTCCGGCTTATAGTTGGACAGGCCGACATACAGCGCCTTGCCTTGGCGCACAATCAGGTCAAGCGCAGCCATCGTTTCTTCCAGCGGCGTATTTGGATCTGGACGGTGATGATAGAATATATCAACATAATCGAGTCCCATCCGCTTCAAGCTTTGGTCAAGGCTGGACACCAGATATTTTTTGGAGCCAAAATCGCCATAAGGCCCTTCCCACATGCCGTAACCGGCTTTAGTCGAAATGATCAACTCATCGCGGTAAGCTGCAAAGTCCGCTTTCAAAATGCTGCCGAACGTTTGCTCAGCTGAGCCCGGAGGTGGGCCGTAGTTATTCGCCAGGTCGAAATGTGTTATTCCGAGGTCGAATGCCCGTCTAACCATTTCTCTGCCTTTCTCTAACGAATCAATACCGCCAAAATTATGCCACAGCCCTAACGAAATAGCGGGCAGCTTCAGTCCGCTTCTTCCACTGCGATTATATGTCATAGTGTCATATCGATTATGACTTGCCAAATAGCTCATTCATTTGTTCCCCCTCAGGTTGAATATAAACCTATTGTAGCGGGAAACGACTATGAATCCTATGTCAGCAAGGATGATATTTATGGAATAATGTCTTTTTTAATGAGCTATTCAAAATTACGCGGAGGTGTTCCCTTTACCTTTTTGAACATTTTAGAAAAAAGCAGCGCATCTTGATACCCTACGGAACGCGCCACCTCACTAATGCTGTATATGCCCTTGCCAAGCAGCTCACAGGCTTTATTCATGCGATAGTTAAGCAAATACTGCTGTGGCGGCATGCCTACAGCCTCTTTGAACAGAAAAGACAAATATTTGCGATCCAGACCGAGCACATCAGCAAGCTGCTCCATCGTAATTCTTTCACTGTAATGGGCGTGTAGAAACTCCATGCTTCGGTGAATGTAAACTTCCTGCTTGCGCGCGGCATTGCTGCTATTGCTGTCCGTTAAAGGAACGAACTCGACAAGCAGCGATAAAAACTCATACAAAATAGCTTGAAGGCGCAAATCACTGCTGGAACGGTGGGCGACCGCTTCCGTTAACTGATCATACAACGTTGGCATCAGCTTCATATCCATGGGAAATATGGGGTTTTCTGGTGTAATCGATGTCCGAGCGATAATTTGGGCCGCCTGCTCTCCAAAAAAACCGATCCAGGAATACGTCCAAGGGTCCTCCTCGTCCGATTCATAGGAAATGAGCACCTGCGGATAAATGAGGAATGCTTGTCCGGCTGTCAGCGTATAGGTTTTGCCCGCCACCTTCACAGTCCCTTTTCCTCTATGGATAAAATGCATTTTAAAGTTTTCCCTAACAATCGGTCCTACGAGATGGCAAGGCTTACATGCCTCTTTGCCCCAATAAAGCAAATACATATCCGGACTATCACGAAAGGGACGCTCCGGATTATACTGAAACACTGCCATGATGACCTTCATCCCTCTCTACGCTATCTTGCATCGTGATGTGGCGAACGACCGCTGCAACAAGGCAATACCACTCATGATTTCTCTATATAAAAACAGCCCCTATAGTGGGGGCGCTGCTTTTGGGTGCTTTCCGATAATAATAGCACAGTTTTCAAACATCTGACACAATTAAACGGATGCAATTTTTTAATAATAAATGCCCTTTTCGACCATATTAAACAATGATTAATTTAAAAAATATAATTGTCATTCGATTTCAATTGAATTCAATAAAAAAAGCAGAGTGAGGTTTTCCTCTCCCTGCTTTTATGGTTTATTTACTATACTATTTTCTCTGCTTTGCTAACCGCGTGCTTTCCTTATTCGTGGCTCTCGAATAAAGCAGCCAATTTCTCAATCGCCTGATCCTCATCTGGACCTTCAGCAGTAAGCTTAATCGGAGTGCCCTTCATAATATCAAGCGCCATTAAGCCCAAAATGCTTTTGCCATCGGAAATAATGTTTTTCGCTTGCCAAATGACGCGGATCTCGGATTCGAAAGAAGATGCAAGCGTCGTGAATTCTTTCGCAAACAACACATTAAAGCCATTTTGTTTCGTTAACGTGTCATGTGATTTCATCGTTTTCCAGCACCTTTCATTCTGTATAAGTTGAACAATTGATTAGCATGGGGCTATGATCGCAACTGCGAGAAAGGTTGGACTTCCAGCCGCTGTTGTTTTCTGATTTCTTTCTTTTATTCCTCTTTGAGGATGAAATCTGAAAACAAAGGCGGACGCTATCGCTCTCTCCAGTTCCAACCTTTCTCTCCGTTGCTCCACTCCCCATCGCTTTCTTACGTTCAACTTATAAAATAATTGTTTATTACCTCTTATTAACCTTTTTTAACAGCCTTCAGATCAGCAACAATTTGCGGATACAATTTATCGAGCTTATGGAAATACAGGATGACAATCTGGATAACCGCCAAAATAATCGGCAAGTAAATAAACATGAAGTGAATTGCACCGCTTGCGGTAGAGCTAATCGATTCTTGTCCGCCGATATAGCCGCCAATCGCCAGCCCCCAGCCAATAATGGCTGCGCCAAGACCACTGCCTGCTTTTGTACCAAAGCTTCCTGCACTGTATACGAGTCCTTCTGTACGTACGCCTGTTTTCCATTCGCCGTATTCTACGGTATCGGCCAGCATGGCAAAAATCGTACCAATGATTGGCGTCATACCGAGCGCCTTGATTACCAAACCAAGAATAACAAAGGTTACATTCGTTGGATCAATCAATACGACTAGCGAGCCTAAAATCATAATAAAGCTTCCGACAATTGCAACGTTCCGTTTACCATACTTTTTAATAATCGGAGCAATCAAGAACAAACCAATTGCAATTGGAATCAATCCGGCAAAGCTGAGAATACCCAGCAATCCAGCATCCTTCAGCAAATATTGTGCGTAATAAATGTTCAATCCACTCATGCCGTTGTTTGTATAAACAACGACAGCAAACATCAGCATAATCCCCCAGTATTTGTTGCGGAATAACGCTCCCAAGCCTTGCTTGAAAGGAATTTCTTTTTGGGACACGGATGGCTTTACGCGCTCACGCGTCGATTTAAAAGTGATGTAGAACATAAAGAGCGACAGAACGCCATACAGGGAGAAGGTTAAAATCCAGCCTTTTTCCCCGCCGCCAAATGCTTGTACCAGCGGCTGAGTCGCGAAGCTGACACCGATTGCCCCTGCAAGCGCACCAAGCATACGAACGATGTTGAGCACCGAGCGCTGGTAGCCGTCTTGCGTAATAAGCGAATTCAACACCCCATAAGGAATGTTAATGAACGAGTAAATAAAGTTCATGAGCAAATAAGTGACATAGGCATAGACGAGGGCTCCGCCTGGTCCTACATCCGGGAATGTAAAGAGCAGTACGCCTGAAGCGGCAAACGGGATCATCATCCATAGCAGCCATGGACGTGCTTTACCATGCTTGTTTTTCGTTTTGTCTACCAATGCCCCTACACCGACGTCAAGGAAGGCATCCAATATACGGGCAATCAGCATCATCGTTCCGATTGCGCCTGCGGCAAGTCCCATGACGTCCGTATAATAATACGTTAGAAACGTTGCCGCTCCTGTGAAGATAAGGTTGCTGGCTGCATCACCAAAACCATAACCAATACGTTCCGACCATCTTACTTTGTGGTACGCGTCGTCTTGAACGCCACTTGCTGTTTGATTCGCACTCATCGCATATTCTCCTCATGTACCTGGCTTTAACGCTAATTTATAAGCTGTTCAACTCTACAATTAATTGGTCAAGCATGTCTTTGGTGAAGGCATCGCCACCGAATGCCATCAAGTTGCGAAGCGGCATGTATTGCATCATTTTAACCATCATTTCCGCATGAGCATCATCTTCATCTACGCTGGTGAGCGGGCTGTTTTCTTGGAATTTCTTCATATATGGCTGCAGAATAGCCGTTGCTTCTTCGTTGTTATACAGATCGCCAAGCGTCGTATTTTGCGAATAATGCTTTTTCAATTTAACAGTAGATTCAACTGCAAGTGTCGCTTCAAGAACGATTTCCTGCGAGGAATGTCCCACCAAAATCGCGAATTCGCCGCTTTCCACATGCCAATCCTTAATATCTACATTGTAGTAGGCGAAAGAGCGCTTATTCAGCACAAAGCTTACCGTCTTTGTCTCGCCAGGTGCGAGTGCAACCTTCTTAAAGCCTTTCAGCTCTTTCTCTGGGCGAATGACCGTGCTTGCAACATCCTTCACATAAAGCTGTACAACCTCTTTGCCTGCTACGCTGCCTGTATTGGTTACGTTAACCGTTACTTCAACCTCGTCTGTATCCTTGATGCTGGCCGCGCTTAGCAACAAATCACTGTAAGCAAACGTCGTGTAGCTCAGACCAAATCCAAACGGGAACAGAACATCTAGTTCCTTTTTGTCATAATAACGGTAGCCTACGAAAATGCCTTCTTTGTATTCAACGCGGTCGCCTTCGCCCGGGAAGTTCAGGAATGAAGGATTATCGCTCAGCTTCAGCGGGAACGTCTCTGCCAGCTTGCCGGATGGATTCACTTCTCCGAACAGCAAATCTGCTACGGCTCCGCCAACAGCTTGACCGCCAAGATAACCTTCAAGCACAGCATCTACTTGATCCAGCCATGGCAGCAGCACTGCCGATCCATTGAGTAACACAACTACGACGCGGCTTTGAACGCTGGCAACCGCTTCGATCAGCTTATTTTGATTTTCAGGCAGGTTAAGGTGTTCGCGATCATAGCCTTCTGATTCATAACGATCAGGCAGGCCGGCAAAAATAACAGCAACCTCCGCCTCGCTTGCAGCACGCTTCGCTTCTTCGATCAGCGCTTCATCAAGCGCATCATCACCTGCGTGATAGCCTTGCGCATAAACAACAGCCGATGCATCGCTAACGAGCGCTTTAATTTCTTCAACTGGGTTATCCAGCTTTGTCGGTACGATATGGGAGCTGCCGCCGCCTTGGAATCTTGGTTTCTCGGCGAAAGCGCCGATAACCGCTACACGGCTGTTTTTCGCAAGTGGAAGCAAGCCGTTTTTATTTTTCAGCAATACCATGCTCTCGCTAGCAACCGTTCTTGCCAATTGGTGATGCGCGTTTTTGTCATACGTAGCATCCTTGACTTTCTCATCCACCGATTTGAAAATAATGCGAAGCAGACGAGTTACGGCACGATCCAGCGCTTCCTCAGTCAAAGTTCCATTGCCGATCGCATCAAGTACTTTTTTCTCGCCTACGCCGTTGCTTGCGGGCATTTCCAGCTCCATGCCTGCCGCAAGCGATAGGTCACGCTCATTAACTGCGCCCCAATCGGAAACGACAAAACCTTCATGACCCCACTCATCCTTCAAAATATCCGTAAGCAGCTTTACATTCTCGGAAGCAAATGCGCCATTTACTTGGTTGTACGAGCACATAACTGTCCAAGGCTGCGCTTTTTTCACTGCGCCCTCGAAGCTTGCCAAATAAATTTCGCGAAGCGTGCGCTCATCTACGACCGCATCGGTCGACATCCGGCGATGCTCCTGATTGTTTACCGCAAAATGCTTCAGCGACGTTCCGACGCCTTGGCTTTGTACACCGTTGATATGGCCTGCCGCCATCTCGGAGGACAAAAACGGATCTTCAGAAAAATATTCGAAATTGCGTCCACATAGTGGGGAACGCTTAATGTTCACGCCTGGCCCAAGCAAGACGGCAACATCTTCAGCCTGGCATTCTTCACCAAGCGCGACGCCGACTTTACCAATCAGCTCTTCATCCCATGAGCAGGCAAGTCCTGCAGCGGAAGGGAAGCAGGTTGCCGGTACGCTGTCGAAAATTCCCAGATGATCCGCACCTGTTTGCTGCTTACGCAAGCCGTGTGGTCCATCCGTTACTATAATGGAAGGTACGCCTAGACGCTCGACACCTTTCAAATGCCAGAAGTCCAAACCCGAGCAAAGTCCTGCCTTTTCCTCCAGCGTCATTTGAGCTACGATATCCTGTATGTTTCTCGTCAATGTAAAAACCTCCAATTCGATATAGGTGATGATGAGTCCCTGTTCTGCCCCACAGAAAAAAATGGATGACTTAGAAGCTTAAGTTGCTCCAATCCCCATTTCCTTATCAACTAATTTAAGTATATTGCGTTTGTTTAGCGCTTTCCTTCCCTCGTTTCATTGAAAACAATGTCACTTTTTATGATTATCCTTGCGCGTGTTTCTTACCCCTTCAAAAAGAAAATGAAAAAGGCTATATAGCTGCCACCTATTTGTCTGCATTTTATAGGTATAATGGAAGAAAGATCATTCAGACGCAGGGGAGAAATAGCATGTTGAGAGGACAGGCCGCAAAGGGCGGTTTTTCAATTTTTCAAAAGCTGGCGCTCGGCTTAATGCTGATGTTTTTGTCTATCGTCATTATCTTCTGGTGGATTTATCAGCTTAATGTAAAGGATATTCAATCCGAGCTGCGCAAAAACAAGCTTGGCGAGGTGAAATTCATGACCTCTCAGCTATCCAACCAGTTTGAACAAATTTTAATGAATGCAATCATTTTGTCGGAGGATCAGACGGTACGCAGTTACCCGTATGTGTTGGAGCGGGGTGATGATTATGCAAAATATGAGTTGAAGCTCGCCATTATTGACAAGCTTGCTTTAAACAGTGCTTCTACCTCCTGGAACAATACCGTTATTTTATATTATCCCGACCAGAGGGAAACCGTATCCTCTGATCCCAGCTTCTCATTCCAAAAATTTGAGCTTCCGGATGAACCGCTTAATCAGTGGACAATCCATATGGAAGCGGATGGAGAGGGTTACTATTCCCATTTAACCAAAGGCCATCTCGGACCGCTGTATATTGAGACTAGAATTTCACTCGACAATTTGCGGAAAATGATGAATCAATACCTCTCGGGAACGCCGCTGCTTTACGACGCTCATCAATCGGTGTCGATCCGCAATGACGAGTCATCCGCCTTGGCGAATGCCGACAGCCGAATTCTTCCGCTCATCAAAGGACACAGCGGCTTCATCACCTTGGAGGAAAATCAAACGGAATATTTGCTCAGCTATATGAAGCTGGACATGCTGGAGCTTTATTTTATTGACTATCATCCGATTACCCAGCTCATTAAGCCGATTTCACGAAATAATACACTGTTCGTTATCGCCCTTGTCGCGCTGCTGCTTATATCGCTTATATACAGCCTCATTCTTCACAATCAAGTACGTACGCCCATTATAGGCCTGAGAAAAGCGATAGACCGCTTTGATCGCGGCGATTATTCCAGCCGGGTCGGGTCCTTGCATACGAAAGAATTTGGCATGCTGGGGAATTCCTTCAACCGAATGGCCGAGCATACCCAGTTTCTCATTGAGCAGGTGCTGCTAGGCGACTTATCCATTCAGGAGGCGAGGCTTAAGCAATACCAAGCACAAATTAATCCTCATTTTCTGTATAACTGTCTAAATTACATCCAGAGCAAAGCCAGCATAAAAGATCACGCTGCGGTGACAGCAATGACGCTGGAGCTCGCTTCTTACTGCCGTTACATTAACAAAATCGAAGATATCGACTCTACGCTTCAAGAGGAGTTGAATTTTGTTAAACATTATCTTTCCATCATGCATATGCGAAAAAAATCGATCAACTTCACGATTGAAGTTGACGGAAGCCTATCATTCATTCGCATACCCAGAATGATTCTTCAGCCGCTGGTTGAAAACTGCATTAAGCACGGAATTGAGCCTTCCTTACATCCCGGGCTTATAGAAATCCAAGCCGAGGAAGACGATCAGGAAATTCGCATTTATATCAGGGATAACGGAGTAGGTATAAGCGAGGATCGGCTGACCGTCATTGGTAAGCATATGGAGGAGTTTATGCATCATGCGGAGGATGCCATTGGGACTGGCATTCGTAACGTCAACCAACGGCTGCGGCTTTATTTTGGCAAAAGCTCAGGGCTAGCGTTACAGCTTCCTCCGTCAGGCGGCACCTGCTATATCATTACCATTCAAAAACTGGAGGAAAAGCATGCTGCAAATATTGTTAGTTGATGATGAATCTTATGTAATTGATGATTTGGAAATCGCTTTCCCATGGAGCGACTATGGGATAGATAAAATTCATAAAGCCTATTCAGGTATAGAGGCGCTCCAAATCATTGACAGCCAGTCCATTGACATTGTCATTACTGACATTGCCATGCCTGGCATGAATGGATTGGAGCTAATAAAACAAGTTAGAGAGCGCGGGAGAAGCATCCCCTGCATTTTGCTGACCGGCTTTGCGGAATTTGAATATGCGAGAGAAGCAATTGAGCAAGGGGTTGTTGAATATTTAATTAAGCCTCTAGATCAGGAAAAGCTTGCCGTCTGTCTGACAAAAACGATACGTCTAATCGAGCTTCAGCTTGAGAAAGCAGCCTCCTATGAGCAAGCAATGATTACATTTCGCGAGCATCTGCCTTCATTAAAAGACAAGCTGCTGAATCAGCTGATTCAGGGAACTCGTTTTAGCACGGAAACCTTAAATGAGAGGCTGTCAGGCTACCAGCTCGCTTTTCGCGATGGGGATCACGTATTTTTGGTACTCGTTCGTCTGGAGGAGCAGTTCACCCGCTACAGCTTGAACAGCCTGCAGCTCTTCGAATATGCAGTAACCAATATTGCCTGTGAGCTGTTTGAGGACAGCTTTGATATCTGGCATTGTCGGGACAGCTACGACTATCTTGTTTTTCTGCTGCGACCCAAGCAGGCTGAAGTACTGCCTACGACCGATTTTCTGAATAAGCTGCTCAAACACCGCTCGCTTCAGCTCCATCACAATGTCAACGAATATTTGAAGGGAGGCATTTCGGTCATTCTTGCCTCTCCGGGCAAGCTTCAGCAGGACATTCGCGGCATGTATGAGCATGCTACCTCGGCTTTGAAGAAGCAGGTTGGCAAGGGAAGCGGGTATTTTCTATCGCTTTCGGATCAGCCACAGGCTGTGTTCATTCGCTCGCTGCATGTGCTTTATGAGCCTCCAGCGCTCAATCATTTGCTAGAGCTGGGACAATGGGAGGCCTTCGAGGAGCGCTTGCGGCAAATCGAAACGGCCTATTCTTCCTTATCCGAGCAAACGGAGGAGCATCTAGAAGAGATCAGAAGCCTGCTAATGTCCGCCTTTCATTATATCGCGCATAAAAATCATTCGCTGTTATCCGATCTGGTTGGACAAGAGTTGGTTTATAGGCTGATGTTTCGATCGGTAACCCAACTGATTGAATGGGCGAAGGAGCTGTGCAATACACTTCGCACAAGGCTGGAGGAGCAATCCCTCAACGAGCAAAATGCCGTTATTCAAGCCATTCAGGTTTTTGTTTCCGCTCACTTGCCTACGCTCAGCCTTCAGTCGATAGCCGATCATGTTGGGCTGCATCCGGTCTATGTATCCAAGCTGTTCAAGCAACTAAAGGGCATTAGTCTAAGTGAATACATTCTCGGAGTTAAAATGGATCTTGCCATCTACTTGCTTCGCCATTCCAGCGATAAAGTTTATGAAATTTCCGATAAGCTCGGCTATTCCAATTCGCAATATTTCATTAAGGTTTTCCGTGATAAATTCGACATGACACCGCAGGAATACCGGGAACTGGCATAAGCTACATTAGAAAAGCATAGCGAATAGGGCGGCTCCCAAGCAGGAGCCGCCCTTTCTTCTTTCCCTATTCGCCTATTAATACGCCGATCTTAAGCTCATGCTAATGCTAATGCTAATGCTAATGTTCAAACTTACTTAACCGTAGCGTACCACTCATTGACTTCTTCAGTAACTTTCTTACCGCCGGAGGCGAGATACTGCTCAACAAAGCTGTCAAACTCGTCCACCGATGCTTTGCCGTAAATGATTTTATTCAAAACTTCCTTCTCCAGCTTAGTCAGCATATCGTTTTTCGACAGCTGTGTTTTCGTAGGAACGCCTGTAAACATCTGTGGCATCGTGGTAGCCTTCTGATCTATGACGATTTTAGCTGCCTCAAGCTGCTTAGGAAGCGACAACGACATATTTTTCTCGAACCGTGTCGTTGGCTCTGCTCCACCTGCCAGCTTAGCTAGCGTGTTGAGACGCAGGGATGGAATAATAGCACCGTCGAACGTCAATGTGTAACGAATCGGATCGACCCAGCCGCCAGGAACTTTATCGGTTTCCGTAGCAGGATAAGGTTTTCCATTTGGATCGAGCGCAAAATCATAGTTTTCAGCGAAGCCATTTTCAAACTCTCCACCTTCTTTCGGATTCGCCCAATTGTCGAACAAATAATTCTGGTAAACGAAAAAGGCATCTTTATTTTTCATATCTTTATTAATCAGAACCGCGCCTGTACTCGTTGAGGTGCCATGACGTCCAACCTTGCCGTCCGGGCCTGCTGGCAGTGGATAAGCTTTGTAATCCGCGCCTTTAACGTTTTTCAGTAGATCAGGATTCGGCCAGCCTGTCATCCAGTAAGGACCGACGATAATACCGGATTTACCTGCCGTGAATGCTTCTGTCGCCTTAACCTCATCATAGAGGCCCGCTTCTTTGTCAATGTAGCCCTTTGCCATCCAATCCTGCATTTTAGCCAGCGCTGGCTTCATTTCTGGTTGGATAGAGCCATACACCAGCGTTCCGTCCGCTCCCAAGTTCCATTGATTCGGCATAGCGCCAAACATGCCAAAAATCCAGCCTGAGTCAGACATCCATGTATTCAGGTTGACTTTGAAGCCTACAGAAAGGGCCGTCGTATCTTTCTTTCCATTTTTATCTGGGTCCTGATTGACGAATGCGTCCATGACCTTCTCCAGCTCATCCAACGTAGTTGGCGCTTTAAGGTCAACCGCCTTCAGCCAGTCCTCACGAATGTACATTACCGGGTCGTTATTGTAGGCGTTCTCCAATATTGGAATACCCATACGCTTGCCATCGCGAATATATGGGTTCCACACCGTTGGATCTTCCGCCATCGCCTGCTTATACGTTTCGGACGCGTATTTGTCGAATAATTCTCCCGCATCCGTAAATTGTCCGGATTCAATCAAATCGCTGATAAGTGTCGGCTCGCCGCGGAAGGCAATAATATCCGGCATCTCCTGACCTGATGTAAGCATTAAACGGAGCTTTGTTTGATAAGCATTATTTTGCTCGCTGACGGTCCATAAATATTTAATGTCAATGCCGAGTGTCTCTTTTGCCCATTTCGTATGAATATTATTATCGATGTTTTCGCCATTTTTAAACTTCACATTGCTGCCGATTGGAAATACGGTAGTAATGGAAACTGGCTCGGTATACTTCCCATTCTCAAAGCTTGCAGAATAAAAGCTGTCGCTGCTGCTATTTGTTGTGGCTACCTCTGTGTTATTGCCGCAAGCTGCAAGTACGCCAGCAAGCATCGTAGCAGACATCAGTACGGTAAAAGGCTTTTTAAGCTTGTTCAACATTGTTGTTTCCCCCAATTTAATATCTTTTTGAAAGCTGTAATCGCTTCTACTTCCTCATCTTGCTATTCCTTGACCGCCCCAATGACGATGCCCTTTACGAAAAAGCGCTGCAGGAACGGATATACGAACAATATAGGTGCCATCCCGATGAAGATTTGTGCTGCCTTCACCGTTCTTTGTGAAATACTTTCCAAATCCTCGGGACGTACCGACACTTTGCTGAAATCCTGCTGGACGATGATCGTTTGCAGGAAGGTTGCCAGTGGATAGTTTTTATGATCGGTCATAAAGATCAGTCCATCGAACCATGAATTCCAGTGACCGACCATCGCAAACAACGAAATGGTAGCAATTGCTGGCATGGAGACCGGGAGATATACGCTGACCAGCGTTCTTAAATAGCCCGCCCCATCGATAAATGCAGCCTCCTCCAGCTCCTTCGGCACGTTCTTGAAGAAGTTAAGCAGCAAAATCATATTCCATACCGACACCGCTCCTGGCAGGATAAGTACCCACAGCGTATTCATCATATTCAGCTTCTGAATCAGAATATAGAAGGGAATGAGTCCCCCGTTGAAAAGCATCGTGAACACAAAAAACCATGTATACACTTTTTTGCGTTTGAAATTACTATTTTCCTTGGACAATGGATAAGCCGCACAGATCACGACGATCATGCTGATCAGCGTTCCGAGCCCCGTTCTGACAAATGAAACCCATAGCGATCGTAAAAAATTTTCATTGGCCAGCGTTTGGGAGTAAGCATCAATTGTAAATTGCACCGGCAGCAGCCCAACGAGATTGGCATTTGCCGGGGCTTTGCCGCTAAACGAAACGGCGAGAATATGGATGAGCGGAATCAGACAGACCAGCGACAGTACAGCAAGAAGCGTATAATTAAAAATGGAAAAGACTTTATAAGACTTGGTTTTGTGGTACATAGGTTCAGCTCCTCCTCTCTAAAAAATGCGGTAATTGGCGAATTTGTATGCAGCGCGATAAGCTGCGACGATCAGTACGAAGCCAACGACTGATTTAAACAGTCCAACCGCAGCGGAGAATCCGAACTTGCCATCCACAATTCCGACGCGATACACAAAGGTATCAATAATATCGCCTTTATCAAATACCAATGCATTATACAGGTTGAAAATTTGATCGAAGCCCGCGTTCAAAATGTTGCCTAGTGACAGCGTTCCTACTACGATCATAATCGGAATAAGTGATGGCAGTGTAATCGACCATGTTTGCTGCCATCTATTCGCGCCATCTACTTCCGCCGCTTCATACAGCGAAGGATTAATACCGGCAAGCGAGGCTAGAAAAATAATGGCGCCAAATCCAAATTCCTTCCAAATATCACTCACAACAACGACGAAGCGGAACCAATTGCCTTCACCAAGAAAGAAAATCGGCTCGATGTGAAACACTGCTACTAAAAACTGATTGATTAGCCCCTTAGTCGAAAGCATGTCGATCAGAATGCCGCCCAAAATAACCCATGAGAGAAAATGCGGCAAGTAGACGAAGGTTTGCACGGTCCGTTTAAATGCCGCTTTTCTAACTTCATTTAATAGAAGAGCAAATACGAGCGGGGCAATCAGCCCGCCAACAACCTTCATTCCGGCAATAATGAGTGTATTCCAGATAACCTGCATATTCTCTTTTGTGCTAAACAGGTATTCGAAATGCTCAAGGCCAATCCACGATGATTTGGCGAAGCCCAGCCATGGCTTAAAGTCCTGAAAAGCAATAACAAGACCGCTCATCGGAATATAAGCAAAAACTAATGTTAAAATGACCGCCGGCAGCAGCAGCAAATCCAGCACAATTGTCCTTCTCCACTTCCCACTCTTGCCTGAGCCTGGAAGCGATAGTACGCTTGCTGTTTTTTCCACTACCTGGGTACTTGAATGCTTCATAATTGCGCTCCCCTTCTGTTCAAATTCCGTACTACAAACGATGTAAATTAACGTCTGTACTCAGTATAAGGACAAAAGGGTTGCGCCTATATGATAAAAGAGTGGCTCTTATAACAAATTATTAATATACCATTTAGTGACCCTTTCCAGGGCCATGTCCGGGACCAGGGCCATGTCCAGGACCGTGTCCAGGGCCGTGTCCAGGACCATGTCCAGGGCCGTGTCCAGGGCCGTGTCCAGGACCATGTCCAGGGCCGTGTCCAGGACCGTGTCCGGGGCCATGTCCTGGGCCATGTCCTGGGTCAGTTTCAGGTAATACAAACGTTAAAATGCCAAATTTCGAGGTATTTCTCCACGTTTCATTCGTCGGATCATTCCATTTTGCATTGCTGTTTTGTCCAGTTCCTTTATCGTCATTCACTTGCAAATCAAGGCCCATTACGGATCCAGGAATGGGCTGAAGGCTGTTTAATTTGATCTTCAACTCAACGTTATAGCCATTATCCGTGCGGGTTACCGCGCTTTCCAGCCGCGATGGCGCAGCCCCTCCGCCAAACGTTGCTACATTATCGGCATTCACACGGAACTGCACATCATCATATTGATAAAAAGGCGTCCGCTGATGGTTTTCATCTATAAAAATTTCTACCGAGTCTTGATCCCAAGGGTTGAGTCCGGTAGTCAATACAATAGGGTCTTCCACCTCGACAAACAAATATAGGCTGTCATTCGACCACATTGAGCGTGCAGTTCCAGTCGCCCCTCCAGGTTGATTCAAAATGTCCAGCTGGAACGGTGCTGCTTGGCTCCAAGCTGTCTCCATAATTCCGTCAATTTGCGCTTCACCTTTAACCGACTCTGCGATTTTCGGCATGCCGTCCAGTTGAATGATACCGAACTTGCTCGGATCATCCTGCTGGCTAAGCGTACTGTCATTCCAATAAATCATTTGCTCCCCATTAGCTGAATCTTTATCCGTTATCCGAATATCAAATCCAACATCAGCACCCAATGACCCTTGGACACTTTCCCATGGAATAGATGCTTCCATAGTGTAGCCTCCGGGAATTTCTCTCGTCATGGAGGTGATTCCATTGGGCGCTTGCCCGGATCGTTTGAGCGTAATATGGCGGTCATCTTGCTCATATTCGCTTGATTTAGCATTATTTTCATCAATAAACAGCTCAACTTTATCATTTGTATTAAAAGTCACGTCGTTTACGTCCACCAAAACATGCAGGTAGTCTTCATCCCAGAACGTACGGAACGTGCTAGACAGCGAATGGCTCCCTTTCAGCTTACTCACAACCGCATGACTCCACTCTTTAGCCAGCACAGCACCAGCTGCCGGTGTTCCTGCGAGTGAAACAACACGATTCGTCTCCACAGGCAGCAGCGACGGATCAATCAGCCCCCAATAGGCTTGCTTCGCTTGCAGCTTGGCATCAAACAGCATCGCTTGATTGTTATAGGACTTCTCATCCTGAAGGCCCCAAAGCGTAACGGAAGAAATGTGCGTCTTGTACTCTTTATAAAGCTCAAACAGCTCCTTATAGCGATGTGCCTGCTTGACCGCTATATCATAGGGCATCGTCTGACCAAATGGAATGACGCTATCAACATCAAGCTCAGTAATTTGAATATCTAGTCCCAGGTCAATAAACATATTGAGCGTTTTCTCAACTTCATCGATTGGCGGCGAGTATAGACCATAGTGAGATTGCAGGCCTACACCGTCGATCAGCCCTTTCTCCTTCAACCCTTTTACAAGCTGGTACATATATGCTCGTTTTTCTGGAACCTCTGTATAATATTCGTTATAGTACAGCTTGGCATCGGGATCAGCCGCACGTGCAAACTCAAACGCCTTCTCGACGTAATCAGGTCCAATTAGTGTGTAAAAAGGACTGATCCGCATGCCGTTCTCATCGCCGCCGTTGTCGGCTATCGCTTCGTTAACAACGTCCCAGGCATCAACCTTGCCCTTATAACGTGTCATTACCGTTTCAATATAGCTTTGAATGCGGCCAAGCAGCAGCTCCCTGCTTGCTGGCTGACCCGCACTATCCTTTAGCATCCATTCTGCGGCGTCAATATGCCACAGAAGCGCATGCCCCCGTATCTGCATATTATTGTCCTCTGCGAACTGGACGTAGCGATCCGCTGCATCAAATACATATTGACCTTCAGCTGGCGAAATAAATTTCGGCTTCATTTCATAGGTTGCTGTCAAGCTGTTGAAATGCTTTTTGAGCAGCTCGCCATAAACGCCCTCCAGCTGCCACGTATAGACTGCTGCGCCGATTGGAAAATCATCTGTGAAATGCTCCTTCAGCGCAGGAATTTGCTCTTCTATGACAAGCGGCGAAGCTCTCTGGATCGTAAAATTATCGACATAAAAAGACAGTGTATCAACCGCTTCCTCCGATATATACGGCGTCTCAATGAACAGATTCAGCTCTGCCGGATTGTCGCTGTATTGGAACTGTCCCTTTAATTCATGCCACTGCTGCCAATTTGCTTTCTCAATGACTACCGAGTCGAGTGCATTCCAGCTCTCCGCACCCGCATTTTTATAAGCAGTCATTTGCAGCGTCTTGTTCTCCGTCGGCTCCTCCTTTAAGCGAACATATGCTTTAAATTCATATTCCTCATTGCGTTCAAGCACATTGACGAGCTCAAGCTTCGGCCCATAATAAGAGCGCTCCCGCTGCTCAACCAGCATACTATAAGTGCTATCATTTGCCGTTTGGTTTGAAACCGTCAGCAGCTCCCCGCCGATCCGAGGCTTCCAACCCTGCAAGGTAGCATCCTCAAAATCTGAAGTGAAAATAATTGTGGGCTCTTCCTCTGCATAAGTGACTACCGGCCCAGCAAACGCTGTTGCGGCGAGTAATGAAAATACAAGTACGATAGCTGCGAGTTTTCTGGTGTACCTTCCTGTGTACAACATGAAACGATCTCCTCCTCATTTCGATTGGTTAACTCCAAAAGAAAGCGCATACATTATCCGAATGACTGAACGAGAGGGAAAGATAACGAGAAGTGCCTAGCGATCTGGGGGGCCTTCCGAGGTGCCCCTCTCGATTCAGCATAGCCCGGCTGACATATACGCTTCATAGCCGAACACTTGCATTATAGATCATCTGGGTGATGCTTCCATATAACAAATTGGTAAATAAAATAATAAAATGTAAACATGTAGAAATTTTTTCTTAAGAAAGTATCGATCTGCTATAAAAAAATGCCCCACCACCAATTTTGCAATCGGTAGCGAAGCATTTGAATAAAAGAAGGGACAGCTCTGTTTCCAGCTGTCCCTTCTTATCGTATCCTTAGGTTGGCTTCCATTCTCGCTTGAGCTCCAGCAGCCTCACCTCATGGGGTGCAAGAAGAAATTTCAGCGTCAAAGCATCCCCTGCCATCTCGGTACACATATACTGCTTCGGCACACTGCACTGGTTCAAATAGTCAATATCGGGTTGCATCAGCCCTGCGGGCGCTCCCATCCGCAGCCATTCATCATAAGAGCTGCCCGATTCCCGGTTAATGGTATGCCGGTGAATGCGGTAAGCCCCCGGCTCCAACCCCTCGAGCTGTATGGTCAGCTCCAACTGGTCGTTATGATTAAATACCGCATATCGATTATGCGGCTGAATGCCTGAAACGTCATTTTTAAGATACATCTGGTCAAAATGAGCGTAATGAAACAGCAGCAGCTGATACGCGCCATCCTTCGACATCGTCAGGCAATAGCCGTCGCCGCGGTCCAGCAGCTTGCTGCCCAGCTTGGCAAGCAGCTCGTAGGCATAGAAGGCCGCTTTTTTGAGTCCATTATTTGTTATCATCCCGAGTCCGCCATGGAAGGTCTCCTGCGGCAGCGGCAGCTCCTCCAGTAAATCCGTTACCGTCCAATAGCCTAGACTGCTTATCTCGTCGAACGTTTCCACGATGTTTTTGGCAATGTATGCTGCTTTGAAGCAAGTATCATTCGTCAGTTCCCGATGATGGGGAGTGGCATTCCATTCCGTCACATGCAGCTCGGAGCCTGACCAGCCAAGCTCCAGCAGCTTGCGCTTCACCTTGCCGAGCATCTCGGCAACATAATCTTCCCCCGCGTAGCTGAAATCGCTCATCTGGACTTCACCATTATCCTCGGTTTCTTCAATCCTATATTCGAACGGATACATATGGATCGTCAGAAAATCTGGCAAGCATTCCCTCTCGGTACAATAGGCCAAATACCGTTCCATCCAGCGGCCCCGATATACGAGCGTATCGCCCTGCACGCAGGGACCACCGATTTGCGCCTGCGGAAACACCTGTTTAATCGCCTTAAAGCTCGCTTCATACAGCTCCAGAAATTGGTTGAAGGATCCCGGCCAGAACAACCCACCATCCGGCTCATTCCAAAACTCAAAACGCCAGCTGCCCACCTCTGCGCTGCCATAACGATTTAAGAGATGCTGCATGAAGGCTTCCAGCAGCGCGGTCCAATGCCCCATCTCCTTAGGCATGCTCATATAACTTTTTTTATGGAAGAAAAACTTTGTCTGGTCTGCAAAATCGCCCGGCATAAAACCAAGCTCGAAGAAGGGACGAAGCCCGATGCTCCTGAAAAAATCAACCACCTGATCCACATAGCCAAAGCTGAATACGGGCTTGCCGTCTGGCCCCAGCCGCGCCACCATCATTTCGTCATCGAAGATGCCGTGGAAGCGAATGTATTGAAAGCCAATGGACTGCTGCACCATCCGCAAATGCTGCTGAACGGGAGCAAACAACGCTTCCTTTGCCTTGCCAATTGTACATAGGTTGCGCCAAGTGTGCTTGAGCGTCCGACCGCTGCCAGAGGCGCGGATTTGTATGGACCGGCAGATGGAGCCTTGATCAGCAGCGACGATCGTTCCAGCATTCGCTTCCGTTGGCAAATATTTAAACAAGCTGGTGTAGGCATTTTCCCGGTCAAAAGCCAAGTAATTGTCGCTGGAAGGCTCGGACAATTCCGCCTCCGGGGAAGGCTGCCCGCGATGGCCGCGATATTCCGTGGGCGTCATCTGGTAAACCGCTTTGAACGCCTTGTGAAAAGCTTTTAAATTGGGAAAACCGCTGTCCAGCGCGATTTTGATGATCGGCTCCTGTGTCGTCAGCATCGCTTTGACCGCATGCTCCAGCCGAATGCTCGTAATATAGGTACGGAAGGTTACACCCATGCTTTTCTGAAAAAAGCTGGATAAATAGGAGACTGAAAAATTTTCGCGCTCAGCAAGCTCATTAAGAGTCAGCGGACGATTGTAATGCTCCTGAATGTATTCATTCAAATGAAGAAGCCTCGCCATCGTGCGGCGATTAATGGGGTATTCCCGCGTTTCCTGCGTGCTTCTGAATTTGCGCAGCAGCAAATAAATCAGCTCCAGCAGCAGGGAGCGGACTTTAATTTCATAGCCATATCCAGCTTTATTAAAGTTCCACATAATGGTGGACAGCAGCGTGCGAACCTCAATGAACTTCTGCTGATCGCCTTGCGCATGCAAGCAGGAATTGCACTCAAAGGCGGTCTGCTCCGTGTCTACCCCCTGCTCGCGCAGAAAGGAATCGGGAATTTGCAGCGCCAGCAGCAGATTTTCCTGCTCCGATTGAATCGTGTGAATATCATTGCTATTGATAAGGATAATATCCTCTTCATTAAGCACGAATGGCTTGCCTTGTACAGCAATAATCGCCTTTCCCTTCAGCACAAACAGCAGCTCCATGCTATCATGCCAATGATTTGGAACATATCTGACGTTATGAAAAAATATATGCAGCGGAAGCTCATGATCCGTCTGAATGATTTCATAAGTATGATCCATCTGTGTCCTACCTGCCTCGTCCATCTGACCTTATGCTATCGTATACCCAACGTATCACCTGCTCACAGGACTGTCAAATCCAGTCATGCGAAGATAGCGTAAAATCATAGTCTGCGCTTGATTATAGGGGAGGTTAGGAGTAAGATGGGTAGGGATGTTTTTTCCAATATTTGAATTTATTCAGGAGGGTTTATTATGTTAGCTGCAATATTCGTCGGCCTTGTGGCTGCCGAGCATTTGTACATATTGGTTATGGAAATGTTCCTGTGGACGAAACCTCGGACGCGCAAAACATTCAACACTACGCTTGAGTTTGCCCAGCAAACCAAGTCTCTGGCCGCCAATCAAGGGTTGTATAACGGATTTCTGGCCGCCGGCCTGATTTGGGGTCTTGTGCATCCGAATGCCGATTTCGGCTATCAAATCCAGCTGTTTTTCCTCATTTGCGTGCTCGTTGCTGCTTTGTACGGCGGTCTTACTACTAAACGCTCCATCCTGGTAATGCAGGGGCTGCCTGCGCTAATTACGCTGCTGCTTGTACTATTTACGTAGAGCGTGCAGACTGCACAACCGTACTAAACAGCTAATAATCAATAAGAACAACTAAAAAAATCTCCAGCCGGTCGCTGTTAAAGCGAGGCTGGAGATTTTTTCAACTTCATGAACCCTATGATTATCTCGTAATCGTCTCGCCGTCCTCTGGCGCAAGGATTACGCCGCTGAGCCCTTTGCTGGCTGCATATTCCCGCAAATCAGCTCTAGACAGCATGCAATGATTGACCGCCTCCATATGGGAGGAGAGGATGACCGCCTGCGGCGCCGCAAGATGCGTGGCATAAATATCTTCCTTCGTCATAAGAATAGGCTCACCTTGCAAAAAGCGGGCCGCGCCTCCATTTACGACGATGACCGACGGCTCATAGCTATCGATCGCCGCCCCCGTCTCCTCACACCAAATCGTATCGCCCGCCACATAAAGCGTCTGCTCCTGCGTATGCTGAAAAACTATCCCCGACACCTCGCCCATTTGCTCGCCGATTTCCCCTGTTCCGTGCCGTCCATAGGTTCGGCTGAGACTCACTTCCCCAAGCTGCCCCGATGGCATAAACAGCTGTACCTGCTCAAAGCCTTTTTCACGAATGGCTGCCGCATCCTGCTCATTTTGGGCAAAAATCAGCATATCCTTCGGCAGCAGCTCAATCGCCGCCTGATCAAAATGATCAATATGCAAATGTGTGACAATGACCGCATCTACAGGGAGCAGCTGCTCCGCTGGAAAGGGCAGCTCGACCGTCGGATTAGCCTGCTCCTGGTTAGCTGTATTGGGGATCGGCGGATAAGTTCCCTTTGGCGCCAAAAAAGGATCGATCAAAAAGCTCAGGCCACCGTAGTTTATTTTCAAAGTTGCATTGCGGACTTGGGTAATTTGCATATGCTGTTCCTCCTTTATTGTTGCTCTTTAATAGGTTACTATCTAAGAAATGACATGAACATAGCAGCAATCATTTAAATTGCACCAAATACTTGATTTTTGAAAGAGGTTGTCGCTTATGCTGGATCATACGGATAAACGCATTATTGAAGAGCTGTCGAAAAATGGCCGTATCTCGATGAAGGAGCTTGGCCAGCTCGTTCATTTGACCGGTCAGGCCGCTGCAAATCGTGTCAGCCGCCTGGAGGAAGAGGGATTTATCGAGGGATATACGATTCGTTTCAATCAGGAGAAGGCTGGACTTGCGGTCCATGCTTTCATCCACGTTTACATACGCGGGCTTTATCATGGGCCTTATTTGGCGTTTGTACAGCAGCAGACGGTCATCCTCCATCATTACAAAACGAGCGGGGAAACCTGCTACATGATGGAATGCCGCTTTCCATCCAATGCCGCGCTCGACCAGTTTCTCACTGACCTGAACGAGCATGCCAATTACAAGCTGTCGATTGTGATTAATCAGACGCTTTAAGCGCAATAAAGTAGAAAGTAAACGGTATAGAACGCATACAGAGTGTATGCAAACATAACAAATAACCCGCAGGGATAGCGGCTTTACGAGCAAAGTCGTTATCCCTGCGGGTTATGAGCGCCCGCCTGTCCAATCGGCAGCTAGTTCAATCGGTTAACCAGCTTAAGCACCGCATCGCGAGTGAGCTTATTGCCGCCTGCGGCAATAAGGTTCACAGTAGCATGAGCCAGCGTGAGCGGGATTTTACAGAAGCTGAGCGCAGGACCCTTCTTCAAATCCGCGATATAAGCATCCGCAACCTTCAGATTGCGGCGCGTATACGCCAGCATTTCCTTAGGCCCCCAGCCATCCGGGTAGAAGTCCACGCCACGTTCCAAATCCTCATCGCGGTTGCGAAGAATATTGACAGCTTGCAGCCCACGGCCAAAAGCGACCGCCTTCACCGTATCCGACTTCGTTCCATCAAACCATAACCAGATTTCCGACAGCATCTCGCCTACCATTCCAGCTACGCTGTATGTATAACGGTCGAGATCCTCCTCCGTATGGATATGCCAGCCTTTCTCCACCCATTCTGCCATTTGCTTCGACATCATCGCGATATAGCGATAGATGGTGCGGGCAACAGTCGACGGACACAGCTCCGCCCATTCATTTACCCGCATCGATACAGCTGGCAATACATCGTCATAAGGGGACAATAGCTTCTGTGTGGCGGCTGTCACGTCAGGAGACTGGAAAGCTTCTTCCATTCCGACGAGCAGCTTGACTTTCAATTGGTCTGAGATGTCGTTATGATCCTCTATTTCATCAATAGCCCGCATACACAGATATGCAGCTGCTACAGCTTCCTTCAAGCCGGGCTCGAGACGGCTGATAGGAATATAGAAAGTCCGGCTTGTTTGCTGCAGCATGGTCATAGCATCATTAAGGACGACGTTAGTAATGAGTGTTCCCTCCAAAAGTAGCTTCACATTTCTTATAATCATATCATACGACGCTTAACTTCCCAAATAAAAAACGTCCTATTATTGCCCGCTGTCTAGGACAGCAGCGCGATATTCGGTGTCATAGACGGCAAGGAATGAAGTTAAGCTCTCCAAGTGGCTGGCCTCGATATAAAGCACGCCTCTCGTTATGACAACTTTGCCCTTGGAATCCGGCTTAAGGCTCAGTGACCAATCGCCTTTATGCAGCTTGGCGGTTTTCGATGCGGCATGCCAATTCAGCTCAGCGCCCCATGCTGAAAATACGCTTCGCACCGGGAGATACACCTTATTCTCACGCGTGTAAGGTGCAGGACCGCTCGTCAGCTGCTTGCCGTCCAGCCACAGCTGTACAGCTGCTCCCGCAGGCAACAAATCAATGCCAGACAATAAATCCTCTGCACTTCGCACAGGCTGCAATTGAGCCGGATTAACCGCTAGCGTCTTCACATTGCCATTCGGCGGATCGGAAATATACAGCTTTCCTGAGCGGTAAAACAGCCCCGAAGGCTGATTGAACTGCGTCTGCTCAGCTGTGCCGATCTGGTCGCCAGCCGCATTGTTTCCAGCCAGTGTTACCACTCGGCCGTTCGCCGTCACAGCGCGAACCCGGTGATTGAGGCTGTCCGCCACGAACAGGACGCCATCTGCATAAGCAAGCCCACGCGGGCGATTGAAGCGTGCATCAGCAGCAGCTCCGTTTTGATAGCCTCCCATCCGATAGCCGGTCAAAGGATCGACTGCTGTCTTTTGCCCCGCAAGCGTCGCGACCTCTCCTTTATCTATTACCCTAATGACATGATTTCCACTATCTGCGACAAAAAGGCGCCCCGCTTCGTCAAAAGCAAGTCCTGTAGGCTCATTAAACCGTGCCTGTGCTGCCGTCCCATCTACATAATCACCTGTTTCTCCTGAAGGCGCCTGTCCAGCAAATGTCGATACGACACCTTCAGGCGTAATCCGGCGAATAACATGATTAAGCGTATCGGCCACATAAACGCTGCCCTCAGCATCAACCGCAATACCCGTTGGCGAGTTAAAACGCGCCTTGCTCTGCTCGCCATCCATGTAGCCAGCTTCGCCGTTTCCCGCCAGCGTCGTCAGCTTGCCACCCGCAAATTTGCGAATAGCATGGTTGTCTGTATCGCTAATGTACACATTGCCCTTCGCATCCGTAGCAGCAAAAGAAGGCGTGCGGAATGCAGCTGCCGCCGCTTCCCCATCCACATACCCCGCTGCTCCGCTGCCTGCGGCAGCACTGATTTTACCCGCAGCACCGTTCCAGCGGCCGATGTTATGGCTGCCCGAACTCACGACAAGCAGCTCGTCCCCGCTCGCTGCTGCCGTCAAGCCCCATGGCTGCTTCAAGCCTTGCAGCTCATAGGTTACAGCGGTAGCTGTCTCCTCCGCGACTGACCATTCCATAGCTGTTCCAGCTCCTGCTGTTGCGCCCGTGGCTGCCCCAGCGGCCGCGGCTATGCCTCCTTGCGGCAGCAGCGACGTGACCAGCAGCGCGCCGACTGCTAGCAGCATTCTTTTTTTGTTCATTGGATTTCCACTCCCTTTAGCCCAATATTCGTGCCGGCAAAATCAAAATTTCAATGAGCGCTGAGCTGACTTCTTGCCCATTTTGCATAATAAGGACTTCAACGAAATGGCTTCCCACATCCAAGCGATTATAAAAGGCTTCTGTTAGCGTAATCGTCGGACCTCTGCCCGGCTCTTGTTCAATGGTATAATCCGCTGCATCCACGATTCTCGATCCGATCTCCGATCCACCATAAATTCGCACCTCCCCTAAGTCATCACCCATCGTATTGATTCGAGTAACAGGGGGATTCGGCATGCTGCTATCTTTGATATGCTTTACATATCCCGGACTCCACGATACGGTAAAGAAAGTGCGCTCAGGCGTTTTCAGCATATCCGGCTGAACTTTGTCCTTTTCCGGGTTTTTCAAGCTGTTTCCGGCAATCGTTACTAAAATCCCCGTGCCTCTAGGGACAGCTTCAGCCAAATAGATCGACAGCTCCTGGCCTGATATTTCCACATATTCGAGCGGCAGCCTCCTGCTTCGATCTCCTTGCTCGTCATAGAGCCAGAACTCTACTTGCTGTGCGAGTCCCTGATTAGGAAAAGCCTGCTCATTGTAAATAATCGCTGTCGTGAAAGGCAGCACAAACGTATGGTCATTTTTAATATAAAGATCTTGATCGCTATTGAAGGCCTCCTCGTCAAAATAAGGCAGGTCGCGAGAATCCTCCACCACAATGTTCATCGTCAAATCTGCAACCTCTTCGCCTTCCAAATCCAGCTTAACCGACAACGTATAAGGCGCTGCTGCTGCATCCAAAGTTTCGAGCCATTGATTATTAAAGGTGAAGGTCAAATGATTTTCCCCGCTCATTTGAGTGGAATACGCCACCTCGGAATCAAAAGCTACCGGGCCTTCTGCATTTGCCAAAGTCATTGTCATAGTGGCATTGCTATAGCCGATATGATAGACGAATATATCGTCCAATTCAGTCGTTTCGCTCAAGTTCTGTACATAACGAAGGTCCGTTTGGCTAAGCGCTGGCTTAAAATCAATATCATTGCCATCCCGGCCAAGCTCGGTAAAGTCCGCCTGTACTTCACCTGTTTGAGCGTTTTTCAAATAATCGCCACGTACAGATATATACAGTCTGGAATTGAGCGGAAGCTCATTGGCTAATTGGATAACCAAATTTTTGCCGTCTATCGTTGCACTCTGGGCTTCCCAGAAAAACTCCGGATCATTGATTGCAAATATTACGCCGTCCAAAAGCGTCCGATTCGGATCATCCTCCTGCTCATTGAAGGCAAGCAGCGTCGTGAAAGGAATAACGATCGTCGTGCTATTTATGAAATAATGATATAGATTGCTGTAAAAAGCAGACGTATCCGCCTCTGGCGCCCCTTCATACACGACTGGTGTCGGTGTCGGGGTTTCCGTCGGCAGTGGTGTTGGCGTCACATCTGTTGTTGCCGTAGCAGTAGGCGTTGGTGTGGCTTCTGGTGTTGGCGTCACGGCAGGTGTCGGCGTTGGCGTGCTTCCTCCCGAACCAGAACCATTGTTTCCTCCACTGCTCGCTGGCACACTAGAAGCGGGCTGATCATACACAATAGTCGGCTTACCGAAAGGCTGCCCTGCCGCTTCTGCCGCCTTCTCCAGCTCCGCCTGTTTTTGCTTCACGAGCTCGCGTATTTGCTGCTGGAGCGCCGCATTCGCTTCCGTGTCAGCAGCCTGCTCCAGCTCCTCCAGCAGCTTCTCCAGCGCAACGAGCGGCAGATCGCCCAGCATAAGCGGCTCTTTCGCGCCTTCGCCTGCTTGATTCAGCTCGATCTGCTCATTCGCCAAAAGCGCCGCGATTCGCTCGCCATCCTCTCCGGTGACGCTTACGACACCTTCAAGCACGCCGACATAGCTGTTGTCCTGCTCATACGAAACAGCGAATTTAGTGCCCATAACGCCCATTGTCGCTGTCGGCGTCTCGATTTCAAAGCGGGAATCGCCGGTGAGCTTCTTCTTCACCTGAATAATGACTGAACCGTTCTGGAGCGTCAGCTTCGTCTTCCCGCCAATCGCGCTGGCGCTTTTGACCAGCTCACTGATGAGCAGCGTCGTGTTCGCTCCAATCGTCACTTCCTTGTCGCTGTCGAGGTCCATGCTTACTTTGCCATTGCTTCCCGTCTTAATCGTATCCCCCTGCGTAATGGCCATGCCCTTAAACGCATTGAAGCTTTTTGTGCCGCCGCCCTTCTTCACCTCGGCTTTGCCCGAAACAGACGTCAGCTTGCCGACTTTATCGGTATCCTTCGCCCATGCCGCTGCAGGCAGTGCTGCATAACACACAAGCATCCATACAAGCAGCCATTTGAAGCTTCTCATTTTAATCCCTCCAATTCATAAATGTGAATGCCCTGCTCCTTGCCCTTGACCTTTATTTCTCCAAGCGATTCCGCCAAAATGCGATCCTTGACCGCCTCATACGTCGACTCGCTCAGCACAATTTGTCCCGGCTTTGTATGGCTTTCCAGTCTGGCAGCCGTATTGACCGTATCGCCAATTGCCGTGTAGTCCATCCGCGTTTTGGAGCCGATGTTGCCGAAAACCGCAGGCCCCGTATGGATGCCGATGCCGAATTTCACCCCAAAGCCAAAGCGCTCGATAAGCTTCTTCTCCAGCTCCACTGACCCCTGCTTCATCGCCCACGCGGCGCGCACCGCTTTCATCGGATGATCGTCCAGCAGCAGCGGCGCGTTGAAGATCGCCATCGTCGCATCGCCAATAAACTTGTCGAGCGTCCCCTCCTGCTCAAAGATGCAGCTGGCAGTCAAATCCAAATACTCATTCAAAATTTCGACGATCTCTTCCGGCTCAGCCTTCTCCGACAGCGGCGTAAACCCGCGAATATCGACGAACAGTACCGTCAGAACGCGCCTGCTTCCGCCCAGCTTCAATCCATCCTCGCCATTTTTCAATATCTGATTGACGACCTGCGGTGCCACATACCGGCCAAAAATATCCGTCACCCGCCGCCGTTCCGCCAGCTCGCTTACATAGTTGAAAATGACGACCGCTAGACAGCTGGCTGCCAGCAGCGGCACCACATAACCCAGCGACAGCAAAATGCCCTGCCCATATAAATAACGTCCACCTGCGATAAATACGGCGATAAGCACCGCAACCGACAGAAAGGACAGCAGCATATTCAGCTTGCGGAACAAATAATAGGCCAGCACCACAGCCGCGAGCAGCACGAGCGCGTTCCATTTCCAATCCAGCTCCCGCTTGAAATCCTGCTCCATAAGCTGCTGAAGAATATTTGCATGAATCTCAACGCCGTTCATCGCTTGCTTATCGTTCATTGGCGTCAAATAATGATCGTTGAAGCCAACAGCATAAGGACCGATCAAGACGATTTTATTGGTAAAATAGTCCGCCGGAACGTCGCCGCTCAGCACGGCCGAATAAGAAATCGCCTCATACTGATTGGGACTGCTCGTATAGGCGATCGGGAAACGCTGAAAGCCATCGAGCGACAGCTTGGACGTTTCGGCCTGCTTGCCTAAACGCTGCATATACAGCTTGTAAATCTCCCATGTAAAGCTGTCGATCTGCACGCCTTCTTTATTAAAAGAATACAGCGCCTTGCGCACGACCCGATCTGAATCGGTAATCGTGTTGATGTGGCCAGTCGCTGCGGCCGCTTCCTTAAGGCCCTCGAACGGCTCGGAAAGCTCCTCCGCCTCAATCGCGCCTAAACGCGCCGACTCGGCGAAGGTCCCGTAGACAGGCAGCACGACATTGCCTGCTCTCGCAACCGCATCGACAAACTCGCTGTCCGCCTCCTCATCCGAGCTCGTCGCAAAGGTGACATCAAAGGCAATGACCTCCGGCTTGCCCTCGCTCAGCGTATCCACCAGCTGCGCATGTGCGCTGCGGCTCCACGGCCAGGTGCCGAGCTCCTCCAAGCTTTGATCATCGACAGCGACGATGACGATTTGTGTATCAACCGGGCTTTCCCGCTGCATTACATGGTCTTGGAAATAAAATTCAGCCTGTGAAAACGTCCCCCGATATAGACACAGCAAAGCAAGCGCCGTCAGAACAGCCATGACATGCTTGAGCTTGAGCTTCAATTGTTTTTCCCCTCTCAAGGCTTGCCGAATGACTGACTATGCGAGCAACGGCAGCCGGCAATATCTCTGTCTAATTTATCGTTTTAAATCTTTTGCTTTTATGTAAAATTATCCTGTCCTTTATTATAATTCAGAATGCTACGCTTGGCATGATCTAGCGTGAACTTTAGGAAAAAACATGGCTTTCAGTTGCATAGGAAGCAGCCCCCTGCCAATAAAACCGACAGAGGGCTGCTTCCTGCATGCTTAATTCGTTGTGTTGGTTGATGGTGTCGGTTCGCTAGTGCTTATGGCAGCATCTGTATCGGTCAGGCCTGCATCCTCAAAAGGCTCGGACAGTGTATATTCAACGCTTCCTACCTTCAATTTGCTTGCTGGCAGCAGCTCCACATCCTCGCCTAAATCGACAACGACGCGGTTCGGATAATCGCTCGGATTCGGCTGTGCTATGCTGCCAGCAGAACCTGGCTCGCTGGTGCCTGTTCCACCTGGGTTTGCACTGCTTCCGCCGGTGGAGGCTGCATCGTCATCCGCTCCTGCACTTGCATCCGGCGATGAGGAGGCGATACCGGGACTAGCTGATCCGTCATCTGCGGTACCAGCGGCTGTATTTTCTACATTGCCCGTATTGCCTGGCGCTGCATCGCTGGTTGCTGTAGGAGTGGGCGATGCGCTATCGCCCGGGCTGGCAGAAGCTCCGCTTTCATCCGTTCCTGACCCAGCGGGGGTTTCCGCAGGGGCTGCCGAACAGCTAGGAATGAACGTTAGGCCGCTATATTCCTTTGTTTCTCTATCTGCTGCGACAACAGCCACCGTCTCTGGGGAGAAGGTGCTGCATATGGCAGCATCCGTGAACCGGAATACGAGTGTTGTCGTTTGTTTGCCGTCAACACCTTCCTGCTTCGCCGCATATACGAGTGTATCTGGAATCGCTGCTCCTGGAGTAGTCAGGCCAGGGCTACCCGTAGCGCCAGGAAGATTGGCCCCGTCCTCAGGCTCGTCTCCGCCACCAAGCGCAAGCAAGCCACCTATGCCTACCATTAGTATGGCGAAAGCTATAACTATGGAGAAGAGGAACGGTTTACGATTTTGCCGAAACATCTTCGCCAGAGGCGAAGACAGCTCCCCTCTAACCTGCTTGTAGACAGCCTGCAGCCTCGGTCCTGCCTTGGAGAAATATTCATTCCGATTCGCACGGCTCTTGAAGGCATCGCGGTCATGCTGCCTGAAATAATTCGTAATGGCGGTTGCATACGCAGGCACGAAGCCACGCGGCCGCATAAAATCCTCATGGCGCTCCGACCATGCAAAAAATTGATAAATGAGTTCTTTTTCCCCTGCGCTCTTGCGCAGCGTATCCAGAAGCCCTGCATAATCAATCGTCTCCATGTCTGAGCTGCGATAGAAGGCAAGCACAAGCTGCTCGAACCGCTCGGCTTTCATTTCCGAATCGACCGTCAGCATCCAGCGCCGTCCAAGCTGCTGGACGCGGTCGATTTCGACCGGAGACAGCTTTGCGAACAGGCTCGCCTTCGGCAGCGGTCTGAAGAACCAGTCGTAAGCCGCTTTAATAATAAGCGCCGTCGACTTTTGCCTAGGATCAGTCAATTGAGCGTTCCACTGCTCCAGCCGATCCGCTCTCTCCAGAAAGCTGCCCTTGAGCAGCTCGCGCTGCGACAGCCGGTCCAAATCTAGCTCCGTCAGCAGCGTCCGGTAAGCGACGAGCTCCAGCTCAAACAGCCGGACGCCAATTCCTGCCGTCAAATGGTTCGTCTTCACGCGGCCCTCGTCGCTGTCGAAAGCGGTAGCGCTAAGCTTATCCAGCTGCTCATGCACTTGCTGGAACACCTGCACAGGCTGCGCTTCATCCATCAGCTTATCCTTAAGCTGCTGCCTGACGAGCTTGTGCACGACATCATTATCGAGAATGGCTGGAAACTCCTTGCCCCATTTGCCCATAAAAATAATAATATCCTTCGCCGATCTTGCATCCCGCAGCTTGCCGTCCAAAAACGGGAGCAGCAGCCGTTCCAGCAAGGGGCCGTTCGCGAGCATTTTGCTGACAAAGTCCTTCAGCAGCAGCGGGTCGGATTCCAAGGTTCCATAGTAGGCAGCCATCGCTTCCGCTTGCCCCTGCTGCTGTGCAGCAAGCAAGGAACGGATGAAGAAATCGACGATTTTGCCACCATTATATTTGCTGTCGATGTGGTAATAATCCTTAAAGCTCTCCGCAATGAACGGCTCGGGCACACGCCCGTCACGAACAGCATCAAACTCATAATCGAAGCGGGACAAAAACAAATCATTCATCCGAATGCGCTGCGCAAGCGCTCCTGCCGGCTGCAAATACTCCAGCATTCCGCGCAGCACGGCGCTTTTATGCGTTTCATACAGCTCATCGCTGCCTTCCTCGACTTGGAACAGGACGCTTAGCTCATGGTAAGAGTGGGGCGACATTAGCCGCTCCTGCCCCATGCCGCTGAGCATTTCCTCAGCAAACTGATAAAAACGCTCGGCGCGGTCCGGCTCGTCCAAGACGCTCCAAGCAAAATCCAAATAAGGATGCTCTCCCTTATCCAAATCCACATTCAGGAATCGATCGTTAACAAAATCAAAGGTGTAGTCCTTATCCACATTGCGGTCGCCCGCCCGCAGGCTGCCCTTCTCGACGAAGGTGAGATGAATCCCTTTGCGGCTTTGCGGCTCCTTGGCAAACGTCATGAAGCCAAGCTGCTTGCGGAATGCATAAGGCAAGCTCGCATAAAGCACCGCCAGCAGCGCTTTTGCTTGTTCCGGCAGCCGCCCGATAGGCACATCCAGCGCCACATATACCTTCTTGCGTCCGCCAACCGATGCCATTACGGCAAGCAGCAGCTGCTTAAAGCGCTGCTCGCTTATGTTCAGCGCAGCGAGCGCCGCCCGCTGTCCACCACCGCCAAAGCCCGCAAGCCCTGCACCGCCAGCCGCAGAGCTTGCGGCTCCAGCCTCGCGGGCCGTCCATGCTCCGCCCGCCGCTTGCGGTAGCGCCGCTAAATCGGGCAGCTCCATGCCTTGCTCAATATCGTAGCTGTCTACGAAGGCAGCGCCGAGGAAAGCTTTATAGCTTTCCGGGTCAGCATCTGCAATCGCGGCAGGAATGACGTAGTTGTGCGTGAAGAAGGCGCTGCGCAGCCCCGTAAAGTCAACGGCTTGATAGACGCTGCGGCCGACAACCGCCTCGCCGCCCTCCAGCCGCAGCACATACGCGGTTTCCGGATAAGCGGCGCCATCCTTCTCGCCGCTTGCGGCCAGCTCAGCTGGAGCATCATAGACGCAAAGCGGATGCAGCTGCTTTTTCACAAACTGCTGATCCAGCCCTTCGGACTTGGCTACCGTGTCATAACCTTCCGTCGAGCGAAAAATGCCGCGCCGCTCCCGCGTATACAGCTGCTGGCCAATCATAGAGGTAGAATGCTTCACTATTCTCTTCTCCCCTCTATATAACCCAGCTTATACAGCAGCCATATAAAGGGCTCATCAACGCGGATCGGGCTGACGACCGTCTCCATCTTCTGATTGACTGGATTGCTGCCGAGCGCCGATACCGCATAATAGGCCGTATCCTTAAAGTAAACGTCCATCGTCCCTTTAAACGGGCGGTCGACCTTCTCAATAAAGCGCCGCATTTCGCCATCTATATTCTCAAATTCGGTTAAATTAAAATAATTGCGATGCACCATATTGTGAAAAATGTTGCTGTTCGACTTAATATATTCGCCTTCATCGTCCTTAAGCGCATGCAGCATATCGCTCTTCGTCAAGACGACGGCGGTTGGAATATCCGTCTTGCTGTTGTCCTGGTAGGCGATAAAATCCTTGAACATCGTCAGCACGACATCCCTTGGCTCATCATATTGCGGAGCCCACTCGCCCGGCTTGTCACCGTGGTTAATGCGCAGCTTCTCGCGGATGGAACGGATTTGCAGCGGATCGACCATGAACAAAATGCCGGAGGAGTTTTTAATGTGCTGCCCATGCAGCCCCAAATAATCCTCCTCGACCATGCCCTCGCCCGCCACATCGAAAAATACAAGCGTCAGCGGCGGCTTCGACTCGTCACGGAAAACGAATTGAAAAATAAACGGCTCCTGCATTTTTTCCTTCTGCGTGGAAGCCAGCAGATCGCCGCGCCCAAACAGCGGCTCCTCATAGTTCGTGCGGAACTTGCGGCTGATCTCCGCCGTAAGCGGCATGCACGCCGCGTTGAAATGATCGGCTGTCGTATTTTGCAGCGTATGTATGAGCGCTGTCATATACACCGATTTGCCGACCTGGGAAGCGCCAATAATCGAAATAATATTGCTCGGCACCTTGCCCGATGTCACCGGCAGCTCGTTATGGCATTTCGGACACAGCCTTCTGCGCGTCAGCTCCCCGTACCGGTCGTTCAAGCCGATCAGCACCTCGCCTGCATACAGATGCTTCTCCTCCGGCACATCCTCGGGATGAATAACCGCCTCAAAATCATGTACCGAATCGAGGCCGAAACGCTCTCTGTACCGATTCAGCTGCTCATCCTCGCCCAGCGCATAATCCTCATCGTCCTCGCGGCTGTGTGTGGCACGAAATACGACATCTTCCGGCGAAAACTTGCTGAAGCAAAATGGGCATACAATATCATAAGAGCCTTGAAGCAGCTCTGCTTGCGGTTTTCTTTTCAAAAAATCAAAAAAGCCCATGCCTTATCTCCCCTTCCTGCTGTCATTCCGGCACCAGTTCGTACAGCTGTGCGAAACGCGGGCCATCGGTGAAAAATACACGGACGAAGTCCTGCTTGCCGACCTCGATTGGCGGCAGCACATTCCGCCCGGAGGCGAAAGCAGCGGCAAATGGATACATCATGCCATCGTCCTTGCTCGCTGGATAGCCCCCTGCCTTTTTCACATAACATAATACATCCTTGGCAATCGGCACCTCCGCCGTCACCTGAATAGACACCGTCTTATAGCGCTGAAGAAATCCGGTCTTCTGCTTGACGGAATAGCGGATCTTCGCTCTGCCGGCGCTCACATCCAGCTCGCTCAGTCCATCGCTCTGCAGCCAGATGACTTTGCCATCCTCCGCTCCCTCTTCATAAATGTAGACGGTAAAGCGGTAGCGCCCGATGCCCTCCAGCCGTATATGATAGCCGTTGTTTGACTTGTATTCAGCCCTTGTATAGAGCTTTAATGATGCAAGGTCCGGCGTTCCTCTGAATGCCGCCTGCTCAGCCTCCGCCTTGCCGATATAAACCGCCTCGACGCCGCTCGGCCATAGCCATTGCAGCGTGCAGCGGTCGCCACTCAGCGTATGAGTCAAGCCTTTGATTCGCGGCGAATCGCCCTCTGCTTCCACAAATCGCATCTGTCAATCGCCCCCTAGCTGACTTCTAAAATCCATGGTTGCGGCTATCCTTTGATTTTCCGTCGCCGCTTGATGCTCCGCGCTCTCTCGGGACTGGAGCCCCGCGGCGCCTGTCGTTCACCGGACGGCTATTCTCCCTTATTGGCACAATCAAGGTGAATAAGGAGATCATAATCGCAAGCAGCGCAATCGCCATAAAGCGAGTGAACGAATCACTGAGAACATGGCCTGACAGCCACGCTTCCAGCACGAGGCCCGCCAGCAAGCCGCCAACTGCGCCGCCGATGCCAAAGCTGCGCGCCAAATAGCGATTGTCGAAGAATAATCCGATCGCCACGCCCAGCACACCGCCGATCAGCAGCATCGAGATGACGCGAACGATTTTGTAAAACGTTGCATCGGCCATCGGTCCCGTGCGCTCGGTTACGAGCGTACGATCATCGATCGTATCATAGATCGTCTGGAAGGCCGTAGATACCTCTGTTGCCTTCTGCACATCGTAATAAGCGCCGCCTGTTGACTCGGCGATGTTGCGCAGCAGATCCGCCCCTCTCGAGTCTACGAGGCTGAGGCCGACGGAATTAATTGCAATCTGCTGCTCCTTATAGAGCGCAAGCTGCGGAGCCACATCGGATTCGCTGAAGCCATCCGACAGCAAAATCACCATCGTACCACGCTTGCTCTCCGCCTTCGCCTCAATCGTCTTTAACGATTCCTCCAGCGCGACGCTGAAATTCGTTCCGCCATCCGTTGGCACAAATGAATCAATCGCCGCGTTGACCGCTGCCTTATTGGCAGCCGAGTCTACGCTCGTAAACGGCAGCACCTGCTCCGCCAAATCGCTGAAGCCCACAATCGCAACGCGTTTGTCATTGTCCATCTGGTCAATAAGCTGCTTCGCCGCCACATAACGCTGATTGTCTGGATCCGTCTCCGCCATGCTGCCGGAGTTGTCGATGACGAGGACTATGTCCTTCACCTGCTTTAAGCCGCCAATATTGAGGCCATAAAAAAATTGCAGTCCCCAGCCCGCTACGAATAGCAGCACAAGCGTCGCCGGCACGAACAGCTTCCACGAAAGCCCCGTGTAGCGCTGGCGCCAGGATGAGCCGTTCAAATGCGGATTGACCAGCTCTGCAACAAAGCAGCCGAGCCCGATAAATAATGCGAGTACGCCAAAATACAAGCCCATAAGAACCGAACGCGGCATATCGCCCGTCCACTGCGTAAGCATCAGTTCTCCGATGGCGTAGCCGATGAATCCCCCTATTAAGCTAAACAACAATAGTAGCAGGTTTATTTTTCGCTGCATGTGTATAGCATCCTCTCTTACATTCATTCGGCCTATTTACCGCGCCCCCGGTCTAACGCAGCTCCGGCAAGCCCGCCGGGTCCACGCCGTGGAACGCATAGCCGTTCTCTCTATATGTCTCGTAATACACCTTGCCATTGCGATAATACAGCAGGTCTTCAAGATGGAAGCCGCCCATCAGGTTCAGCTTCTCCACACCGCTGCTGCGCTTCTCGTGAATGCAGCCGAGCTTGTAGATCCGCGACGTTTCGTCGACGCCAAGCGCATACTGCACAAACTCGCTGTCCGCATCGCCGAACATATATTTTTCCTCGTAGCGATGCTCATGCGTGTAGTCCAGCAGCCGAACGTTGATTGACGCATTTTCCTCCAGCGTCCGGTAGAGGCGCTTGAACAAATCCTCTTTCGCCAGCGCTTGGCGGTTGGTGTAGTCGATCGTCACATTCGCCCTGCGAAGCAGCTCCTCCTCAAACGTCTGGGCGAATGGCTCCGCCGTCAGCACATGCTTCAAGCCTAGCTGGGCTAGCTTATTCACGTAAGCCTCGTTGCCCTGCTCCAGCAGCTCCGCCGCCGAACCGAGATAACGCTCATCAAACCAGATGCCCGCACCCCGTTTGTCCTGTACATCCAGCACGATATCACCCGTTACCCGAGCATAATATTCAAAAATATTTTGCCCGATGTAATCATCAGCGGTCTTGATGCTTTGCAGCGCCGTCAGCTTCATGACGTCTGCCATATCCGCCATCTGCTTGACGCGCAGACGATACAGCTCATGAAGCTGCTCCAGCTCATCCGCCAATCGGCGATACAGCGACAGCTCCAGCTCCAGCCGGAGCAGCTCCCATTTCTGGCCATATACCAACCCAAAAAAAGCACGGATAAACGAACGCAAGTTTTGCTTATCCATAAAAGGCAGCCGCTGAATGCGGACATCCTCCGCGCGTCCCGACTGCGTGCGCTCCAGCTCCTCGCGCGCCTGCTCCACCGCAATCGCCAGCTCTTTAATGCGGCTGCGGACGCCTGCAAGCACACTGCCATCGTCGCCGCTTGGCTCCGTCCAAGCACATAGCTGGTAAAAGCTAATGTCCGTACGCTCCCGCTCGAACTTGGCAACAGCACGGCGCATTTCCGCCGCCGCGCCAAATTCGGACAGCCGCTGCTGCGCCGTGCGGGCGAAATGATTATGGAAAAAGACAGAGGCTCCGTCCCCAAACAGCGCCTCCTCGGCGTCACGCAGCGATAACGGCTTAAGCTGCTCATAACGAACGCCGGAGGTTAGCAGTCCCGTCATGTCGGTAAGCTGCTCGTCGCTCGGCAGCAGCTGTGTCAGCATCGCATCGACCGAGGCCGGATCGAGGCCGAAGCAGGCAAGCTTCTCCCGCATGCTGAGCTCAGGCTCCTTCGCCAGCAGCTCGGATAGCTGCATATGAAGATGATACAGCACCGTCAGCGCAATCGAATAATTCGGGCGCTTCACCTTCGACAGCCCCGCAGAGACGAAGCCCTGCCTGCCTGATTCCGTACGCAGGCTGTTCTTGAACGTCGAGTTATTGTAGCCGCCATAGGCAGCGTCCGCCTGCGCGTCCTTGCGCTTGCGGTTTTTGAGCAGCTGAATATGGCAAATAATATCGTAATTGTCTCGAATTCCGTTGACGGCTGTCATGCCCTTCTCATTGCGGTCCGACAGCACGTAGACGAGATCGAACAGCGGAGACGGCGGATGAACGACCGGAATCGCCAGCCCGTCGCCAGTCACCTCAAGCAGCGCCGAGAACGTATAATCCGGCCGCTGCATGCCTTCCAGCTCGCGCAGAAAGCTCACGCCAATAGCGCTGGCGTGAGCGAAGGTATCCATTTGCTCACGCTCGCTGATTAGCGTATAAAGATCCATCTGCACGGATTTAAACGATTGCTGAAAAATCGCCTGTGCCAGCAGGGAAATATCCGGCACCAGCGCGTTCATTGGGTCATCCGCACGCGTGATAACCGCCAAATGCAGCCGATCAAAGGAGGCATACAGCCTGCCATAATCGGCAATCGTATCGCTGACACCGCGGAGCGCGCGGTTCAGGTCAGCCAAATAACCGGCATTGCCGCGGAAAGCTTCCCATAGCTCCTTGCGCCCCGCCTTATGGTCGCTGCCAAACGGCGACAAGCCGTCCAGCACGACCTCTGTCACCTTAGCGGCATGGGCGGCGCTCGCCGCCTGCCGTCCGTTCCCGCCGGCGGAATCGCCGCTCCTTGAAGCGGACGCCGCGTGAAAATAAATCACGCCAGCGCTATTTTCCCATTTCGCCGCATTCATCTGAATCATGGGCTCAATCGCTTGGCCCGCCTCGTCGCCAATATACAAAAACACGGTCGGATAATGAATGATGCTCTGGTCGTCTCCATGACCGCTGAGCATTTGCTCGGCAGCCGCATAATCAGCTGCATACCGCTCCAGAAGCTCTCTCATAGGCCTACTTCAACTTTCTGCGTATGTCGTTTAGTTTGCTCGTCATTTGCTTGTAGAACTGGTACAAATCTTCTCCGTTCGCCAGCTCGATCCGCTCGTACTCCAGGCGGTCGCGGGCGTCGAGGAATGCATTAAACAGCTCATCCAGCTTATGAACGAGCAGCTTCGTATCCTCCGTTGCCGTCAAATCCGTCACCCGGCGCGATGCTTTGCGCAGCAGAGCGGCACGGTTTTTCTCATCCAGCGCCCGGAAGCTCTCGAACACTTCATGCTCCACGAAGCTGCTGCTCTTCATCAGATTGGCGAATGGCGTCCACGCCTCTTCCTCTGGGTCGCGGTCATAGACGTAAAGCGCGCCCTTCTTCACAATCGTATCCGTATAAAGCGCCTCAATAAATTGATCCAGCCACTTCTCCTCATCCTGATGCAGGCTCAGCAGCTTCTCAAGCTCAGCGACCTTGTCGCTAATCGAGTCGTATTTCGCCAGCTCCTCGCGCACACGCGCCAGCAGCTCTGGGGAACGAATAAGGTTTTCCTGCGCCAAATCTTCATTCAGGCTGCCGAAAATATCCTTCATTCCATCCGATGCCAAGCCTTCAGCAAGCAGTCGGCGAAGCTCAATGACTGCGCGCTTCACTTCTCCGAGATTCGGCTTAGCAGCAGCTGCCTCCATATTGTAGGAGCTCAGCAGCGCTTGCAGCTGGAATGGCTGGGTGAACTGCACCGCATAACGGCTGCTCATGCTGTTGTCTACACCCTTCTCGCTAATAATCCGGTAGCCAAGCGCACGCTGGAATTCGGCGCGAACGCGGGCATTATAGCCTTTCACCCTCGCATTGCTGTACGTATCGCCCCATGATTTTTCAGGAATTGGCGAAGGAAGATTCGTCCAGTTGACCTTCTCCGTCATCACGAGATGGCGGCCGACGCCTTCCTTATCGAGAATCGTCCGTTCATAGCTTTCCTCATATACCTTAAGCGGCGTATAGACGAACAGCGGCACACCATTTTTCGTATTCAGCCAGAAAATCCGGTTTTTCACTTCACTCTCTTTAATGGTGAAATGCGATTTCCCTACCGCATTGCTCTGGTAGTTGCGAATGCCCTTGAGTATGCTCGGCGCATGCTGCGGCACCGATACGAAGCCCCATGATGGGAAATGCAAATTGCCTGAGCTGTTGCTTAGATTGAATACGGCAACGGCCTCTTCATCCAGCTTAGTTGCAATAAAGCGTTCTACGAACTTCTCAATCGACTCGTCATTGCCATATTTCATCACGAGGAAATCTTCCATCGATCTCGTAATCAAATCGCCGAATTTATCGGTCAGGAAGTCGGAAATGGAATTGACGATGTCAATGTCCTTCTCCTTCACCCACTGGTCGGAATGGTCAAGCAGCCCCTGCGAGAAGTCGCGAATGAGCTCATCGACATCCTTCTTCTCCATGATGCGAGCGATCACATCGGAAATGTCTGGCACGCCGACCAAATTCCAATAGTAGGTTTTGTTGCCCTTGTGATCGGCTTGCTCGTCGCCATTGATCAGAATATCGCCATTTTTCGCAAAAATGCCGTTCAGCACGTTCAGCACTTCGGTAAATACGCTGTAGAAGCGATTATTCTCGTTGTTCAGCAGCTGATACAGATCCTCGTAGAACTCAATCATTTGCTCGGTACGCTCTACATCGGCGCGCAGCCAATATTCATTGATTTTAGCTTCGATATAGCTGTTTTTCTTCTTGTCCTTGGACACGAAGGCGCTCTTCGCATCGCCCATCCGCTCTTCCGCTTGAATGCTTGCCGACTCAATGTCGCGCGGCAGGCGCAGCAGCGTTTCGCGCAGCACCTCAATGTAGGAAAGCAGCATTTTCAGCAGGCAGAAGCCTTTCTCGGTGTGCAGCAGGCGGGATACGTAAAACGGTCCCTGCTCCGGATGCAGGAAGGTACGACGGATTTGATCGGTGAACTGGCCGACGATTTCCCCTGGCAGCTGCTTCTTCGCCTTCACATATTCCTCGCGGGCACGCGTCAGGAACGTCTGCTCCAGCTCCGTATCCATGTTGACCACCTGCATTTTCACCACATTGCTGTAGTTCAGGCGCTCGCTGTTCTCAAAGCCCGGAAGCGGCTCCGGCACACGCGACTCAAACGTCTTGATCATCGTATCGAGATCAATGCCGAGCTTGCGGGCAAATTTCTCCACATCATCCTGTGTCGGCGCTTTGTGGAACATTTTATCCATTTTGCTAAACAGGCGATACGCTAAAAAGGTCGTCATTTCCTCAATCGGCAGTACTGCCGAGGACGCACCAATAATGTTGTAATCGTAGTTAGCCGGATACTGCTTGTTCATTTGTGCAATATTCGTGCGGATGTTGCTAATATAGTCATGAATGGCGAATTCCTCGCCGGATTGCTTATCCTCGCTCGCCATAAAGTTCGTAATATTTTCCGCTGTCACGTTCATGCAGTAGTCATAAGCATTTTCCAGCAGCTTGCCCTCGGTATTCGTCGCCGAAATCAGATGGCAAAGGTTAAACGGCGGAAGCGGCGAATTGACGCTGAGAATGCTGCCGTATTGCTGCTTGAAGCGCTCGCCGCGGGCGTCAACATTCATCCAGTAGTCAAGCTCTTTGAGTGCAGCGTAGCCATTTTTCTTAATATACTCTCTAGTATGCTCGCTTAAGCTTTTGTTCGCGAGATTAATGTCCGGCGTAAAAAGGTACCCCAGCGTGTTGACGCGGTCAACACCCGCCGAGCCATGATCGCGCTCAATAATACCGCGCACAATATACGAAATATCAAGGAAGCAGCCGCTGCCCGTACCGCCGGATAGACCCGTAAGCAGGAATACCATCAGCTTTTTGCTCGTGCCGACGGAAAGCGTCTTGATTTTTTTATCGATGCTTTGCACAACCTGATTGATCTTTGTAAAGAGCAGCAAGCGTCCCGCTTGGCGTACGCCTGCCGCGCCGTTCATGCCATCGGTAATGCTCAGCTCTGGCGACAGCCAGTCGGTGATGTACGGCTCCAAAATGCTGCGGTTTTGCAGCAATCCGCCGACTTCGGCATTAGAGAGCAGTACAAACTCATTGATCGGGTCGAGGCCGATGCCTTTATATTTTTTGTTGCGGTCCTGTTCATTGGTCTCAAAAGCTAGAAACTCGACGTTATTCGGTTTTTCCAGCTTGCGTTTGGACAAAGGATCTTCCGGCAGCTTAAAGCGGCGGTTGATTTGATATTTTAGGCGCAGCAGCGCATCGATGCCGGTGCCGCCGAGGCCAATAATGAGAATAGGATTATCAATCGTATCGACGCGGATTTTCTCACTGACGATACCTCCGCCTAATGAAACATCTAGCTGCTGGATATGTTCTCTAACAATCGGCTTCATTTGTTCTACCTCCAAATGGTATGAATCATTGCTGTATACTTGTTAGAAGGATGGTGAGAAAGAAACTGCATTGCATGAAAAGATTGGCTTCCGATCGTCATTACCCTTGAATTTCTATTAATTATTCCCCAGGGGGGAAATTCAAGGGTAAAAACGAGCGCTAACGCTTCTCCAGTCCAATCTTTTCATTCCATTCCGCTTTTCTCACCATACCTCTAACCCTATATTGCCGCAAAAGCTATCTACAATAGACGACCGCAAGGCCCCATACCCCTCGCAAATCCTCTAATATTTTTGCTCCATGCTTTTTCTTTCCGCTGTTTGTTCGTGCTTTTGTTGTTGCTCTTGCTCTTGCTCTTGCTCTTGCTCTTGCTCTTGCTCTTGCTCTTGCTCTTGCTCTTGCTCTTTTTTCTTAGCTCTTTTATCTTTTATCTTTTATCTTTTATCTTTCATCTTTATCTTTATCTTTTAGGTTCACGGGGTGTTCTTCCCCGCTAGAACCCCCATGGTTTTAATGTTCTTTAAAACCCTTGCGGTGAAAGGGGAGCGCAGCGGAGTGAAAGGTTTGAGCTGGAGAAGCGGAGCGTTCGCTTTTGCCCTTGGAATTGTACCGTTGAGCGGTTTATTCAACAATTCCAAGGGCAATGGCGATCGTAAGCCAAACCTTTCACGCCGCGCAGCTCCACTCTTCACCATCCCCATCCGTTTTACGAACCCCAAAACCATCTAAACAATATATTCGATAAAAATCGTCTTATCGATCTGCTGCAAAGGAATCGTCAATCGTTCCCCGCTCTTGACCTCAAGGCCGCCGCTGGCATCAACCGCACGCCCGGATTTCTCCACCGTACACGGCGAGCCATTACGAAGGACAAGGCGGTCGCTGTTGCCCGGCACGAAAATGAGCTTCTCCGTCTCTTTCAGCTCCGGTGCCAGCTGCAGCAGCTGATGCAGCGAGAATTTGCCTCGGAAGGCGTTAAGCTTCTTATATTGAGGAAACGTTTTGTCGCCCGTATTTTCATCGCGAATCTCGATGACCATTTGGCCGACAAAGCCACGCCGCGCTTGTTTCAAGTAACGCATAATGAAATATGCAGCGACCAGCAGCGCAATCAGCACAAGCGCTCCGATAATGACGGGAATGAGCGGGAATGGCTTTTCGCTTTCCGACGCAGTCCCCGTGCCTGTGCTCGCCGAGGCACCGCCTTTAGCGCTAATTTTCACGACAGCTGTTTCACGGTAGAAGCTTGCCTCCTCCGCACGAACCTTCAGCTCATAATCATGTTTGTCTGCCACCTTATAGGTGCCTTCAAAATGATCGCCCGCATTGTTCAGCTGAACTTCCTCTGTGGTGCCCGTGTCCAAATCATTGACGTACAGAACCGCCTTCATGTTGCGGTATTGCTCCTGATCGCTTAGCTTATTCCCGCCGCTTACCAAATAAGCATTAATCGGGATGCTGTCGCCTTTGCTGTATGACGAGCTTTTCAGCTTATCCATCTCCAGCGCCAGATCATAGTTGAAAATAAGATTGATGTCGATTTTGTCGCGATCCGCACCCTTCACTTGAAGCGTCCAATCGCCCTCCTCCGGCTTAATTAGCTTCATCAGGGAGTAGGTCTTGGATGTCGAGAGCAGCACCTGATCACTTGGAATAGCGATTTTGTTGCCGGAAGGATCGATGAGCCTTGCCTCCACCTGCTTGGAGGATGTAATGGATATATTCGCTTCAAGCACGTTGCTGTTTGGCACCGTGATTTTAACATCCTGATAATTGCCATCTGCTGTAAAAGAATCGACAGGCACTACATTCAGCTGCGAATGGCTGGCGAAAATTTCACTTAGAATTTGCGGCAGATCAGCCGCTGTATTTGTGGAAAACGATTTACCGCCCGTTTGTTGGGACACGCTTTCCAGTGCCGCTTTATTCAGCTTGCCATCCGCATTCAGTCCAATTGTATAGACGGGATAGCCCTTGCTGGTCGCTTCCTTGAGCGCCTCAGCCATATCAGCATCCGAATCGGCCTGCGTGCGGCCCGACTTCGAATTAAAATCGTTGTTGCCATCCGCCAGCACGATGATCAAAGGCTCATGATCGGGGTCGGCACCGTCATTCAAAATTTGCACCGCCTCTTTCACGCCGACAGCGATGTCGGTATAGGCCCCTCTTTTGAGCTGGTCAATGAACTGCTTGAGGTTGGTCTTATCAGCGGCCGAGCTAATTTCTAGCAGCGCCTTCTCCCGCTGAATTTGATCGGTATAAGATACGACACCCACCTGATCGCCTTTCTCGGACAGCATGTCGATAAACATCTTCATCGCCTCATTGCCGATGCCGCCCGGATCACTCGTGCTCATTGACTGGCTGACATCCAGCACCAGAACGGCGTCGATTTGCGAGCTCTGTGCGGCTGCATGTGCAGGAGCAGGAGCAAATCCAGCTAATGGAAGCAGCGTTATAAGTAATAACAGGGTGAGGTAACGATATATTTGAATCATCTTTTGGCTCCTTCTCCACAAATTAAGCATATTGGTCCTTGTTGTCTCAATAATGATATACTGTCAGTATACCTGATAGAATCGCTTAAATCACTTCAAGCATAAGAGAGGACTCGCGCTTATGGTTACATACGTATGTCTGGGAATATTGTTTCTTTTCGTCGTGCTCCGGGGTGTCCACTACTACAACCAGCGTAAAAAAGCACCTACGCCAGAGCAGCTTGATCAGCTTGCCTTAGCTATCTTCAAGAACAACGATCGGGGGAACTCGTGATGAAAAAGATAGCCGTGCAGCTGAATCCCTACATTAAAACACGACAAGCTTATGAAAAGCTTAAAATTTGCCGCAGCTGCGGCCGCTTCACCATACTCGGCGATAGCATATGCCCCTCCTGCGGAAAATCTTCCCTCATTAAACTGGAGAAAAAGGCGCTATCGCTGCAACGAAGAAGCATCGTTAAGGAATCTATTCTCATCCTTGCCCTTGTTGCCGCTGGAATATTCTTTTCAGAGTCGACTTTGCAGACAAGTCTTTGCGCTGCTGGCGGCGTAACGTCGCTCATTCTCCTCTGGATGCTGCGCCGAAACACACATTCCGAACGGGTAAGCTACCAGTTAGGGAGGCTGCTGCAGAGAGAATCGTTTAAGCTGGTGGACGGGCTGCGGCTCGACCGCGAAGCAGCGATTGAGGTGTTCCACAACGACGAGAAGCAGCAAGCGTATGAGATGCTGCGCGAGATCGGCACGCTCGTCCGTACGGACCAAATTAAGGTAGAGCAAATTTTGCTGCTGCAATCATTCGTACTGCGCAAAGATATGGACCTGATGCTGGAGCCGCTGTTGCTCGACCACTTCAATCCGGATCTTGTCGAGTATATGGGCGAGCTCACCAAGCTGAAACGGGGTTTGCTGAAGGAGAAGGCGTTCCGCTACGCCCTCATTCATGAAGCGCAAATTTTGCGCATGAAGGACGGGGAGCCTATTCTCGTCGGTATTGCCGGAGCAGCCGTCCGCTTGAAGCGCTACGTCATTTTATACCCGCATCTGGTTATGCGTTATGCGCGCAAGCTGCCGAAGGACCGCTTCCTGCGGCTCTACAATGTCATTCGCAATAACCCGCAGCATAACTGGGGAGCGCTTGGCGCGGAGGTTTCCGAAATCTATAATGAAAAATACAAATGGGACACTCAGTTTCAATAGAACAGCAACATGACCGCTGGCCCAAGGTGAAACGGCTGTCGACGTCCTCAGGCGGCGCGGTGCGTTTCAGTCCGAGAAATAGAGAGAAAGGATGGCGAAACCATATACTTTCCTCTATTTTAAAGCTGGAAAAACTTCCTTTTCTCTATACTACCTATTTTTAGGTAAAAAGAATAGCGCAAACCCAGCTTTTGCTGTCGAAAAACAGCTACCCTCGTACGTTTGGACGCCATATTCACATAGGGATTTCCCAATTACGGGAGGAAGCGCGCCAGCACGCGCGGCAGGGGCATTTTTCGGCAGTTTCACACTAGTTTTAGCGATTCGACACTACCTTTGTCACCCTAGCAGGGAGTACCTCATTCACCACGAATACTTAACAGCAAAGACGAATGAAACGAGGTGCTCGCTAATGAATCTGTTAAAAACGAAAGATGCTGCCAGACAGCTAGCTGTGAGCGAAACGACGATCAGACGCTGGGTTGCCCTATTCCCTGCCTCCTTTAGCAAGGATATGTTCGGTCATTATATTTTTGATGAGCCTGCTTTAGAGAAGCTGCAAAGCGTAAAGACAAAGCTTGAGGCGGGTGAGCTGCTTCATGAGATGACCTTGCCTGAGCTCATTCAAACGGTCGATGTCACCGGGCTGCAGCAAGTTGCTGCAAGTGTCGCTGGTGCTGCCGCTCACTTCCCTGTTTTCAGCCCGGAAGATACGAAGAGCAAAATCGATTCCGCTTGGGATTTCAAAAATCCGCAGGAAGAGCTGGCAGAACGCCTAGAGCGCATAGAAGGAACGTTGTCGCGCAAAGCTGACGAGGTTATTGGCGTGCAGCTGCTTCATCACCGCGAGGAGCTGGAGGAAATTCGTCAAACGCTTAATCAATTGGCGGCTTCCCTATCGAGCATGCAGGAGCGTAATAAGCAGCTGTCGTCACTCGTATCCTTGCAGCCTGAAGCAGTAGGCATGGAGCGCAAGCCGCATAAGAAAAAAAATCTCTTCCGCCTGCCCTTCTCCTTCTTCTGAAAGCGGCACTTGCCGACCAGCCATAAAAAAGCCAAGCCACCCTCTCCCATTGTGCAGGAAGAGAATAGCTTGGCTTTATTGTTTTGCTTGCCGGTTCAGAGGGCTAAAGTGTATTGACGAAACGCTCCAGCTCATTGGCCACCGCAAACAGGCTGGCGCGGTTTTCAAATTCATCCCTCGTCTGCGGCAAAGGCAGCAGCTTATGATACTCGCGCACGCCGCGCAGCATTTCATAAAAATAATCGTAACGGTCTTCTCGCGAAGACTCGGCTTCGCCAACGTAGGCGCTGAGCTGCTCCATACATTCGCCAATCCGTTCGCCTTGCTCCAGCTGCGAAGTAATTTGCGAAACAAGCGGCAGCAGTCGCTCCAGCAGATCATATTGCTTGCGCTTCTGCTCAAAATATTGACGATAGCTCGGCCCTTTCTTGAGCGACCGGTAATTTTCCGCATCCAGTTGGGCGATCTGGCTCGCCTTCCGCAGCACCGTTTCCAGCTGCAGCAGCTCATTGCCGTCCCACAGCGTATACCCCTTCTTCAAATAACAGGCATATTCCTTGAGAATGACGGCAATATAACGCTCCGTCTCCTGCTTGTAGCGGGTCATTTCCTTATCAATACTCGGCATGTAGCTGTTTACCAGCAGCGCAACGCCAAGGCCAATCACGACGACGAACAGCTCATTGAGCAGAAAAGAAACCTCGACCTTCCCATGGACAAACACATGCATCATAATAACCGCGCTGCTGGCTATGCCTTCATGTATGCGCAGCTTCACGCAAAACGGAATGAACAGCAGCAGAACGACCAAAAAGGCATACGCATGGTAGCCGAGCAATTGAAACATGAGCATCGAGAAAAGCATGCCCGTCATACAAGCAAGAAAGCGGCTGACCGCCGCTTGATTCGACTGGCGGCGGGACCGCTGAATGCACAGCAGCGTCAAAATACCCGCTGCCGTAAAGTTTTCCAGCTGCAAATAATGGGCGATTAAGATCGACAGGCTGACGCCAACCGCCGTCTTAATCGTCCGAAAACCGATTTTAATGACTTTCACCTGATTTCATTCCAGTTGTAGGGTATGCTCGAATCATAGCATACATCCGCAAATGGAGTAAAATCGCCCTTTGCTATCGATTTATTGCTGATACGAGATGACTTTTTTAATGAAGCCGTGCATTTCCAGCCCCGTTTCGTTCATCTTCTCAATAACCTCCATGAGATTGCTGACCAGCTTCGCTTGCTCTTGGGAGGATGACGTTATTTCGGCAATTTCCGTTTCCATCAGCTTGATTGACTCCTGCACCAGCTTGAGCGACTGCTCAATTTGTGTAGTCGCACCTTTCGTATCCACGGACAGCTTGCGAATTTCCGACGCCACCACGCCAAAGCCTGCTCCCGCTTCACCTACACGTGCTGCTTCAATTGCCGCATTGAGCCCAAGCAGGTTGGTTTGCTCTGAGATTTCGCGGATAAAGCCTGCGACTTTATTGACATCGCGTGACTTTTCGACCGCTTCCTTCGTATTAATTAAAATTTCCTCGGATGTCGAGTTCAGCTGCTCCGAATGGGCAGCCAGATGCTGGACACCATCGAGCAATTTCCCATTAAAATGCTCCGTCTTATCCATGAGCTGTTTCAGCAGCTCTTGATTATCCATTTTGTAGGTGACGCACAGGCAAGCTTGCATTCCACCTTGTTCATTTTTTATAGGCAAAAATAAGCAATCCAGCGGCACACCCGCTATTTCCTTCGGAATATGGGCTACCGTCTTCTCGTTGCCATTCTTCAAATCCTTATAGTTCTGATTAACCTCCAGCAAAGGGTCGCCGGATTTATATCCGAGCTTGAACGGGTCCTCTGTATCATAATAAACAAAGGATTTCTCATCAATGATGGATAGTGAAACATCTTCACGAATCATTTGTCGAATGAAAGGCATGGCTTCAATCAGAGCTTGAACGGTAGTCATAATTTCCCATTTCCCCTTTATTAAAAGCGTTATACTATAATATCGACAGCAAGGTTAATTTTATGGAGTGTTAATTCATAATAATTCTAGTGTACTGGAAGGTCCCACAAAAAAAGACATAGCGCTTCATATAAAGCAGCCATGTCTCTATTTCCGCTATACTTCCAAAATCTCAACCTTAACCCACGTCTCCGTCGCTTGGCTTTTCAAAATAGCATCCGTCGTGCTCATCGAAACATGCCCGTCCAAAAACGTTGCGAAAGGCGGCTCCTCGCCGCTCAGCTGCTTGCCGTCGCGAATATACGCATAGAAATGCTGCATCATGTTCTTGATGGCATCCGGCCAGCCTTCATTATGCCCACCCGGATGATGAATGGAGGAACGGGCGTCTGCCGCAAAAAGCGCCGGATCAGCCATCAAAACCTCATTCGCCTTGTCCCGGTAGCCAATCCACAGCTTTTCCGCTTCCTCCTGGTTCCAGAAGGTTGATTTCTCCGTGCCATTCAGCTCGAAGCTGAGCCGGTTTTTGCGCCCCGCGCTCACTTGCGATACCGAGAAGGCTCCCTTCGTTCCGTCGGTGAAACGCAGCAAGACGGTTGCATAGTCTTCCGTATCAATCGCTACATCTTCATATTCTACGTTATCTCCTTGCTTCTGATACGTTTCGGAAGCCTGCTTCGGCTTCTTCCGTACGGGATGCACGGTGGAGAAATCAGCGAATACCGCGTCAATCTTTTTGCCCGTTACATATTTAATCAAATCGCACCAATGCGAGCCTATATCCGCTATCGCTCTGGATCTGCCGCCGATATCCGACGACATCCGCCAGTTATAATCCGTTTCGTACAGCAGCCAGTCCTGCAAATAGCTGCCGTGAACCAAATTGACTTTGCCTAAATCGCCATCCCTTACCATAGATGCAAGCTGCTGAATAATCGGAAACTGGCGATAATTGAAATTAATGCCGTGGACGATGCCTTTTTCCTTCGCAAGCCGCAGCAGCTCCGCCGATTCCCTACTAGAAATCGCCAGCGGCTTTTCTGAAAGCACATGCTTGCCCGCTTCAATGGCTTCCTTCGTAATTTGATAATGCAAATGGTTCGGCGTACAGTTATGAATCGCCTGAATATCGGGATTTTTCAGCATGTCCCGGTAATCGCCATAAGCGAGCGGCACACCCAGTTCCTTCGCCTTTTTGTCAGTGGAGCTTTGATCCGAACCGGAAACCGCTATCACTTCTACAAAGCCTAGCCTTCGGCAGGCCTCTATATGCGCTGGACCGATAAAACCTGCCCCTATTACGCCTACTTTTATTTTTTCCACTTTCTTCACCAACCCGTTAGTCTAATGGAAGAAGCTCTTATTCTGGTAAGCGCTTTCGTCATCCTAAACATGATTCCCTTTCAGTGTAGCGCTCGCCCAGCCTTTCGTCAACGCTCATACAATGGGGCGTTTGCGCTGATTATTTATAAAACACAAAAAAACAGCTGCCGGGAAAATCCCGAACAGCTGTCTTTGATCCCTTGCGGGAATTTAGTCCGTTTTAAAGCCTACAGCTTTACAACGTTCTCGGCTTGCGGTCCACGGTTACCTTGAACCACGTTGAATTCAACTTGTTGACCTTCGTCCAAAGTTTTGAATCCGTCGCCAGTGATTGCACTGAAATGTACGAATACATCGTTTCCGCCTTCAACTTCGATAAAACCAAAGCCTTTTTCAGCGTTAAACCATTTAACTGTTCCTGTTTGCATAAGAGCACCTCCTTCTTTATAAAACATGACCCCATTATTTCGTTAAAAATAAGAAATCACATATGGTAGCAGGCTATAACCTCAAAAACCATAACCTTCTATCATATGTGAATTCAGGTCTAATTTTTTATTACCCTTATCATAACACATCTGTTTAGAAAACACCAGCGTAAATGTAAGCGATTAAAAAAAAGCGCGGAAACAGCGGGTTTAGCCGTATTTTCCTGGCTCTTTTGGTCATGAATAAGCCGCTTCATCAATAGGATAGTTCCATGCTGTATTAGGCGGCGAGACTGGCTTGCTTCAATTACAGACTCGCGAGAGCAGTAGAAAAGGCACTACAAAATAAATATAAAGGAGAGTACTTGAAATGAAGCGACTGCTCTTGTCCTATCCGCTAAGTGTGCATACTCCTGTCTATAAAGATAATCCTCCTGTTGAGATCGTGCAGCAGTTCAGCATCCAAAGAGGCGACCTGTTTAATCAATTTATTATAAAAACCATTAATCATAGCGGCACCCACATCGACGGTCCCTGGCATTTTAATCCGCAAGGCAAAAAATTAAGCGACCTTCCCATTGATTATTTCGTCTTCACCCATGTGACCGTCCTCGATATTCCCAAAACCGATAATGAGCTGATTACTAAAGCAGATCTAGAACCTTTCGCCAACCAAATCGCCGGTTCAGATTTGCTGCTCATTCGCACGGGATTCGGCGAAATTCGTGAGTCTGATCCTGTTCGCTACGGCAATCATAACCCCGGTTTTTCCGTATCCGCCGCAAACTACTTAATGGTGTTTGATTCCCTGCGGGCTGTAGGCATGGATTTTATTTCTTCTACATCTCCACTGCATATGGATGAAGGCATCGCGTTCCACCAAACCATGCTTGGGAAAGACCGGGTGGATGGACGATTTATCCTGTTGATCGAGGATATGAACTTAAATCATAATTTGTCCAATGTGAGCGTCGTCTACGCGGTGCCCTTGTTTATTGAAGGAGTCGACAGCAGCTTCGCTACGGTTTTCGCTGAGAAGCGCTATTGAGTACTTAGCACGTAAAAAAAGAAATCCATAGCCTAACGCGAGCGCCTGTTAACCTGCTCGCGTTAGGCTATGGATTTCCTTCCCTTCATGTTTCATCCCCTGATCATTATTCTAACAGCTCCCCAATAACGACAAATTTGGTGTCTCCTAACGAAGAGAGGGGCGCTAACATCTAAAAACACGACAAAAAAAGACTGCTGGTCATTTCCCAGCAGCCTTCAGTAACCCTATTCCACTTGCCTGCATATCCTTTGATGCATACGCATTTGTTTTCAATAAGCTTAGCTTTTCATCGAATTCAGCTGTGATTCGCCTTGGTACAGCTCCTTGAGCATGCTTTGGTAAAAGTTGTGCTCTTGGCCGCTCAAGCCTTCCCGGTTATTTTTAAGAATGAATGAGTTCAAGTGTCGTTTCAGAATTTCGTTTCGGCGTCCCAACATCTTCTTGTAAGTCAAGTGAGTAACCTCCATTTTGTTCAAATATAAGAGTTATAAGTTTCACACTATAATTACGCTTATATTTCTCGGACTGAAACGCACCGCGCCGCCAAAGGACGGCGACAGCCGTTTCACCTTCTCCCCAGCGATCGGGTTTCTTTAAGTATAGCGGACTTTGCAGGATGTATAAAATCCGGTCAGACCGCCTCTGGTCCGATAATATGTGCTTAGCCACTCTCTCACAAGCTCATGGGAGGCATCCAGAAACATCCTGCCATATTCTCCCGATAACGTACCAAACCGGCTGAAACAGCCTGTATGCCCTACCATCGAAAACGCGATTGTGTTTCAGGAGAAATCAGGGAAATCGCATACAATTTGAAATAGGAAGCTAAATTGTCTATAGTTAAGGCATAGAAATGACTAGCGTAAACGACTGTCGCCGTCCTCTGGCGGCAAAGCTAACGTTTCGCGGTGAAATATGAGCCCATTATAAGTGTGATACTTATATAAGCTAATATTTTTAAAAATTGTATGTGCGTCGCTTAAGGAGGCCGTGATGAAGTCGTTTTTTTTACGATGGTGGCATGTATTGGGTGTTTCAACCATTTATATACAAGGATTGATTTACTTATGGATTGGGAGAAATGCAGGTGCCATTGAAACCGTCCATTACAACTATTATTGGATTGACTTAAAAATCCCTTTCCTCTCCTGGTTTGTCTTTCCTTATATGAGCTGGATGCCTGTCATGTATTTGGCGTTTATCTACTTTGCCATTGTTGACCGCAAAATCTATTGGCGCGTTCTAGCTGCCTACAATATTGCCGTTATGGGCTGCAATGTGATTTTTCTATTGTTTGCTACGTATGTGCCGCGCCCGGACATTGAACCAAGCAATTTGGCGCTGACGCTGGTACAGTTTATTTATAACAATGATGCTCCGCTTAATTGCTTCCCAAGCGTGCATTGCCTCACCAGCTATTTGCTGTTCATTACGATCAACCGAGACCTGAAGCTGGGTAACGTTTCCCGTATCGCCTGGAGCGTCCTCATGTGGCTGATCATCGCCTCTACCGTATTCATTAAGCAGCATTCCCTGCTTGATGTTGTTGGCGGCATTCTCGTCGCTGAGGTCACGTATCAGCTCGTTCGCATGGCAGCTAACCGCTTCTATGTGCGTAAGAAGCAATACGTCGGCAGCAAGGCGATGTGACAAGGCAGCGTACTCGCTGCCACTGTGAATCTACTTGCCACATTCGTGCTTAGCGGCATCCGTCATTAATAATGCAAACAAAGAAGACTCCAAAGCCACTTTACAAGTGGGGCTGGAGTCTTCTTTGTTTGCGATCTTCTATGTCTACGATTAAGCCTCTGAACGGCTGCCCAACGAACGTGAACGATAGCGAGGATGCTCAGGAAGCATCGCGGCAAGCAGTTTTTTCACGGCCCTGTGAGGGGATGCAAAAACTTGATCTTTATCGTCGCACATCTCAACGATTTGCCCATGCTCCATTACTGCAAGCTTATCCGATATGGAGTAGGCCGCTTTAATATCATGCGTAATAAACACATACGAAAGCCCAAAATCCGCCCTCAGCTCGCTTAATAAGCTCAAAATATGCGTTTGATTCACCATATCGAGACTGCTGACCGATTCGTCCAGCACAATCAGCTTTGGCTTTAAAGCAATCGCTCTCGCAATATTAATACGCTGCAATTGGCCTCCGCTAAATTGGTTCGGGTATTTCCGCATGTCATCCGGCTTCAGGCCGACCCGTTCAAGCAGCCCGCCAATCGTTCTTTTTTGCTCCTGCAGGGACAGACGCTCATAATTTTCCAATGGCTCCCCAATAATCTGCTCCGCCGTCGCACGCGGATTGACCGATGAGTAGCAGTCCTGAAACACCACTTGCAAATCCCGGCGCAATGCTCTGCGTGTCGCTTTATCCGAGTGATAAAGATCATGTCCCTGAAAGAAAACCTGACCTGCCTGCGGCCTTTCCAATCCGAGAATCACTTTGCCTAATGTGCTTTTTCCCGCACCGCTCGTCCCGAGCAGACCGAGGCATTCGCCTTCCTCCAGAGCAAGAGAAACATTCGAGAGCACAGGGGCACGCTTGGAAGAACGCCATAGCAGCCTCGTCTCACCATAGGTATGGGTGACTTCCTTTACCTGCAGCAGCATACGTTACCCCCTGTTTTCAAAATACCCGCTCAAATGGTCCGGCAGCTTCGGTCTGGCATTCAGCAGCTTCTGCGTGTATGGATGCTGCGGGTGGTCAAACAATTGAAACACATCTGCCTTTTCTACAATCCGCCCCTGCTGCATCACAGCAACCTCGTCCGCCAATTCCGAAATGACGCCTAAATCATGGGAAATGAGCAGAATCGACGTGCCATGCTCCACACGCAGGCGATCCAGCTCTCTCAGCACCTGCAATTGGTTCACGACATCCAGCGCCGTTGTTGGTTCATCTGCAATGACGACCGCTGGACGCAGAACCATGCATATCGCAATCATGACCCTTTGCAGCATGCCCCCGCTGAGCTGGAACGGATACAAGTTCAGCAGCTTGGCGGGATCAGGCAAATTCATCGCCTCCATCGCGGTGACTGCCAGCTCTGCTGCTTGTTTTTTCGTAAGGGCGGTATGCGTGCGAATCGTTTCAATGAAAGGAACGCCAATCGTATATACCGGCGTAAAAGCATTCATTGGATTTTGCATAATGAAAGACATTTCTTTGCCGCGTATTCGCCGCATGTCCTCCGCCTTCAGACCATTCAGCTCACGGCCATTCAATTGAATGCTGCCTTCGACGGTCGTATGCTTCGGGTCCAGCAGCTGCAGCAGGGAATTGCAGGTTACCGACTTGCCGCTGCCGCTCTCTCCTACAAGGCCAAGCACCTGGCCACGCTCAATATCAAAATGAATATCCTCGACTAGGGAAAGCATCCCTTGCTCCGACTTTACTTTCACACGCAAGCCGCTTACCTGCAGTACCTTGCGAGATTTTTCCACCATGGGCCTCATTCCTATTCACATCCGTCGTTTTACCCCAAACCGCTCCGACAACGCCTCGCCTAAAACGTTGAATGTAATGACCACAAGCAAAATCATCAAGCCCGGATATAACATCAATTCCGGATGGCTGCGAATAAAGGCTTTGCCTTCATGAATCATCGCTCCCCACTCCGGGGTCGGCGGCTGAATGCCGAGGCCTAGAAACGATAAAGCCGAGATATCCATAATCGCCCAGCCCATTTCAAGCGTTCCCATGACCAAAATCGGCGGCAGCACATTCGGAATAATATGCCGTCTAATAATTTTCCACTCAGAGGAGCCGCTGATACGAGCGGCGGTAATAAACTGGCGTTCTTTTAAGCTGATAACCATGCCGCGGAACATGCGGGCGTAATACACCCACTGTACCAGCATCAATGCGAGCACAACCTGCAGCAGTCCCGGTCCAAAAATGCCGACCATACCCAGCACAAGCACGAGATTCGGAATCGTCATGACCGCTTCGCAAAAGCGCATCAGGCAGGCATCCAACCAGCCCCCTCTATACCCTGCAATGGTTCCTATCACTAAGCCAATCCCCAGGGAGGCAATGAAAATCAGGAACGCTAGGCCAAGCGAAATACGGGCGCCATGCAGCAGACGCGAAAAATTGTCACGCCCTAAATGATCGGTACCGAGCCAATAGTCTGCCGAGGGCGACTGCAGCTTAAGCGCCAAATTGACTTTAATGGGATCATGCGGCGAAATCCATGGAGCTAAAAGCGTCACTATTGCGAAAACTAGTAAAATGGCCGTGCATATGGCAATCGCTTTCTGGCCCCTCAGGACGGTGCGTAGTCTCGCAATCACTGGTCGGTTCTTCCTTTCAGGGAAATTCGGGGATCCATATAAAGCTGTACCAAATCAACGATTAAATTGCAGATAATGAACAAGCAAGCCGCAAGGAAAACATAACACTGGATGACCGGAATATCACGATTGAAAATCGCATCGACAAAATAACGTCCGAACCCCGGCCAGGAAAATACCTGCTCCACGATAATCGTCCCGGTCAGCAATTTGCCAAAGTTCATGCCAAGTCCTGTAATGACGGGCGAAATCGCTATTTTCAGCACATGCTTGACCATAATAATCCGCTGTTTGATTCCACGCGTCTTCGCATATATCACATACGACTCCTGCAATTGCTCCAATACACTCGCACGCAGCAGCCGGGTATAGATAGCGATAAGAGCGAGTGACAGCGTTAGCGTCGGGAGCACGAGATGCTCCCACGAGCCTTTGCCTTCTACGGGAAGCAGATCCAGCTTGACGGCGAAAAAAAACATCAATAAATAACCGAGCCAAAACTGCGGGATGGACGCCCCGAAATAGGAGAGCCCTCTACTGAAATAATCAATCAAGCTGTTTTTATAAATGGCCGATAAAAAGCCGAGCGGGATGCTGACGAGCATCGCAAACAAAATGCTGCTGACGGCGAGCTGCACCGTCGCGGGCATTTTCGACACCACATCCTCCCATACCGGCTCATTCGTCATATACGATTGCCCAAAATCAAGCTGCGCCATCTTGACGACCGTATGCCAATATTGAACAAGTAAAGGCTGATCCAGGCCAAATTCATGTCTCTTCTCGGCGAGCAGCTCCTCCGTCGGATGAATATGGGCAGCTGTTAAATAGGCTTCCGCTGGGTCTACAGGCGAAACATGAATCAGCACGAACGTAATAAGAATGGCAAAAAGAATGATGGGAACGATTGCGAGCAATCGCTTCCCGATATAGCTGATCATGGATTGCCTCCCTGCTGGCTGCTTGCTACTGGCTAATGTTTATTCCTTCAAAAGGATTTTCGTCCCGGTTCGCAGGGAACGCAAAGTCCGTCACCTTGTTTTGGAACACGACCGTTTTCTTAATATAGGAAATTGGCACAATCGCCGACTGCTCCTGCAGCGTCAGCAAAATCGAGCTGTAAAGCTGCTGGCGCTTCGTCTCATCCGTCGAGGCAAGCGCTTCATGAATTTGCTCATCGAGCTCTTGCTTCATTGGCAAGCCGGAATTGGCTTCGGCAACACCCCAGCCTTTTTCTGCTACAACATTAATGAAGGAATGCGGGTCATAAGGTGCTCCGTAGTTGTACCAGAAATCAAGGTCAAAATCGCCCGCTTTCCGGCGTTGAATTTGCGTCGTGAGCTCAAGTCCCGTAATGTTCAGCTTAACGCCGATAGCGCTCCATTCGGCTTGCATCGTTTCAGCCATCGCTTTTTGAATCGGATCAGTCTTATCGAAGATCAATTCCAGCTCTAATGCCTGTCCATCCTTCTCGCGAACCGCTTTCCCGGCAGGCAGCTTCCAGCCCGCTTCATCTAGGTAAGCAGACGCTTGGTCCGTGTTGTATTCAACAGGCTGTACGTCGATATCCGTGTAAGGGAAGTTTTTGGACAAAATCGTATCCGCCTTTTCCTCAAGGCCGAGCGTAATGCCTTCAACCATCGCCTGCTTATTGAAGCCAGATTGGAGCGCCAGACGCACCCGCAAATCGGAAAGCTTGTCATTGGTTGTATTCAGCAGCAAGCTTCTTGTTCCGACCGGCTCGGACAATTGGGTTGTATACTTTCCGGATTCTTTCAATTGATTAAAGGCATCCATACTGATGACACCTTCTCCATAAATCAAATCAAGCTCGCCTTTTTCAAACGCCAATACGCGTGTTTCCGGGTCAGGAATGATTTTGACGGTGATTTTATCGATTTTTGGACTTTCGCCCCAGTAATTCGGGTTGCGCGTAAATACGGCATATTCGTCCTTCTTGTATTCAGCCAGCAACCACGGTCCTGTTCCAACCGGCTCTTTAATTCCTTTAGAAGTGTCTCCGTCATCCGGGAAACCGGCTTCACCCAGGAAACGAACGGGGCGAACGAGCGAGAGATCCTGAATAGCTGGATAATACGCCTGCTTAAGCGTCATTTTAAAGGTGTATTCGTCAACAGCTTCCGTCTTGTCCAGAACGTTGATAACGCCAAGCCAGCTGTGCAAATTCGGGTTTTTCATGACCGCATCAAAATTTTTCTTCACGATCGCTGCATTAAAAGACGTTCCGTCGGAAAATTTCACATTTTGACGAAGCTTGAAGGTATATTCCTTGCCATCCTCCGAAATTGTCCATGATTCAGCCAGCATCGGCTCAAGCTTGCCTCCTGCTTTATAGCTGACCAATGGCTCATAAATCATCGATTGGGCAAATAGCTGTGAAGGGTTATAGGTGTGGGGATTCATCGTTCCAATATCGCGCGGCCAAGATAGCGTAATGGCCTTCTCTGTTGCAACTGCTGCGTTTTCAGCAGTTCCATTGCTCGCACTTGGAGCCGCTTCCTGCTTCGTACATGCCATAAGCACGGTTGATACGAGGAAAATCGTAGCTGCAATAGCTAGCAGCGTTTTCTTGGTCGTTCTAATCATGTTGTCGTTATCTCCGTTTCGATTCAGTAATAATGATTCTCACTAATAATAGAGAAAAGCGTATAGGCTGTCAATGAGCTTTCTCATGACTACGCCACAAGCCGTCCTCTTAAGAGCTTTCTGAATTTTAGGTAAGACATGACGCGCCAAGGAATCCCCTGGACTTCTATACGCTCCTAACCGCTCATGTTATACTTCATGAAAGTTAAAATTCCACATGGGAAGCAGTAGAGTCGTTTAACGAAAGCACTGTTCATCATCAGATTGGGGATCGTTATGTTTGGATACGGCAAGGCCATTAAACAGCTTGCGCCCGCTGCAAAATGGCTGATTTTTAGCGAAATATGCTTTGGAATGACCATGGGGCTGTCGAGCCTTGTGCTGAATTTATATTTTTTATCCAAGGGTGTGAATGAGGGGGCAATCGGTCACCTAACATCGGTCAGCACCTTAATTGGAGGAGCTGTCGGCATCCCCGCCAGCATGCTGGCAGGGCGTCTGGGTAGAAAGCGCATTATGGTCATCGGCATCAGCTTGATGTCCGGCAGCTTTGCGCTGTTTGCAGTGAGCGACCACTTGCTTCTATATTATTGCGCTCAGGCTATGCTGTCCTGCGGCATCGTATTCATTGTCGCAACGGAAACACAGCTGTTGTTTCAATATAATCGTTCACGGGAATCGGAAACGCAGGCTTACAGCCTGTTTCTTGCTGTATTTATGTTCTTCAACATCGGCGGTACGCTGCTCGGCGGGTATTTGCCCCGCTGGCTTGGCACGCCTGAAGACAACTATGAGCCGCAGCTGTGGCTGGCAGCGATATTCATGCTGCTGCTTGCGATCATTCGCGGCTTGAAGCTGCCTTCTGACCGCCACGCTGCAGTGAAGCAGCAAACGCAGGAGGCACACCACCCGGGAGATGATCGACTGACAGCGGCAGCGAATGCTAGGAAGACGGGAGCTGGCTGCGAGGATCGGGTGACCATTGTGGAAAAATCCGCTTCGCGTAAATTCACGCGTTCGCTCGCTCAACTATTGCCGACGAAGCAGGTTTGGCTGCTGTCCGGGTTTATTTTCATATCCGGCATTGCTGGCGCTTTAACCATGCCCTTCCTGAACGTCATCGTAAAGTACCAGCTCGATTGGGAAAATGAAGCCGTATCGTCGCTGCTCGCAGCCCATTATTTCTTCTTATTCATCGGCACCTTGCTCGTGCCTTCAATCTTGTCCAGGCTCGGCGAGGTGAAAACGTATATGCTTCTGTTCGCGCTTACCATTATAAGTGCAGCGGTGCTGTCCCTAACGAGCTCGGTTAGCCTGTTCGCTGGCGCTCTGCTGCTGCGAGGCGGGCTGTTCGCCTTCCTTAATACGCTGATTGACAGCAACACAATGTCGTCGCTCCCGGACGAGGACCGCAACAGCTTTGCGGGTCTGCGCTCTCTGTTCCGCAGTATAGGCGGCGCGGCGGCTGCCTATGCTACAGGATTAATGCTGGAGCACAAAAATGTCCAGCTCCCTTTTCTCATTACCGCTATCGTTATGCTTATTAGCGCCCTCTACTTCTGGTATGTGGTCAGGCCGCTCTTGCATAAGCAGCAGAAAACGCAGCAGCAGCTCAAACCGTAAGGCTGAGCTGCTGCTGCCTGTTATTATATTTCTTTAGCTCGAAAATAGAGCAGGCCGCCGATAAAAAATAAAAGCAAGCTGCCTATAATCGTCATAAACAAGTTCATTGGAGGCATAGTGAAGGCACCATAATTTTCGGAGCCCAGTGCCAGCATCGCAATCGTCGGCTGCGCCCAAGGATAAAAGGGGCCATACTCCGCTGAGTTGATAACTAATATATTCGGCAGCGTCAGCATGACGTTAATCGTTAGCGGCGCTGCAAAACTGCTCCAGCTGGTGGATGCCCACAGCTGAAGCGCTGCTAATGGCAAGCAAGCGAGCCAACCTCCCAGCAAGCCCAGCAGCATGAAATGCCAAGGGATTTCATGGAGTCCGCGGGCAGCACCTGTAATGAGCACCGCTGCCAAGAAAAGCAGCTGCACACCGATGAGCAGCTCGGAAACGAGCCAGAACTTGGCGAAATACAGCGATTTACGCGATATTGGCAGCGCCAGCAGCTGCTTCCAGCCTCCCCCTGCATGCTCATAGCGGCAGACGAAAGCCGCAAAGACGCCTGTCAAAATCGGCAAAAGCAGCACCGCATGAAACAACGCCATGGATGAATACAAGCCTTCATATTGCTCGGCAGGCGTGCCCTCTATTGAATTAGAGAGAATGCCTAGAAAAAGAGCCAGCAGCGGACTAATGGGAACGAGCAGCCAGATGAAGGTACGGGATAGCTTAAGCCGCTCGGAAGCCAGCAGCCTCATGAATGCAGCCATTTTAGACCACATCCCTTCGGCCAAAATGGACAGAGCCCAGTGAAAAAATAACGAGCCCGGTCAATATTCCTGCGCCGATATAAAGCTCTCCCTGCTCGCCTCTGAAGGCGAGCAGCGGCCAGTTCAGCGGCAGCCACGTATATTTGGCCGGAAGATACAAGGAAGCTATCGCGGTAACGATCCCGGCGGAAATGGAGAAGCCCTGATTGCGAAAGGTCATGCAGAGCCATAACATGCATGCAAGCATGGGCAGCGCACCTGCATAAGGATAGAAGCTTAGCCGCAGCACCTCTGTCAGCGGAAAGTGCCAGCCGAAGCCAAGCAGCACACCTAAGGCGACAGAGAACACAGCAAGCAGCAGGCAGGAGCATGCCAACAAAATCGCGCTCAGCGCAAATTTCGCAGCAAACACCGTCAGCCTTGATATAGGCAGCGCCAGCAGCTGCTTCCATGAGCCTGTGCCATGCTCCACATTCGCCAGCAGCGAGCTGACAAGCACACAGCCGAGAAACAGCGATATTGGTACAAACATGAAGATGTTATGCAGCAGGCCGCCCCATAAATCTTCGGAATATTGCTTCACCAAATAGTCATAACGAAGCCCAAAATTGACAGCTTGCAGCAATACAACGCCAAAAGGAGCGAATATTACGAGCGCCCAAAGCCCTTTACGACGTATTTTCAATAAATCGGCAGATAGTGCCCTGAAAAGCATGCCCATCACCTCTGTCCCCCTTCCCCAACAATTTGCAGGAAAAGGTCCTCCAGCGACTTTCTCTTTTCCTCGATGCGGTACACTTCATGCTTGCGCGCTACTAATTGATTGACCATCTGCGCCGCAGCAGCATCACTAACTCCTTCCAGTGTAATGAGCGCGCCCTCTCTGACAGCGTCCAAGCCCTGCTCATACAAGGTGAGCAGCGCCGCTTGCGGGTCGGATACCCGCAGTACAATCGAGCCTTGTGCCTGCTGCTGCAAATTTTGAATCGTATCCTGAAAAACAAGCTCCCCTTGGCGAACAATGCCCACCGTTCTAGCCATTTGTTCAACCTCGCTCAGCAAATGGCTGGAGATGAGCACCGTAATGCCATGCTGCTGCGGCATGCGCTTAATCAGCTCGCGAATTTCCAAAATGCCGGATGGGTCGAGGCCATTCGTTGGCTCATCCAATATCAGCAGCTCCGGATTGCCCAGCAATGCGCTGGCGATGCCAAGACGCTGCTTCATGCCGAGCGAATAGCCCTTTACGGGCCGCCGGGCTTCCTTCGTTAAACCAACGATGTCCAGCACCTCGGAAATTCTCGTCTTTGGAGCATCAATAATTCGGCGAATCGCCTCCAAATTATCGATTGCTGTTAAATGCCCGTAATAGGACGGGTACTCCACCAGCGAGCCAATTTTGCGAAGAATCGCCAGCCGTTCCTTTTGCAGCGCTTTGCCAAAAATATGCACACTGCCGCTGGACGGCTTAATCAGCCCAAGCAGCATGCGGATGGTCGTCGTTTTTCCCGCGCCATTGGGCCCAAGGAAGCCATAAATGTCGCCTTTGGCAATTTGCAAATTCAGACCCGATACGGCGTAGCGCCCTTTATATTTTTTACTAAGTCCCTTCGTTTCTATGACCCACTCGTTCATGTCTATCACCTCGAAAGCTAGAATAACGCATCAAGGTTAAAACCATAGACCTGCTTTGTTTAAATTTTGTTTAAAAAATAACCCGCCGCCGCTTCCGGGTAGATCAGAATACGCGTGCCAGCAGCCGAGCTGTCGATATGCCACGCCAGCCCCATCTCGCGGACCAAATAATGAACAATCGCAAGGCCGATGCCTGCTCCTTTTTCCTTCGAGGCCGACTGGGTGCCGGGCCCCCTATCCGAAATGACGAGTGCCGAATGCTCGCCATGTTGCACTATGGCTGCTCCAATGTAACCACCGTCCGCGGCATGCCGCATAACATTTTGGAACAGATTGTCCAAAATACGGCGGAAGCCCTCCTTGTCCACACGCCAGATGAGCGCCTGCTCGGGCAATTCAATATCCGCCGCCAGTCCTTCGCGCTCCCAAAGCGGATACCAGGAGGCTGCGCTTTCCCTGACAAGCCGGAGTACATCCTGCGGCGCAAGCTCCAGCGGATACCGTCCGCTGGTCATCAGCGTATACGAGAGCAGATTTTCAATCAGACTGCTGACCGTATCGATTTTATGTTCCAGCTGCTTCACCGTTTCGCGTCCCGCCTGACTAAGAGGCTCCTTGTGCAGCGTATACAGCTGACCGCCCATCACCGTCATCGGTGTGCGGAGATCATGCGATAAATTCGCAATCAGCTCCTTGCGCAGCTCCTCTTCCTCGCGTTCCCGCTGCCTGCTCGCTCTAAGCTGCAAAATCATTTCGTTAAAAGCGGTTTCGAGCTGTCCGATCTCATCGTGCTTCTGCTGCTCTACCAGCAGCGGCAGCCCTTCCTCCCCCTGCCTCTTCATAGCAGCCTGCAAACGCAGCAAGCGCCTGCGTATATGGCGAAAGAACAACAGCGACAAAGCCACGAAAAATAGGAACACAAGGATGAGAAAAAGAATATAAAAAGGGGCACCAGAAATCAGCGGCGTGCTGCTTTGAACAAGCGTACGCGGCAATTGCATCGCCATAAAGCCTTGGCTGAGCGGCTTATCTCCGATAAAGGCTACAACTGTAAACATGTCCGAGCCGGTATATTCCTTCATAAACTGGATGCTATCCTCACTCGACCAAATCGCCGGCAGTCCGATCTGCCCGCCGAGCTCCAGCTTGGTCTTTCCATTCCCATCGACCCAAAAAAAGGAAGCATCCGGATAACGCTCCCGCAGCTTGTGCAGCGTGTCATTGATGTGCTGGTTGGATGCGCCGGAGAGCTCAGCCGCCTGCTGATGAAACATTAGCTCAATCTGGCTGGTGTTGCCGTACTTAAGCTCCTGCATGTCCTGCTGTTGAACGGCAACTCCCAGCAAATAATACATAATCGTTGCCACTGGAAACACGATCGGCACGAACAGAAACGCCAATAAAATAATGAGCAAATATTTGGATTGCAGCGATTGAAAAAAACGGCCACCTTTGCCTGTCCGCTGCTCCTTCTTTTCCCGCTTCACGGCTTCACCCGATATCCGATGCCCCGCACCGTTTCAATAATTTCGGGATGAGCCGGGTCCTTCTCCAGCTTCTCGCGCAAATAACGGATATGTACCATCAGCGTCTTGTCCCCTTCCAGGTAAGCTTCGCCCCATACACCCTCATAAATTTGCTCCTTCGTCATAATCTGCCCTAGATGCCGCAGGAGGTAGGAGAAAATTTGAAACTGCTTGCCGGTCAAAATCAGCTCTTCTCCGGTCTCCCGATTTTCAATCCGGTTCTCCTGCTCATACACGAGCCAATGCTTCACCGCCAGCGGCTCAGCCGCAACGTTCGCAAAGCGGCGCAGCAGCACCTCGACCCTTGCCGTCAGCTCATCAGGATGAAAAGGCTTGGTCAAATAATCATCAGCAAATTGCAGGCCCTGCAGCTTATCATCAATGGCCGTCCGAGCGGACAACATTAAAATCGGCAGGCTCGGGTCGTTTTTTTTCAGCCTCTGCCCAATCGTAAAGCCATCCAGACCCGGCAGCATCACATCCAAAATCGCCAGTCCACAGCCCTCTGCCTTCTCCAGCGCCCGTTCACCGCTGAGCAGCCATAGCACCTCATAGCCCTGCTCCTTCAAATGGGCACATACGAAATCTCCAATTTCCTTGTCATCCTCGATATATAAAAGCTTTACACTCATCGTGGCTTCCCCTCCCTAGCTACAGCCAAGGTTATCAAGCTGCAATACTTTGAAAATATTACGCAGCAGCCTCAAACTCTATTTTTCTTCCTTCAATACAGGAGCAAAGCGATGCTTCGTTAATTGTTCAAAGCCATAAGCCAGCTTTATTAGGGTCGGCTCGCTGAAGGCGGCCCCCACAAAAGTGATGCCTTGCGGTCCATTGGTTACATATCCGCCACTTGCGACAACCCCCTTCTCCGCATATCCGCCAGGTACGGTAATAACCGGATAACCCGCTCTTGCAGCGAGATCGTCCCCCCCCTCGTTGCCAAGGAACAGCAGCGCGTCCAGTTGATGCTCTGCAAGTGCGTGGTCGATTCCAAGCCTACCCGCCATTTCTTTATTCCTTGCTAGGCTTTCCAAATAAGCAGGCTCCGTTAAGGTCCCGCTCGTCTCTTCCGAAGAAATAAGCATATCCTGGCCATATTTTAACGCTTGCTCAGCGTTTGCAGCATTAAAGGCAATGACCTCCTGCAAGGAATGAACAGGGACATGCGCAGCAAGCTTGCCCAAATAATCATTCAAGCCCTGCTTCAATTCGTAGCGGATGACATTGCCATCCCACTGTACCTGTTCACATGGCAGCTCTACAGGATCAACAATCGTTACTCCCGCCTCTCTCAGAACGACAATTGCAGCCTCTACTATCTCAAGCCGATCAGTATCTAAGCCCTGGTAATAAAATCTGGGAATGCCGATTCTCGCTTTTTTTAAATAGGAAGCGTCCAGAAAAGGGAGATAGTTATTTATAAAGCGCGTCTCTTGCTGTCCGTCCGCACCCATCATTGCCCCCAACAGCAGTGCTGCATCAGCAACGGTTCTCGTCAAAGGACCCGCTGTATCTTGTGAATGAGAGATGGGGATAATGCCAGCGCGGCTAACGAGACCAATAGTTGGCTTCAGTCCGACAAGGCCATTTTGGCTGGCAGGGCTAATGATCGAGCCTGTCGTCTCCGTTCCAATAGCTGCTGCTGCTAAATTAATTGCGGTAGCTGCCGCTGAACCAGAACTGGAGCCACCAATGAACAATTCCCCTGGGCCATATGGGTTGAGCGTGAGACCGCCTCTAGAGCTGTATCCCGCCCATATTTGACCCGACATGCACCCTGCCCATTCGGTCATATTTGTTTTACCAAGCAATACCGCACCCGCTTCACGCAAGCGGGCAGCTACGAACGAATCCTCTTCGGCAATGGAATCTGCTAAAGCTATGGAGCCTGCGCTTGTATGCATGGCGTCATGCGTATCTATATTATCCTTTAACAAAATAGGAATTCCATGCAGCAGCCCCCTGCTCCCACGCTCCTCGCGTTCCTTATCCAACTGCTTCGCGATGGCTATGGCCTCTGGATTTAGTTCAAGCACCGCATTGATGATCGGGTTATAACGTTCTATTCTTTCTAAATATATTAACGTCAGTTTTTCGGAGCTAAGTACGCCCTCCTCCATAGCTTTGTGCATAGAGGCTATATCAGCTTCCACAACCCATTCCTCAAACTTAATCCGCATAAATCCATCCCCTTGATCGTTTGTATGTATATAACATCCATATTAGCTTGTTCTTAGGGTTTGTAAAGAAGTTTGGCCAAACCAAGCTGACTCGTTATTCTTTCTTTAAATCGCAAAAAAGAACCAAAGCCGCCTATGGCTCTGGTTCTTTTTTTTCGATGAAAGCGGATATATCCTTACTTTTTTTCAAAAAATGCCTCTATTGCTCTCACTCTTTAACCCATTACGTTTGTGCGCTTACCAGCCAAAATCAAGCGTCTTGCCCGTCTCCGCCAGCGTCTTAATATTGCTGAGAATCATCCACCAGCTCGCCTTCGTATTTTCATACGACGGGTGGTCTGCTGGCCACTTATCATTCACCAGCGTCAGCTTCGTGCAGCCCCCGACCATCTCAAGCGACAGGGTAAGCCGCGTCTCCAGCTCCGCATGATTTTCACGATAGGATGGCCCCGGATGCTCCGTACAGCTGAATAGCTCATTTGGCTTATATTCCAGCACCGTTCCGTATACATGCACAACCTCTTCGCCCTTCTCATTCGGGCCAATGTATTCATAACGGGCGCCTGGCTCAAAGGTCGAATGCAGCGTGCTGCCAAAAAAGATTTTGCGCGTGTTTTCCGGCTTCATGAACGCATTCCATACCTCCTCCGGCTCGGCATTGATATAAAAATCATATTTCAAATCCATACCTACACTCCTTCGCAATCGTGAATGGGCTGACCTTTTTACTTGAAATATAGGAAAGGATATGATTGTTCCATCCTTTCACTATATTTCTCGGAATGAAACGCGACGCGACGCCAGAGGTCGGCGAAAGCCGTTTCACCTTATCTTGCTAGTATGCTTGGCTGTGATAAAATTATTATAATGTGCAAGCAGCAGCATGTATTGTAAAAACGCGACAACGATAATGACAACGACAATAATATGCGGAGGAATTTATGATGAGCACAAGCAAGCATCGACCAAGCATGGGCCTTCTCCATTTGCAGGAGGGGGAGAAAAATTTTCAGCTTACGCGTTATGCCCCTTCCGAGGATATTGCTTTTTTCGTCAAGCATTTCTGGATCGTCAGCTGGGACTTGCCTGAGCAAAAGCAGTATTTGCAGGAGGTTGTCCCTAATCCATGCGTGAATCTCATTATTCAGCAGGGAAGAAGCGGTATTTTCGGCGCAGCCAAGCAGAAGTATAGTTATCTTGTAGAAGGCAAAGGCTGCGTCTTCGGGGCAAAATTCCGCCCTGGCGGCTTCTATCCTTTTATGCAGCAGCCGGTGTCCTCACTAGCTGATCGCCCGCTGGACATTCGTGAAATTTTCGATGTTGATGGTCCCGCCACGGAGGAACTGCTGCTGTCACAGGAAGGGGAAGCGGCAATGGTCGAGCTCGCCGAGCGCTTCATTAAACCGAAGCTGCCCGTACAGGATGAGTCGGTCACGCTCATTAATCAGATGGTCGATTGGATTATGGCACAGCGCGACGTTACGAAGGTCGACCAGCTATGTGCGGCTTTTCATATCAACAAAAGAACGCTGCAGCGTCTATTCGACCAATATGTCGGCGTTTCGCCTAAATGGGTCATTCAGCTGTATCGGCTGCAAAATGCCGCTGAAACGCTGGATCGCAGTCCCAGCCACGATTGGACGCAGCTGTCGCTTGAGCTTGGCTACCACGACCAGTCGCATTTTATTAAGGATTTTAAAGCCGTTATCGGCGTCACGCCCGAACAATACGCCAGCGGCAGCAATAGGAAATCAAACGCGTAATCCAACCAATTTCTGCAAAAGTGTTGAGTTATTGCTAATCAGACTGCCGCTGCCCATTTTCAACAAATGCAATAAACCGCTTGGCAGCCGGAGAAATATGTCGATCCTCCCTCCACTTTAAGCCTATTTCCCAATACCAGCCATCATCAGTAATCGGAATCCAAACAAGTTCGTTTAACATCAATCCCATCGTCTTAGGCAAGACAGATACACCAAGATTTGACTTCACAAAACCAGCTACTGTGATTAAGTCCTCGGCTTCATACGCCGAATCAAGCACAAAACCAGTATGTTGGAAACGCGACATAATCGTCGCTTTTAATCCGCAATTATTTTTCAAACCAATGAATGGTTCACCCGAAAGCTCTGCCAAACTCAAAGCTAAACGATTCGCTAAATGATGCTGGGAGGATACAACAATATACAATGGGACCTTCTGAATAACCAACCATCTATGATTGTCTAAAGTAGATTCCTTCGATGTAATCATAAGATCCGAATGTCCTTGTTCCAAATGTTCATCTATATCTCCAAGATTCCCTTGTGTCAATTCAAAGCGGATTTTGGGATATTCTAATTGATAGCTTCGAACTAAATGAGGGATTAAGTCAACACCAAGGATATTGAGATAGGACAGAGTAACAACGCCCGTATCCGGGTTAGACCATTCTTCGATTTCCTTTACGCCGCTTTCAATGTTCTGCAAGGCTTTGCCAATCCATTTAGAGAACATGGCGCCATTACGGTTCAGCTTCAAATTTCGCCCGTTACGCTCAAACAAGGGAGCCCCGATTTCGTTCTCAAGCTTGGCAATCGCATGACTTAGCGCTGGCTGAGTGATACCGAGTGTCTTTGAAGCCATCGTCATGTGTTCTAAACGTGCAACCGTCATAAAGTACTCTAATTGTGTAAGCTCCATCATATGACCTTCTTTATATTAATATTATTCATCATTTTCATTATTATAATAGATTGGACGTTATAAAGGAGTCAAGTGTACTATTATTCATCATAAGGAGGAATGGATATGGGCAGAACATTTGAGTACTCGGCAACAGAATTTAAAGGCAAGAAAGTGCTTGTAACTGGTGGTACAAAAGGAATGGGGCAAGCTGTTGTGAAGAGGCTAGCAAGCAGCGGAGCTACTGTCTTGACAACGGCCCGTTCCGTATCTGCTGACATGCCCGCTTCGGTGAAATTTGTTCAAGCCGATATGGCGTCGCCTGAAGGAGTAGAGCAATTGATTGCAGCAGTGAAAGAACAGCTTGGTGGTATTGATATTATTGTCCATTGTGTTGGCGGATCCTCTACTCCACCAGGAGGCTCACTTGCTCTTAGCGATGAAGATTGGCTGCAGGCATTAAATTGGAATCTTCTGGCCGCAGTAAGACTTGATCGCGGCTTAATTCCACTCATGTTGGAAAATAAATCAGGGGTTATTCTTCATTTCACCTCAATCCAAAGAAAATTGCCTCTTTATGAAACTACATTAGCTTATGCAGCAGCTAAAGCTGCTCTCGCTAATTACAGCAAGGGGCTGTCTAATGAATTTTCTCCCCGTGGTATTCGCATTAATTCATTGTCTCCTGGCTTTATTCAGACTGAAGCAGCAGATGCGTTGATTGATCGGATGGCAACTGCAACAGGAAGCAGAGAAAGTGCGCTCCAGCAGCTTATGGATTCGCTTGGAGGCATTCCAATTGGCCGCCCTGGATTTCCTGAAGAAGTCGCTGAGTTGGCTGCATTTTTGGTCTCAGATCGTGCAGCATCCATTACAGGAAGTGAATATGTCATTGATGGCGGAACCATTCCTACCGTTTAATGGTTCAAACTAACTAAGGGGGAAGAACAATGGAAATCATGCAAATTCCTACTGTAATCCGTGAATATATACATGCATCGAATAAACCCGATCCGGAAGCATTTATTAATTGCTTTACGGAAGACGCCGTTGTGTTGGATGAAGCTAAACAGCGGATTGGCAAACAAGAGATTAAAAAATGGAGTGATCAATACCATTTTGGAGCAAACGTAACCCTAGAGCCTAGAACAGTAAAAGAAAATAAGGATGAGGTTGTTGTAACATGCAAGTTGGAAGGAACCTACGACAAAACTGGGTTACCCGATCCGTTACTCCTCGACTATCATTTCCGTATTGTAGATGCTAAAATTGTGCGCTTATCCATTTTTCTAAACAATCCATGAGTCGGTGTCACGCCGTAGGAATACGTCCATAAAAAGCAAAGAGACAGTCCCTTATATTACGGGATCTGCCTCTTTGCTTTTATTTCAAATAAAGCTTAAGAGCGTTATTCGCTTAAACTTTGAATCTGCTAATCTTATCCTGAAGCTCCTCAGCCATGCTGGACAACGATGCCGCTGAGGAAGCAATTTCCTCCATCGAAGCAAGCTGCTCCTGTGTCGCTGCGGACACATTATGCGCGCCGCCCGAAGCTTCCTCCGCAATGTGGGAGATTTGCTTCACAAAGCCGACAACCTCATCCGTGCTTGCTGCCATTTGCTCCGCGCTAGCCGAAACCTCTTGGATTTCGCCGGCTACCTTGTTAACGGCATCCAAAATTTGCTCAAACGCTTCTCCAGCATTCGTCACAACCGAAATACCTTGCGACACCTCTTGTTTGTTCATTGTCACAGCTTGGACTGCATTAATCGTGTCCTTCTGAATAACGCTGACCAGTCCGGTAATTTGCATAGCCGAAGCAGACGATTGCTCCGCTAGCTTGCGGACCTCATCCGCTACGACCGCAAAACCGCGACCATGATCGCCTGCTCTTGCCGCCTCAATTGCCGCGTTCAGAGCCAGCAAATTGGTTTGCGTCGCAATAGCCGTAATCACATCGGTAATTTTGCCAATCTCATCCGAACGCTCGCCAAGTCCAGTAACCAGCTCAGCAAGCGAGGAAATCGAGCGCTGAATGGAGTCCATTTGCACAACGGCCTGTTGAATCGTCCGATTGCCCTCTGACGATTGAGCTGCCGCATCGAGTGCCGATGTGGATACACTTTGCGCACGCAGCGCGATCTGCTCGACGCCAATCGACATTTCATCGATGGCTTGGGAGGAGCGCTTCACCATCTCGACCTGCTCGCTTGTCCCGACAGCCAGCTCCTCGACCGTCTCGGAAATTTGCTCCGACGCCTTGCTGTTCTGGTCAGCGCTTGCCATCAGCTCCTCAGAGGAAGCTGCAACGAGCGAGGAGGTCATGGAAACGGAATGAATGACCTCGCGCAAACTATGGGTCATGGCATTAAAGGATTTAGCCAAATCGCCAATTTCATCACGGTTTTTAATAACGATCGTCTCTCCGGTCAAATCGCCTTGGGCAATTTGCTCTGCCGCTCTGCTTACTTTCTGCACAGACCGGGATACCATTTGCGCAATCATGATTGCAACAGCCAGCGCCAGTATTACAGCTATGATGACTACAGCAATAATGGTATTCGTGCTTGTCTCAGCCAAGTCGACCGACTGATCTGCAGCACTTTTCGATCCTTCGATTCCCAGATTGATCATTTTGGTAATATTATCATTGGCCGTATACCAGAGCGGGTAAGCTGCCGTATGCAGCTCGCTTGACCTAGCGAAGTTTCCTTCCTTGCCATATGCAACAAACTCCGGCATTTTGGCTAGATAGAGATCCAGACTTTTACTATATTCATCGAAAAATGCCTTCTCTTCTTCACTTTGAAGCATCGTTGCTAATTGTTCGTTTTCGGCTTTAAGCTTGTCGAGAAGATCGTTCAAAGCAGTGTTCATTTTGTTGAGTTCATCTGCGTCCTCTTCTACAATGATGTTCAGGGCAAGACGCTCAATGTCAGACACTTCCCCATTCATAATACCGAGCAGCGACACGCTTGGCATCCATCTTTCATTCATTTCCCTTGCTTTGTCGCCCATTCCGTTCATTGCAAACATAGCGATTAGCCCTGTTGCAACAAGTAGTAATGCTACCGAAATAAAACCCGCTAGCAATTTGAATCGAATACTAAATCTCATAAATTCACTCCTCTTGATCTGTGTGATATGTATATCGACATTCTCAGGGAGGGAGTGAATACGCTGACATAATAATTTTCATTCTAGAGCTGGATCTGTCGGATATTTTTACAATTGATGTAAAAAATAGTTTTATGTGTTCAAATCCACCCTTTTACCATAGCAAGCGGTTAGAATAGCATGAGATTCAGCTGCCGCACGTCAGCCCTCAGCTCGGAAACATTTTCTAAATAAGCTGCAAGCACGCGCAAAAGGGTCGGATTTCGCAGCTCTGCCCGTGCCTCCTGCTGAATAAGCGAAACGACCTCCCGCAGTTCTGCGCGAACCGCCTCTGGTCTAGGCAGCTCATCTATTTTCCCCGCTAGCGTTTGCAGAAACTGCAGGGCCGTCTCCCGCCGTACCGGCTCATCGCTTGGGTTCAAATGGTTAAAATATACATTGGCGCCGTCAATAATCGGCTTCGGCTGCTTGGCCGCCATATCGCGGACGACGGCGTCCATCCGGTCCACCAGAAAAGCCGCCAGCTCAGCCATCGGCACAGCTAGGACCTTCTGAATGGCATAGGATAAATATTGCAGCAGCATGCCTCGAAAAATCGTGACGACATCCCATATGTGGTGGTCGATTTGCTCGCCGTACGCCTCTGTCAGCAGCTCCCGATGCCACGTCAGCATAGCGGCTTTTTTATTTTGCCATGCGGTCAAAAATTTGTCATTTGCCGTAATCGGCAGCTCCTTAAAGTCGAGCATGAACAAATGATTCTCCATTGTATAATACAGCTGGAATTCAATTTTCCGGCGAAATTTCTCCTTTGGCGCAAGGCCCTGCTGCGATTGCACGCGGTCAAGCTCCGCTTCCTGCTCCAGCAAAGAACGGTAGCAGACGGTAAACACCTCGGTAAATAAATCTTCCTTGGAAGCAAAAAATTTATAAATGCTCGCTTTCGCCATGCCGCAAGCTTCAGCAATATTTTGCATGGAAACAGCGCTGTACCCCTTCTCTCGAAAAAGCGCTAAAGCAGCATCCAAAATTTTTCCTTTTCGTAATTCCTCCATCTGTATGCCCACCTCCCCCCTATCTTGACATGAGGAAAGAGCAAGGTCAATGTGTAGAGTTGACACCGAAACTATTTAGTTCTATATTGAACTCATAAGTTTTACTTTACTGGTAAAGGAGGTGCGCTGCCGCTTGTTTCTATATAAATAGGAAAGACGCGGTGGCCTGCACATGCGCATAGCTGAAGGAATTGAAATGCTGGAATTGACTTTAAGCTTGGGAGGCAATCAACGAGTATTCCATCCCACAGCGATATGGGGACCGGACTTCTGGGTGCTGGTGGATACTGGTCTGCCCGGCTCTGCCGAAGCCATTCAGCGAATCGTCGTAGAAGCGGGGTTCCCCGATGCACCGCCTAGCGCGATTATACTTACCCATCAGGATCTAGATCATATTGGCGGCTTGCCAGGTTTTCTGTCCGGAAGCCGCAAGCTGCCTGTCGTTTACGCTCATCTTGGGGATCTGGCCGCCATTGACGGGCAAGAGCCGCTGCTCAAAGCATCTCCTGAAAGGATGGCACAGCTGCTGGACACGATGCCTGAGCAGCAGCGGACAGCCTTTGAGAACACGTTCATACACCCAACCCGTCCGAACGTCAATTTGACGATTGCAGATGGCGATACACTCGACTTCGGCGGCGGTCTTACCGTCATTCATACACCCGGCCATACGCCGGGGCATGTCGCTTTATACCACCAGCCAAGCAAGACGCTTCTTGCGGGCGATGCCATGGTCGTTATCGATGGCCAGCTATCTGGGCCAGTGCCTGCTGCTACACCTGATATGGCTGAGGCTATCCGTTCCCTCGGCAAATTTAAAGCTTTTGATATCGAGCAGGTAATTTGCTACCACGGCGGGTTGTTCCAAGGAGACGCAAACAAACGGATTGCCGAGCTAGCTGATCAATTGTGATCCGCTTTCTTATTACACTTGCACTCGCGCTGACTGGCGGTTTTCTATTCACGCTGCTGCAGGTGCCGCTTGCTTGGCTGCTCGGCCCGATGGTCTTCGCCTTCATCGGCTCCCGCTTGCTCAAGGAGAAGCTGCGGCCGGAGTGGCCCAGCTCTATACGCGATACCGCACTCATTATGATCGGCTATTCGATCGGACTGTCGCTAACGCTGGATACGATCAGGCAGATGGGTCATCAGCTACCGACTATGGTGCTGATGACCGTGCTTCTTTTGCTGTTCAGCGGTTTAATCGCCGTGACTTTCGCCAAGCTGTCTGGACTGCCGCTGCCGACCGTGCTCATGGGCTGTATTCCCGGCGGCTTGTCGCAAATGGTGATTTTGGCGGAGGATACGAAGGGGATTGATATTACGGTCGTCACCTTTTTGCAGGTGTCGCGATTAATGATGATTATTTTCTGTGTGCCGCTGCTCGTATTCAGCCCTCTATTTGGTGGAGTGCATGAGGCGGCTAAAGCAATAACGGATGGTTCTGAGGGTGCTTACTGGGCCGCGTTATTTCCCGGCATTGTACCTTTCGCCATCGCATGCGTGGCGGCTGCCCTGCTGGCGAAAAGGATCAAAATGCCCTCCGCCTATTTGCTGGGCCCAATGATTGCAACGGCGATTATTCACGGCTTTGGCGTGGATGCTCCTGTACTTCCATCGGCCATGATTAACGCCGCACAATTGATGATCGGCACTTATGTGGGGCTGCTGCTGCGGCCAGAGAGTCTGAAAAGCAAAGTGCGAATGACGCTGCTCGCCGTCGCTAGCGGAATTGTTCTGCTAGTCGGTGCATTTGGCCTTACCGTGCTGCTTGGAAAGCTGCATACGATTGCGCCCGCAACTGCCTTCCTAAGCATGGTCCCCGGCGGAATGGATCAAATGGGCATTATGGCGAAGGAAATTCATGCCGATATTGCCATCGTCAGCTGCTACCAGCTGTTTCGCATTTGGTTTATCTATTTTGCGGTTCCGCCGCTGCTTCGGCTTATTTTCAAGCGGATCGGGGGCGGCAGCGGAACTGGAACGGCTTCAGGCACAGCTGGACATCAACCACTGAAAAGCCAATAAGCAAGGACAGCAGGCTTGAGCGAAGCCGCGCTGTCCTTTTTCATCCCCCGCTTATCGTCTTCCGTTAGCCTCCCCCTCCATTTTAGAGATGAACGCCTCCTCAAGCTCATTCCAGTTTGGCGTTGCTATACGAGCTTGCTGCTTCCAAACATCAAACGCTTTATGCAAATGGGCGATTTCCACGAATGAGCCATCTATCATTTTCGCAACGGGAAGCCGATGATAAATTTTCAGAAAAAAGTAGACGAGCTGCCTTTTCCGACGAAAATAATCAACCTGATTAGCAGGTGTAATCGTATAGCCGACAGCCTCCATTACTTTAAAGCCTTCATCAACAGCTGCAATCATTTGCTGGAGCAGCTTTTTGTCTTTCGCTATATGTTTAAATTGATTATCTTTGACATAGCTGACGGAGCTCAACACCAGAATCGGCACGATGTGGCTTTTAAGCCATGCATCTATATCCTCATGATAATCGATTTTATATTTCGCTACCGCAAATGCTTTGTCGATTAAATCTTTAAAGGGAACAGGTCCGTTCAGGCTGCCAAGCACCATTTGACCGCCTCCACGTACGGCGATCATGCGCCCCTTTTCTCTGCGGCCGCCGCTTAGCTGGAAGCCGAAGGCGACCTTTTTGTCAGGCAAGCTATCCGCCAATAACTCTTGCTCCGTCGTACTGGCCGTCGGATTATTGCCGACAAGCACAATATGGCGGCTTTTATTTTTCGCCAAAATCGGCAGCACCGCTGGAAAATCATTATATTTCATCACGACAAAAATCAAGTCATAGTTGTCATCCGCCGGGAGCGTCTGAATGACCTTCACTTTATCTACGGTCGTTTTACGCTGAAAATAATGGCGAATCACGAGCCCGTCACTGCTCAGCTCCTCCGCTCTGCTGCCTCTGGCAAGCACCGTAACATCATTGCCTCCCTGTACTAACACATGGGCCAGATAGCTGCCTAACACGCCCGCGCCATAAACTAATATTTTCATATTGCCCTCCCATCTTATTGAACATTTGTTGCTTTATCAACACTCGTTCAATACAATGATAGTACCAACGACTTGGGCTCGCTTCAATCGCTAAAATGGGCCCATTTGTTGATTATTCAACAGATTTGGCAAAGTTGTTCAAAACCATTTTTCAGGAGGGTCCTATGGACAGACGGGTGCTCAAAACGCGGGAAGCGATTATGAAAGCTTTTATTGCACTTATGGCAGAGAAAAATTTTGAGCAAATAACAATCAATGAGATCGCAGATCAGGCGAATGTAAACCGGGGCACCGTGTATTTGCATTATGTAGATAAATTCGATCTGCTTGATCAATGCATCGAGGTCCATTTGGTCCAGCTGCAGCAAAAATGCTTGCCTACCCAGGAAGCAACCTCCTTTTCTTCTAAAGAGCTGCTGCTTCAAACCCTTGAATTTTTAGAGGAGCATACTTTTCTATATGCAACGCTGCTCACGAACAAGAGCATTCCCGCTTTCCGAAGCCGCATGATGGAGTTGATGTTTCAGCAGCTCGGTGAAAACATAGATATGCAGGGGATTAACAAAGACCGGAACAAAGAGGTACTGAAGCAGTTTTTAGTATCCGCCGCAGTTGGTGTTCTGGAGTGGTGGATAACCCGTTCCATGCCCTATCCGGCCGAAGAGCTGGCCGAAGAGCTATGGGCGCTGCTTGAGCGCAATCAGATGATGCCGCCAGCTGTGAGAGCTTGAGGAAAGCGGCCCGGTGGAGCGCACCGTTTATGCAGAGGCTCTACCAAAGGTTGAATATACTTTGCCCCCGACTGGAAAAGTCCTGTCCCCTCCTGCTGCGGCTGATACAGGTAAAGCTTAACAAATATTGTTCATACAAGCACATTGTATCGAGGCTCATCTGAATTAATTACTGGAGGAAAGCAGTCCTTACGGTAAGAAATCCAAGAGCAGACCAAATGTTAAGTAAAAACTATGCGGACAAAAACACCCCAAAACATCAGTTAAATTAACTAGTGTTTTGGGGCTAATCATAACCACTTAACTAAATCTTTACTTTTAAAAAGGTTTTCCTTCATTTATGACAATTGGTGTATTTTCATATAAGTTTCTGCTTTCTGCTGTAGTCGTCAAACGATCGGAACCAGTAAACGAACCATTAGCCATTAAAAGACCAGAATTTGATTCTACCACAATTTTTCCATAAGCAGGCTTGTCAGCACAAGGGGCAAATGTAGAAAGTGTACTTCCTGCTGTCACAGCGCCAAATCTCTGTGCGTATGGCAATGTGCTATTAGCATTCAGTACGAATGAAGTACCCGGTGTAAATGTACTATTTAGTCCCGCCGCATTCATTCCCGAGGCTGTAAATAGACTGCCATCGTTTTTATAAAAGTATACCGTTGCTGAAACAGGTGTATCACTTATGTTATTTACATTAAAATGTATCATAGACATTCTCACACTCGCGTCACATAATGTATTATTTTGAATCGTAAAATACATAACTCGACTAATAGCACCTGTATTCGCAGACACTGGCATAACTAATGTTACTGTAAATAATAGAGCCATTATTAAAACACTTGAAACTATTCCTTTTTTCATTCCTGCCATCCTCCTAAGTTGTCATTCACTAACGTTGCATTAAGAACCCATAGTGACCTATGACTTTGCACAGCTTATACAACCCAGCATCGATTGGCGAAAATATCTTACCATATTTGCTAGGACATCAATAGCCTTTTGCACATTAATTCAATATACACAAAAACACTTTACACAACATTAGTGACTGAAGGTAATTTCATCCTTGATAATTAAAAAAGTATAGTCTATATTGTTCAATATTTTCATACTATAATAAAGAGTTAAATCAATAAATATGACCATAAAATACAGCGAAGAACCACCAAGATGCAAGTAGCCGAGTTATCCCTCAACTGGAACATGCAATTGCTTTAATATAAGCAGTTTAAGGTTTCTCATTTTTCTATAAACAATTTAATAGCTGAAAAACGAGCCGCTAGAATCGCTTCTAGGGCTCGTTTTTATTGCTGAGGGTCATACTCCTCCTAAAATTCATGATATTTTTTAAAATCAGACTTTTTCATTGGCCTCCAAATAGGTGCCCTGTTTAATTAGTTTGAATCTGAACGACGCTGTATTGCCTATAAAATTAGTTGCAATAACATCATATTATTGATAGACTGCTAATACATAAAATTAGTTGCAATAGCATGCTATTTTAATCTTAATGTTAAGAGGAGAGTCAATATGAGTCAGATCAGTGATGACATGGAGCCGCTTGTATTCGAATCAGCGAATAAGTATGTGTCGGCGATTCACCGCCATCTACAAATTATTATTTCTGATGAATTAGCAGGCTTCCGAATAGGAAGCGGGCAGTTTATCTTCCTGTTGGAAATTGCCGTATTGCAGGGAATAACGCAGAAGGAACTAAGCAAGAAGCTGCTAATTGACAAGACAACAACAGCCAAGGCCATTAGCAAATTGGAGGCAGAAGGATACGTAAAGCGTGTTCCCTCACTCGCTGATCAGCGCTGTAACCAGATTTACCTGACTGAGGACGGCAAGGCTGTCGTTCCAAAAGTGAAAAAACGTTTGTTTAAGCTGATGCAAATTGGACGTAAGGGTATCAGCGATGAAGAATATGCGTTGTTCCTAAGGTTAATCAAGCAAATGCTAAGCAATATACATGCCATGGTGCATCATAAAGAGGGAGAGGACGCATAATGGAAAATCGTATAGGCGAGCGCGGTATGGGAACACCCTCAGCACCTTCAGTAAGTAATGAGCATTCGCAGACAGGGAAGGGCATCATCTATTTGCTTGGTTGTCTTTTGTTGTTCTCGGTTATGAATGTGACCGTATTTAATGTAGCATTGCCCGAGATTTCTAGAGAGCTTAACATCTCCTCCTCGCTTGCAGGCTGGGTTAGCACGGGCTACGCGATGGTCTATGCAATAGGGTCGCTGCTGTATGGTAAGCTGGCCGATTTATTCCCCTTAAAGCGGCTAATGACGATAGGTATTATTATATTTGCTGCTGGTTCTGTGCTCGGTTTTCTATCGCATGGCTATGTCTGGCTGTTGATTAGCCGTATGGTGCAATCGGCAGGAGCCTCCTCCATTCCAGCATTGGCTATGATGATCCCAGCGCGTTACTTTGCGCCAGGGCAGCGCGGAGCGGTGATGGGCCTAATTGCCTCCTTTATCGCGCTTTCATCAGGTGTTGGTCCCATTATCGGTGGAGTAGTCGCAGGCGGACTTCATTGGAAATATTTATTTCTATTATCCTTAGGTACATTGGTCGTACTGCCGTTTCTCAGGCGTGCGTTACCAGAGGAAGCACGCCGCCCAGGGCAGATAGACATGATAGGGGCCGTGCTGCTTGCAGGGTCAGTAGCCCTACTCATGTTGACCATTACCAGCTTCGGAACCGGATTGGCTATCTTGTATGGCGCATTGTGCATCCTGTTGATGGGCGGATTTGTAATACGCAGCCATCGCTCGAAGGAGCCGTTCATTTCTTTAGCTTTATTTACAAAGGGGCCGTTCCGCTATGCCATTTTGGCTATGTTTCTGTCGTCCGTTGCTGGCTTCAGCATGATGCTTGTTATTCCTCTTATGCTGAAAGCGTCATTTGAGCTTGGAGCAGACAAAATTGGTCTAGTCTTGTTCCCGGCGGCAATCGCCGCGGCACTTATGGGACGAATCGGCGGGCGCTGGGCCGATCGTTTCGGCAGCATACCCATGCTCCTGATGGCCGCGCTCCTTATGATCTTAGGCTTCCTGCTGCTAGCTGGACTGTCATGGGCTGGAGCATGGGTAGTGGCGCTTGGTTTGATTTTGCCCAATATCGGCGTTGTATTTATTCAGTCTTCCATGTCTAAGCTTGTATCTATGCTGCTACCTACTGCGCAGCTCGGTGCAGGTATGGGCGTGTTCAGCATGACCAACTTTTTGTCTGGAGCAATCGGTGGAGCCCTAGCGACGACTGCGTTAGATTGGGGTGTTACCTTCTCGACGGTGCTGTTGGCGATGGCGTGCTCACTACTGTTACAGATGGTTATCGTTCAATTCATTTTGCGCGGCAAGCTAGTCACGGGAGCTGCTGCATAAATTTTAAGGACGCTGATAAGCAACCTGAATTAAGGCCTTTCCCCAAGTGTATGATGCGGGAGGCAAAGCTATTAAATAGTTGATTGCGCAAGAAACTTTTTACCAACACAAAAACTTCTAGAATGTGAACGGGCGCTGGTACTCTACTGGCGTCCGTTTATTTCATTTGCGTCTTAGTCAAATTTGACACGAATCGCCTCTTGTTCATCCCCGCTTCTTGCAGTTAATTCGTATAACAATCTCAATCGCAAGCTCAACATTATAAATTTTGAAGCAGACAGGCAATATAGCTGGGCGGTGCTCATACATATGAATATTGCTCCAGCCTGGATGCAGGACAGCGCGGGAAATTCTGCGGTTCTGGCTGGATGAAGGAGGCCGTTCATGAACAGCAATCCGCAAATTCGAAGATGGTACCCTTTCGTCGGGCCGCACGATCCGTGTGAGCCGATGATTGTGCGGACGTATGTCGTTCCGCCGAACCAATACATTCCTTTTCAGCCGACGAACCTTCCGCAGTTTTCGCTAGAGGAGGCGCTGCGGCTTGGAACATTGTGGCCGGCGCTATACAGCCCTTACGAATCGAAATGCGGAGGGGGGAGCTATTAGCCATGAGTGAGCAGCCTATCGTGTGCGATAAAGCCTACTATGCCAAGCTATTGGAGCTGCAGCAGCTGGATTTTGGCCTGCTCGAGCTGAACCTCTATCTCGATACCCATCCACATGACCATCAAGCCTTGCAGCAGTTCAATTATTTGGCCCAGCAGCGCCGGCTATGCGCCCAGCAGTTCGAGATGAAGTACGGGCCGCTGATGAACTACGGACACAGCTTCTCTGGTTTTCCTTTTCAGTGGCCGGATACGCCTTGGCCTTGGCAGGTGTAATAAGCCTGCCACACAGTCAATATGAAGCACAGCGGGCTGCCGCTCAATCGGGGCAGTGTAGGCTCGAAAAGCGGCGGCTTAGCATGTTGGAGGTGACAACGGCATGTGGGTTTATGAGAAAAAGCTCCAGTACCCTGTTCGGGTTAGCAAATGCGATCCCCGAATGGCGCGTTATCTCGCCGAGCAATATGGCGGCGCCGATGGTGAGCTGGCGGCAGCGCTGCGTTATTTGAATCAGAGGTATACGATTCCAAGCAAGGTCATTGGTCTGCTGACGGATATTGGAACAGAGGAATTCGCGCACCTTGAAATGATCGCCACGATGATTTACAAGCTTACCAAGGATGCAACGCCCGAGCAGCTTGAAGAGGCTGGGCTTGGTCCGCATTATGTGAGCCATGACAGCGCGCTATTTTACAACAATGCCTCAGGTGTTCCTTTCACCGCCGCCTACATACAAGCGAAAGGAGATCCACTTGCGGATTTATACGAGGATATTGCGGCTGAGGAGAAGGCGCGGGCGACCTACCAATGGCTCATCGATATGACCGACGATGTCGATTTGCAGGACAGCCTGAAGTTTCTGCGCGAGCGGGAGATCGTGCATGCGCTGCGCTTCAAGGAAGCGGTCGAAATTATTAAGGAGGATCGGGATCAGAAGAAGGTTTATTGAGGAAGCGACAAAAAAGGAGTAAAGCAGCCATCTTCCATTGGCTGCTTTACTCCTTTTTAATTCGGATTTGGAGAGATGCTCTAAAAGTGACTACTTCAAGAAATAAGCCGCTGAAATAAAGACCTGTTCTTACTAAGCATTTCCCTTCATTTTTTCAATATTTGTATTTAACTGAACTAATATTTTTCTTAGCATGGTAAGTTCTGTATCACTAATATCAGTTAATAGTTCCTTCGCAAAATGCTCTTTCTCCCTTTGTGAAGTTTCGATTAATCCTCTTCCGTAATCAGTCAATTTAACCAAAATCATACGGTTGTCCCCATCTTTTTTTCTTCTTGATACGATCTCGTTGTCTTCAAGCTGTTTGAGATGCCTAGCGACAGCTGCCTTATCAAGGGTTACTTTTTTTTGCAAGTCACTTTGACTGATTTCGATCTCTTGATATATCAATGCGAGTATTTCAAAGCGAGATTGGCTGATGCTGATGTAAGCATCGAATGTAGTATTTATGGCGTTGTTTACACGGTACATTTGGTATAACAACGTGGCCTCCTGTGACCAATCTTTACTCAAAACCATCCCAACTTTCTTGATAGTATATGATTGCTAAAGGCTTGCAATGTATTAGACAATATACAACTTAATGATTCTTTTTACAAGCAAGTCTGCCCATAGCCATAGCTTTTATAAGTAGAAGGCTTATCATCCAAACTTAAAAGCCCTCTCTCCAGTGGAGAAAGGGCTTTTATCGAAGAGGAAATAGATCAGAAGTTATAATTGAATCTTTTATTCAATTAGTATACTGCTAGAGTGCCATCGTAATTAATGACCTGTCCATTGTGATTTTCATCATCCAAAACAAAGGTAAGGATAAATTCCGCAGCTTGAGCAGTTGTTTTCACAAAATCTCCTGTCATATTACCATTCAGATCTGTTGAAACCGCCCCCGGCATCACTGCAAAAATCTGTACAGGTATATTGTTCTTCTCAAAGCTCATTCCCCAAGACTTTGTCATGACATTCAAAGGAGCCTTGGATGTTGCATAGGCAAATGCATTGAAGTAAGGCAACGGCTCAAGAGGGATACTGATATTTTGAATCATGCCTTTATTGGCAGTCAATAGGGGCAGCAAGCCTTTTGAAAGTGCATAAGGACCGATAAAGTTGACTTGATGAGTTGCCTGCAGCTCCTCAACTGCAAATTCCCATCCTGGTTTATGCATATCGCCTGGAATACCAGCATTGTTCACCAAAAGCGCCAACTCAGGGTAATTCTGCTTAATACTTGTCACTGCTTGATCAATACTTTGCAGGTCAGCAACGTCCAGCAATACCAAATGTGCATCACCAAATGCTCGGAGGGCAGTTACTGCCGTTTCTCCTCGCTCCTGATCGCGTGCCCCTACTAAAACACGATACCCCGCTTCTAACAACTGCTTTGCAATTTCAAATCCAATACCTTTATTCGCACCAGTTACTAATGCTGTCTTTGTCATGTTTTATTCTCCTTTTTCTACAGGCAATCTATATATTTCAAAAAAATAACCGTTGATATATCAACGGTTGATGTATCAACAGTTTATGACAAATTTTCTTTTAAGGCAAGCTATTTTTTTACACTGCTTATTCATCAGCATCTAATCGGTAATCGGACTATATTCTACTTATACCGATAAAACAAAAAAAGCCGCTAAAATAGCGACTTTCAATAAGACTATGTCTAGTAATTCGACATTTTAGGACGTATTAACTCATTTAGTTTGGGAGCCATTCAACCCGTTTGTCATATTCCGTAGTTCAATTAGAAAGGCTACCACAGTGCTATCTTTTGTTCAAAAGCGTGCTCGACCAACCAGACCGGCACCATAAGGTGCATGAAGTCGCCAATATGAGCGCCTATTGGGTCAGCAACGGACTCTCCGTTCAGAAACGCCTCATTTCCCCAGCTGCGAACGACCAAAGTCGTATCATCCCGGGTGAAGATCGCCTCGCTCTTCTGCTCGTTCCACTCAAGAGAGGCTCCGATTCGCTCTGCCATTTCCTGTGCGGGTATCCTCGTTGCATTGTAGGCTTCCACATCCGCTGCGGATGTGACAGCATTTAAGACGTCACCTGGAATCTCAAATACAGCGAAGCCACCTGTCTCCGAAAGCGGAAAACGGAAAACAAGGCTCCCCAGCACAAGTGACACGGATTCCCGAAGAGCCGCCACAGCGTGATACATATGATCCATATCGTTTGCTTCCATCGCCCTTTCCAAAGTAACTGCTAAATCGAAGGGCAGTTTTGTTGTCCCGTAATGCGGTACTTCCCCGCGAATCGACGCAAAATCATATTCACTGACCTTACAGCAGGAAAAATCGATACTCGCGTGGCGGGCGTACTCCGGCTGTATGGGACGCAGTAGTGTCTCCGCTTCTTTCATCGCCTGTATTTTCCAAAGAGTGGTCGCATAATCGTCCGTTAATCCGAGCTCTCGTTCCTCACTATGGTAGATATAAAACCGGAGCGATGGATCGGATTTGGGGTGTACAGTCGCTACTAGTGGTTCTATGTTATCCCATAAATAACGAACGCTCACAATCTTCATGTCTTCGGCATAGGTCTCCGCCAAATAATGCTCTGCCCGCTGCTCGAATCGAAACTTTTGGTAAAAACCGTAATTAAACTCTGTGAACAGCAGAATAGGTATGAGTATCGCAGCAACGATTCCCAGCACCACGATTTTTCCGGTATATGGTTTCATGGAAACGCTCCTTTTGCTTTGCTTATTCGAAATTAGTTATTAGAAAGTACAATAAATAGACGTGTGCATTCCATTCTTTGTTGCCATAAGTGGGTATGATCTAAGCAATCTACGAATAGCTTCAGGCAAGACAGTCAATAATTTAAACTGACCGTTCAAAAAACCAACCACTATAAAGAAAAAGCAAGATACAGCTTGAAACTTTAAGAAAAAAAGAAAAAATCATTTCAATACATCCCAACTTCGATTACAATATTAACTGTCTTCATATTATCGAACTGGGGTGTTTGATGTGGATAAATACAAGTTCAGTCCTGCACATAATAATATGATTGTTGATGCTATTGTTGAAGGTTATCGTGACTATGTTGATCATCGCAAAGACAGAAAATTAAAAATGAAAATCAGCTCTGCTTTTTCTTGGACTAAGGGTAACTTTATTGAGAGCAAACTCGCTGAAGAGTGCATCGCTCATGGATTTACATACAAGAAAGCAAAGGCTGGATTAACATGGGACTACCTCCAATTCGTTAATGGAGATTCCAACATTCTTTTTCTTATTAAAAATGCCGCTTATTTCAATGAAGATTGCTTTTCACAAGCTACACTTCCAGATGAGAGCGAAAGTAACGGGTCTCTTCGTACCTATCTTCATGAGCTTTCAAAAATAAATAAAAATTTGGTATTTTCCGCCTCAGAAAAATCGCCAAAAAGAGGGGCACGAACCGAGAGAGTCGAACAACTCTCCTTATTTATGTTAGAAAGTGCAGTCAAACCTGATCTGGATTATTTCAAATCTTCTTACAATGAGTTTCACATACTCACATATGCTATTGATGAAGCGTATCAAATTTCCGAGATCTTACACTATTTACCCAATCCAAATGATAACATTGCATACTTTGTCGAGGATCTGTCCGATTTCATCTCAGGAGCTACATTATCTGATGAGGACCGAGAAGTAGTCGCACCTGAATCAAATGATGAACGTATAGACCCAGCAGCATTTGATATCGGTATAATTGAAAAAGATAAAAAACAAGATATATAAAATGGCATGATGTTAATTTAACTAGGAGGCAGCAAGCATGTTTATTGGTAAGAACCTAACCAATTTACGAATCATGCACGGATATTCGCGTAAAGAGCTCTCCGAAAAGTTAGGCGTAACAGAACAAGCAGTCTGGCAATACGAGAATGCTTATACATCACCTAAAATGCAAATCGTAAATGAGTTAAAACGGATTTTCCAAGTAAAAAGTAAATATTTTTATACAGAAGACATGCTTGAAAAGAACATCACTTCATCTAATATCGACTTAACGAATATTGCCTATCGCTCAAAAGTGCTGAATGTCATTTCAAAAACACAAGCGGAGGCTAAGCATGTTGAATTTTTGAATGTATTTGTCAGCTATCTTACAACTAAAATTAGTTATCCTACCCTTAAAATGATTAAATTACGTGATGAAGTTATAGCGTATTTAAATCATACAGAGGACGATAGATCTGCTCAAATCAACCATGTTGCTCTTTTAGCACGACAAAGACTTGAGCTAGCAAAAACGAATAATGATGATCTTATGTTCCTAATTGAAAAGAGCGGTGTTTTCGTGTTTGAAAAGGCTATTGGTGAAGAAATTGATGCCTATAGCCTTTGGACTCTGGATGATCGGCCATATATTATTTTAGGCAATATGAAGCGTTCGGCTGTTCGTAGGAACTTTGATATCGCTCATGAATTAGGTCATTTATTACTTCATTATCGTATGGAGTTTACGAGCTTAGAACGAAAAGAACACAAACTTATTGAGAATGAAGCAAATATGTTTGCTGGCGCTTTATTATTACCCGAAGACGAATTCACCACCGATATGCAGGACGTGTCCCATCTTACCAATCCAGATGATTATTTAGATTTAAAAAAGAAATGGAAAACGTCGTTGCAGGTATTGGGGTATAGAGCAGCTAATCTTGGAATCATTCAGTCAAAGGATCATCGTAACTTCTATGCGGCCATGCATCGGAAAGGTTATCTGGAGTTCGAGCCCCTTGATAACGTAATTCCAATTCAGAAACCAATGAAAATTAAAACCATCATTGATTTCGTTTCAAAAAAAGGAGTTATCGACATTGGTCAAATGATTGAGAATGATTGGAAAGCAGAAATTTCTTTCTTCCATCAGCTCACAGGAATTGACTCAAGTTTTTTCAATAAATATATGACTCGAAGCCTCGACTTTGAACTCCGTGATATTTCTGAAATATCTATGCATAAGTGATATGATTAATGTTTCGTTGCATGCACAGAAGGCCGTCGAAGTACTCGCGGCCTAGTGTTGGCAATTCAACTATCGTTCCCCGATAACGTTAGTAAGTCATCGAGACTTTACTCTCGGACGTCTTCACGGAGCGCAAACTAAATATTTCGTTCCTCATATTCAAAAGGTTCTTTACAAGAGTAAATCTCATGGAAAAATCCCTTATGCGGGATATCATCTTCCAAACATTTTATGAGATACGACAGCTCCTCATCACATTTCGGCTCCTCACCGTTGTTTCGCATCACCTCGAATGCATCAACAATATTTTCCATGAGCGTTACTTTAATAAATAAGGGTAAATTATCCAGCATCGAATTTTCGATCTTGGTCTCGGTTCTGTATCCAGCGAGGACTGTTTCAAAATAATCATTCATAAACTTTTTACGTTTATCGGCGTCTGGTTCAAATTTTATCCAGCCCACTCCGTTTGTCCAGAGATCTGCCAGGTCATACATATACCAACAATAGCAAGAATTATCGAAATCATATACGGTTATTTGCCCGTTATCAAAATCTATTGAATAATTCCCATCGTTGTAATCAAAATGGATCATACCGAAAGTATCCTGGTTACTATCCAATTCTTTTAATGTCATAAGGAGCTCAACTAGTCTTTCCTTTAGCAGAGATAGGGAGCCGGGTATCAGTTTTTCAATATATTCAACCTTGTATTTGTCAAAAAAACTATACCGTTGATGGGTGGGCACATACCCTTTCGATATTTGGTGCAGTTTCCCCAAGACCTTACCGCAATTATAATAATATTCGGTAATTGGAGCCCCTTCCCGGTACCGATAATTATTTTCTACAAACATTTTCCCCTTAGCCTTTTCAAACAGGCAAACAAAAAAGGTATGGTTATTGTGGCTGATCTCCTCCAGTAAATTCCCCTTCCGGGAGCTGTTTACATTCGAGACACTGCCTCCATGCTCAAATAAATACCGAATATATTCCGTTTCCCCTAGGAAATCTTCCCGGCTCCTGTCGGGTAAGAATGCGATTCTGAGTATTTTTGAAGGGCTCCCTCCTTTCTCACAGTTATATACGACATTCCGCCCTCCGTCATGTGCCGGAATCCGCCTAATTTCATAGCCTTCTAATCCGAACAATTCCGTTACAGCTGAAATCAAATAGGTATTTCCGATTGAAACAGCCTCGTTATAATTCATTTTATCTCCTTTCACACAAACATCTATTTTTTGTTGCTATACAATAAAATCTACCATAATAGTTGCAAGCTCAATGGACTTTTTTGATCATTTTAAGTGTACCTCACTCTGATGGGCGTAAACCATTCCATTTGACAAAATTGCCCATCGTAGGCACTCGTGTCAATTTTCTCTAAGAAAAATTCGCTGTCCAGAAGCTCATATTTCCCGTTGTGCTCCTGTGCAAGCCTATCAATGGCTTTATATAGCGCCTCTGCGCGTAGTTCATTAATCTCCTCATAATGATGGTTCCCGATATATCGAAAGCCGACGCACAAGGAAGCAGGTACGGTGTCGCCTGTAAAGCCTTCCGGAATATCGCTCAGATTCTTTACGCGCATAGACGGTATGTAATATGTCCAACTAAGTGATGGGTCAGGTGTCCTCGTTAGACCGTAATAAATATCGGGTTCAACGGGATTAGGCACTTTATGCCGCTTGTTCCACCAAAACTGCTTGGCAGCTTCGGGTGCCTTTGTCGGTGCTTCGGCGATCTCGATTCGATACATTTGCCCGATTAAATGGAAGGCTGGAATCATGACCATTTCCGGCCCGTACACCACATTTCCGCCAACATTGTTTTTTGGAAACAAATGAAGAGGAGGTGTTACGTGGATGTTCTTGCTGGAATGCCTGCATTCGCCGGGCGTAAGCCCATACTCTCGTTTAAACGCTCGTATGAAGGTTTGCTCATGTTCATAACCGCATTCAATTGCAATGTCGAGAATCCGTTTCTCGGTTAGCATCAAATTCTCCAAGCTGATGGCCAGCTTTCGAGAACGGATATAGCTTTGCAGCGGCACGCCGAAAGCGAACTTGAAGAGCCGACGCAAATGAACAACGGAGATCGGGAGATCAGCCAAATAGTCTGTCTCCCTAGTACCAGAAACATCTTTTTCTATTCGTGCTAAAAGTTCAGATAGAACCTTGTATGGCTCCATAATTCATGCCACACTCCTAGAATATTTTTGTTCCTTACAATAAGCATGATGGCTCCCTAAGTGAATATTAAATCTCTCCCCAATATAACTCTGTCTCATATATAAAAGTTACTTTCCCGTTTTTCTCATATCGATTAAATAGCTTTTTTAATTCTTCCTTCATACGTCCATAGTTAGGATGTTCAGGCATAGGAGTATAGGAGGAAGACATTACTCTCCCACTTAGACCCTCAAAATCAAATAATTGTTGCATTTTAAAAACGGACTTCTCCATCGTATTTTCTTTAAAAAATAATTGCAATTCATCTTCCGAAATGTTTTTGTGATTCACTTCAGAGTAATCAATCCCATAGTTAAGCAATAAATGTTCTATCCCTTCTAAAAAAGGGGTTCCTTTTGTTTGACGTGTATTCCAAACTAAAATAACCTTACCACGGTCTTTTAGAATTCGTGTAAATTCCTTTTTTGTAACCGTACGATCGAACCAGTGGAACGCTTGTGCACAAACGATAAAGTCTACGGAATTGTCATGCAAACATGTGGATTCCGCTGAACCTGCCACAGCACGAAATTTGGATTCATGTCCAAGTATTTGTATACAAGCTTTTCGCATTTCCTGATTTGGTTCTACTGCGATAACATGAGTACCTCTTTCAACTAGTAATTCAGATAATTTCCCTGTTCCTGCCCCAATGTCAGCCACGGTCGAGTTCACATCAAGTTTTACAATATTATATAAATAATCTATTGCGTCACTAGGATAGGTTGGACGATATTTAACATAATCTTTCACTCGATTCGAAAATGATTGCTTTATGTCCATCACTATACTCCTCCAACCAGCTCTTCTTGTTACAAAGTTCGCCCTGTAGTTAAATAACTCAAACTTCGCAGCTTGAAATAGGCAGGTAAGCCTTAAGGTAACTAGGCAAACCGGAAATCCATTGCTGTAGTTGACTTTTAATTAATTTTGAAAGTTTTTTGCTTGCTGCTGCCGTTACTTCGTTGATCAAATCAAGCAGTTGCTGTAAAGCAACCACCCAATCCATGGTACCGACTTCATCGCAAAGCAAATAAAACAAACCACCCAGTGTTCGCTGGTCCGTGCTCTGACGATGTTGCCAAGCAAGTAGAATGTAACGAGAAAACACAATGGTCGTATGGCTAATGAGCAAGTCATAGGAGAGACCTTGAAACTCCTTTTGCAAGCGTAACATAGATTTTGCGCACTTAAAGAAGACCTCAATGTCCCAGCATACGGATGACTTCCGGGGCCATTAAGGCCAACTCTGTTCGAATGGCACGAAGAATATCTGACCGCTTTCCTTCAACTTTTGGAGCCGCTAGATACAATTCCTTTAGATCTAATCGATCACCATTTACCAGGTAGCGCTTGTTGTCATTTTTAATCATACCGATGACATGAAGCCCTCGATCAAGAACCTCTTTAATGAGCGGTGCATGGGTAAACCAACTGTCCATTAAGGTATAAGATGCAGAGGCACCAGCAGCTATAGCACAATCAATCATAGAGGCAATCACCTTTGGTGCTGGGAGTAGCGCTTCTTCTCGACGTTTATAGCCAATGGTACGCTTATCGATGCCATCTGAGGTGCCATTGATTTGAGACTTTGTTGAGCTAAGCAAAGCGAAATCCATGGGAATAAACGTATGGCTGTCGGACCAGCCCATCGTCAGCATACGGAAGCCTTTGTAGTAGGCACCGGTAGCGTGATCTTTGAATCTTGCGAGTAATTCTACCGCTTTGCTGCGGTTACGATCAAACATCGAATCGTCGAAAATGAATGCCGTCACACGTTTGTCGGAGGTAAGCGTCTCGACTTTCTGAATGGTCGCAGCACTGAGCGATAGGAGGAACTGCCGCCAAGCAAATTTCGTATGATTCAAAAACCGGTAAACGGTATCCTTGCCTGGAAACGACTCTGCTTTCTCACTTTCCAGCAGGCGAAACCCATTCCTCTGATGAAATAAAAGCACGAAAACAAGCTAAAAAAGATAGGCTGCGGGATACCCGAATTTCTTGTTGATTTTCGCATCTTTTAAATGCTTAATCACTTGGAGTTCTTTAAATGCGGGTTTCATTTCTTTTGGTAGTTGAATGCATGGCTCTTTTTGCTCTATCATATAGAGGACACCTCTTCTGTGTGATAGTGTATTGCTAGACACAATCACTATACCAAACAGAAGCGGTGTTTTCTATTTGCAAGAGATTAATTATAATACCGTTTCAGCTATATTCAACAAGGGTTTAAGACCAATTTTGCACTGCGAAGTTTGAGTTAAATAACATTAACTAAATCTGAGTCTATACTTATAAGACGATAAAAGTTCACCTGTTGTTTCACACTCCTGCTTAAACAAAATTTCCAGTTAGTTTAATGCATATTGCACCAAAATCACAGCTGTCATATCATTTCGAACCTTACTCATAGTACGTAGATCTGTTTGCAACCTTTTCTACAATCTAATCGTCTTATAGATATTATTAGGAGAGGTTAGGTGGTGAAGACATTGAAATATATATTGCTGTTCATGATTTCCATTATTGTAGTCACTGGTTGCAGCAGTAACGAAGAAGAAGCTGACCATTCAAAAAAACCTAAAGACTCACTCCGTACATCTGAAGCTTTCGTTCTTGCAAAACTGGATTTAGAAGGGCGAAAGAAAATTCTGCTTGCATTAGACATAGAGAATCCTGAGTTACAGTCAAAAATAGAAACGATAATTGGTCAAACAGCCGAGGACATTCTACGGGCTAATAAATATGATTTACAATGGCTGGATGTAAAGAACATTTCCTTAGAAGAATTTGATTTTGATGCTTTAAAAATCGGATCAAAAATTCGTTTTGTTACCGAAAATGAACATCTGGATACCCAACCCCCAACTTCAATTGCCAAAGAAGTAAATATAATTAACTAGAGCAAAAGAAAAAGCGATCCAATTAGATCGCTTTTTCTTTTGCTCTTTTATTACGATGCAGTATTCGATGTATATGGAGTCCAGTCTCCACCGTAAGCTTTTGCATTTGATATATGAGAGAATCTTGCATAAGAAGCGCTATCACCTGATCTGTGAATTCCAATCAATACTCCATTGTACCACCAAGTTCCTCCGCTATCGCCACCTAGGGAAACAACGTCAGCTTCCATATATCCACTATTCCCAAGTGAAGTAATATTTTTAGCTGTAACCGATCCACAGCTGAACCCGCTTGTTGCACCAGACAAACATACATTGTCTCCTACAGAGAGAGAACTTGTGCTAGTTTGATAAGATGTTATACTGCTGTCCGTCCAAGAATATTTATATACATAGTTGGAAATTTTTTTAGTAGAAGGTACTTTAATAACACCCACATCCGCATAGTTGCCATTATAAGAATAATGCTCCGCTCCCACCAATTCTCCACCTTGGTAGACGTTATTACTTGTCCAGGCTTCCAGACAGTGTGCAGCCGTGATAATAAACCGGTCACTATTTTTTGTTGCCAAAGTTCCAATTGTACAGTAGCCTTGTGATGATGTAGAATTTGTTGCGGTATCAGCGATAAGCAAGCCACCAGCCATCGTATTTAGTGTAGTAGTTCTTGCATCCAGTTTTTCATTCGACTTACCCGTCACTACTTTGAAAATATTAGGACTTTGCGTTTCTAACGTTTTTAAAGAGTTCACTCCCAGTAATTGGATTGCTTTTGCGCCATCTGCAAGTTGTACTTCAACCACATTTTCTTTAATTCTTACAGCCACCGTTTCAAAAGGGATTCCCAGTTGCTTACTTTCATTTATCACTGACTCATACGCGCTCACTAATTCAGCCTCTGAGAAATCCACCTTCTTGATCTCTAAATATTCTTCCGGGACAAGGGCTTCGATAGCTTTTCTAATTTGATTAGCTTTTTCATTCTCTACTGAGAAACCTACAACAAATTTCAATCCGCTATCCTTTTCTTGGTGAAAGGTTCCTACGTCGCTATATTTCTCAATGATGTCATTATTGGGGCCTTTGGTAAATATAACACCATTTTCTGAAAGCATATTGGAAATTTGTTTTCCATACTTGTCCATTAGCGCATCTCTCTCTTGAATGTAGCCTTCTTCTTCTTCAGTTAGAGCAATACTGTATTTAGGAATACTTTCCCTAGCATTGGGGGAGTTAAGAGCATTTAGGATAGCCTGATTTGAAAAATTAAGATTATTTGCCCTACGGTATCGCTGATTTTTTTGAATTACTTCCTCACTGTATTCGAGCTGTCGAGCCATTTCATCTTCCGGAAATGCAACCACCTCGTTATAAGATGGAGGCAAAAGCTGATTGTTGCTATTATTCTCAGCAGCAACAGAAGCGGAAAGAAGAGTAATTGAAATAGCGGTAGCAATGGACGTAAAAAATAATTTCCAGTTATTATTCATCAATGTATATCCTTCCTCCTTTTGTTTGGTAAAGTACGATTGTGATTATCGAATTTGAGTTCTAAACCCCGTCCTTCCATGTTTGTTATATTCGGTTTCAATTATCAAATTTTCAATTCCCACCCTATCCCCCTTTCATAAGACAAGATTATGCAGAGCTAAATGAGAATCCATATCGATATCTCATTCAAATAGACTCACAAAATCAGGATATGTTTCACTTTTTTTTGATAAAATCCCAAAAAAAAGATTCGAGTTTATAGATTGAAAATGTGAACAACGTTACTGAAAAAGCAGGAGTCCCATCTTATCGACTCCCGCTTTTTCTCCATTACCTATAATTATGGTTCATCTCTACGATAGAATCTCATAGAGCCTTAACAGCAATTCATCAGCAGTATAGCTTATCAATTAGTTCGAATCCTGAGCGCTTCAATATATGCCTGAATCCATCAGGGTTAAACATCGTCGGTAGAATCAATGTCTTTTGGCTTAATTCCCAATAAAATCAACTGCTTAGGGAAATTTATAATTCCATCATATACCTAGGCCATGATCTAATCCTCACCACTAGTGATCCTGTTTTCAGGGATATTATTTATGACCGACGACGTCAATTTGCAAGACAACCAGAAGTTTTTGCTTGAGCGAGAAATTGTCCATGCCCTGCGCTTAAAAAGAAGCAGTCGAGATCAGCAGGAGGTTTATTGAAGAAGCAGAATACTACGGAGTAAACAGAGTAAAGCCGCCGGTCTATCTTGGCGGCTTATTTAAAGTCAGACAAAAGCTATTTTTGGTACATTCTACAACATCCATAACGAGATGAAAAAAGCCGGAGGATCACCCCCGGCCTTAAGGAAAACGCTTATTTGCTTGAATGAATAGCGATGTTACTTGATAATAACGTACTCCAGGTTCACCAATTTAGCATAAGTCACGATTTGGTCTGTCGTCAGGTTCAAGGAAACGACCGTATGATGGCCACCGCCATTCTCAATCCAAGCTTTGACGCCATCCTGGAAGTTCGGCTTCACCTTCCACAGCACACGAGCTACAGGGAGCTTAGGAGCTGGAACTGTTGGCTCGAATGCGGAAACCTCGTTAATCAACAGTTTGTAATGTGTGCCGAAATCAGCCATGGAAACAACGACACCTTCACCAGCTTTGCCATCAAAAATGAGACGCGCTGGATCTTCGCGATCGCCAATACCCAATGGGGAAACGATGATGGTTGGTTTGTTGCTGGCCAAAGTCGGGTCTACCTCAAGCATATGAGATTGCAGGATAGCTTCTTGCCCAGCTGCCATCTCGTATGTGTAATCCTCCATAAAGCCTGTATTTTGGTTGTGGCTCATCACTTTCAGCAAGCGATCAAGCGCGGCCGTCTTCCAGTCGCCCTCGCCGGCAAAGCCGTAGCCTTGTGCCATCAGACGTTGGACAGCCAGACCCGGAAGCTGCTTCATGCCATGCAAATCCTCGAAGTTCGTAGTGAAGGCATTGTAGCCCTTCTCTTCAAAGAAGCGTTTCATGGCGATTTCATAGCTCGCTTGCACTCTTACGCTAGCTTCCCAAGACTCTTTGCTGCTCGTGCCATAATCAAATGTATATAGCTCCGCATACAGTCCCATCAGATCGTCGATTTCTTGCTCCGTAACGGCATTCACGTATTGTACGAGGTCGCCGATGCCGTAATAATCTACTGTCCAGCCGAACTGAATTTGGGCTTCGACTTTATCTCCATCCGTTACGGCTACGTTGCGCATATTGTCGCCAAAACGAGCCACCTTGATGTTAAAGCTTTCGTTATAGGCAACCGCTACATCCATCCAGTCGGCAATTTGCTGATGCACCTCAGGACGTTCCCAGTAGCCTACGACGATTTTATTTTGCTTCTTCAGACGGGCATTGATAAAGCCGTATTCGCGGTCACCATGAGCAGCCTGATTGAGGTTCATGAAGTCCATATCGATTGTGGACCAAGGAATGCTTTCGTTGTATTGCGTTGCCAGGTGAAGCAGCGGCTTTTGCAGCAATTTCGTTCCGCGAATCCACATTTTTGCAGGCGAGAACGTATGCATCCACGTAATGACGCCCGCCACTTCATCACGATAGTTAACCTCTTTCATCATGCTTGTGATTTTATCTGCGCTGATAGCCAGGTCCTGCAATACAAGCGGGTAAGGCAGCACACCACTTGCATTCAACGCATCCGTCATTCTCTGTGCGTCTGCTTTTACTTCGGCCAATGCTTCTGCCCCATACAGGTTTTGAGAACCTACGACAAACCAAAACTGTTTAGCTAATGTTACTGTCATTACAATCATCCTCTTTTCTAAATTTAATAGTGGATAAAATGATTACTTCTGCCCGTAGTAGGCGTCTTTCCCATGCTTGCGCAAATAGTGTTTGTCCAAAATGCCTTGCGGCAGCTCTTTGGCAAAATGATTCAATTGCCGCGCATACAAATTCATTTTGCAAACTTCCTCCAGCACAACGCTGTTCACAACTGCCGATTTCGCATCCTTGCCCCAAGTAAACGGTGCATGACCATGAAGCAGGACGGCCGGAATAGCCATCACATCCAGCCCACGCTGCTCAAACGTTTCAATGATGACTCGTCCCGTTTCAGCCTCGTAGCCCCGGTCAATCTCGCCTTGATTCAGGAAACGTGCACAAGGAACAGCTCCGTAAAAGGTGTCCGCATGCGTCGTTCCCATTACCGGTACATCAAGTCCTGCTTGTGCCCAGATTGTAGCCCAAGTGGAGTGAGTGTGCACGATGCCTCCGATCTCTGGGTAATGCTTATACAAGACGGCATGAGTCGCGGTATCGGAGGAAGGTCTTAGCTCTCCCTCAACTACATTGCCATCGAGATCGACAACGACCATATCGCTCGCTTTCATCTTGTCATAACTGACTCCGCTTGGTTTGATGACGAACAGACCGCTTTCCCGATCCATTGCGCTCACATTGCCCCATGTAAATTTTACGAGTCCATGCTTCGGCAATTCCAGATTCGCCTCATATACCTCTTCTTTCAGCTGTTCTAACATCGTTAGTCCCTCCCGTTCTCCAGCAGATGGTCTACAGCAGCCTGCTCAATGGCCAGCCCACTGTTGTAGCGCTCCATAAATACTTCAAAACCCAACACATCAGATGGGTCCGGAGCAATTTCCTGCCCTTCAACATCTTTAAAGACCTTCTGCTCGAGGAAGTCATCCAGGCTCTCCTGCTGATCCTTGTTGATCAAATAAGAAGCTAGCAGCGCCATTCCCCATGCTCCGCCTTCGCCGGCTGTAGACATGACCGAAATCGGAACGTTAAGTGCCGCGGCTACCATTTTTTGCCCGACGACAGGGGTTTTAAATAGACCGCCATGAGCCAAAATGCTATCAATAGCAACACGCTCGTTTTCGGTCAAAATATCCATGCCCAGCCTAAGTGCTCCGAAAGCAGTGAACAAATGGGTACGCATGAAATTTGCCAAAGTGAAGTTGCTCTCCGGCGAGCGAACGAATAGCGGACGACCTTTTTCAATTCCGGTAATATTTTCACCTGAGTAATACCCGTAGCTGAGCAAACCGCCGCCATCCGGGTCGGCCTCCAAAGCCTTATTAAACATCACGCTGAACAATTTTTCGTTATCCGCTTCGTAGCCCATGGCCACAGAGAACTCACGGAACAATCCCATCCATGCGTTGATATCGCTGGAGCAGTTGTTGGCATGCACCATGCCGACCGGACTTCCGTCTGGCGTCGTAACCATATCGATTTCCGGATACACCTTGGACAATTCCTTCTCGAGTACAATCATCGCAAATACGGAGGTTCCCACGGAGATATTCCCCGTACGTTTTCTCACGCTATTGGTGGCAACCATGCCTGTCCCGGCATCACCTTCTGGAGGACAAAGCGCAATGCCTGGCTGCAGATCCTGCGAGGGGTCCAAAATGCGGGCTCCCGCCTCGGTTAATTCACCGGCTTGCTCGCCTGAGCGGTGGACTTTAGGAAGAAGCTCCTCCAGTTTCCACGGATAGCCGCCAGCTGCGATCAGTTCATCGAATTGCTTAACCATCAAGGGATGGTAAGCATGGGTCGATTCGTCAATGGGGAAAATACCGGAAGCATCCCCGATGCCAATCGCTTTATTGCCAGTTAGCAGCCAGTGAATGTAACCGGCCAAAGTTGTCACATAATCAATGCGAGGCACATGTTCCTCTTTGTTTAATATCGCTTGATACAAGTGAGCGATGCTCCAGCGCTCAGGGATATTGAATTGGAATTTGTCCGTCAGCTCCCTTGCTGCCTCACCGGTTGTTGCATTGCGCCAAGTCCGAAACGGCACAAGCAGTTCACCCGTGCTGTCGAACGCCATATATCCATGCATCATTGCGGAAAAACCGATCGAACCCACGGTCTTGAGGGTAACTTCGTATTTGCGCTGCACTTCTTGCTTCATTTCGCGATAGGCCGTTTGGAGGCCGGTAATGATATCCTCTTGGCTGTATGTCCAATATCCGTCTTTTAATTGATTTTCCCATTCATAGCTTCCTGACGCGATGGTCTCAAAACGATGATCGATCAATACCGCTTTGATCCGCGTAGATCCAAATTCGATACCTAGCGAAGTTTCTCCCTTAGCTATCGCTTCTTTCAACTCTACATGACTCATGTTCACGCAAGTCCCCTCTCTGTTCAGTGAGTGTGACCTCTCAAATATCGGGTCTATGTTGATTTGTATAATAGCTGCTTCAGATTAAACGATTCACTCCATGAGAGAAGCGTAATCATTCAATCAAAAGAAGGCGCTTTCCATTGCTGACAGCCTTAGTATATTTTTTGTACGTACATTTGTCAACACCAACTAATAGTTATACTTACAACGGCATCCTTTCCCCATAATCCTTGCAGTTAACGTCCTCTTAATAGACATTTTCCCCTGACAAAAATCCCAGTATAAGCATAGAAAAACACCATATATTTCAAGAAAAAGGGTACTGCATTTTCATTCCCTGCAAATCATGTTAGAATGTGTACGTACAACTTTCTGAACAACGATGAAAGAAGTGGATTGTGTGAAGCCAAAATATCAGATCATCATTGATGATATAAAAAGCAATATCCTGTCGGGTACGTATAAAGCAGGAGAACAAATTTCTACAGAGTCTGCTTTGCAGAGCAGCTATAACGTTAGCCGCCAGACCGTGCGGAAGGCCATTTTAGAGCTATCCAACGAAGGGTTCCTAAGAAGCGAGAAGGGTTCTGGGACATATGTCAGCAGCCAATACCGCTCCAGATCGGGCGGGAATACCGCAAAAAAAACGATTGGCGTCATCACGACCTATATCTCGGATTACATCTTCCCATCTATTATCCGTGGCATAGAAGGCCGATTAAATGAAGATAACTATTCGTTGCTGTTAGCCAGTACAAATAATGATATTATGCAGGAAAAAAAGGCGCTCGAAATGATGCTGTCCTATGGCGTGGACGGTCTTATTATTGAGCCAACCAAAAGCAATTTATACAACCCCAATATCGCTTACTATCTGTCCTTCAAGGAGCAAGAGGTTCCGTTCACCATGATTAACGCCTACTATGAAGAGCTGGAGGTCCCTTTCTTCTGTTTGGATGACGTGCAGTCCAGCTATCTTGCAACCCGGGAGCTGATTGCTAAAGGACATTCCCAAATTGGCATTATTGCGAAAATGGATGATCTACAAGGGAAATATCGTATGAAGGGGTATATCAAGGCGCTTGGGGAAGCCAAATTACGGTTTCACCCCGAGCAGGTGCTTTCCTTCGATACGGCGACGAAGCCGGACCTCTCCACCAACTTGGAGGAGTTCCTAAGCGACAATAGGGATGTTCTGACAGCGCTTGTTTGTTACAACGACGAGGTAGGGCTGGAAGTCGTACATGCCTGTAGAAAACTGGGGATATCCATTCCAGATGAACTATCCATCATTGGCCAGGACAATTCGTATATGGCCAAAAATGCAAATATCAAGCTAACGACTCTGACGCACCCCCAAGAACAAATGGGAAGAGATGCAGCGGACTGGGTCATTAAAAATATACAAGGAAAAAAAGACTTGCCTGTGAGCACCTACTACCAACCCGTATTAGTTGAAGGCGAAACCGTAAAAGAGATCGAAGTGGAGTAAATTCTTATGATTAGGTTCAGCTTAACGAATTCGGGTTCTATTAGCGAAAAAAGACAAAAGGAGCCGCCGCGGCAAGCTCCTTTGTTATGTTTATATCTAAACCGAGAACCTGATCCCGTCATCAAAGCGTATAAAGGCTCCATCCTCGAAGATCGACAACTCCAATATATCCTCAGCTTCTGTTTCCTTCTCCACGGCTTAACTTGCCGCTTCGTGCTCTGCCAGTCTTTTCAGTAATTCCTGCAGCGCCGGCATCTTATGACCGCGACGCTGCCCTTCGGCAAGGGAGCTCTTCATCGATTCAACGTCCTGAGCACGTACCTTGCCGCCATGATGGAAGCGGTTGAATGCCTGATAATCTAGCGGCAGCATGTCCCGCTCCATTTTAATATGCACATTTGCCGTTAAGCGCGCCCCCATAACCAAGGCCATTATTTTGCCCAACAAGCCATGCTGCGGGAGTGCCGCTATTTCCCCTTGTGCACAGATGGCAAGCCGCCAAAGCTCCTTGTTCGCCGAAACCGTGGAAAAATTAGACCACCCCGCAATATCACACGCTGCATATACAGGAAAGCCAATGCTTGCGTAAATGTTAAACATAGCTGGGCTTACTTGGCCACAGCGCGATACCTTACTGCGATTGTATAGCTCGATGAATGACTTCGCTGCCTCTTTATGGTTGGTCTCGACTTGGAATCCGACCTTGTTTGCCGGATGCTTGTAACAGACAATAGCCTTTGCTATCTTCGCCGGATCTGTTGGTGCATGTACGGGTAGGCCAGCGCTTCCTTGGTGGCTTAGCATGCCGAGAATCCCTCTTAGCAAGCGATCCTCCGAAATTTGCATGACCTTAATATAGTGCTCGCGAAGGCCAAACCCAAAACCGTTCATAATGACAGTCGCTTTAGATGCGCGTACCACGTCGCCAAGCTCGCTCAATACGGCCATGCCTTCTTTCGTTCGGCTGGCATTTCCGTCGAGTGTAATGAAGATAAACTGAAATGATTTATCTGCCAGCTCAGCGACATTCTCAATGACGCCAAATCCGGTAAAATTTTTCAGTGCAGCGTCGTCATAGCAATAAAGCTGTTGAGGAGCTTGGAATGCGGCTTTCCGTCCTTCTCGCACTAGAAAGGTAATGTTGGCGCCGGACAAACTAAGATGGTAGCCGATAGAAAATCCTACTGCCCCCGCTCCTACAATTAGGATGTCGGGTTTATTCGTATTAGTTGTCATTTTTATTCACTCTCCAAATAACGGAATGACCGTTTGGATCACTCTCATAAAATAAACACTTGTTCATTTAATATCATGGTGATAGTATAATCTCAAAATATCTATGATCTCAATAATCAATGTGCGAGTTAATGTTATCTATTCAACAGATCCACTAGCATTTGTTTGAATTGATACAGAAAGGGACGGATCATATGGTCGGAGTAAAAAACAATAGAAGAGCCCAATATACGACAGAGCTTATTAAAAAATGTTTCCTTGCTCTATTGGAGACGAAGAAATTGCCTCAAATAACGGTCACCGAAATATGCAAGCAAGCCGACATTAACCGCGGCACCTTCTATTTGCACTACAAAGATCCTTACGAGTTATTTGAAGTGATGCAGAAGGAAATGAATCAAGAAATAGGGGAGACGCTGCACAAGGATCAAAGTCCATGCGGGGAAGGTGGTTCCTTAATCAAGCTATTGAACATCATCCAAGAGAAGAAAACCATTTATCGAATCATGATTTTGGATAGAGGAGAAAGCAGCTTTTTATCCGAAGTGCTGCTTGAGTTTCATCAAGATTATTTGCAGAGAAAGGGAGATGATCCAAACCAAAAGGACTCGCCTGCCATGGACTATGCTTTTACGTATATGGTTCACGGCTCAATGGGCGTCATTAATCAATGGCTGGAATCGGATGGGGAGGAAAGCCCAGAGGCTATTGCACGTATCATTTCTTCTTTCAAACCACAATAAACGGACCCTTCCACATAGATCCCATGGCGGACGAAGCTTTATATCTGCAATAATGTACTATAGGCCAAACCCTTTAAGATGTAGGATATGAGAATAGCTCGAAAGGGGTATTTTCATGGATGCTGCATCTTTTGTGATTTATTGTATGATTGCTACTTTTACACCAGGTCCTACTAATATCGTTATATTATCCACCGTGCAAAATTCGGGCGCAAAAAAGGCCATGAAATACACGTATGGAGCAACGATTGGCTTTGGATTATTACTCATGATTTCGGCTATGTTGAATACGGTGCTCTTAACGCTATTACCGAAAATCATCATTGTAATGCAGATAATCGGAAGCTGTTACATGGTCTATCTTGCTTATCAAGTCTACAAAATGGATACATCCAACCCAACTGCAAACCAAACGGCTACCTTTACATCAGGCTTTCTTATGCAGTTTCTAAACCCAAAAGTAGTTCTATTCGCCATGACGGTCATTCCAAATTTTATTATGCCCTACTATAGCGTAATTCATGAGTTGACGATTAGCATTGCAGCTATAACGTTCATTGGCTTTTCAGCATTAATGACGTGGGTGCTTTTCGGCAAAATCTTCAGGGCGTTTTTACAGAAGCATCATAAGACTGTTAATGTAATCATGGCCATATCTCTAGTTTATGCTGCTATCATGATCTGGATGTAGCTGACCTTATTTTGAGGTGGATGTAATGGACAAATTTATTTATAAAAAATCAGCCGGTATTACCGCGCTGTCAGCAAGTATGACTGATTTTAAATATAAAAAGCACGCCCACCAGGAGTATGCAATTGGCGTAACCTTGCGTGGCATTCAGCATTATAACATGGATGGCGGTTTACAATTATCCTACCAAAATGGTGTTATGCTATTTAATCCCGAACAGGCCCATGACGGTATGGCACATGATAGGACAGGGCTTGAGTATGTCATGCTGTATATTGAACCTCAATTGCTTTTAGACGTTATGGAGAAAAAGGATATCGTCCGTTTTTCAACTCCTATTGTGTATAATCAGAGGCTTGAACGGCGCATATTAAGTCTGGCTCATGCCATATTAAGCGAAAAAGATGAGGCTTTGTGCAGCGAATTATTTTTGTCCCTCACGGATGGCCTTATTCAAACTCATTCTTCCATAGATGACAAAAAAGATAACGCGCTAATTAGAAAAGCAAAGGATATGATTCATGCCAACTTGGAGCATGTACTTAAGCTTGACGATATCTGTAAAGAGCTTCAACTATCGAAGTTTCAGTTTATCCGATTTTTCAAGGCTCATACGGGGATTTCGCCTTATCAATACTTTCTTAACTGCAAAATCGAATTCGCAAAGCAATTAATCGAAAAAAATAGCGATGTTTATTCAGCCGTAGCTGATTGCGGTTTTGTGGATTTAACCCATTTAAATAAACATTTCAAAAGCGTGTATGGAACAACGGCATTTGAATATATGTCTCAAATCAATGGCGGAGGCAAATGGCATTCGATTTAATTTCATTTGAATACTCTTTGTACTGCCGCAGCATTTATTTCACTCGTTCATCTTCCGTTCACATTGTCGTCATCGCTAGGACATCTTCGTCGTATAAGCTTACTTTAGCAGCCCATTAAGGCAGCCGACTAACAAGATAACGACAGGAGAAGATACGATTATGAAAAAATGGCTTAGGGTTTTACTTAAAATATTAGCAGCAATTGTTATAGCAATCGTCGTTTTTATCGCCATTGTGTTTATAGTGAACAAGGTCAGCAGCAAATCTGAGCTAGGAAAAATACAAGCCTATGGTCAGCTCGTACCCGTAGACGGGAAAAAGATGAATGTGCTGATTCAAGGGGACGGTAAAGAAACCATCGTGCTCTTGCCGGGTTATGGAACAGCAGCACCAGCGCTCGATTTCAAACCGCTAATTGATGAGCTTTCGCCTTACTACAAAGTAGTCGCGGTTGAACCTTTTGGTTATGGATTAAGTGATGGTACGGATAAAGAGCGTACGACAGAAAATATAGTAAATGAACTCCATGAAGCGCTGCAAGCCCTTAACATCGACCGCTACATTCTTATGGGCCACTCCATTGCAGGCATTTACGGAATCGAATATGCCAACAAATATACAAGTGAAGTGAGCGCATTTGCCGGCATTGATAGCAGTGTTCCAACACAACCCGGCATGGACGTTGCACTCCCTGTAACAACGTTTAAGCTTCTCAAACAATCTGGCTTTCTTCGATTGGTCATGAAAGTAAGCCCCGACCCCTATGAAGGACTGCCCTATGATGAGGCAACAAAAGAACAGCTAACCCTACTTTCTCTCAAGAACAGCAATAGTCCTACAATGCTAAGTGAAATGAAAAATATTTCTTCTAACTTTAAAGCAGCTGAGCACTTAACCTTCCCTAAAGAGCTTCCTATTATTTTCTTTATCCAAGCTCACAATGAAGGCATTGCAACTTGGGTACCGCTGCATGAAGAGCAAGTCAAAGATTCTGTGCATGGAAAAGTGATGACCTTTGAAGGCGGACATTATTTGCACCATACCAAATCCAAAGAGATTGCTGAAAACTTTAAGGCTTTTATGGAAGAAACAAGGTAAAACGGCCGAAAGCCGTCCCCTGACGGCTTAATCTCCATGCCATGGCAATATGTGCAAGCTTTCTTGCATATGACGCCATGGCATTTTTTTGCCACTTATTCATACTCCGTTCATATTGACGTCACGGGGAGGACATCCCCGTCATATAAGCTTTCCTTAGCGGCCCTTTAAGGCGGCTAAATATACCGAATAGGATAGGAGAAGATGCGAGTGAAACGAACTTCTATTGTCGCTGTCACCCTCGCGCTGACGATGCTGTCTCCAATGGCTGCAACGGCTGCTGCGAATAGCAATAATCATGCTTTTGAGGCGACTAAGAAAATAGCTGCTGAGAAGGCGAAGCTGCTGACCGAAACTTACGGCATTACAAGCGTGCAATATGCACTCATTGATGCTGGAGAAATTACGATTTCCGGGCATGCAGGCAAAAATGATAGCGAGGATGCGATTCCACTTTCCTCAAATACGATATACGGCATCGGTTCTACGAGCAAAATGTTTCTCACGGCGGCTGTTATGAAGCTTGTAGACGAGGGCAAGTTAGATTTGGATTTGCCTGTTGTGAACTATATCCCTGACTTTAAAATGGCGGACAGCCGCTACACGCAGATTACTCCGCGCATGCTGCTGAATCATTCCTCCGGCTTTCTCGGAACTACGGGCAGCAATGCAACCTTATATGGGGATAATGATACTTATGCACATGATACTTTCCTTGAGCAATTGGCGACGCAAAGCTTAAAGGCAGATCCGGGAGCCTTTTCGGTCTATTGCAACGATGGTTTTACATTAGCTGAGATTCTAGTAGAGAGAGTTAGCGGCATAAGCTTTACAGCATTTATTCACAAATATATGACAGAGCCTTTAGACATGAACCATACGAAAACACCGCAGGATCTCATTGATCAAGCGGCGCTGGCTGGAATCTATTCCCCTATATATGAGGGACAGCTTCCACAGGAGAATTATAATATGATTGCAACGGGAGGCATTTACTCCACAGCCGAAGACCTCGCTGCCTTTTCACAAATTTTCACGGGACAGGTCGAGGGCATTCTTTCTGCTAAATCGGTAGAGGCTATGGCACAAGAGGAGTATAGAAGCGGCATGTGGCCGGAGGAAGCCGATCCCTCCTACCTCGCATACGGGTTAGGCTGGGATAGTGTCCGCTTGTTCCCCTTCAACGAGTACGGTATTAAGGCACTCTCGAAAGGTGGAGACACGATTTCGTATCATTCATCCTTAGTGGTGCTGCCTGAATACAATATGTCTGCCGCCGTTATTTCTTCAGGTGGCTCAAGCGCATTAGACCAATTAATCGCGAATGAACTGCTGCTTAGCGTCCTTCAGGAGAAGGGCGTGATTAAAGAGCGGAAATCGGAGAAATCTTATGGCGTGCCTATTAAGGCAGATATGCCGCAGGAAGTATCCCAGTATGCGGGTATTTATGGTGGCGGTTCGGGTAAGATTATGAAGGTAGAAATAAATCCTGGGGGCGAATTGTCTGTAGCCTCGGTTACGGCTCCGAACAATCCTGCCCAAACCTATACGTATACGGCTGATGGTTCGTTTGTAAACGATAAAGGTACAGAAAAGCTGAAATTCGTTGTTGAGAAAAATGGGCGTACCTATTTGTGGTCCCGCTTATATCTATCAGTGCCAGGGCTTGGTCAAACGGCAATCTCCGAGTATAACGCTGAAAAGCTCGAAGAAAATCCATTATCCAAAGACGTAGCTGACGCATGGGCACAGCGTGAAGGCCAAAAATATTATTTGGTGAGCGGGAAATATACATCCACGGTTTACCTCAATTCGACGCCTATCATACCTTTTCAGACTATTAAAGAGGTTCCAGGGTATGTGTTGGATAATAGAATTATTGGAGCAAACAAAGCCGTTAACCAGCTGCAACTCCCTGTCATGGATGGCCGTGACACGATGGAAATTAATTTCTTTCAGAAGAACGGAGTCGAATATTTTACGGCAGCAGGCAACGTCTACGTGAATGAGGAGCTTGTAAAACCACTCTATTCGGGTAAACAATCCCGGGCAACGATCCACGCGGACGGCGAAGCCAAATGGTATTCCGTTTCAGATAAGGACAAAGGAAAGGTTATGACGGTTAAATTGCCTTCAAATGGCTCCTTTGCTGTATATAATCAAGCAGGTATTTGCATTAATCATACCGTGATCAGCGATAATAATCAGGTCATACTGCCGGAGAACGGCAGCATCGTATTTGCAGGCGAGGCAGGCTCTACGTTTGATATTTCATTGAAAAAGTAAAGTACGGGCTTGTCCAAGCAGCTGTCTCTAAGGTCATAATCGGCCTTATGGGGCAGCTTTTTCCACGTACATACCTAAGAGCATAATTGTAGACACTTAACACGACCGCATGCTAAAATCATCATGTGATGAATTAATATTTTGAAGGGAGGGGGACAACATATTGAAAGAAACGAAGCGCCGCCCGGGGCGTCCAGCCAAGCAGGATCAATTCCAAAAAGAGCTTTTATTGTCTCCTGCACTAATTGAATTTGCAAAGCATGGTTATGAAGGCACAAGTCTTAGGAAAATTGCGCGCCTATCCAATGTAGATGTTGCTCTGTTATCCTACCATTTCGGATCAAAGCTCGGTTTGTGGACTTCAGTGGTCGATTATCTAACTGATCGCATCCTGCTTCAAACCTTACCCTTTAAAAATAATTATAATCATATGAAGCTAGAGACAGCATGCATTTCTCTTGTAGATACCATTGTCGATTTTTGTGTTGAGCTTCCTTTTCATATGCTGTTTGTGACGAACGAGTTGTCCCACCAGAGTGAACGATCCACCTATCTAATTGAAAAAATGTTTCTGCCGACATTCCAGCATCTAGAGCCCTTTATTAAGGAATGTATGGAGGCTGGCGTTATCAAAAAACAAGAGCCTACTCTCTATTATTTATCGCTTGTACACTCCGTTTCCTGGCTTGGAGCGATTCCTAATTTAGTAAATAAGCTAAATGAAGATTTCACGGTAAACCGTGATATTAAAAGCGAGATAAAGCAATCCGTTTTGGTTAATTTTTTTCAAATAGCTGCCGAATAACAGGGCAATAGGGAAGAGAAAACACTTTTACATGAAAAGGTGTCCTCTTCTTATAACTATAATTCATCAGTTGTTGAATTTATTCAATGCAAATTAGACATGAGGGGTGTGGAGCAAATGAAAAGAAACAAGCATGAACATGAAGAAGAGCACGTGGATGAGTCGTGGCTGCTGCCCTACTCGGACTTAATGACATTATTAGTCGCTCTATTTATTGTGCTTTATGCGATGAGCAGCGCTGATGCTGCAAAGTTCGAACAGCTGTCACAAGCTTTTAGAATGGCCTTTACCAGCGGTACTGGCGTTCTCGAGGGGCAGCCGACGCTGGAGAACCCTGCCATTTCAAAATCTGATAAAGGAAATGTACAGGAAACACTGGAGACCGTGCAAACAGAGGAAAGAAACGAATTAGAGCATATACAATCTCAGGTAAACCAATACATTTCCGAGCACCAGCTCACCACAAAGCTGGAAACCCAAATGACGGATGACGGCCTGCTCATTACAATCAAGGATGATGTTTTATTTGCTTCCGGCAGTGCCAAGGTTCAAAGCTCCAATATCAGCACTGTAAAGGATATATCACAGCTTCTGGTCATGGACCCGATACATAACGTCATCATAAGCGGGCATACCGACAATGTACCCATTGGCACGACTGAATTTGATTCCAATTGGCATCTTAGCGCTATGCGAGCACTCAATTTTCTTCATTTATTGCTGCAAAACAAGCAGCTTGATCCCCAGTACTTTAGCTCCAAAGGCTTTGGTGAATTTAAGCCAATTGATAGTAATGCAACAGAAGCAGGTAAACAACGCAACAGACGTGTTGAGATTTTAGTGCAATCTAATACGCTCCGGAATCCATAATTACAGCTTACTCAATTGAATCGCAAAGAACCGGCGTTTCTCTTTATAACCGAAAAAAAGGCTTTGGGGATCTGCTTGTACGTGGGGCACGCTCCAGTTCTTCGGCAATCATGCGGATTCCCTCTTCAATAGCTTGCTCATCGGTTCGAATGATGCTAAGGCGCAGCAGGTTAAGCTTAGGAAAAGATGAAAGAAACTGTCTATCTGTCGCCAGTATATCCACGCCTCGATTCTCCAATCGGTTGATCAAATCCTCTGTATGAATAGAGTCCGGAAGGCGTATCGAAGCGAAGAGCCCCCCGCAAGATTGGATGCTATATAAGCACTCCTTAGGCAATAATCGCTGTGAAATTTCCTTTAGATGCTTCATGCGATGATCGTACAAGGCTTTCATTTGCTTCGCATGATGAGCATACATCCCTGACTTCATAAAAATTTCAAGCACACCTTGAGAAAGCACCGAACTGCTCAGATCTGCTGTTTGTTTATGCCATTGGAGTATTGGAACACACGAATCCGGAACTGCAGCCGCAGCAAGCCTTAAACCAGGCAGCATGACTTTTGAGAAGCTTCTGAGATAAATGACATGACTGGCTCCATTATAAGCATGAATAGGATCTGCTTTACTGTTAGTTTCCAAATCAGCTAAATAATCATCCTCAACAATATATACGTCATGTGCTTTCGCCAGTTCTGCCAGCCGCTGCTTGTCTTCTGCTGTATAAGAAGTGCCCAGAGGATTATGAAAGCGCGGGACAGTATAAAAAAACTTGATCATATTACTTTGAAAATGACGCTCCAAAGCTGCCCAATCAATCCCGTCAGCCGTTCTTTCGATGCCGATTACGGTTTGTCCTTGTGCCTTAAGCGCAGCCAGCATGCCCCAGTAGGTTGGCTGCTCGACCAAGATGTTGGTTTTTCCATTTGGAAAAGGCATCCCGGCTAGAAGATGAAGAGCTTGCTGGGCGCCGGAAAATATAAAAACCTGCTGAGCCGAAGGGAAAACCTGCTGCTGCTGAAAAAGCTTTACGATCTCCTGACGAAGAGAAAGCAAGCCCTGTGGGTCCGGATAAGTGAATATGGATGTCTCAAATAATTCCATCGCTTTGTTCAAGCATTGGCGGAAGTCGGTTTGCGGTATCGTCTCTGGATCGGGAGCCGCTGATGCAAAATCGATTCGTTTTGTTTGCAGCAGCGGCAGCAGCGCTTCTTTGGCTACGACAAAATAACCGCTTTTCGGACGCGAATAAATGAGATATTGGTTTTCGAGTTCCTGATAAACACGAATAATGGTATTGAGACTGCAATCGAATCTTTGGCTCTGCTTACGGATAGAAGGCAGCTTCTGTCCCGGTTTAACGAGACCGCTCGCTATGTCCGAACGAATGATTTCTTGAATGGATTCTTTTTTACTTGTCATAAATAAGCCTCCAGATAGATGAATTTGCCCCACTAATCTGTATCCTTACAGATGCATAAACAGTCAATATACACGATATTTTGTATCTATTATAATACAAATAATCTTACAGAAATGTAATTCATAAATATTTCTCATCTATCTGTCTTAAGATATCGAGTACCTTTCAGTATAAAATCTTCCGAGGTGGTCCTAATGAACAAAGCAACGAGCGGCTGGATTAATGGTTTTCTGGGCGTGCTCATCTTCAGCGGCTCACTGCCCGCTACAAGGCTCGCTGTAATGGATTTCGATCCAATATTTCTCACCGTATGCCGTGCCGCAATTGCAGGGGTATTAGCGGGAGCACTTCTCCTCGTCTTCCGGCAGCAGCGGCCTGTCCGAAGCGACGTCATTCCGCTACTATTAGTATCACTCTGCGTGGTAGTCGGTTTTCCATTGCTGACAGCCTTGGCACTTCAGTATGTCACATCGGCCCATGCCATTATCTACATTGGACTTCTGCCGCTTTCGACGGCGATTTTCGGTGTACTGCGGGGCGGCGAACGCCCGCGGCCAGCATTCTAGGTCTTGTCAGCTCTGGGAAGCCTCCTTGTAGTAGGATTCGCCCTCACTCAAGGAGCTGCATCTTCGCCTGTTGGTGATGCGTTAATGCTAGCCTCCATCATCGTCTGCGGTTACGGTTATGCGGAAGGAGGGCGGCTCTCCCGAAGGCTAGGAGGCTGGCAGGTGATCTCTTGGGCGCTCGTTCTGTCGCTTCCCGTTATGCTGCTGCTCTCGTTTAATTACATGCCGACCTCGTGGACAGGTATCAGTGGCGCCGCACTCTTGAGCCTTGCTTATGTCTCCCTGTTCAGCATGCTTATCGGCTTTGTGTTCTGGTATCGTGGCCTTGCTCTGGGCGGCATCGCAGCGGTTGGACAGCTGCAGCTCCTACAGCCTTTCTTCGGCCTGCTGCTTGCGGCTCTCATTCTGCACGAGTCAATCGGTTGGCCTATCTTTATAGTGAATATCGCTGTCGTTCTATGCGTGACGATCGCACGTCGATTCGCATAAAAATAATTTTCAAGGCTGTAAGAAAACAAGAGACGCTAGGATAAAATTCAATCCAGCTTCTCATACTATACTTTGAAAAAATGGAGGTGAATATCATGCCCAAAAATAGCGCCGATCCCAAATTGGACCGCTCCAATAATCATGCAGATAAGAAAAACAATCAACAAAATAACGATCATTTAACAGAAGAAGCACAGACGCTGACAAGCAATAAAGCTGCTGATTATGCCCCAAGCTTAAATGGCATTGCCAAAGATGAAATTTAACTAGCAACTGAGCTGCTTAAATGTCCGATGCCACATCGGGAAAGAGCAGCGAGACTATCCATCATCCAGGATTAGCTGAAAATAACAAAAGGAGTGAAGCGGCCCTAATGAGGCTGCTTCACTCCTTTTATTTTCGAGGAAAATCGGCTAATCCTGCTTTCTTAGAATAGCTATTTTTTGATACCATCATAAGCAGCTTCACAAAGGTCGACCTTAAGCAAGGCGGAACAAGGCTACTTTAATAACAGCACCAACTAAACGTAACATTAAGCAAAACCCATAATCCCATATGATTTTCGCAAAAAGACAGCTTTTTAATGCGGATAAGATACGTTATGATTAGCTTGCCTAGTTATTAAACGCCTTTAAAAAGTATTTTAGCGAGTAAGGAGAGCGTCTTATGTACGAACAATTAAACGCAAGACAGATTGGATTATGGCGTAATGCCATCTATGTGATTTTTACTTTATGCGGCTTTGCCACAGCATCCTGGATTTCCCGTACGCCAGCCATTCGTGATACACTCGGCGCTTCGACCGGCCAGATGGGCTGGATTATTTTCGGGCTGTCTGTTGGCTCAATCCTCGGCCTGCTTGGTGCAGGACATTTTATTGCCAGCAAGGGCGGACGTTTTGTCATGATGAACGGGATGCTCATTGCTGCAGGAGGCCTCGCCATCATTGCTATTGGCAGCTCCTTTTTCACCTATGCTTCTGTTATGTTCGTCGGGTTAGCAATCTTCGGATTTGGCTTCGGCATTTGTGATGTGGCAATGAATGTTGAAGGCACCATGCTGGAGCGCGCAACGAAAAAATCGCTGCTGACCGGCTTTCATGCTGCCTTCAGCTTAGGAACCTTTATCGGCGCTGTCGTGGGCTGGTTAGCAACGAAGTCTCAGGTGTCCGTCATCATGCACTTGGGTATTGTTCTCATTTTATTAGTTGTGCTCATCGTCTATTTGTCCCGATTCGTGCCTAGAGGAACGGGCCAAGAAAGCAAAACAAACGCAAGCGCGCCAACTCTAACGACTAAAGAACGCCTCGCGATCTGGAAAGAGCCGCGCACTCTGCTGCTCGGCATTATTATTTTGGGTATGGCCTTCGCCGAAGGCTCAGCCAATGACTGGCTTCCTTTAATTATGGTCGATGGCTATGATACTTCTGCTTCAACAGGTTCGTTCGTCTATGGCATATTTGTAGCTGCAATGACGATCGTTCGGGCAACTGGCGGCATGCTGCTCGATAAATTCGGCCGAGTAGCTGTGCTGCGAGCGTCGGCTGTATCCGCTATTGCTGGCCTGCTCATCGTAATCCTGGGTCACAATTACATCATCGCTTCTATCGGCGTTGTATTATGGGGCTTTGGCGCAGCCTTCGGCTTCCCTGTCGCTTTGTCCGCCGCTGGCGACAATCCGCATGGTGTAGCTGTAAGGGTCGGAGCTGTAGCAACAGCCGGCTATTTGGCTTTCCTCGTTGGACCGCCGCTGCTTGGCATGATTGGCGATTCAATAGGCTTGCGAATGGCCTTAATCGTCGTGCTTGTCGGCATTGTATTCGCAGGGCTGACGTCTCATGCCGCAAGGCCAATTGGCGAGAAGGACTCGCCATTAACCAAGTAGGTCTCACATTTTATAACCGTCAGGAGGGTGAAAAAAATAAAGCTTCCATTTGTGAATCCTAAACTAATGGGTGAAATGATCCGGCAGCAAATCCGCACCGCACTCTACTATGAGCAGGAGTCGACCAAGGTTGAAATCGCTCAAATCACAGGGCTGACTTTCCCGACCGTAAGCAAAGCGATAGAGGAAATGAAGGCGGATGGCGAGGTTCTGCTGTCGGGGCTGCGGGAATCCAGCGGAGGCCGAAGGCCGCAAATCTATATGCTTAATGCAGCGCATATGTCAGGCTTAGCCGTATACCTGGAAAAGGACTATACCATTTACACCTTGCTGAACTACGTCGGAGAGGTCATGCTGCAGGACAAGCTGCCCGGCGTTTTGGATGAAGGACCCGAAGCGCTGGATCAGCAAATGAGGGTTTATTTGGAGCAATACCCGCTCATCCGCTCTTTGACCTTCGGCGTTCCTGCAAGTGTGACAAACGGAGAGGTATTTCATATTCCCAGCTATGAGAAATTTAACGGCTTTGATTTGAAGGCCGCATATGAGAGCCGGTATCCGCTTCAGGTACAAATTGAAAATGATATGAATGCAACTGTGCTCGGCTATCACGACCAGCTGGACAACAATCAGGAGCTGTCGCTGGTCTATTTATATTTTGGCATGAACGGTCCTGGGGCAGGAATTATGGTTAATGGGGAGCTTGTAAGGGGGCATACGTATTTTGCGGGCGAGATTTTTTATTTGCCCCTGTTTGAGCAGCAAAGCTTTGGCGAGGTCATTCAAGAGCTTACGGATGGTCCCAATGAACAGCGTAATGATGCCAAGCTGATTGATGCGATGAGCCGCTTGGTTGCGATTTTTACAGCGACGCTGAATCCGAATCTTTTTATTTTTTGCAGCATCAACCTGTCTGAGCAAGAGCTGGACGAAGTAAAAAGCCGAAGCGCTGTTTATGTGCCGGAGACTCATCTTCCGAAGCTCATACTTAGGGATTGGCAGCAGGACTATATTCATGGATTAAAGCAACTGACAATCCGGTCGATGCTAGGTACGGGAATAGAATAACAAGCATTGCATAGAAGAAAACCGCACGGCATCAGCCGTGCGGTTTTCTTCTATTTTTACGCCCTACAGCGCAGCAAGCTCCTCAAGCACCTGATCAATCGTCTCTTTGGAAATTCGGAACATGCCATTTTCGCTGACTTGCTGAAGAGAGAACGGCTTAGCAATGTTTGCCTGTGCGCCGCTGAACAGATTTGGCATATGCCGGCTTACAATAGCAATCGCCCGCTCATCCATCCATATTTCGCTCATCTTCGTCTTGGCGCTGTACTGTGAGCGGAACAAGCCTTCACTTTCATAGGCAAACTGGTACGTACCCGAGCCGGCACGGATGATCAAGCCAGCTGCGGTTTCCTCCGCCGATGCGATGCCCGCTATATTTTCAAGCGAGGTCCCCCCTTCTGTCGTGCCAGCGAGCGTCGCTCCCCGCAAAATAATATCTGCGGTCGTATTCGCCGGAATGACAACCTGAAGTTCAATACGGCTGCCAGCCACACGCCACCCCGACTCGATCCGTCCGTAAACAGAGTCGTAAGAGGCTTTCGCATAGGTCAGCATGGTCGATCCAAACAACGGCTCAATTCGAATATGCTTGAAGGCAGGCTGCGAAGGGTCCATGTCCAGCCCCGCCACCTTGCGGTACATCCAATCGCCGATGGCGCCATAGGAATAATGGTTGAACGAGTTCATGTCGTCGCTCCAGAACGAGCCGTCCGGCTTAATGCTGTCCCAGTGCTCCCAAATCGTCGTCGCGCCTTTCGATACCGAATACAGCCAGCCCGGATAGCTCTCTTGCAGCAGCAAGCGAACCGCCGTCGTATGATAGCCGCTGTTCGACAGGGCAAAGCATAAATACGGCGTGCCCACAAAGCCGGTCGTCAGGTGATAGTCATTTTCGACGATTAGGTTGTTTAAGTCCTCCGCTACCCGATCCTTCACGCTCTCATCCACCAAGTCGAACATAAGCGCCAAAATATGCGCGGTTTGCGTCGGTGAAGCGATACGCCCCCTCTTGGTCATAAACTCGTCGCGGAAAGCAGCGATTACGTGGCTGTGCAGCTCGCCATAGCGCTGAGCGTCCTCGTCATGGCCAAGCACCTTCGCTGCATCACGAACAATGCGCGTGGAGTAGGCATAGTAGGCCGTAGCAACCAATGCCGTTGGAGTCGCGCCAATATAGCTGTTCTCCTTCGCATCGAGCGCAAGCCAATCCCCGAAATGAAAGCCGGTATTCCATAAATATTCCTCGCTGCCCTGTGCCCGAATGTACTCGACCCATCGCTTCATGCTTTCATACTGCTCGGAGAGCAGCCGCTCATCACCATAATATTGGTAAACCGTCCATGGGCAAATGACCGCAGCGTCTCCCCAGGCCGCCGAATTGGCTCCGCCAACAATGTCAGGAATAACGAAAGGAATGCCGCCATCCTCATGCTGCTCCGCCTTCAGGTCATGCAGCCATTTTGCAAAAAACGGCGCCCCTTGGAAGTTGAACAACGCCGTGCTAATAAATACTTGCGCGTCTCCCGTCCAGCCCAACCGCTCATCGCGCTGCGGACAATCCGTCGGCACGTCGAGGAAGTTGCCGCGCTGTCCCCAGCGGATATTTTGCTGGAGCTTGTTGATTCGCTCGTCGGAGCATTCGAATTCACCCGATGAAGGCATGTCGGAGTGAATAACCTCGCCTTGGAAAGCATCTGCCGGCAGCGGAACACCTGCCTCCTGACCTGGAAAGCCCTGAACAAGCACATAGCGGAAGCCCATAAAGGTAAAATGCGGCGCATAGCTTTCCATGCCGTCGCCTTTCGCGATATAGGTCAGCGTCTGCTTCGCAGGGCGCAGATTGCCGAAATAAATGTTGCCGTCCTTATCCAGCACCTCTGCATGGCGCAGAACGATTTGCGTTCCTTCCGGCGCCTCGACGGTAAATCTCATGCGCCCGACGATATTTTGACCCAGATCCAGCACATGATCGCCTGCCGGTGTAATAAACGAGGAGATCGGCTTGATGACTTCGGTAACGTTAGTCGGCCAGTTTTCTTGTGCTACAAGCTGACTGTATGGCAGATCCAGCACTTGCACGCCAGACCAGCTGCCAGCTGCCAGCTTCGCATCACTTTGAGCTTCCGCTCTATCTGCTCCTCCCGCTCCATCGGCTTCGCTCCAGCCCTGAATTTCCAGACGCGCATCATACGTCTCACCATGATAAATATTTGCATATTGAATCGCGCCAAGCACCGCTTGCCATGAGCTGTCCGTCGCTATGATCTCTTCCGTGCCGTCTACATAACGAATATGGAGCTCCAGCAGCGCGGCACGGTTGTCGCCGTACATAAAATTTTTTTCTTCAAAGCCTAATCCGCCGCGATACCAGCCATCGCCCAGCATAAAGCCAATACCGTTCGCGCCCTCCTTAAGCCCCGCTGTCACATCATACGTCTGATATTGCAGACGGGTGTGATAGCTGGTCCAGCCTGGAGCGAGCAAATCATCCGACACTTTACCGCCATTCAGGTACAGCTCATACACGCCAAGCGCAGTCGCATACACCCGGGCGGACAGGATGCCCACTGGTTTCACATCGAAGGTCTGGCGCAGCAAGTAGGCTGGGGCCGCATCTGCCGCAATAGAAGACGTATCCGGCGTAATCCATTTTGCCTGCCAGTCCGCCCCGCCAGCAAGGGCAAGCTCGAAGGTGCCCTCCTCGCTCCAAGGCGACTCTTCTCCTGCTGTATCCCATACTCTAACCCGGAAGCGATAAGCAGTGCGGGCTGCAAGCGCAGGGCCGTCATAACGAATATGAAGCGATTGCTCGCTTTCGACCCGGCCCGTATCCCAAAGGCTTGTCTCGAAGCCGCCCAATGCCTCCGCCACTTGCAGCTGATAAGCTGCTTGGCGAACACTTCTGCGCTCGGCCGCCTCCAGCATCCAGCTAAAGCGCGGCTTCGTGATGTCCGTGCCGAGCAAGGCACCTCTATATTCACAGCTTGCGGAATGAACATTTAACATGTAGCTATCCCCTTTTCACTATAGTTTAAATAATTTTACGTTAGCCTTTAACCGAACCAGCCGTCATGCCGGATACAATACGCTTGTTAAAAATAATAAAGAGCAGCAGCGGCGGAATCGTAATCAGCAAAATGTTCGTGAACAGCAAATTGTATTGCGTCACATACTGGCTCTGGAAGTTATAGAGCGTCAGCTGCACCGTCACATTGTCCGAGCCCGGCAGAAAATACAGTGGGTTCGTGAAATCATTGAAGATGGTAACCGAGGACAATACGACTACCGTTGCCGTCACAGGCTGGAGCAGCGGCAAAACAATGCCGAAGAACAGTCGAAGGCCACCTGCGCCGTCAATAACGGCCGCCTCATCCACTTCACGCGGAATGCCACTCATGAAGCCTTTATAAAGCAGAACCGCGAACGGAAAGCCCAGCGCGACTTCGATTAAAATAAGGCCGATCAGCGTTTTGAACAGGCCAAGCCCATCCATGACCCAGATCGTCGGGACAATTGCTGGTGGAATGATAAGCCCGGCAAGAATCAGGAAGTTGAACAAGGGAGACAGCTTTCCTGTCCGGCGCTGCAGCACATAGCCCGCCATGGCGCAAAGTACGATCAAAATAGCGATAGAGGCCACCGTCAGCACCGTACTATTGATGAAGGCGCGAACCAGCATAAAATCCCGGGCCATAACGACGGTTTTGATATTTTCCCAATACTGACTATTCGAAGCCCACGACATCGTGAGCAGCGAAGACTCCTTCGCATCCTTGCCCGAATTGACCAATATGAAGTAGAACGGAATCCAGAACACGACAATCGTAAACAAGACGGCACCGATTTCAAAGCCCCATTGTCTGATCTTTCTCACAGGTCTACCTCCTTGCGGTTCAAATACGTATAGAGCGGGAAGGCAAGCGCTGTCACAACGAGGAACAAAATCACATTGCCCGCAGTAGCGAGGCCATAGAAGCCGCCTTGATACTGCTTGTAAATGATCGACGCGATCAAGTCGGTCGTGAAGCCTGGGCCGCCCTTAGTCATCGCCCACACTAGATCGAAGGAGCGCAGGCCGCCGATGAAGGCTAAAATAATAACCGAGTTCGTAGCTGGACGGCTCAGCGGCACAATAATGTTCCAAAACTTATGCCAGTTGTTGCCGCCGTCGATTTGCAAGGCTTCATAATATTCCGCGGGAATAGACAAAATCCCGGCAATGTAAATGACAGTGGCAAAGCCTAAGCCTTTCCACACATCGACCATAGCGACCGACAGCAGCGCGATTCTCGTATCGCCGAGCCAGTCCGGCCCTTCAATGCCAATCGCGGCAAGCGCTGTATTAATAACGCCTTGTGTCGGGTGCATCATCATGCTGAAGGCAATACCAACAGCAATCGTACTCACCAAGGTTGGGAAAAATATGACAGACCGCAAATAGCTTTTGGTCCGAATTTTCGAGGTTAGCAATACGCCTAGCAGCAGTCCCAGCGCAACCTTGAGCGTACAGGTAACGACCGCGTAGATCAGTGTATTTTTAAAGCCAATGCTTAAGGACTGCTCCTGAAAAAACGTAATAAAATTTTCAAAACCGATAAACTCCCAATCCGACAGCGTCCATCTCGTCATACTAAAGAAGAAGGACATAATCGTCGGCAGGATGAAAATAATAAAATAAATGATGGCTGCAGGCAGCAGGAACCAATAGGAGTAGGTTCGTTTAAAAATACTGTTCATCGTTATCACTCCTACACTGTCAAGCGTATATTTTGAAGTAAAGCGGCCCTGCAAGCAGGGCCGAACTTCTCTAGCTATTTTTCACTACTATTCAAGCTATAGATTACCAGCCCGACAGACCAAGCTGCTTCGCTTGCTTCTCAACATCTTTATCGTAAGCAGCCGCGCCTTCCGCTGCCTTCTTAATGCCTGCGCCAACCTCAACGGTAATTTGCTCCAGGCTTGGTCCTTTAACTGGGGAAACGAACTCAAGCGCAGGTGCTGTTTTGCCTGATTCGAAGTATGGCAGCATGTCTTTTACCAGCGTTGGCACATCGTCTGGAATCTTCGCATCCTTGATCAGATAAGGACCGGTTGGCTTCGAGACCGAAGCCGCAACCTCTGTCCCTTCTACAGAAGCCATGAATGCCACAAACTGCTTGGCCGCCTCCACATTTTTGGTTTCCTTATAAATGTAGCCTGCTCCCGGCATCCAGACGCTCAAGCCGTTTTTCGAGGCATCGTCGCCAGGCTGGGCAAAAAATCCGATATTTTCAATCTCATCCGGGAAGTTCTGAACAAGCGATGGCGATGCGAACGACAGCATTGGATATTGCGCTCCCTTGCCATCAGCAAGCATTTTGAGGCCAGCATCATAAGTTGTCGCCAGCATATCCTTGTTCATAAATCCTTTATCATAAAGCTCCTGCAGCTTCTCGAAGCTTCTCAGCGCAGCGGGTGTGCCTGCAAAAGTCGCCTTATGGGCGGTAAAATCCTCTGCGAACGTTGGTACCTGTGCCTGTACATTGTAATAATCAGCCAGCACAACGAGCTGCGAGGTCCATGAGTCCTTGTAGGAACCAATGACAGGGGAAATACCTGCCGCTTTAATTTTCTCGCTATTCGCGATCAGCTCAGCCCAAGTCGTTGGCACCTTCAGCCCAAGGTCGGCATAGATCTTCTTGTTATAGAACCAACCGCCAGCAATCGTGGAAGAGGTCGGCACCCCGTACACTTTTCCATCCACAGCAACCGTCTGCTTGAAGGAATCCACGACGTCCGACATGAACGCTTCATTCGTCAGGTCCAGTATATTTTTCTCTGGAGACAATGCCTGCATTAAGGAGCCCGAGTTATAAAAGAAAACGTCCGTCATATCGCCTGTCGCCAGGCGGGTCTTCACAATATTATCGCCTTCGCCGCCGCCCGGCCTTGTTTCCATCTCCACTGTAATGTTCGGATATTTCTTCTGGAAAGCATCGACGTAAGCATTCGCCAAGTTAACCGAATCCTGCGTATTATCAACCAGCAGCGAGAGCGTTACCTTCTTCTCTGTATTGCCGCCTTCGCCGCCAGCCGCCGCATTCGTACCCGAATTGCTTCCGGAATTGCTTCCCCCGCATGCCGCAAGCGTTCCGGTAAGCACAAGTGCAGTTGCCGTCATTGCGAGCGATTTAAGCTTCATATTCTTCATGTTTCGTTCCCCCTCGTTCGTTGTCGCTGATGCTGTATAAGTTGAACCACTGAATCGGCTAAAAGCGCTGGTCGTCACTACTAGAAAGTTTGGACTTCCGGCCGCTGTTGTTTTCTGATTTCTTAGATTACTCCTCTTTGAGGATGAAATCCGAAACCAAATGCGGACGCTATCGCTCCTCCAGTTCCAATCTTTCTCTCCGTTCCTCCCTTGCTTCTTTCCTTTCGTTTGTTCAAAATTATTTAACATCTTCTTTTCTATACCCTTATTGTAGGGAGGAAACGCCCTTTATGAAAGCGCTTCATTTTTCAGGTGAGTGTCGGTTTTTTTTAGGTAGGTTCGATGGGTTGAAGCGCAATGTCACACGGGTGCCCTCTCCTTCGCGGCTCCAAACGGACAGCGAGCTGCCTTGCCCATAAGACAGCAGCAGCCGCTCCTTGACGTTGCGCATGCCGTAGCCCTGCTCTGTCTGGGCGATATCCGCCATTCCCACACCATCATCCTCGACCGTGAAAATCAAATACGGCCCGTCGGTTCCACCCGTCAAGCGAATGGTTCCTTCTCCGACCTTCGGCTCCAGACCATGGTAAATGGCGTTTTCGACCAGCGGCTGCAGCAGCAGCTTCATCATTTCCAGCCCCTTGATCGACTCCTCCACCTCCTCGATATAGTGGAAGCGGTTGTTGAACCGAATGTTCTGGATGTTCAAATAATGCTCGATATGCTTCAATTCGTTGTATACGAGAATGGTCTCCTTGCCCTTGTTCAAGCTCAGCTTGAAGCTTTCAGAAAGCGACACTGCCATTTGGGCGACCTCTTTATTATTTTGCAAAATCGCCATCCAATAAATCGAATCCAGCGTGTTGTACAAAAAATGCGGCTTAATCTGCGATTGCAGCGCCCTAAGCTCGGCCTCCCGCTCCTTCAGCTCCGAGTTGATGAGACGCGCATTCAGCTCCTCATTTTCGTGGGCAATACGCTTGAACGTTTCACCGATGACACCTACCTCATCCTGGGCAAATTCCGCGGGAAAATCGCGTTTGCCAAGCGTCCAGTCGTTCATCATTTTTTTCAGCCGCAGCAGCGGTCTTGTGATGGTCCCCGATATAAAATAGGAAATGATCAGCGCTGTCACCGCGAAAGCCGCAGCAATAAGCGTCGTCGCCAGGCCAATGTATTGGGTGTGCTTCAGCAGCTCCTTCGATTCAACGAGATGGACAAGCGTCCAGCTTGTCGTCTGATTATAATAAGGATTGACCAGAAAGCCTTCATCCTTCAAATGGCCCAGCGTCTCCGCAATTGTCCCGCCAGCAAGCGGAACGGTGTCATTATGGCTGTATACCGCTTTTGTCGGGCCAGCCCCCTCGCTGAGCACCATGAACGAGCCATTCTCCTTGCTGCCACCGAACACTTTATCAAAAATCGTCTTGGAAACGTTGACCACGAGAATGCCGATTGGCTCGCCGCCCGGGTCCTCCGCATCGCGAAACAGCTTCACGCTGGAAAAGGACTTATTCGATTCGTCAAAAATATCAGTCGGATAATACACAACCCTTCCCTTGCTCTCATACGCCCCCCTGTACCAATCTGAGCCTGTAATCTTGGCTATTTTATCGCTTCCTTCATACACGCCCGCATCGTCGGAGCGGCCAAAGCAGTAGGTGTGAAACTTCAGATCAAGCAGACAGACCGAGGTCACATAACGCGTATCCGCAAAGCTGCTGCTGATTAAGCGTTGGAGCCGCGAGGAGGTTCTGCCGTTCACCGTATCGGGCTGTATGCCCGGATTTTCTCCGCTGCTGCGCAGACTTTGCCTAATGGCATCGTTTACAACAATAGACAGATGAAAATTATTAATATTCCGAAATAATAGGTCGGCAACCTCGCTGGACGTCCGCAAATGATCCAAATTCGTTTTTTCATTCATATCCGTCAGCGTGTCCTTCGTAATATTGAAGGAAATATAGCCAAGCAGCATAATCGAAGGCACAATGAGCAAAATCATCGCCGCCAGAAACCGGCTTCGGATTTTTTTGAACCGCAGCCATTCCACTAGTCGTTTTTTAGGCATGGGTGTCATCCTTACGCTCGGTAGCATGGGCTTCCCGGTAATGCTTAGGCGTCATGCCTACGAGCTTCTTAAACGTTTCCGTAAAATGCCTGTAGTTGAGATAGCCGACCTTCTCGCTGACTTCACTGACCAGCAGCCCTTCTCGCAGCATCACCTTCGCATGCTCCATCCGTTCATGGGTCAAATGCTTAATGTAGGAGATGCCCATCTCTTCTTTGAAAAGCAGGCTGAAATACGTCGCATTGAGGCCAACATGCTCCGCCAGCTCCTGCAAGGAAATGTCCTGCCCAAAGCGAGCTTCCATATAGGCAAGCGCCTTTTCGACCGCCGTATGCTTCGTAGAACGCCTTGCTTCCGTAATCGCCGTCAGCATCGCCTCTACCTTGCCCCGCAGCCAGCGGAACATTTCCTCGCGCGTATGCATGACGCCAAGCTCCTGATGCGCGACCTTGCCGAGGGAGCGAGTATCGCGCCCCGTTTCCTTCAGCACCTCATGGCCTACATAAACGAGCTGCAAAATTTCGCGCTCCGCCTGCTCCGGGTCCAGCTTCTGCTGACCAACCGACGCCTCGAATTCGTCCAAGGCAGCCAGCAGCCCCTTTTTATCCCCCGTACGCAAGGAGAAAATGACGGACTCCTCATGCTTCGTCAAGTTGCCAGCCAGCTCATCGCTGCCTTCCATTTGCTCAATGCGAACCAAGCCGCTTTCCTCCAAAAATCGACCGTAGCGGAGCGCTCGCAGTGCTTCCTTGCAGCTTTTTGGCGCTTCGGCAAGCGTTGCATAGGTTCCTCCAGCTGCGAACAGCTCGCAAGCTTCACCCTGCAGCATAAGCTGCTCCCATAGCTCATCTGCAGGCAGCTTGAAATGAAGCACCGCTGACAGCCGATCCGCTCCATTCGTCACCTCAACGATGCGATAGGACGAGCTTTCCACCAGCTCCACACATTCCGAGGAAAAAGCCAGCACCGTAATACCCACAATAGCCTCCCAATCTGGGCCATAGCTTTGCTTCCATTTGCCTAGCGCACTATCGCCTGCTAACAGCAAATTCAACGTCGCTTTCTCCAGCAGCTCCTGCTGAGACGCTTCCCATTTGGATTGCATGGAGCTGAACGCTTGCTGTTTGTCGATCCGCTCTATCGCTTTGCGCATCACTTCATCTATTTTCTCTACCGTAACCGGCTTCTCCAAATAATCGACAACCCCAAGCCCAATTGCGCGCATCACATATTCAAATTCATTAAAGCCGCTGAACACGATAAACATCGTGTCCCCCGCTTCGCCAGCCACCGTCTCAATGAGCCGCAGTCCGTCCATCCCCGGCATCCGAATATCCGTCAGCACAATGTCTGGGCGCAGCTCGCGGAACATCTCCAGTGCCGATAAGCCATCCCCCGCCGTTCCTACCAGCTCGACGCCATAACGCTGCCAGTCGATCATCTGGCTCAGCCCTTGACGGACAATATATTCGTCATCAAATACAACCGCTTTCAGCATCTTCCCCATCCTCCCTGCAAAGCACCTTCTAAATCATTCTAGTATACCCGCTTGATTCTCCTTCATCGTAATGGAGAGCCGCTTATTTTCCTACCGTTGTTTATTTCAGGTGATGTCTGTTTTTTTCAGGTTAAAGACAAGGTGAAACGGCCGAAAGCCGTCCTTTGGCGGCGCAGCGCGTTTCATTCCGAGAAATATAGAGAAAAGATGGGAAAATCACATCCTTTCCTATATTTTAAAAAAGGGTACATCGCAGCATGCTCCGATGTACCCTTTTCATAAATGTAAATAGCTACTCATCCTCTTTCAGCAGCTTGTAAAGATAATCGACAGAGCGCATCGCGTATTCGAACCGCTGCGGCTCGCCGTCCTTCACCAGCACCAGACAGGGGACGCTCGTAATTTTCCAAGCCTCGCGCAGCTTGGGCGCGTAGTTGATGTTGATTTTATACATCGTCGTCGGCACTTCCGCTGCCTGAACGATGTCCAGCATCCGCTCGGCTACCTTGCACGTTCCGCAAAAAGGGCTGGAGAACAGCAACGCATCCTTCCCATTGCCGATTCGTGCCAGACGCAGCCACTCATCCTCTTCGATTTCATAGATTGCCATACGTTCGTCCTTCTTTCCTTGCTCTGGCTGCATATGTGCCTAACAGCACCCGGCCAGCTTCGTTGCCTTCTATTTTAACATAAGACATAGACGAGCAGCCGCCAACATACGTTTTTATAACAACCGTTTTTGGAAAGGATGCGATGAGGCTTGATGGACCTGCTGCTGCTGCTCGGAATGGCGTTTTTTTGGACAATCACCTATCTGCTTATTATTTATCAAGGCTTTAAGGACCGCACCTGCGGCATGCCTTTGGCTGCACTCTGCGCCAACCTGACGTGGGAGCTGCTGTTTGGCTTTCTCATGCCATTCAATCCGCTTCAGCAAATCATTACAATCGTCTGGTTCGCGCTCGACATCATCATTTTGCTGCAATTTTTGTATTACACCCGCAATGACTATTCGCCGAAAAAAATAACGGTCATCGTCAGCGCTCTGCTCGTTACCGCGTTTCTGCTGCATTACGGCGTCTCGGTCGAATTCCATGACCCGGAGGGCAAATATACCGCCTTTGGCATCAATCTGATGATGTCGATCCTGTTTATTCAAATGCTGTTCCAGAAGGACCTGCTAGGGCAGTCCCGTTTTATTGCTTGGGCGAAAATGCTCGGCACCCTATGCGCCTCCGTGCTCAGCTACAAGCTCTATCCGGATTCGCTGCTGCTGATGATCATGTACGTCCTTATTTTCCTTTTTGATGTTGGATATATTTTACTCGTACAAAGCCGTTCGGTGAAAATCGTACAGCGCCCCGGCGCAAAACAGGGCAATACGCAGCAGCTTGTTACCTAGCACAATAGAAATCATCTACTTGTCTTGTTTTATTTGTTCCTTGAACATCCTGAGGTTTTCAACGATTTCTGCCGAATGAGTACGATATAAATAGTGATCCGCTTCAAATAACACTATTTTTCCATGAACAGAATTCTTAATTTGCTTCTCATGCTCCGGTATCCATCTATCCGTTACGGGATGATTCGCTTGGATAAAGAAAATAACGGGAAGAGCTTTTGGGAAGGTTAAATGCTCTGCTGCTTCAAAATTAGCATACATATTTCCGGCCTCATTTAATTGATTGGCATTATAAATGTTTTTGCGAATGAGTATTTTTAGTTGCTCTTTTGTTTGATCATCATATGGCAATTCAGCATAAGGATCATCGCCTAACTTCAATTGCAATCTGGCGAAGCCTGATTCTCTAAGCAGGCTAAGCGTCTTTAATATGGAGGACCCTATCTTCTGCTCTTTTAGCGTCGGGACACTGCTGTCGAGCCCGACAAATGCGCTCACTTCACTTGGATATTTGTTCACATAATCTAAGCTGTATAATCCTGAAATGGAGTGGCCCATTAAAATATAACGATTGATTTGAAGGCTCTGCAGCACTTCATGAATTTCACTTACAATATTGTCTGTGCTTCGTTCCTTGTCGGTTAGATCACTTAATCCATAACCAAATGGCTCAACTACGACGACTTTGTAATAGGGTGACAGTTGTTCAATTAGCGGCTTAAAATCAAGTGCTGGCGCAGCCGTCCCATAACCCGGAAGGAGCACAATGGTTTCTTCTCCTTCTCCATAAGTCGATACATTCATATATTTCCCATCTACAGTTACAGACTGGCCATAAGGTAATAATTTCGCTTGCTCTGATTTGCTGCTGAACAGATCAATGAAAAAAACGACGGCTATAAAAACAACAATGGCTATAACTACGATTGCTAATCCTTGAAGTAAATTGCGAAGCCATTTTTTCATTCTGCTGGCTGGCTTTTTATCTGCTGCTGTATCCTGCTCCATGTTGCTTACCTCTCGTCTTTCCACTTGCATCTTCTCCTATCTTCATCTCTTGATTGGGCTGCCTTTAAGATTCGTTAAGGAGAGCTTACACGACGAAGATGTACTCTACATGCCGGCAGGATGAACGGAGTATGAACGAGCACAAAAAAAGCCTGCGTCATCATAGGCAAGAAGCTTGCACCAGATGACGCAGGCATAGGAGAAGTGAGGTGACCACTTTAGGATAAAGGATAAGCCCCTTATTCAGTCAGCCTTGTGATGGGCAAGGTGATGATGAAGGTGGTTCCCAAACCCGGTTCGCTTTCCACTCGGATATCGCCTTGATGAAGCGATATGATCTGTTTAACGATGGCCAGCCCCATACCACTGCCTTCATATTTTCGACTGTGGGAACGATCCGCCTTAAAGAAACGCTCGAATATTTGCTTCTGATCCTCTAGCGAAATACCAATACCGTTGTCTGATATTCGGACGGTAAATTGTTTGCTGTCTTGTTTGATGCTGACTTTAATTATGCCGCCCTCCTTGGAAAATTTGATGCTATTGCCAATAATATTGGTCCATACCTGATTTAGCTGATCATGATCAGCCGTTAGCATAGCTGGCTTCAAATTAAGCTCAAAATGGATGCTGCGCGCTGACCATTGCGGCTGGATCGCGACGATAACTCGCCTTATCTGTTCATCAAGACTGAGCGTTGCCAGCTGCAGCTGCTGTGACTGTGATTCGAGCAAGCTTAGCTTGAGCAGATTATCGCTCATCTTGGACATTCGCTTCGCTTCATTGATAATAATATCGAGATAACGGCTGCGCTCATTAGCTTCAATGCCTTCTTGCTTGAGCGCTATAGCATACCCGGATATCGAGGTGAGCGGCGATTGCACCTCATGCGACACGTTCGTTACGAATTCCCTGCGCATCTGCTCCAGCCGCTGCAGATCATGCATCATTTCTTCGAAGCTGCGAGCCAACGCACCTAATTCACCCGTCTGCTTAATATTCAGCTTGACGTTGAAGTCTCCAGCTGCTATCCGCTTGGTCGCTTTTGTCAGCTTGTTAATCGGCCTTACGATGAAAAAGGAGGCAATTAGAACAAATAAGCTTCCTGTAATTAACGAATACGCTGCAATATTTAGTCCCCATTTTATGACAAATGCGGTGGACGGAGGGGAGAGCGACTCCACGAACATCGCTTTCATTCCCATATCTGTGTTCAAAGGAAATCCAATGTAGGCAACCGTAACACCTTCCTTAATGCCTTGAGCCGGTTCTCCATCTAGTACTTTTTTTACATGTTCCGCCGTTATAGCAGCAGGCTTGTGTCCGCCCAGCGCTCCGAAAGACTGGAATCGATCCGTTGCTTCATAAATTCGAATATGATAGGAATTGAGCTGCTTCATTTTACTTACTAATTCGTCCGCTTCACGTGACGGAATGGTCTCGTAGATCGAGGTGATGTCCTGTCCAAAATTACGCAAAAGAATTTGCGAGTTTTCGTTTAATTGATCTTCAAATAACCAAGTTGCTGCCAAAAAAGCAATGATCGTGCTCCCAATCACGGACACTAAAAATATCAGGACTACACGTGTATATAATGATTTAATCATTTTTGCACCTCAAGTCGATAGCCAAGCCCACGAACCGTTTCAAGTTGAAAAATAGTAAGCATCCGATCCCTCTTTCCCTGTTTTGCATCCTACTTCAGTAGTAATCATTATACTACTACAGCAAGGAGATTTAATAATTGGATTTAGGCGCCTTTCTTTCGGTCATCGAGTATCCGATTGTCGGAAGATGTATATCCTGAGTATATACATGATAAATGGGGAAACAGCAGTGCTGTCCGCATTCCGAATCAGCTTCTTAAACGTCTGAATTTGGAGGAGGGCGCTGAAATCGAATTGGTCATTACTCCTGATAATGAATTGCTGCTGCGTCCTATGAAACAGCAGCAAGAAACGAATGAAGAGCTGCGCACTCATTTAAAGCAACTCCTTGCTAAAATCCAGCCCGCTTCCCCACGGCATGAGGAATTCGATGTTGGCATTGAAGGAGACGAGCTCATTTGACGATACCTATCCCCCAGCGCGGCGATTTAATATGGCTGGATTTTGATCCCCAAGCAGGGCATGAGAAAGCCGAGTATGAGAAGGCTGGGAGAAGACCCGCTCTTGTATTGTCTGAAGCTGATTTTAACGAAAGGACAGGCTTTGCCGTCGTGTGTCCCATTACAAGCCAAATCAAAGAATATCCGTTTGAGGTCGCGCTGCCTGGCGGTCTTGCTTTCTCTGGGGTTGTCCTGACCGAACAAATGAAAAGTCTGGACCTGCAAAAACGGAAAATCAAGATTATGGGCAGCGTCCCTGTAGATTCTCCTTTCATGAAGGCTGTTCTGCGCAACACGCGCTCTATACTGGCCTAAAACATATATAACCGTCAATCGCCGCGCCCCTAAGCATTAGGAGCACGGCGATTTCGTTTGAACGAGCGATTTGCCAACTCTATTTTTATTCGCGTATAGTTAGGGTTAGAAACATGGTGAACGAACAAGAGCAGCTTACTCGTGCACTCGGTCAGCTCAGCTCAACTCAGCTCAATGATTCTCCATTTTGAAGGACTGACATTCCGCTATTCCAGCGATTTTCATGTTTTCAACTGCTGCGCGGACAGAGAAGCCGTTATGCCGCCTCCTATCGCTTCAAAAAGGAGGAATAGGGACGATTAGCGAATTCTGTGTCCGCCAACACGGCCAAAAACCGTTTTTGCAGGGAATAACGGCTTCTGTGTCCGCCAAAATTCCTACTCATCCAAATACATAAAAATGGTTAACCATAATTGCCTATACCTCGCACTTTTTGAAGAATGGAAGCGGAATGAAGCTAGCCAACAAGCCCGCCTTCAAGAAATGACTCAGGAGATTGATTCGAATGATGCCTATAGATAAAAAGAACGAGCGAAAAAAAAACGACGCACTCCAGCAGCTTCCTACGCTGCCGATTTCGGAGTGGCGAAAATGGCTGCTGCAATGCTTGGAGCCGCTGGCCGCACAAACGAGAAACAGCGACTATGCCAGCCGCGCAGCTGAGCTTATTCAGCAATCGCGGCCAGCTTTTTCCCCTGCGATGAAATGCCTGTTCGAGCTGCACAGCTTCCTGTTTATTATGGAGCAGCTGCATACGGGCACGTTCGTCGGCTACCATACGCGAGTCGCGATGGAGGATGTGCAGGGCAGCATCAGCAAGCTGTTCGAGCAGTCGCCGGCGCTCGCTGATGCCGAGCCGGCGTTTTGGGACCGCCTGGCAGAAACCGCGGCGGATTTGCGTGGAAGACTGCTCGCGGAGGAGCGGTATGCGGATTATTTTTCACCTGTGTATTATGCGCTTTGGAGAAAATGGCTCTATCCGCGCCTGCCGGGCAGCCCGCTGCTTGCAGAGGAGCTTGCACATTTAGAGGCGCTGAAGCCCCAGCAGAAAATCGCCCAGACCCGCTATCAATGGATGTTCGCCAAATGCTGGCTGTGCTTTCTGCTAGGCCGCGACGAGGAGGCGCAAGCGCTGTTAACCGCGCTGGGCCGCAAATCCAAGCTGCGCATTCATGATTATTATGCCCTGCTGGATGAGCTGGAGCAGCGCAAGGAGTGGCATCGCCTGCTCCACTGGCTGAAGCAAACGGCGAGCTTGCTGGCGGAGCATCATGGCGTGCATTTGAACGCTTTTTTCGCCTATTGGGATGCGGTGCTGGCGGAAATGCCTCAGGAGGAGGAAGCGATGTGGGAGCAGTTACTGCTCCTGCTGCCCGCCTCGCGCTCCATCTATGCAGACAAGCTTCATCATTATGAAAAATGGCAGGAGTGGATCGACTACCAGCTCAGCGAGAGCATCGACCCACTGTATTATCGCGTCGCCATGTTCGCCCCGATCGAGAAGCACGCGCCTGAGCTGCTGCTTCCCTTCTATCATCAAGCCGCCGAGCGTTATGTCCTGCTGAAAAACAGGGACGGCTATAAATCGGCGGTCAAGCTGCTGAAGCGATTAGCGAAGCTGTATAAAAAACGCAAGGACGAGGCGGGCTGGGAAACGTTCATCACCGCTTTCGCTGGGCGCTACAGCCGCTTGCGGGCTTTACAGGAAGAGCTGCGAAAGGGGAAATTGCTGTCATGAGCACAGAGCTGACGAAGAGCCCTTTATGGACGACGATAACGGTACATTTGGCTTTAACCGATTTTGGCGATGCGCTGCTGTATGCGGTGGACGACCGCCAGGATCTGCTTTCCGGCGTTCGCCTTAAGCAAAGCTTATTCGCTTGGCATGCAGCCACCACCTATGGGACAGACCTTGAAATTCGGCAAATGGAGCAGGTAGAGCTGGTCGTGCTTCCTGCTGAGCATGTGCTCCCCTTCTTTGCCGAGCAGCGCCTGCTGGCGCATATTCATTGGGAATGGGACGAGCAGTCGACTGCGCTCATCCGGCTCGCGCCATTGCTCCGCGAGCACACGGAGGCTAAGCGCTACTTGCCGAGCCACTCCGCATGGCGGGCCGGACAGCTGCAATGGGTGTGGGACGGCTCTGCTTCGGCGGAGCTGGCAAGCGAGCTTGCACTTGCTGAGGAGAAAGTGAAGGACGGCCGCCTGTCGAATGGCTTTCTGGGCATGCTGGAGGCTGCTTTCTCGGCGGCGGTGTTCCAGCGCTATTATAACAGTGAAGCAGCTTCCGCCGATTTGCGCGCGGAATATCCGCTGCTGTTCGTAAAGGAGAAGGCGATCTTCGCTGGCCTTGATCCGTCCGGCTGGCTGATGGCCGTCGGCTGGAAGGCCGACCATGCGCCGTTCCGCCCCATGCTGCAGCTGCTTGAGCCGGGCGAGGAAACCGATGAGGCGTGGCAGCTGCGGCTCGTGCTGCAGGACAAGCTGGACCCGTCGGTGCTGCGGCCCGTGAGGCTGTCGCAGCATGGCGATGTCGCCGGAGAGGTTCCGGCGGCTTGGGTTCATGCTGTGCAGGGTCGATCCACCGGATGGCTGGATCATCTGCGCGCCAGTCTGCCTGACGAGCATTTGGCAGGCGAGAAATACGATGTGCTGAGAGTGCCGCTCAGCAGCGATACGGTTTGGCGTTTCCTGACGGTGGGCAGCAACCGTCTGCTCGAGGCGGGCTGGCAGGTGCTGCTCCCTGCCTGGTGGGAAAGCGCCCGCCGCAAAAAGCCTAAGCTGCGCGCCAAGGTCAAGGAAGAGGAAAACCCGGCGAAGGGTCGCTCCTTCTTCGGGCTCGACGCCATTATCGAATTCGATTGGCGCGTATCCGTCGGCGATCTCACCCTTACGGAAGCGGAGTTCGCGGAGCTGCTCGCCCGTCAGGAGCGGCTGCTGCAATTCCGCGGGCAGTGGGTGACGCTCGATCCCGGCCTGCTGGAGCAAATCAGCAAAATGATGAAGGGCATGAACAGCGCCCAAGGACTCTCCTTTCAGGATGTGCTTCAGCTCCATCTGCTTTCGCGGAAGGACTACTTCGCCCGCAAGGAAGAAGACGCAGAGGCATCGGCGGATGAGGCCGAGGATGAGAACGAGCAGCTGCGGCTGGAAGTCGAGCTGAATAGCTATATGCAGGAGATGATGGATCAGCTCGTGCAGCAAAAAGAGGCGCCACCTCTCCCCGTTCCTGCGGGCTTGCAAGCGACGCTGCGCGCTTATCAGCAGGAGGGCTACTCGTGGCTTGCTTTTATGCGCCAGCTTGGGCTTGGCGCTTGTCTCGCCGATGATATGGGCCTCGGCAAGACGGTGCAGCTCATCGCCTACCTGATGCAGATGAAGGAAACGGGCGGCGCTGGCCGTGCAGCCGCACTCATCATTTGCCCGACCTCGGTGCTCGGCAACTGGCAGAAGGAAATTAGCCGCTTCGCGCCATCACTGAACGTCATGCTGCATTACAGCAGCAAGCGGCTGACGGGCGACGCTTTCTACGAAGCCGCCAGCGCGGCGGATGTTATACTCACATCGTTCGCGACCTCCATGCTTGATCAGGAGCTGCTGCAAGGCCGCACATGGGAAGCGATTTGCCTCGATGAGGCGCAAAATATTAAAAATGCGCAGACGAAGCAGGCCGCCGCCATTCGCAGTCTGCCCGCCAAGCATCGCATTGCGCTGACCGGAACGCCGATTGAAAATCGGCTGAGCGAGCTGTGGTCGATCTACGATTTTATGAATCCCGGCTTTCTCGGCAGTGCGCAGGGCTTTCAGAAGCGCTTCGCTACACCAATCGAGCAGGAGCAGGACCCGGAGCGCATTGTCGATTTGCAGCGGCTGGTCAAGCCGTTTATGCTGCGCCGCAAAAAGAAAGATCCGGCGATTCAGCTTGACCTGCCAGATAAGAACGAGATGAAAACGTATGTTCATCTCACCGCCGAGCAAGGCGCACTTTATACGCAAACCGTCAACGAGCTGATGGCTAAGGTGCAGCGGGTGGAGGGCAACAAGCGCCGAGGCGCGATTTTGTCCGTGCTGACGCAGCTCAAGCAGATTTGCAATCATCCCGCTCTGCTGGAGGATGGAATGCCGCTAGAGGTAATGGAAGCGGAAATCGCCAGCGGCACGACCGGCGCCGAGGCTGCAATGGAGTCGCTAATCAGCCGATCGTCCAAGCTGGAGCGGCTGATGGCGATGGTGAAGGAGCTGCGAGCCGAAGGCGAGCGCTGCCTTATTTTTACGCAATATATCGGCATGGGCCAACTGCTGCAGGGCGTACTGGAGCGGGAGCTTCAAGAACGGGTTCTTTACTTGAACGGCAGCACAACCAAACTAACTCGCGACCGAATGATCGAGCGTTTTCAGTCCAGCACGCTGCCTGCGGCTGAGCAGCCGAACGTCTTTATTTTGTCGATTAAAGCTGGCGGGGTCGGGCTTAACCTGACGGCGGCGAATCATGTGTTCCATTTCGATCGCTGGTGGAATCCCGCCGTGGAAAATCAGGCGACCGACCGTGCCTACCGCATGGGGCAAACCCGCGACGTTCAGGTGCACAAGTTCATTGCGCTCGGCACGCTGGAGGAACGTATCGACGAAATGCTGGAATCAAAGCAGAAGCTGAGCGAAAATGTCATATCCAGCAGCTCCGAGACGTGGATTACAGAGCTCGACAACGCTGCGCTCCAACAGCTCGTTACGCTGAAGCAGGACTGGGCAGGAGAAGCTTAGGCGGCTTCGCGCCGCCAGCACCATGGACGCACAGTAGCCAAGATGCTGGACGGCCCGCTTTTATGCTAAACTGGTTGTACCTAAAACAATTTAGCCGGAATGACGGAAAGGCGGGAATATGATGGAGTATGCGTTTGTAATTGAACCGCAAAATTACCAGCCCTTTGAGAATGATGAGGAACAGGTAGAGAAATGCCAGGAGTGGGGCTTGCTCTCAGGGAAAGCCAGCAAAACAAAAACCTTTTATTATAAAGGCCACGGTCTGAATATCGTTTGCAGCATCATCGGTTTCGTCGATAAAATGACCGCCGTCATACAGCTGGGCAACGATCAGCTGCACTGTATCCACCCTTCGTATTTGAAAGAAATGCAAGCGGCAAGTTATGGCGCGAAGCATGCGGCTGGTGTTGAGGCTGACGAGACTAATGAGGAAACAACAAATAATGAAACAGAAGCTGTTGAAGCCCAAAATGTAGAAAACGGCACTAACGTTAGCAGCGACTCCGCAGCCACTGGGGAGAGCGATACAGGCGCTGCCAAGACGGTCGAGGAAATGCTGGCGGAAGCAGGCTTTGCTATCGATTCGGTCGAAAGTGCAGCAGCGATTCCAGAGGCAGTAGAGGAAACGGACAATTCCAGCGATAGTGACAAGGCTGAGCAAACGGAAGAAAAGCCGAAAAGCAAAGCCAAAAAGGAAAAAGCGCCGAAGCTTGAGCTGCCGGAGGATAAGGTGAAAATGATCGCGACCGTTAAGGAGTTTACGACGGTGCCGAACCATTTTTCCGATAATGATGATGAGGTTGTCATTTATGAGGCTTTGTCTATCACGGAACAAGGGACACTTGTGGGCGAGGCCTGGTCCAGCCACAGCGCCACGCTCAAAAAGCAGGAGCTGGAAATTGGCGATGTCATCACCTTCGAGGCTAAAATCGTCGCCAAAAAGCTGACCAAGCATCCCGTCGCTTACAAAATCAACAACCCGGCGAAAATTAAAAAAGAAGAGGCTTGATTCTAATTTTCGCTTCAACACAGCCTACTTAAATACGCGGACGCAAAAACAGAGCTCATAGGAGCTCTGTTTCCCTTTTTACCTATAAAGTGATTATTATGCTTTAATTTGACGGCCTTCCGAATCTTTAAATGCGCCGCAAACAATCATAATAAAATCAATGAGCGTCCAAAGTCCAAAACCACCTACTGTTAAAATCATCAAAATGCCGGTACCCACTTTTCCCACATAAAAACGGTGAATCCCGAAAGATCCCAAAAAGAAACATAATAACAATGCTGCTACAAAAGATTTATCACTCTTTACCACTTGTAAATCCCTCCATTATATATTCTACTCTTCCATTATCGGCATTTGGTCAGAAATTCTTTACATATAAAATGAAAATGTTAATAAAATATTTGGTATTTCCTCAACTATAAAGCCTTCTTCATCTCTCATTTGCATTTTCCCTTTATATTTTGGTATTATTATAGAACGAACGTTCAGTATAATTAAGAGAAAGGGGCAGCGCCTCATGAATAAGAAACAGCTGCAAAGCGAGCAAACGAAGAAGAAAGTCGCAAGCGCCGCACGGGCGCTTTTTGCCCAGAAGGGCTATAAAGGAACTTCGATTGAAGATATTGTAGAGGCGACCGAAAGCAGCAAGGGCAATATTTATTACCATTTTAAAAGCAAGGAGGGCTTGTTTCTCTATCTATTAGAGGAATGGGATTTGGAATGGGAGCAAAAATGGAACGAGCAGCAGGCGCGCTACGAGACGTCCACCGAAAAGCTGTACGCCATCGTCGAGCAAGGTGTGATGGATGATTTCAGCCACCCGCTTACGAAAGCGGCTGATGAATTTTTCAATCATGAGGAGAAAACCACTGAGGTGGAGAAGCGAATGACGGTCATGATCGACCGGCATTTGGAATTCAACAAACGCCTTATTCAGGAAGGCATTGACCGAGGCGAATTAGAGCCGATGCAGGTTGAGCATTTGGCGATCATATTGGAAAGCTTGTTTTTCGGCTTGAATCAATTGTCCAGACGCTCCTATGCGATGGATGAGGTTTTGACCATTTACAGAACCGCTGTAAAGGTCGTCCTTCACGGCATCTCAAGCTCCAAGCGCCAGCAAACTTAAATATTAATACAACCTAGATCAGGGTGAAAGGATTTTAACCATGTCATTATTACTACGGAATAGAGGAGCTATACTCCTTCTGATGGGCAATATTTTGCTCGTATTTACAGGCATCGGGCTCGTGATTCCCGTTATGCCTGCCTATATGCGAGAGCTGGATTTGAACGGAAGCATACTAGGCTTCATGGTAGCGGCCTTTTCCTTAGCCCAATTATTATTTTCACCGCTTGCAGGCAGACTCTCCGATTCTATCGGCCGAAAAAAAATGATCGTGGCTGGCGTAACGCTGTTCGCCCTCTCGGAATGGATGTTTGGCGCGGTCAGCGAGCCATGGCTGCTGTTTGTTTCTCGCATACTTGGCGGAATCGGGGCCGCATTCAGCATGCCTTCGATTATGGCCTACGTCGCTGACGTTACTAGCAACGAAGAACGCGCCAAAGGTATGGGCTACATCAATGCCGCGATTACGACCGGGTTTATTATTGGCCCCGGCATTGGAGGTTATTTGGCCGAATTTGGCGTACGCGTACCGTTTTATGTAGCGGGCATCGCCGGCGGTGTGGCCGCCATTGTTACAATGCTGGTTCTGCCAGAATCCAAGCCGAATTCCGCTCCAACGCCTGCCGCTTCAGCACTCTCTAAGACCTCGGCTTCGGCTGGTGAACCCAGCTTTATGTCCCAGCTGCTGACGTCTTACAAACAGCCCTACTTTTTCAGCTTAATCATCGTGCTTGTCGCCTCGTTCGGGCTTGCGAACTATGAGACGGTATTCGGCTTGTACGTTGACCATCGCTTCGGGTTTACAGCAACCGACATCGCGTTTATTATTACGTTCGGCTCCATCGCGGGCGCGGTTGTACAGGTAACGATTTTCGGCTGGATTTTGAATCGGTTTGGCGAGCAGAACGTCATTACGTGGTCTTTGTTTATAGCGGGTCTATTCGTTCTGCTGATGCTGTTGACCAACAACTACTGGATGGTATTCGCGGTCACCTTCTTCCTGTTCCTGTCTGTCGATATTTTGCGCCCGGCCATTGGCACCCAAATTTCAAAAATGGCCAATGACCAGCAAGGCTACCTCGCTGGCTTGAACTCCGCTTTTACGAGCTTAGGCAACATTCTCGGACCGATCACTGCGGGCGTACTGTTTGATATGAATATCAATTTCCCATACGCCTCCGCTGGTATCGTGCTTCTTCTGTGCTTCCTTCTGTCCATGCGAGCAGGGAAAAAGAAACGGGCACCGCTTCGCGGCTAACGCCGCTCATCGCATGTATGCAGCAGCGGTTCCGCTCAGCATCGACCTTGTCATCAAAGCAAAGCAAAAGCAAGCTGCCGCTTGCTGTGAAGCATGGCGCTTGCTCTCTCGCACACTATGGGCGGGTTTTGGCTTAATTGCCAAAGCCCGCCCTTTTTCATTAAGGAATATGTGCATTTAATGGACAGGCATCGTCGTATACATAAACGAATATTGCTCAATTTAACCCTCGCTTACAGCTTGCCCTGCTCCTCCAGCAGCTCTCGCGTTCGGCGCGGCGATTGGCCGATGACCTTTTTGAACATTTTGGAGAAAAGGAAGGGATCGGTGTAGCCCACCGAGCGTGAAATATCGCTCACTGACAGCTGCTTGCTGCTCAGCAGCTCTACCGCCCGATTCATTCGAAATTGCAGCAGAAAGGCTTGCAGAGACAGGTCAAACTGCTGTTTGAACAAGCTGGACAAATAAGTCCGGTCCAAGCCAACAGCTTGAGCAATTTGCTCAACCGTTGTTTTCTGGCTGTAGTTATTTTCGATATAGGTAATTGCTTCGTTGATGTAGGTTTCCTTGGAGTTGGCACGAAGCGGCTGCTCCTCTGCTAATGCAGGCTCTGCACATTCAATTAATTCTCCAATTAGACGGTACAAAATACTCTGGTACAAAATGTCCCGAATGCCCGTTTCATGGGCATCCATAAGCTCCTGATGGCTAGTGTCGAACCAGTTGGCGCCCTTGGCACGAAATATCGGCTGCGTCACACTGAGCCCCGCCCGCTGCACAAAAGCTCTGGCATGAAGCCCATCAAAACCTATCCACGTATACACCCAAGGGTCCGACTCATCCGCTGTATAATGGACAATCGCACCTGGCATTATGAGAAAGCCCTGTCCTTGTGACAGCTGGTAGGTTTCTCCTCCGGTACTAAATTCGCCTGAGCCGCTGATCACATAATGGATAATATACAAGTCGCGCAAACCCGGGCCCCAGCTGTGCAGGGGTTCACATTCTTCCTTGCCGAAAAAACGCAAAAACAGCTCCATCTGCCGCTGCGGCGTCTCTTGATTATGTCTGACTTCGGTCAGAGGCATAGGGCATCCCCCCTCATTATGACAGGTAATAGTATAATAGATCGGATGAAACCATGCAATGAAAAGGCATTATGACAGGTTTATCAGGAATTACTCCATGTTCGCACGCTCTCTCCGAGACTATAGTTAAGGAGTCGAGACTATTCATAAACGGAGGCGAATTCATTGGCGAAAATAACGTTCCTTGGTGCGGGCAGCACTGTTTTTGTGAAAAATGTATTGGGTGATGTCATGCTTACAGAAGCACTGCAGGGCTTCGAGCTAGCTTTGTTTGATATTGATGGCGGAAGGCTGCGTGAATCTGAGCAGCTGCTGCTGAATATGAAGGAGTCGCTTGGAAGCAGCTGCGTCATTAAAGCATATACCGACCGCAAGGAGGCGCTTCGCGGCGCCAAATATGTCGTCAATGCCATTCAGGTTGGCGGTTACGATCCTTGTACGATAACCGATTTCGAAATTCCGAAAAAATACGGCTTGCGCCAAACCATTGCCGATACGGTCGGCATAGGCGGCATTTTCCGCAACCTACGTACCATTCCGGTCGTACTTGATTTTGCAGCAGATATTCAGGAGGTTTGTCCAGACGCTCTGTTCCTCAATTACACCAACCCAATGGCTGTGCTGACGAATGTGCTCATTTCGCAAGGCGGCTTGCAGGCTGTAGGACTCTGTCACAGCGTACAAATTTGTGTACCGCACCTATTCGAGCATCTGGGCATCGATACTGCTGGTGTCAAAACAAAGATCGCTGGCATTAACCATATGGCGTGGCTGCTGGAAGCAACAAAGGACGGTGTAGATTTATACCCGGAAATTAAACGGCGCGCGGCGGAAAAGCAAGCGGAGAAGCACCACGATATGGTGCGCTACGAGCTCATGCTGAAGTTCGGCTATTATGTTACCGAATCTTCCGAGCATAATGCTGAATACCATCCGTACTTCATTAAAAAGAGCTATCCAGAGCTCATTGAACGCTACAATATTCCTCTGGATGAGTACCCGCGCCGCTGTATTGAGCAAATTAAAGGCTGGGAGGAAAGACGGGATTCGATGCTCGGCAATAAGAAGATTGAGCATACGCGTAGCCATGAATATGCCTCGCATATTATGGAAGCGATCGAGACCAATCATTCTTATAAAATCGCCGGAAACGTTATGAATACGGGCTTTATTACAAACTTGCCGAAGGAAGCCTGCGTCGAGGTGCCTTGCTTGGTTGACCGCTCTGGCATAACGCCAACCTACGTCGGTGACCTTCCGCCGCAGCTGGCTGCGTTAAACCGCACAAATATCAATACCCAGCTGCTCACGATTGAAGCCGCCAAAACATTGAAGCGCGAGCATATTTATCACGCCGCTCTGCTGGACCCGCATACGTCAGCGGAATTGTCGATGGATGACATTGTCTCGCTTTGCGACGAATTGATTGAAGCGCATGGCAGCTGGCTCCCAGCATACCGTTAATAGAAGAGCGTAGCATAAAGCAAAAAAGGGCTAGTCCAACTGCACGCAGCAGCTGGACCGGCCCTTTTTCATTTATATATAGGCTTATGCTTTGTTGGAAGATCCGAACTCGCGCATTTTACCCATAACTGTTTTTTTGATTGCATCGCGGCCTGGAGCCAAGAATTTACGTGGATCAAATACTTCCGAATCCGCAGTCAGAATTTCGCGAGCAATTTTAGTGAAGGCGATTTGGTTTTCAGTGTTAACGTTGATTTTAGCTGTTCCAAGGGAAATGGATTTTTTGATTTGATCCGTAGGGATACCTGTACCACCGTGCAATACCAATGGCAGCTTGATCGTTTGGCAAATCTCTTCCATTTCTTTGAAGCCCAGATTTGGTTCGCCTTTGTAAGGACCATGAACGGAACCAAGTGCTGGAGCCAGGCAATCGATACCTGTAAGCTCAACCAGTTGTTTACACTCTTGTGGATCAGCGTAGATAACGCCATCAGCAATAACATCATCCTCTTGTCCGCCAACTGTTCCCAGTTCAGCTTCAACGGAAATGCCGCGCTCGTGCGCATATGCAACAACTTGCTTCGTTGTTTTTACGTTTTCTTCAAATGGGGAATGCGAAGCATCGATCATAACGGAAGTGAAGCCTGCATCGATTGCTTCTTTACATTTTTCGAAGCTGGAACCGTGGTCCAAGTGAATCGCAACTGGAACTGTGATTTTCATTTCTTCGATTAGGGATTTAACGATTGCAGTAACAACCGTGAAACCACCCATGTAACGAGCTGCGCCTTCAGATACGCCCAAAATAACTGGGGATTGCTCTTCTTGAGCTGCGCCCAAAATTGCTTGCGTCCACTCCAAGTTGTTGATGTTGAATTGACCAACCGCGTAACCTTCTTTTAAACCTTTGTTCAACATATCTTTCATCGAAACCAATGCCATGATAAATCCTCCTTCAGTGTAGTTGCAATTTAATGAATAGAACTTTCAATCATGCCCATTGATCTACTGCTTAAAATAACGCTCATAAACGACAGATCTATAGGCATGAGCGGAATTTTCATTTCCTTGTTCACATTCTTCATCTAATACTACATGTTATCATATATTTTATTATAAAACTACCTGCGCTGCGAGTGAATACTTTTCAAACAATTGATAAGAATTTATAAATGCGTTAATCCGTTTCTACAGGAACGCCATTTCTTTTAATCTGCGAAAATAAAGGGCTTAGCCGTTTCTCTGCCCATTCGGCAAGGAATAAAATCAACATCAAACCCAGCAGTGCCGTACATACAGATACCGGAATCAGCCACAGATGCGTTGAATGGGAGAAAAATGGAATGAGCGACACCGCTACAATTGGCGGAGCATTCCACTTAAATTTCGTAATCATCCAAATCGTAATCAACACATTTACAAACAAGGAAATCGCGCTTGGATAGATGGAGAAGAGCAGCGTGCCGACAATTGACGAAATAAACGCGCCTAAAGTAATTTTGCTGAGCTCCGTATAACGGAATGAGCGCGAGACGAACAGGAAGCTGAAAGCCCCCAAAGTAGGGAAAAATAAAGTGTCCAGAAATGAAAAATGTAAGGAAAGCCAATAAATAAGCATGACGTAAACGCCAATTGCGATAATTTTCAAGTTCATTTTAATCCAGTGAACCTCCAGTCAAAATGGCCAGCAGATTTGCCGAGTGTTCTGCATGGAATACTGGCAGTATTGTAGTGCCTGCTTCATTTTATAAAGTTTCTCAGGAAGTGTCAATGCTGCGAAGCGTCTTCCAAACGACAAAAAAGCACCTGCACGGCGCTCTCGTCTAATTGGTTTTTTTGCTACTGAATCTGCCGTGTCCATTACCTGCTGTTACTGTCTTCCCAAACGTCACAACAAGTTCATTAAGATGGGTGAATTAGTCAGATGGACGAACTGATTCCCATGCAGCTAGGTTCAGGTCACTATAACTCGGTTTCACGTTGGCTCAAGTTCGCGTAATAATCCTCTTCACTAACTAATTCACTCGCACTTGCAGTTTGGAATTGCCTCTCTGGAATTCAGCATCATGCTCATCAACATTTATATGCGTATTTTCACCTTTCACGGCCATTCATCCTCTCCCAAAACGTCTTCTTACTCAATACGCTATTCAGTAATTGGATTATTTTGCAAAGCGAAACCAACCTGACCTCGTTCTGATAGCAACTTAAATTATTTCTGACTAGGCTAGGGGAATAATAGTTTAATACTCACGAAACTACAAATGTTATGATCCAATACCCTTCTATTCACTGTTCTTATACTAGGTAATATATTAATTTCTTATACTTAAAAAAGAAACCAATAATTCCTTTTTTCGTATATGACTCTAAATTGTTAAATCATGGAGGAATGAGTAATGTCTACACCTAATGCACCAAACCCTGTACCTACATCTAACAAACTTAATTTTGGCGAAAGATCAGGAAGACTTGTTCTTATAACTGCCGCACTTGGCGTTTTGGGAGCTGGATACTTCAAAATATTAAAATTCGCATTGAATAACCTTTCAAATAAAATATATCTATCATTTTTTATCAGCTACGAACATATAATTGCAGCTTGTATGCTTTCGAGCGCTTTTTTAATTTTAGTTTATGCAATACACTATTGCTATTGTGAATTTGCAGCTCTGAATTATACGAACAGGGATGTAGGCAATAACGATGCTTTACAAATAATGAATAAAGCAGATTTTGCCTATGGCTATGTATTCAAATTCGCCTCTCTCTCATTCATACTCTCCGGGATAACGATAGTAATGTATATTAACATAGTCGGCTTTCTGGCTCTACAATATTTAGTTATGGGTGTTACGTTACTTATAGTTCTCTTATTTCTATTTTTTTTAGCATTCAAGAATATCAGACAAGAATTATTTAAAAGTCTTGTTTCACTAAAAAACTATACTATCAATAATCGCGGTAAAATTGCTTCATGGTTTATTACAACCTTTATAATAATCTATCTCATATTTATTTCTATGAGTTTCAGTCAAAAAACCATATTTACAACTGAATTTTCGAACAAGTCGAGTGCTCCAATAAAATTTCATTTTGAAAATTCTGTACCCGACAAAATCACAATACAATTTTACTTTGTGGATAAAGACAACAAGGAGCATTTGACTAAACAAACAGAAATTGAAACTTCACAATTCAGTCGCTCATTTATTGAAGTAACTGAACAATCGCAATCTTCTGAAGAACCATCCATTTTAACTTTCTTAAATGATGAAATGAGTAAAAGCCAAGATGCATATATAGCTAAAGATAGCCATTATGATTATAATTATGAGTTAAATTCTATCGATCATTTAAAACAGGGTAAGAATTTTGTGGTTATTCAGTTTAATAAAAACTCTATAAACAATAAGAATTACAGAATTGTCAATCAAATCGATATAAATGAAAATGGGGATGTACTCATTAACAAAGACAAATTTCAAGAAAAATTTTAAATGTGACTATGCTAACTATTAGCGGTGACTCAACTTCAACAAAATCAAAGTAAAATCAAATTTAAAACATTTAAGCCGCAGGTCTATTCATCAATTAACCTGCGGCCTATAATTTGAATACTCATGTGTACTGCCATTGTTATGCTTCTCTTCCGAACACCTCAAGCTGGGTCAAAGCCGGAAATGGCGAAGGCTCGGACGACTTCACTAATTTGCTTAGCGTAACAGAGTCAACTGTTCTTGGTTCCAGCAAAACCGCTTGCGGTTTATGCGTTTTGATCAGGCTGGCCTGATGCGAGCTGCCGTCCGCAAACGTCAGAGTCACGCTTTCCCAATAGTTGTCGTGTGGAAAATCCGCGCGCAGCGTTAAAACAACCTTGTCCACGACTACGACACGTCCAAAATCAATCGAAATAGCGGCATCCGCTCTCTGGTTAATGCCCCATGATTCGTAAGGCCATTCACCATGCGAGTCATTCGCAGCATTTCCATTAATGGCGTTCCGTGCCGCAAATACAGCCTCGCCCCGCGTCTCCACATTGGCGGAAGCATGCGGGAAGCAGGTGTCGTTGGCGTGCTGGTCATATTCATTTTTCGCTACATTTTTATAGGCTCCTATTTCCTCGACGGTTGCCAGGCGAGCAGTCAGCACATGAGTGTCGCCCGTAAACGACTTCGGTGAGTAGGATACTCTTTTTTCGTCAAAAGGGACCGTGTAACGGTACTCCTTGCCCTTCAAATAAATGAACCCCGGATTCATCGAATCCTCCAACTGAATGATTAGATGGACATTCGCTTGCGAGCTTTTGAGAGCGATTACATTTCCAGGCTCGTAAGCCCGCTTGTACACCAAATAAACCTGTTCGCTGTCTGTACAGGTCGCAAGCACCGCTCCGTCTGCATTTTGAATTTCTAGGGATAAGTTAATCATCACTTTGTCTCCATTCTTCCTATCTACTGATTTTTTGGTTTATATAAAAAAGAGCGGAGGATCGCCGCCCCCTGCTCTTCTTGCCCTCTTACAGCCCCAGCTTCTGCCCCTTCTCCAGCCGCTGAATTTGCACCTCGCCGGTATCCGCCAGCTCTCTGAATTGCTGGATCGTTTGGCGCATTTTAGGCAGCGCCTCCTGCTTGTAGGTGCTGATGGAGTCCATCGCCGAAAGCACATCGGCGAAAGCCGTCTTGAGCGTATCGACGGAGATGTTTGCTTCCATCGACTGCTTTTGAATCGCGGCGCCTTGATTTTTCAGCATTTTGGAGGTTCCGCTGATCAGGCTGTCGGTCGTCTGATTCAGCAGCTCGATTTTTTGCAGGACGATTCGTTGATTGTAGAGCGCGCTTGCTACGGTAACGGAGATTTTCAGCGCCGAAACGGTGACGTTCCTCGCTCTGTCCACCCCGCGGATCAGCTCCTTGTTGTTGCGCATCACGACCTCAATCGCCATAATGCCCTGCTGATTCACGACGAGCATTTGCTGCAAATCCATGACGCGCTGGCGGAGCGGGAACAGCACCTCTTCCGTTATGAAGCGGATTTTATCCTCCGACTCCTGACGCGACTTGGCGGCTGCAATCTGGGCTTCAATGCCTTCATCCATCAGCATGCCGAGCTGGATTTCCTTTTGCAGCTTTTTCGTCAGCTCGCGAAGCGCGTGCTGTTCCAGTTCCAGCGTGGTGTTGTCATTTTTAAGTATCGTACTGCCTTTGTCCAGCGATAAAATGATGCCCGAAATGACCGTATCCGCCTTCTGGTATTTGGCAAAATAACGACGTAACGGATTAAAAAACATGCCTAGTACGCCGCTTTTGGCAAAATCGACGACGCTCGGGTCCAAATCCTTGAGCTGGATGTGCAGCTCCGTCAAATCTTTCGCCACTTGGCCGCCTTCATCGCCCGTTTGAGACAAATTGCCGACCGCCACCTGCAGCAGCGAATTTTTCTCCGAGGAAGACCTCATCGACTGAATGCCAAACTGGTCAATCGATTGCAAAATCGCTTTCCGCTTTTCGAGCGAATCCAGATCCAGCTCTAAAATCGATGATACATTGCTCGTCGCCAGCTCACGCAGCTGGGTGACCTCCTCAGGCTCAGGCTTCACCTGCTCTTCAATGACCGATTTCAGCTTCTCCTCACTGACCACTTCCATCGTAAATGACATTGCAACCCCTCCTCTTCAACCTATATCCGCAATATAAAATTACATTTGAACGTTCAGCAGGTTTCCAATTTTATAAACGACATCGTCGGTATCGGCGTTGATGCTTGCCGCCTCGTTAATGCTCGAAATGCTTTGCAGCGCCTTGATATTCGCATTGTAGCCAATCGTATAAATCGGCACCTTGTACGTTTCTATGAGTCCTTTAATATCCTTGAGCGAATGCCCTTCATTCGTCTCCCCATCGCTTAGCACAAAAATGATCGGCTTCACATCCGGGTTGACGGCGAGCTCATCCTGCAGCATTTTCAGGGCGACTACGATGCCGTCAAAGGTGGCCGTTCCTCCGCTTGCCTGTAAGCTGTTGATCGCGCCCACAAACATCGATTGCTGGTTGGTGTCATATTTCCCAATTGGCAAGTTAATCGCAACGTCGCTGGAGTACGAGACGAATCCGATACTGTTGCTCCTGCCCAAAAACTTCTGCCCCTTGAGCAGCGATTCCTTCAAGCGATTAAGCGGCTCCCCGCCCATGCTGCCCGAAATATCGGCTACAAAAACAGCGGCAATCGGCTTGCTGCCATCCTTCTTTTCCTTCCAAAGCTTCTGCGCGGCGGCAAGCGTCTTTCCGTTCACAGCTTCCATCTCGGACTTGTAGTCCTCAAGGCCATTAAAGCCTTTTTCCACAGCAGCCTTCTGGTATTTATCCTGCGTAACAAAGTCGGCGAACTTCTGGATAATTTCCTGCTTATCCTTCGGCAGCTTGCCGAGCGCATACAGCGGGCTGTCATGCCTCACGCCGAACGGCGTAAACACGTAGCCGCTCTGGAAATCCGCCGCGTTCACATAGGTTTGATACTCCAGTACAAAAGCATCCAGCATCCCCGTCTTGGCAGCCTCACGCATTTGCAGCGTAGTCGAGGCAAGGAATGGCACATTGGCCTGGAATTTCTCAAAGCCCTGCACCGCCTTCTCGCCCAGCAGCTCTTGGCTGTCAAACGTCGCGAGGGACGTCACTAAAAAGTTGAGGCCCGTTGAGCTGGCAAAAGGGTCGGTATAGCCCATCGCTACCTGATTGCTTGCAATCGCATCGGTGAGCGTCTTCACATTGAGGGAGCCATATTCGGCAATCAATTCATCATATTTCGCTTGAGTGGAGACGATTCCCGCTACATTGCCCACAAGTCGTTTGGATACGAGCTTCGTTTGAACGCCACTCGCTGCGACCATCTCGCCCCACAGCTCGTTGGATGGCGTGAACGCATCGGGCACATATTTGCCTGAACGGATATAATCCGCCGCGGTGCCCGAGGCAATATTGCGGATTTTGACCGAAGCCGTCTTCCCGTTCACTTTAATCTTTGCTTGATTAAAAGCGGTGGCCACCTCGTTCAGCCAGCCATCCATATCCGTACCCGACTTCTCGGTCGAGGAAAAAATCTCGACAAATTGGTCTGTGGTGTTTTCAACCGATACGGGGAACTTCGAAATATCCGGCAAGGAGTCGCCGACATCGGCAGGATCAAGATCAATCTGTCCTTTAACCGGCTCCGCAGTCGTAACTGAAATGCCTTGATACAGCTTATTCAGCTGCTTGCCCGCATCCTCAGACGAAATCTGCGTATCTGTCTTACCTATGTTCGAGGTCAAGCTAATCCCAAAATAAACGAGAGCAAAAACGACAATCGCAATAAGTGCCAAGACTACAAAAGCTTTTCCTTTACTCGCCATATGCGTCACCTTCTCATTGTTGATATAATTTGGTTTGCTTAATTAATACATCGAGCTCCTTCATGCAGGGCATTTCCTCAACCGTCCGATAATCTGTACTCCCCAGCAGTGAAATTTCGAGAGCCAAGCGGTCCAGCTTCAGCAAAATCTCTTCATTCGCCCCCAGATAACCGGACACGTAGTCCAGGTATTGCTGGTAAAGCTCTATTTTTTCCTGCATCAGCTTATTCGAGAACTTCCTCGCGCTCCGCTGCCGTTCCAAGGAGGCAAACTCAGCAGCATCGAACACGCCAAGCTTATTCAGCATTCCTTTAATATTCAAGTAAAAAAGCTTCTCGACCTCAACGATGACGGAGTCGAATTTCTTGTAGCTGATTTCCGTCTGCTCAAATCTTTGGCCGAGAATATCGGATAAGATCGCTCTCTTCTTCGCTATTCGCTCCAGTTGGTCGAGGGCTAAGGCGATATCCTTGTGCAGCACTTTAACGTTTTTGTAATAGGAGAGCGCCGCCATGAAATCCTCGCGTGTGGCAATCGAACGAATCTGCGGCACCGAAGCGGGCTTGAGCAGCAGCGTATAGCTTCCATAAGTCAGAACCAGAAAGCTGCTGACCAATAAGGTTACGCCTGAAGCGGTTGCAAGAACACTTTCACCCCCTATGACCACCCCGACAAGCCCCGGTGACAAAATAACAATATTGAGAGCGACAACTCCGCCTATGAGTCCGAGCAGCTTCAACAATTTCGAATTATTCCCCATAAATAATTCCTCCACGAATGCGGTAACTTGTCTCCATTTGTAAAAACAACAACATCCTTTGCCTGTATATTTAATTTTAACAGAGAATAACCGAACAAGCTCCTAAATGTTGCTAATATCTCTTTAGATTCTATTTATACTCTAATTACTTCCACGTTATTTGTCCGGTTCCATTTTATTTTCGGGCTTGTCTCGTAACACGCCGCGGTGCTCGAACCCCAGGTAAAACGGCTGTCGCCGTCCTCCCTATATTTCAAAAAAGAGCAATTGCTTTTCACTCCATTAAAGGTTATTGTAGATATACAGAGTCTTTAAAGTCTTCGAAACGAAAACCATTTTATAATCAGGAAAGGAATGACGGGATATGAATAGCGATTTGTTTAATGCAGCTGTGTGGGAGAAAGCTTGGACGGAGGACCCGAACGCGACGGGCAATAAAATGAAGAAGGCCGGCATTGGCCGCACGTCCTTTGACCATAAAGCAAAAACCTTTAATGCAGAGGTGTTCAGTGAAGGGGGAAGACACCGAAGCGAGCGCATTATTCGCTGGATAGAAGGGCAGGGTGTCGACTTCCAAGGGCTGTCCGTACTCGATATCGGTGCTGCCTCGGGCGGATTTACGGTTCCTTTCATCGACCGTGGAGCACGGGTAACGGCTGTAGAGCCTAACGTTCCCTTAAGCGAGCTCTTCAGAGAGAATACAGCAAGGTTTGATCAGGGGCAGGCCCTGCTGGTCCATGATGTGTTTGAGGAGCTGGATCTTGCCGCAAGGGGCTGGAGCGACGCCTTCGATCTCGTATTTGTGTCCATGTGTCCGGTCATTGTCGATTGGGCAAGCGTGGAGCGGGTACTCAGCACGGCTCGCAAGTATTGCTACATTAGTGTAGGTGCGGGGCCTAGAGAGCATAGTCTGCTGCAAGCTGTTCTTCCTTTGCTGACAGGCCAGGAGGTTCATGCAGAAAGCTCGGATATGGCCTACTTAACGCACCTGCTCTATTTGAAGGGTTATTCATTCCAATCCATTATCACGAAAGAAACAAAAACGACCGAGTCGTCTTACGAAGAAGCAATAGAGGAAGTCATGCAAGCGCTGAAAACCCATAAATTAATTCCTAATGAGTCCGCCCGCCAAATCGTTACCGATTATGTGCACCGTACTTATCCGGATGGCAAAGTGGTCATTCATCAGAGTGGACGTTATGGCAAGGTGCTGATTCAGCTGCAGGAGCTGAATATGTATACACGACCGGAAACCGTTAAAGCTTAAATCAGCGTAGGTCGAGATCATAATTTAAATTATTTAGCGTTATCTGATAATTCACTGACCAGTGAATCGTATAAGAGGAGCAGTGCTTTGGATGGACGAATGCCGAGCTCTTTTTTGATCAGCCTCACATAGTCGATGTATTGGGTCGTAAGCCCCTTCTTGTTTCCGTCCTGCGCATGCTTGCGGAGCAGCAGGCTCAGAACGGATTCATCAAGGGGATTTTGCGCATATAGCTTCAGCAACAGCTTCGATGCTGCAGCCGTATTGGAGAGAACGAAGAGCGTCTCCACTACATTTTTGACGAACGAGGTGTAAATTTCCGCCAGCCGATCCGTCTCGTGTATAGCCCAGACGTAGGCTTTGCTGCCGAACAACCCCCCCGTGTAGAGCCTTTCCGCGTTCAGCGCGTCCTCCATATTAACAGCGTCAACCCTTTTACATTTGCTTGTTTGACGCTCAAACTCCTCAAAATCAATCATCGCATCGGCCAGCTCCAGCGCGTAGCCGTCATTTTCCGAGCGAATGGCATCCCGAAGCGCTAACGGCTCTAATGATTTGCGAAGCTGATAGACGGTCGTATTCAAATATTTTTCCGCATTCATACTCGTCATACCGGCGAAAATATCTGCAACGAGCCTGGCACGCGAAATCCTGCGACCACGGTTCAGCAGCAGGTAGGCAAACAGTTCGGCGCTTTTGCTGGAAATCCATTTCACGCGTCCCTGTTCATTTTGCACGGAAAAGTCGCCTAAAGCTGTGATTCTGACACGGTTGGGGTTTTGAATTAGAGCGCTGCCCGTCGGGGAATCGCCTATCCTTTTCCTGCCTTCCAGTGCACGATGAATCGTCCGCTCCAGCCGTTCCTGCGTTACGGGCTTCACCAAATAATCGAGCACCGACAGCTCAAATGCATCCACGGCATAATCTTTATGCGAGGTAACGAACACAATTTGTGTTTTGCAGCCCTCCTCGTCCAGCTTGGAAGCAAACGCAAGCCCGCTGTCACCCGGCATGGAGATGTCTACAAACGCCAGCTCGACGTCGGTATTTCCAGCGAGAAAATCACCCGCCGCATGCGTATTCACAAATGCCCCTACGACCTGCAGTTCTGTGTATTTCGCCAGCATTTTCCGCATAATTAAATGCATGACGGGTTCATCATCAATTAAGATGACCTTCATAAGCTTTCACCACCGTTTCCTCGCTGTCACTTTCGGCCCTGCTGCTGACGGCCCCTGGCAATGTAAACCGGAATGTCGTTCCTTGCCCCGCCGAGCTCTCAAACCGGAGACTGCCGCCATGCATGCGGAGAAATTCCCGAGTCAATACGAGACCAAATCTCATTTCGCTTCCGTCCTCCCCACTTGCAAATCCAGGCTCCTTGAAAAAGAGTTCATCATGACGCAGCAGACGCGCCGTCTCCTCATCAATCCCGCTCCCATTGTCGCTAATGGATACCGTTACCTCATTATGCTCAATAGAAGCGCTGAGCTCGATCTTTCCGTCGATATCCGTATATTTAATCGCATTGGAAAGCAAATTCCGAAAAATCAGATCCAGCATTTCTTTATCGGCATTCACCGTCAGCCTCTCGTCAATCTGCTCGGAAATTTGAATGTTTTTCATCCCTGCTCTGGCTCCTGCCAGCGATAAAGCTTGGCGGACAACCTGCTGCAGGTTCCAGGCCTGCGGCCGGAATGCAACCTCGCCATTTTGACTGCGATACCAGTCCAGCAAATTATCGACGAGTTGGAAGGTGGCGCGTATTTGCCGTCTAATCTCTTGAAATACCTCGGCGCTGGCAATATCGGTATCCGTAGGCTCCTCGCCCAGCAGCTCGGTTAAGCTCACCAGTAGGGCGATGGGATCACGAATATCGTGAGCCATAACGGTGAACAGCTTATCCTTAAAGGCGTTCAGTTGGGACAGCTGCTGCGATTTTTCACGAAGTCGCTCCTCATTCTCCTTTAGCTCCGTAATATCGCTGAACATCAGCATTTTGCCAATCGGGGTCGTCCCCGTGTCGTAAATATACGTTAAGCTGCAAATGTAATACATGTGCCGATCACCCAGCAAACGCTGGAATGCAAACCGTTCATCCTGAAAACCCCCGGTAGATATTCGCTGGAGCAATTCGGGACTGGTCGCTAGTACGTCCTTGCCTAAGGCAGGGAAGCTTTTCGTTTGCATAAGCTCGGGAAACACCTCTTCGGCTGCGCGGTTGTGGTTCACGATTTGATTTTCATAATCCAGCAGCACCACCCCGTCGCGAACGGTATCAAACATTTTGGCATAAGCAAGCGGCGTTAACCGAAGTAGTCCGAACCTAAAAATCCCCCACGCATACACGACACCCGATACAGCGAACCCCAGCGGGGTAAAGTCAATAATCGTATTATACATATAGCCTATATTAAAAAGCATCGGCGCAGCCGCTCCAAGAATAAGGAGGACAATCTGCTTTCGCACAATAGGCAAAGCTCGTATATACATCGGAATAAACAGCAGAATGCCCAGCAGCAAAATCGTATAATTATAAACGCCATGCACCGCATACCAAGGGCCTTTTAATGTATTGTACAACGGAACGGTATCGTCCGGATTCGGAAAATAGCCCGCGTACACAAGATGATGCCATTCATTAGTAAGATGCAAAAGAAATGTGACCGATGGGATGAGAAAAAGCAGCAGCGCAAGCCATTTTCGGTAAGGAGCTGCAAGTCCGGTAAACTGGATCACCATCAGCAGCCAGAAGGCGGAGACGAAGGGAATGCCTAAATATTCGAACTGAAGCGACAGCTTTACGCCGTCCAAGGTAACGCTCAATATTTCGAAGGCATAGCCAAGCGCATAGCAGGATGCTGCTGCCATCATGTAAACCATCGTTCTTGCCACCTGCAAATGGCGTTTCCGATAGGACAGGAACAACACAAACAGCATCAGCGCCGTCGCAAAGCATAGCAATACTGACATCCACAATCTCGTATCCACGACGGCACCTACCTTTCATTCGCTCTTTCGAGCATCTCGTCTATCATTCGACAAAATGGCTTCACAAAAACTTCAAAGAAAAAGCACTCAAAGTAATACTAAAACGGCGCAAGCAAAAATTTAATAATTACCACTTGTATACTTCATTCTCTATTTTTTTAAAATATAAGGAATTTTGTTTTCAAACTCGAAAATTGTTATGGAGCACTAAAAACCCAATGAATGCGAACGTAACTACCGAGAGATAGCTTGATCCTCTAAAACTCCTGCGTCTATTTCAATAATAGGGCAGAGGCACATTAATTCATAATTGTGATCAAAAGGATACAAAGAATAAAAATACATATGTTTTTCAATACAGCAATAAGAATAAACTGAATTAACCACAATAAATAAGAGAAAATTTATTTAAAATCCATATAAAAAATAAAATATAAATAAATTACTAATCTAAAATTTTCTATTCCAAATTAAAAAATATAAATAATCACATACGGAAATAATGTATCAATAAAAATATCTGGTTTATTATGAATATTTTATGTACAATTAAGTCCAAAGGCGCAGCTAGCCTGGTACTTCAGAGGCAAATATGATATCCTGGAACAAAACATGGATTGGGTGACTTAAATGAGTGGTCAAATACATAATATTCTTGATTTATTTTCCGGCGCAGGTGGAATGGCAGAAGGCTTTCTGCAAGCTGGATTTAAGGTTCCAAATGCTTGTGACTACAGTAGTGAAGCTGCAGAAACTTATGTAAATAGACATTTGCAACTAGGATATGAAAATACAATTTTTTATCAGGGCGATATTAAAGATTTAACAAAACCGAAGAAACTTAAACAATTTTTAAATGGTAATAAGATTTCTGTTATTGTCGGCGGGCCACCGTGTCAAGGTTTCAGTTTGACAGGAAAAAGAAATATAAAAGATCCCAGAAATTATCTTTTTTTAGATTACTTAAAAATTATAAAATTAGTAAAACCAAAATATTTTGTAATGGAAAATGTAGAAGGAATTCTATCTTTTAAAGTTGATTTAGTCAAAGGTTTAAGTGGTGATGTGTATGAAAATATCACTGTTCCAGAGATTATCGTCAAAGAATCTGAAAAAATGGGTTACCATGTTAAATATAAATTGTTGAATGCTAAGAATTTTGGAGTTCCTCAAAATCGTCCAAGAGTAATTTTTTTGGGACATCAAATAACTAAAGTAAAAAATGATCTATACAACTTAGTACCTGCACCTAGATTCCCTCAAGAAAATAATTTTTTTGTAACTGTTGAAGAAGCTATCTCTGATTTAAGATTTTTAAAAAGTGGAGAAATATCACACACTTATAATAACAGATATAAGCTTTCTGATTATCAAATATCTCTTAGAAATGGACTCACTCCAAATAATCAGGGTGCTAAAATTCAATCTAATTTCCTTTTAAATCATCAAGCGTCTAAGCATGGAAATACTGTTATCGAACGATTTAGGAAACTCAGACCGAATGAAAGTATTGGTCAATTATTATCGCGCTTAAATGAAGAAGAATATGAGAAATACTATACAAAAAAATATAGATGTACTAAGCTTCACAAAAAAAAAGTTGCTCCTACTATTCTAACTTTACCAGATGATATTGTACATTATGATCCTCAGAATTCGAGAATATTAACAGTACGAGAACTAGCCAGGATTCAGTCCTTTGATGATTCATTTGAATTTCTAGGCAAGCGAACCACTGGTGGGAATAGAAGGAAGTTTGAAACTCCACAATACACTCAAGTTGGTAATGCAGTACCACCATTATTCGCAATGGCAATTGCAAAAGAAATAATGGTTGCCTTATCTAAATGATAAAATAGATTGAGAGGGATTTTATGCCTATTTTACATTTTAGTTCATCCACAAATATAAAAGATTTAGTTGGCAGAAGATTGGTAACAAATAAAATTTCAGCTATTTTTGAACTTGTAAAGAACTCATTTGATGCAGATGCAGATGAAGTAAAAGTAATTATAGATCCTGATAATGATGAATTAATTATTAGTGATGACGGATCGGGGATGGATTTAAACGATATTACAGAGAAGTGGATGGTAATCGGCACTGATCACAAAAAGGGGGTAAATTTCACACCGAAAGGGCGCCCTATAAACGGTGAAAAGGGAATCGGGAGATTCTCTGTTGATAGATTAGGCAACAAACTTGAACTGTTGAGTTTAAAAGAAAATTCAAATCAAAATATTTTAGTGGTTTTTGATTGGGAAATGTTTGAAAACCAAGACAATAAACTTTTAAGTGAAATCGATATTAATTATACCATCAATAAAGTTCTTCGAAACAAAAAAGGCGTTACTTTAAAAATCACAGGATTACGAGATATTTGGGAGAAGCAAGAAATACTAACTTTAGAAAAACGTTTAAAGGGACTGCTATCACCATTCTCTGATCTTGAAAATCACCATTTCAAAATCAAGCTTGATTGTAAAAAGTTTGGATATAATAATAAAATTCTTGAACCTTATAAATTAAACGAAATAAGCTCACTCTGGGTTGAAATGAATATAAATAAAGATAGGTTGAATGAGATTAGTTTTGAAGTATATAGGAATGGTGCAATAGTCGAAGAAAACAGTTTCACTAATAAATATAATTTCGGCCCAGTTAAAGCCATTATTTATTCATTTGACAAAAGCGACAAACAATCCTTTCATCATAGATTCAAAGAAAATGTCAAGGATTATGGAAATATAAGGATATATAGAGACTTCTTTCAAATATATCCTTACGGCGAAGAGCAAAACGATTGGTTAGATCTAGAGTTAAGAAAATCTCAAGGACACTATCGTTTTTTAGGTGTAAGGGACATTATTGGGTACATTCAAATTTATCGTGAGCATAATACCTCTTTTATTGATGCCACAAATAGGCAAGGGCTAGAAGAAAACGAATCTTTAACTAGTTTAAGGAAATTTATAAAAGAGCAAGTAATGACAAAATTGGAAGAGTACTTTTTCTTGAAAAAATTTAAAATAGCTGATGATCAGCATATAGAGCACCGTATAGAAATTACTGAGGCAACTAAAAAATTGAATGCTGTTGCTCGGAATATTCATTATTTTTCTCCAGAAATAGCCGAACAAGTTATTGAACTTTCCAAAGTAATACGAAGTAGTAATCAGGAGCAAGATAAGATTATTAGAAATCAAAAACAACTTGTAGAAGTGTACAAAAGACTTTCAAGTAAAGAAACTTTACTACAAGGAATAATACATCAAGTTCTTATTAGATTGCAGAATATTGAAACATCTGTATGGAATCAGAAGGTGGATCTTGAACTTCTAAATATACATGAAGATGTTCTAAATATTATAAAAGAAAATGAAGCCTTTATTTTAAATACTGCAACGGAAATAAAAACTTATTTGTTAGATGCAAGAAATTACCTTCTTAAGAAAAAAGAAAAAATCTATATAAATCTGTTTGAACACTTAGAGAAGGTATTTTCCTCTTTTAAAACAACATTAATTAATGAGGAGGTAAAGTATATAATCCAAGGTGATAAAAATATTAAATTGAAAATTGATTTAAATGATCTCAAGATTATTATCGAGAATCTATTATCTAATTCTTTAAAGTCATTCAAAAAAATAACAAATAGAGAAAAAATAATAACTGTTTACTATGAAATATCCCCTACTAAATTAAATATTTTTTTCAATGATAATGGTGAAGGGATTCACGAAAATGTGATACCACATATATTTAATCCATTTTATACAACTACTGAAAATGGTTTCGGTATGGGATTATCAATCATTGATGAATTAATTAAAGGAAACAATGGGGAAATAAATCTAGTGAAATCTGATTTAGGAGCTTCGTTCCAACTTAGTTTTGATTTGGGGGATTAGTATGGAAATTACAAGAAATATCTTAATTGTAGATGATTCGAAATTTTTAGAAAGAGAAATTAAGCAATACGAACATATTTTCAGGAAAATTAAAGAAGATCAAAAACTTGACTATAATATAATTTTTTTCTCTACTCAAAAGTATAAAGAAGCAATTAGCCTTCTTGCAAGTGGAGAAGTTATTTACGACGTACTAATTATTGATTATGATCTAAGACAAGCAGGAAATGTTGAATACGGTAGTGATTTAGTAAAAGAAATTAGAGAGAAAATTAATAAGCACTGTAAAATTATATTTTATACAATGGGTGATTTATCTGAAGTCTTTCCAGATAGAAATGACCTAATCAACTTATTCAATCAGGGAATATATCGCTTTCTCTCAAAAGACACTAAGTCGAAAAGTTCTACATTGCATGGATTAAGTGAAATGCAAATAAGAGTGGAGACTATCATTGAGGCTATAGATAATATTGATTTTGTTCAAGTAAGTCTAGAAAAATATTTTGCAGATTATAGTGATATTATTGACGATGAACGGATAAAAGTTGAAGGAAAGGAATATACAATTAATGAAATAATAAATTTTATTAGAAGAGATGAAAAGACGGGCAGGCTTTATAAAGGGAACCTAGCTGAATCAGTCATTATACACAATATTATAACAGGTGAATGATATGAAAATAATTCATTTTTTTCCCAATTCGGGCGGTATAGGTTTTTTGCACGGATTTCGACGACACTTAGAACAAACTTACGGTACTAATTATAAATATATAAAACGTTCAAATGATTTAAATAATGAACTAGACATTAGATTAAACCATACTGACATTGTAGTATTCACTGCACATGGTGATCCAGACTCGATAGAAGCAGATGAAGTTAAAGGCGAACGTATCTACTTAACTCTTGATAAATTAACGGCTTTAAAAAATTCTTTTGTGTTCGCGTTTTCTTGTTCCACCGGTTCATTAGGAGAGCGCCTTTGTACTGAAAATAACACGATTGCATATGTAGGGTTTAATGATATTATAGATTTGGCTGTCGTTACTTCTTTGGAATCATCGTTCAAAGAAGAATTATCTAAAATATTAAGGGAGATTTACAATGAAGCTTTAGAAAAATCATTCGATATTTTCATAGAACGAAATTATGATGTAAATCAATTTGCAAAATTAATATCTCTTAATTTAAAAAGAATTTATGTATCTATTTTATCAATGGAGAAAGAAGAATTATGCCAGAAGTATAATGTTAATTACAAAAGAATTTCTAATGCTGCCTTTTTAAAAAAACTGCATGGGGATTTATTAACTACCATTGACTCAGTTAGATCCAGAATAATTGTTCACGGCGAAAAAAAATTCATACCGTGGTCTTTTATAGGGAATGATCCAGCTAGAATCACATCAATTATTTTGAAGTTCGAAAATGCTGTATTCTCTTCACAGAACGAGTATTATAGATATTATGTATTAGCAGTATTACATTTAAGAATAGGTAACATAGCAAATGCTGTTCGAAATTATCAAATTGCACGTAATTTATTTCCTGAATATGAACCATTAAAAACATTATCTTTTGATAAAGATGATTCGCAACATCAAATATTAACTTTATAATCATCAATGTCCTAACACCCTGTTTTTACAATTAGTACAAATAAAATTTTATATCCTTTTATTCCTCACTATGAAAACTAACTTGTATTTCATCAATAAAAGTCATAAAACGGTTAAAATCCACAACCTTTATTGGTTGTGGATTTTAACCGTAGAGGCGGACTATGAAAATAATTATCGGCCCTTCACTACCGTGCCCCACCTTGAGCGATAATCTAGATAGCTTAACAGGTTAGCCTCCTACCTCTAAACCTGTTTAAACTCAATCCACTCCACCTGCAAACCTGGCTTGATGAATTCCAGCTTCAGTTCATAGAAGCCAGCTTCCAGCTCGACTTTCATAAGCTTCTGTCTGATCCACTTGCCTTCGGTTCCATTCGTTTGAATGGTCGTCATCAGTTGATCGTTCAGCGTTACATTACATGCACTTTGCGCTAATTCCGTCTCTGGAGACATAATGCTGACAATGATCCGGTATTGCCCAGCTTGATCCACCTGCATAAAGGATGAACCCGCTACAGCAGGCTTCACCTGTGCATTTTGGGAAAGTTCTTGCACTTGCTCTGGCGAAGCTGCTGCTGAAAGCGAAGCATTCGCCTTGAACGCTTCAACCGTCTCTACGATTTCATGTTTTCTCGAAAATACAGGCGCGTTCATAATGAACGTGCAAATATTCATAGCAGAGCGCTGCAATTCGCCGCGGGTCAACGTGCCATTTTCAAGCGATTCAATCGTATTGTCATCCCAGCCATTGATTTCCGCACCGTAGTTCGGCACCACCATGTACAGGTCGTTTTGTGCACGAACCATCCAGTTCGTCAGTTTGCGATCCGCTGGGCCGCCACCCACGACATCGTTCATGATCGCCCACCAGTCCGTCATCACAATGCCTGTAAAGCCCCATTCGCCGCGAAGAAGCGTCGTGTTCAGGTCATAGTTGGAAGCGGCCCAATGTCCGTTGATCGGATTGTAGGAGGTCATAATCGAATTCGCACCGCCCTGCTTCACGGCGATTTCAAAGCCTTTCAAATAAATCTCACGAAGAGCGCGTTCGGAGACAACCGCATCGACCTTGCTGCGGTGCTTTTCCTGATTGTTGCAGGCAAAATGCTTCAGCGTAGCGTTCGAGCCGCCCTTCATAATCCCTTTCGTACATGCTGCCGCAAATACACCCGAAATGAATGGATCTTCTGAAAAATATTCAAAGTTCCGTCCATTAAGCGGACTGCGGCGAATATTCAGGCCTGGCCCGAGCAGCGTATCGATGTTGTTTCTTAGTAGCTCCTGGCCTTCCATTACATACAGCTCTTCGACTAGCTCCGTATTCCACGTTGCCGCAAGCAAGGTGCCGATTGCGACCTGAGTTGCCTTCTGACCGCTATCCATACGAATGCCGGACGGGCCGTCTGCTGTACAAGCCACGGGGATGCCATAATTGAACAGCTGATCGCTGACACCGCCGAAAGCTGAAGCCGTCCCCGATGTAACGAGCGGGCTGCTCATGCCCTCGCCTCTGACGATTGCCGCCAAATCCTGATCGCTAAGCTGCGCGATGAAGCTTTCCATACCGACTTTACCCTCAAAAACATCTCTTAACGTATGTCCCTGATTGCCCGTCTGTACTAGCGTTGCAGGAAGATTGTTCTCGATCCGTTCCGCCATAGAAACCTTCCGCTGCGGCACCTCTACAGAGATGAGCTCATACGAGCCATCTGTCTTCCGGGCACCCGGCTTCATTCTCGTAAAGCTTTCCATTGGCGCCATCGCTTCTTGCAGCTGCTCCACAACTTGAAGAGCATCCACGACATAGCCGTTTTGACCCTCAACAGCCACTTCCGCTACCTTTTTCACACTCGTTCCCACATAAAAACGATAAGTGCCTGCCTCCAGCACATAAGCGGAAGGATGCCCCGTCACACCAGCGTCATCATAGGAAGCCATAGCAGAAACAGGGAAGCTCACCGTAAGGAGCTGCGATTCGCCTGGCTGAAGCAATTTTGTTTTGCCGAATGCGGCCAGCGCTTTAGCCGGTTGACCCAGCTTGCCTTGCGGCGCTTCGTAGTAAACCTGCGCCACTTCTTTACCCGCGAAGGCGGTTCCCGTATTCGTTACGTTGACGTCGACTTCAACGTATTGCTCTCCTGCTTTGGTTGTCAGCTTGGCATCCTCCGGCTTGATGTCAAACGAGGTATAAGAGATGCCATAGCCAAACTCAAACTGAACCTTATCCGGGCAAAACGTCTCAAAATAACGATATCCCACATAGATATCTTCCTCATAAACGTTTTTAAATTCATTGCCGTAATTGCGAGTCGACGGATAATCGTTAATAGAATAAGCGATCGTATCCGTCAATTTGCCGCTTGGCGTCACGTCTCCAGCCAGCACATCGGCAATTGCATTGCCGCCTTCCATGCCACCCTGCCAGGAGTAGATGACACTTGCAATGGGATGCACGTAGCTTTCATCGTTCAGCCAGCTCATGTCTATAATGTTCGATACATTAAGCACGACAACGGTTTGTTCAAAATAAGCCGTCACCTGCTTCAGCATCGCTTTTTCTTCCACTGTCAATTGGTAGCTTCCGGACTCATCAGCATTGTCCTGATCTTCTCCCGCTGTACGTCCAATCACCACGACAGCCTTGTTCGACTTACTTCTTGCCTCCGAAACCAGCTCAGCCGTTAAAGGCATTTCCTTCTGATGCCATGGCTCAGCCGCCCAGCCGCCTCCACCGTTATCGAATGGATTTTCTTCAATCCACTTCTCATAAACAGCCGCCAGCGCTTCATTGACGGCAGCATTCTTGCTGCCACGAAGCCCATCCAGCAGATTTGTTGTATAAGTAACATGAACGCTGCCGCCCGAACCGGTACCGCTGCGATAATAGTTCACCTGAGTTCTGCCAAAAATAGCAACGTTGTCGCCATCCTTAAACGGAAGCACCTGTCCTTCATTTTTCAATAATACGGCACCCTCAGCGGCTACCGTCCGGCTGAATTCTGCAAAACCCTCTAATGGAACTCCAATGCTTTGTGTACTCAATTGATTTCCTCCTGTTTCTCGTATCCCTACCATTTGCTTGTTGCTGGCTCTATAGAAAAACACCTTTTCTCTTATGAAGTTTCCCGTTTTTCACGAACCTTTGTATGATTTCTATTAAGCCTTTTAAAAGAATAAAAGCTACCCTACTACTATACAAGTACCGCTTCTATAAATGCAAAATATACAAATCTATACCATGCGGGACATACTACAAAAAGACGTTCCTCCCTCATATAAAGGAAGAAACGTCTTTCTCTACTGCTAGCGCTTCACTTCATGCCCTTGATCATCAATGAACCATCGATGCTCCTGTGCCGCTTCTTCGACTTCCATGAAGGCCCAGTGTCTTGTGCCAACATCCTCAAAGGTCGGAGTACTCACACCATAAAGCGGTCCCCGTTCAAACAGGCGGTTAAGCACCTTGACGGCTTCAGCCCGTGTCAGCTTCTGATTCGGCTTAAACGTATGATCATCATAACCGCTCATTATGCCATTGGAACGGATGAAGGCAATTGCCTCATAAGCCCAATGCTCGGAGGATAGGTCCTTATAGGTTTGTCCTATTGCTGAAACCTCGGCTTCAACGCCCTTGCTCGTCAGCCAGCGGTATGCGATGGCCGCCATTTCAGCGCGAGTGATACCATCCTCAGGGCCAAAGCGTCCGTCTGGATAACCTTCCATCAACCTGGCTTCGGACGCGACTCCCATTTCCTCATATGCCCAATGCTTCACAGAAACGTCTTTGTAAGAGAATACTACTCCCCCGTTGGGGAGGCTCTCCAAATTTCTGACCAGCATAGCCGCCATCTGCGCACGGGTAACCGGCTTGTCTGGGCCAAATGTTCCGTCAGGGAAGCCTTTAATATATGGCTTGTGGAGGTTCGCCCCTTCACCGTCCTGCTGCTGGGCAGCAAAATATTCCTTCCAGCCTTCCATGTAAACCATCGTAAATGTACTGAATTTATTGACGTCGAATTGCACGCCCTGCTCCCCGCCCTTATAGGCAGCAATCTCGCCACGAATCAGCTCTTTGGTTCCATCGCTGTGCTCTACGAAAATAACCAGGTTGTCCAGAATGTTTTGACGGGCCGCGGCATCTTCAGACAAAGCGCCTTTAAGCGGCATCATCAACGTTACAGACCGGCTCTGCATATTGGTTTCAATGGTCATCGGACTGCCCAATACCTTAATCGTCTGGTCTCCTGCAATTTGGCGCACAAGCTCTTCTTTCTTGGCTCGATCCTCCACGACTTTACGTTCGTTTTCAGTCCGGATCGGAATGAAGCGGAAATAAAGATCCTCGTCGAATCCCACCAATGATTCTTGCGGAATAAACACGCGAACACCCTCAAGCTGGAATTCCAATGCAATACCACCGTCCGCTAGCGGTTTGACGGCATTTTTCGGAACTTTGATGTCCGTCTGGGACACTTTCCCCTCTTCGTCTGGTATAATGATTCGCGCTATTGGATTCGACTTGCCCTTAAGCTGCTCTACCGTTGCCAAAACTCTATCCTGTGCCAAGACAACATTATCCCTGACCTTGCCGTCCGAACTGGTCGTACGCTCAATCGGCGTTCTAGTAAGTAATTCGCCTTCGCCCGCCGAAACCTCCGCGAACACCTCTTCTTTGACAGTGCCAGAGTCGGTACCCGTCCCCGACGAAGATTGTGAGGTCGGCGTCGGGGTTGCACTCGTATCCGGTGTTGGCGTCGGGGTTCCGCCTGTATCCGGTGTCGGCGTCGCCGATTGACCTTGCTTAATATCGCTTGCTGTCAATTCAATCAAGCTAAATCGGAGTACCTTATTGCCAGCATCTATTTCATAAAGTCCAATATATTTATTCGTTTCAGCATCTACACCTGAGATGTCACCCATCTGATAGGGATCGATCACTCCCGCTCCCATCGGAGCGGAATCGCCATAATTTGGTGTTACAATCGGACTTGAAGAAATAGAAACCACTAACCGATTGTCTGGCTGTGAAAAAGCATATGGAAGGCTTGTAGTTCCTACCTGCAGGCCTTCCGTAGCTGCAGGAACGGGACTAAACGGCGATACAGGCACCGGAATCACTGGCGGAGTTGTATAACTCCACTGGAAATGCGGATAACGCTCATTAAACGCTGGGGAGATCGCCCATATTTGCTCAAAATCCCATTCCTCAAACTTCGGTTTTTCCTTCATGTCAGGTGTAGACCGATATTCGCTTATATCTAGCAAGATTTTAAGATCGGTTTCACCCGTCACCCTATCAGAGTATACCGACTCGGCAACCGACACATTGCTGCCGTTATTGCCTCCGAAGCTGTATGCGTCGGTATACATATAATCCTTGTCCAATATCGCTCCCGTAGAATAGGCGAAACGAAACGTATTGGAGCCCAGATCGTTTCCGATGAATCCACCTACGTACTGAACACCTTCAACTCTTGCACGCGAGTAAACATTCTCATATAGGGAGTTGTCGGATTGGCCGACAAAACCGCCAATATATAAGCCGGAGCCTATGACTTGCTGGATCGGAGATGCATAAGTCTGCTTAATGGTCGCTCCTTCAAGGTAGCCCGCCAATCCGCCAAGGATCGTTCTCCCTTCCACTTCTCCTGAAGCGTAGGATTTCTCAATGTCGATTCTGTTGCCCTCACCGATTAAACCGCCAAGCTTGCTGCCATAGTAGCTTTCGGCTGAGGAAACTTTGCCCGTAGCGTACGATTGAACAATGGCTACCCGCTCGTTTTCACCGCTGGTAACGTTGCCCGCCCGCCCGATTAAACCACCTCCGCCGCTTCCGCTAAAATCAATGATGATCACTTCGGCGCTGGAATAAGAGCCGGAGACTAGCGATTGGCCTTCAATGGCGCCTATCAGGCCGCCAAGGGCACTTTTACCAGTAACACTGCCGGATGAAGACGAATGAATGACTTGCGTTTTCTTGGCCATCCCCACCAAAGCCCCCACCATTTCAGGCGGATTTAATTCATCCATTGCCGTAATAACGGCATTGACCAGGTGTACGTTCTCGAGCGTTGCTCCTTCTGTATACGCAAACAAGCCAACACCCTTGCCGGCATAAACCTGTATATTCAGGCCGCTAATCGTTTTGCCATTGCCATCGAATACCCCGGTAAACGGCTCGGTAGGCACATCGTAAGTCATATATGAACCGATTGGTGTCCAGCTTGTCCCTGCTCCACCATCCGTCAGATCAATATCATCCGTAAGAACGAAGTGACCATCCAGTACATAACGAATAGCATTTAATTCATCTGAGCCCGCAATTTGGTATGGATCGGCAGCTGTTCCCAACCCGCCTGCAAACAGCTGGACATCACCATTTTCAAGCTCAATGAGGCTGAACTTTACGATATTGCCAGCAGCATCAACCTCGTACAATGCGAGGTGGCTAACTGCCGCAGAGCTATCGATAGTAATATCGCTGCCAACTGCATAAGGATCTATCACGCTTGTTCCGTTGCCGACCGGAGCAGCAGCTCCCGCATCTGGAGTCGGCACACTGCCAGTCAGCATCTGTACCACAAGACGGTTGGCGATGCCAGCAGAAGCTCCACTAATACGCGTAGTTCCTTTTACTGTACCCGGTTCGACGGTAACTGCTCCTTCAATTTCCGGTGCCAGCTTGTCACCAAAATAGGGGAATCCACCATTAACGGCAGAGTCAATCAGCCATATGCCTTTAAAGTTCCAGTCTGCCGGATAGGTATCGGCATTTTGAATTTTGTTGGTGCATAGCGGCGTACCCAGCTCATCTCCCGGTTTGACAACCGAACATTGCGCACCTGAATGGTAAAACACATTGGAGACCGTTGCATTTGCATAGCTCGGCGCAAACTCTTTCACAATACTTTCATCGACTAGCAAGGTTCCGCCAAAATAGGCATTTTTAAAGGATACCGTTCCTTCCATTTTATAAACAAAGCCCGCCATCTCATAGCCGGTGACTGTTGCACGGGAGAACACATCGGTAAAGGTCGAGTCTTGCGCTTTGCCAACAAAGCCCCCTATCGCCGTCCCGCCCTTCACGACGGATGAGCCCGGGATTCCCTGGATAACGGATGGTCCAGCATAAGACTCAGACACCGTGGCATTTTTCAGGACACCTGCCAGCCCGCCAGCATTTTCGGTCAGCGTTATGTTCATGTGGCCCGAGCTCACAGTGTAACCCTTAACCGAACTAGTCGAATAGGATGTTTCAACGATGATATTCTCACCATAGCCAATTAATCCGCCTGTCTGCAAGGTGCCTTCAACATCCCCCGTTGCCCAGTTGCCAATGAATTCGACTTGATCGCTTGCCGTGCCTTTTACACTGCCGATTAAGCCACCCCTGTTCTGGTATTTGTTATTAGCAAAAAGAGAACGCTGGCCTGCTCCATTTATTGGAAGCTGCACCTTTACCGATGCAGAGGAATGAATCACCGCCGTTTTGGCACCCGCTGCGGCCAATGATCCAATCAGACCGCCAGTGTTGTCTCTCCGGCTGACAATTGTTCCGAAGGCCGAAACATTTTCAATGATCGAGTTTTGGGCCGTACCCGCAAGCGCGCCAGCCGTAGCGCCAGTGGTTGTATCGCCATTGGTTTCATCACTTATATTGACAGCGGCCATATTCAGATTCCGAATTCTTGCGGAGCTGATGTAACCGAACAAGGAATTGTCCAATTTGTCCGACTTGATTGTAAGCCCAGAAACCGTGAAGTTTCCACCGTCGAATGTTCCAGTAAACGGCTTATTATCCGTTGTGCTGCCGATGGGACTCCAGCCCTCACCCTGATTGTACGGCGCAGCGTCCAGATCAATATTTGACGTCAGAACAAAATGCTTGTCCCGATAGTCCCTTACCCTATCCAATTGCTCCGCGGTTGATAGTTGGTACGGATCATCCGCCGTTCCCTCACCGCCGTCGAACAACCTAACGTCCTCGTTGCCGAGAGTCAGCGGATCATTGGATTCGGCTGAGACTCCCAGCGGGGGAAGTCCCGAAAAAATCAATAGAACGATCAGAATGGAATGTAAATAACGACGAAGCATAATGTAGTTTTCCTCCCAAATGTTATCTCTGCCACATGTCGCTCAACACCTCGACATTTTGCGGCATTTTTCGCCATTATACCTCCTCTTCTGTGACAAAATTGTTGCAAGTGCAACGGCTGATCCTCCCTCTGGAGGCAAGATAGGCTCAGCAAAGGGTTCATGCTCAAGCAGCCTTAGTCCAGCCTCCATTAAATAGCGCTGATAAATGTAGCGGTAGCTTTCACACCATTCCCCGCCAAATTCCGCGAGAAAGGGACATTCACGTCTTCCATGTTCCGAATTTTTTTCCTACTCCACGTCTGTGAGACGTCCCGGGGTAAGAGCGCTATCTTCCTCTCCATCTATCTGCTTCTTTAATCTCGTACGCCTTTGGCAGTAAGGACTTCTACATGTTATGCAGTCTCATCCAACCTACGCTAGCCTTAATATGAAGTTCGTGTTCCTCAGACCAGAGATTTGCCATCGGCTTCCTTCAGATTTCACCTCACGATGGACACCATTGCCTTAAGCTATGGCTGCTACTGCCCTCACCATTCGGGACTTGAACCCTAGAGATAGCACCACGCTGGGCGCACACAAATAGAGGGGGCCGAATTCGGCCCCCTCTATACCTAAATTAGATCAGATTTTTGCATAAGTTTTTGAATAACGGTTGCAACCTCGCCCCTGGTTATGTACTCCTGCGGCGCAAGCTTATCAACGCTTCGTCCAGATACAATGCCAGCTTGAAGGATGTCCGCAACACTGCTTTGCGCCCACGCGGATACCTCCTGTGCGTCTCCAAACATACGAAGAGTAGCATCTGTTGGCTGAACAGACAGTTTAGCCTTCAGTCCTGTAAGCTTCATCGCTTTGGAGAGAATAACCATCGCCTGTTCCCTCGTGATCTTATCCGTCGGTCGGAAAGTGCCGTCTACAAAACCGTCAATCAACTGATACGTATAAGCCGTATTGATTGCGCTGCTAAACCAATCTGACGTCTTCACATCAGAGAATGGTGCGGCCCCGTTTTCCAGTTTTAGTCCCAATCCGCGTACCAGGATAGCTGCAAACTCAGCTCGTGTTATATCTCGATCTGGATTAAACAGACCGCCGCCCGTACCATCAATGATCATCCGCGACCCCATGTCGTTAACAGCAGCTTTCGACCAGTGACTCGCAACATCAAGGAATTCAAGCGGATGCCAGACGACGGAGTAAGTGCTGTTGGTTAAGCTGTTAATATGAGCATAATATTTGCCGTCGATTTCGACGATCTTGGTTGGTACGTGACGAACCGTTCCATCCGGCTCGACAACGACGCCCGTAGTAATTTGGTTCGTGTCGAATCCGGCCGGGATGGCGATGGTTCGCTCAACATAAGCATCGAATCTAGATACTTCGATTGTCTTTGTTCCGTATGTAGCTCTGATCGTGAATTCAACCGGCGGAACGACAAGCGTGAATTTCCCTTTCGCTGCCGCATCCTCCACAACTTTCATCGAATCGTTCGTTGGTGCGGCGATTTCAACTTGAACCTTGATGTCCTTTAGCGGCACCGACTTCCCGAATTGCTCCGCTATCATGTTAATATTCATTTGTTGTGCGGGAAGCTTATAAGTCGCATGATTCGTTCTGATTTCCAATATAGCTTTTTGATTATCCATGGTTTGAACCATTTGACCGTTTAATTCGCCAATGACCACGTCAGACTGTGTGTTGACCGGAATCGTAATGACTGCACCCTGGCCTTCCGCAGCCAGCTTGTCTTCCAGCTTCTTCTGGTCAATGGTGATCGTGAGAACGGTTTGATCGTTAAGCTTACTTGTTGCGGCGATTCCCGCATTTTCCTGTTTGCCGTTCACCAACACGATGACCACATCTCCGCTTGAGTTGCTGGAGGCAGGCGCTGATCCTGTGTTATTGGCCGATTGTGCTTTCACCTTGAGGGTGAACGTTTTGGTCTCCGTTTCGCTTCCCTTCGTAATCGTGGCGGTCAGCGTTACTTCCTTGTCCCCTCCGGCGTAGGATGGACGGGTCACTTTGCCGTCATCGGCCACAACGCTCGTATCGTCGGATGACCACGTGATTGTCGTGCCGCTTGCTCCTGTTCCAGGCAGCGTCACGTCTTGCGTGACATTCGTAGCGCTGTCGCCACTTCCAAAGCTGACCTCCAGAGCAGCCTTGTCATCGCTGACAGCTCCTGCGTCGGTCTGCGAATTGACTTTCACCTTGAGGGTGAACGTTTTGGTCTCCGTTTCGCTTCCCTTCGTAATCGTGGCGGTCAGCGTTATTTCCTTGTCTCCTTCGGCGTAGGATGGACGGGTCACTTTGCCGTCATCGGCCACGACGCTCGTATCGTCGGATGACCACGTGATCGTCGTGCCGCTTGCTCCTGTTCCAGGCAGCGTCACGTCTTGCGTGACATTCGTAGCGCTGTCGCCACTTCCGAAACTGACCTCCAGAGCAGCCTTGTCATCGCTAACAGCTCCCGCGTCGGTCTGCGAATTGACTTTCACCTTGAGGGTGAACGTTTTGGTTTCCGTTTCGCTTCCCTTTGTAATCGTGGCAGTCAGCGTTACTTCCTTGTCCCCTCCGGCGTAGGATGGACGGGTCACTTTGCCGTCATCGGCCACGACGCTCGTATCGTCGGATGACCATATAATTGTCGTGCCGCTTGCTCCTGTTCCAGGCAGCGTCACGTCTTGCGTGACATTCGTAGCACTATCGCCACTTCCAAAGCTGACCTCCAGAGCAGCCTTGTCATCACTGACAGCTCCCGCATCGCTCTGCGGATTGACCTTCACCTTGAGAGTAAAGGTTTTGGTTTCCGTTACACTGCCCTTCATAATCGTCGCGGTCAGCGTTACTTCCTTGTCTCCTTCGGCGTAGGATGGACGGGTCACTTTGCCGTCATCGGCCACGACGCTCGTATCGTCGGATGACCACGTGATCGTCGTGCCGCTGGCTCCTGTTCCAGGCAGCGTCACGTCTTGCGTGACATTCGTAGCGCTGTCGCCACTTCCGAAACTGACCTCCAGAGCAGCCTTGTCATCACTGACAGATCCCGCATCGCTCTGCGAATTGGCTTTCACCTTGAGGGTGAACGTTTTGGTTTCCATTTCGCTTCCCTTCGTAATCGTGGCGGTCAGCGTTACTTCCTTGTCTCCTTCAGTGTAGGATGGACGGGTCACTTTGCCGTCATCGGCCACGACGCTCGTATCGTCGGATGACCACGTGATCGTCGTGCCGCTTGCTCCTGTTCCAGGCAGCGTCACGTCTTGCGTGACATTCGTAGCGCTGTCGCCACTTCCAAAGCTGACCTCCAGAGCAGCCTTGTCATCACTGACAGCTCCTGCGTCGGTCTGAGTAGCAACGGTGACCGTAATCGTCGCCGTTCCGTTTTTGCTGCTGTCCGCCGTCGATGTTGCCGTGATTGTATAAGCTCCCGTTACTGCTGCTGCATCAACAGTAACATTACCCGCAGTATCTACCGTCACTTTGCCGCTGGCATCGCTGCTCGTCCATGTCACTGTCGTCGCTGCACCGCCCACCACATCTACCGTGGCCGTGAGCTGCTGACTCTTGCCTTGCTCTACGCTTGCGCTGCTTGGACTGACGTTCACGCTGTTCACCGCCGGTGCCGGAACAGATTGTAGAATGGTTCCACTGGCCCCCACAGCCGTAAAAGTACCGTTGGCGTAGATGACTCCCAGCAAATTATTTGTAGTGCTGCTCGTACTCGTTTGCGTAGTCCAGTTCACTCTGTCGGCGGAGGTCACAACCTTTCCGCTGGCTCCTACAGCCACATAAATGTCATTTCCGTAAGCTGCGCTATTTAGGCCATTTGCGGTGCTGCTTACTTGGCTCGTCCAGGTTACTCCGTCGGCAGAGGTCATAACCGTGCCGCTGGCTCCTACAGCCACAAACATGCCATTTACGTAGGAAATGCCGTTTAAATTAACGTAAATGTTTCTTGTTTGGCTCGTCCAGGTTACTCCGTCGGCAGAGGTCACAACCGTGCCGCTGGCTCCCACAGCCACATAAACGTTATTTCCGTAGGCTACGCTATTTAGGCCGCTTGTGGTGCCGCTTGTTTGGCTCATCCAGGTTACTCCGTCAGCGGAGGTAATAACCTTTCCGCCAGCTCCCACAGCTACGTACTTATCATTTCCGTAGGTGATACTAAGCAGATTTTGCGTCAGTCCACTCAGCGTCCGTTTCGTCCAGCTTACTCCGTCGTCGGAGGTTACAATCGTTCCACTGTTCCCAACGGCCACATACTTGCCGTTCCCATAGATAACACTAAACAGATTTTGACTAATGCCGCTCAGCGTCTGCTTCGTCCAGCTTACTCCGTCGTCGGAGGTTACAACCGTTCCACTGTTCCCAACGACCACATATTTCCCGCCTCCATATGTTACGTAATTTAAAATATTGGTCGTTAACGCTGAGCTTCCCCGGCTTGTCCACGTAACAGGAACAACGGTAACCGTAATCATAGCGGTTCCGGTCTTGCTGTTGTCCACTGTCGATGTTGCCGTGATCGTGTAACTTCCTGGCACGGCTGCCGCAGCAACAGTTACATTGCCCGTGGCGTCTACCGCTACTTTGCCGCTGGCATCGCTGCTTTTCCACGTGACTGTCGTCGCTGCGCCGTTCGCCGCACCTACCGTTGCTGAGAGCTGCCCGCTCTTGCCTTGCTGCACACTTGTGTTGATTGGGCTGACGCTTACACTGTTTATTGCTGGCGATCCCGGAGCGGCAGTCACCGTAATCGTCGCGGTTCCGATTTGCCCGTCATCCTCTGTCGATGTTGCCGTAATCGTGTGGTAGCCTAGCGCGGCATCCGCGGCAACGATTACCTCCCCCGTAGTGTCTACCGCCACCTTTCCGCTGGCATCGCTGCTTGCCCACGTCACGGTTGACGCAGCGCCACCCGCCGCATCCACCGCTGCCGTGAGCTGCTGGCTTCCGCCTTGTACTACGCTTACGCTGCGCGGGCTGACGTCGACGTTGCTTACTTCCGGTAATATTGGCATTGCAGCGGATTGCAAAACCCTTCCTGAGTTCCCTACCGCCATATACGTCCCATTGTTGTAGACGATACCGTTAAGATTGACCAAATCCTGGTTCGTCGATTTCGTCCAATTCATTGCATCGCTGGAGGTTACAATCTCTCCAGCATTCCCTACTGCCATAAACATATGATTTCTATAGATGATAGCATTTAGCTGAGAGGAAGTACCGCTCGCCGGGCTCGTCCAATTCACGCCATCGTTGGAGACAATCAGCGTTCCACCAAGCCCTACCGCCACAAACTGGTGACCTCCGTAGGCAATACCCTTTAGTTGTTGCGTAGTGCCGCTCGCCGAGCTCGTCCAGTTCACGCCATCGCTGGATGTAACAACCATTCCTGTGTTTCCTACCGCCACGTACTTCCCTTTTCCATAGATGACGCTGTTTAGACTTTGCGTAGTGTTGCTCGTCCGCCCCGTCCAGCTCGTTCCGTTACTTGAAGTTACGACCCTTCCAGTAGCCCCTACTGCAACATACATACCATTTCCATAAGTGACACCGTATAATTGAGAGTAAGCGCCACTCGATCGGCTCGTCCAAGCAATCCCGTCTGTGGAAGTAAAATTCGTTCCCTCTGGACCCACTGCTACGAATATACCTTTTCCATAGGTAACCCCATTTAAATCTTGTGTCATACTGCTCTTTGTTCGGTTTGTCCAAGCGATTCCGTCGCCGGAGGTTGCAATCGTTCCCTCTGGACCAACAGCCACATAGGTTCCGTTACCGTTACCGTAAGCGATGCTATTTAACTTATTACTCGTAGGCAACGGGCTCCGGATCGTCCAGTTCCCTCCGTCAGCATAGGTTAAAATCGTTCCGCCAGTCCCTACTACCACATAGGTTCCATTACCGCCGGCGACTCCCATTAAACTTCCTGAGTTGAGGCCGCTCGTTTGATTTTCCCAAGTTACTCCGTCAGTAGAAATTTTAATCACTCCAGAGTTCGCTGTTGCCACAAACATCCCGTTCCCGTAAATGACGCTAAGCAAATTTTCCGAAGTGCCGCTCGTCCGCTGTGTCCAGGTTACGCCGTCTTCGGAGGTTACAACCTTCCCTTCTGAACCTACTACCACATAGATACCGTTACCATAGGCGACACCCAGCAAATTGGGAGATAAGTTACTCGTTTGATCTGTCCAGTTCGTTCCATCACTGGAAGTAAAGATCTTTCCATTCCCCCCCGCTACTACAAAAATACCGTTTCCATAGGTGATCCTATATAAAACGGAATTTGTAATTACGGAGCTAACTGGGTTCAACGTCCAGTCCATGCCGTCGCTGGAGGTCACAACCTTCCCAAACCCCCCTACCGCCACATACTTCCCATTCCCATAAGCAACGCTGGCAAGATCGCTTGAATCGTTGTTCGTTGCGTTCGTCCAGTTCACTCCATCGCTGGAGATGATAATTTTCCCACCTTCGCCTAACGCCACATATTGGCCGTTTTCATAGCTAATGCCTTTTAGCTTACTCGTAATACCGCTCGTTTGAGTTGTCCAACTCGCACCATCGGCAGAGGTCATAACGGTTCCATTATCTCCAACAGCTACATATTTCCCATCCCCATAGGTCACGTCATATAAATGCACACCCGTGGGCAGAGGCCCCCGGACCGTCCACTCGTCAAGCGGATTCGCCGCATTCGCAATCTGAGGAAAATGACCCACCACTATCAATACTGCCATGACGATTGATATCCAACGTTTAATCATTGTTGTCTTCCACTCCCTTTTCCTTCATTCTTTGTGCGCCTGCCAGTGCGCCTGCCAGTCCGCCAGCATTTTCGTCCAGCGTATGTTCATGTGACCCAAGCTCACTGAAATGTAAATAACGACGAAGCATAATGTAGTTTTCCTCCCAAATGTCATCTATGCCACTTGTCACTCAACGCCTCGACATTTTGCAGCATTTTTCGCTATTATACCTCCTCTTACGTGGCAAAATTGTTGCAAGCATATACGGCTGTCGCCGTCCTTTGGCGACTCGGCACGTTTCAGTCCGAGAAATATAGAGAAGGGATGAAAAAATCATATCCTTTCCTATATTTCAAAAAAAAAGAGAACAGGCACGGATTATCCGTACCTGTTCCCTTTTTCAATATGTAAAAGCTTCATTTCAAGCCTTGCAGGCTATGCTTCCAACAGCCTTCTGTAGCTGGATTTAAGCTCTTTTCCAGGCTCCGTACCCAGCTCCCGTTCCAGCAGCTCCGCGTAGCTTCGATAATACGCAATAGCCCGCGTCCTTCCTCCAATCCGCTCCTGCTGCTTAAGTGCGGCACAGCGGATAGGCTCGGCAAATGGTTCATGCTCAAGCAGCGTTTCGGCTACCCTTAAGCTATTGGAAGGATCACCGCCATTCATTTCTAAGTGCTCAAGCAGCCTGAGTCCAACTTCCATTAAATAGCGCTGATACCGGTAGCGGTAGCTTTCACACCATTCCCCGCCAAATTCGGCGAGAAAGGGGCGAACACATCCTATAATCCATTCCTCAATCTGCTTGGAATTGTATTCTGAAATGGAAGATTCTCGAAGAATGAAGCGTTCAAGCCGGAAAGCATCCGCCAAAAGCTCCGTATCCTCACAGTTCAGACGATAGCCGTTCCTGACCGAAACCAGGCTGATGGAGGACCCGTTATCCCGCAGCGTTTTATTGATTCTGCTGACTGTGCTGCGCAGGTTCACGTCTCCTTTCTCCGCGAATTTCTCCTTCCAAAGCGTGTCAATCAACGTCCATTTGCTTATTTCCTTTCCCTCACCCTGCAACAGCATATACGCAAACAGTTCCGCGCACTTAGCTGTCGTCCAGCGCACCGGTACCGTACTGCTTTCCAGTCGTAGCGCAAATGACCCGAAAAATGAAACCTCCGCCCGTCGTTCCTTCCGTTCGGTCAAACGTGTATCATTTCCGGCAAGCCTCCTGCGAACCCGTTCTATCGCGCGGGCCAGTTCCTCCTCCATAACGGGCTTAAGCAAATAATCCAGCGCGCTTACCTTAAATGCATCGAGGGCATAATTCGTATACGCCGTTACAAATACGATTTCCATTATACCTTCTTCGTCAGCCAATTGTTCCGCCAGCGACAAACCGCTCATTTCTGGCATTTCAATATCCAGAAACAGCACTTCGGGCCGCAGCCCGCGGATTCTCTTCAGTGCCTCGCGCGGATCGGTGAAGCATCCGATCACTTCCACTCCGATGCCCTCCAGAAGCCTAGCGATATGTTCACCAGTCAGCAGCTCGTCATCTACAATAACCGCCCTCATGCCAATTGACCGCCTTTCCCAATATCTGTCCTTCTTTCAGGCAGCAGAATCGTCACCTTCGCTCCAAACCCATCCCGGCTTTCAATCCGTAAACCTCGTCCATATTCATTCAACAAGCGCTTGTGCACATTGGCAAGGCCGACTCCCACGCCGACTTGCCCCGTATGTAAAAAATCTTCCAGCTTGTCGAGCGTGAATCCAAGTCCGTTGTCGATAATGGTGATCTGCAAGTCAGCACCCTCCATTCCGGCTTCAAGCCGAACAATGCCTCCTTGAGCTCGCTTCATCAAACCATGGCGGATGGCATTTTCAACAAGCGGCTGCAGGGTGAGCGCCGGCAGCATACAGTCCATCAGGCCTTCGTCAATCGCAAGCTCGACTCTAAGCCGATCTCCGAAACGCGCTTGCTCCAGCTCAGCATAAGACTTCACCAGGGCGATTTCTCTCCTTAGGGTGACCCTAGCTTGTCTAGGGTCCACATCAAAGCTCAACCTCAGGTAATTGCTGAACTGCCCCAGAAGACGTCCGGCCCGCTCTGCATCCTTATAGCACAACGAAATAATAATACTGAGTGCATTATAAATAAAATGCGGCTTGATTTGCGATTGCAGGAACATCGATTCCATAAGGATAGCCTCTTTAACAGCCTCTCTCAGTTGTAGAAGCGTATTGACCCTTGCATGCAGCTCCCGAGCATCAAACGGCTTTACGAGAAAATCGTTAGCTCCTGCATCCAGACCCGTAGCAATGTCTGCGGGAGAATGGCGAACCGTAAGCAGAAGCACTGGCAGACTGTAGATCGGATAGGTCTCGCGGATAAGACGGCAAGTTTCATAACCGGACAGTCCCGGCATCATAACATCCAGCAGTACAATGGCAATGTCCTTATGCTGCTGCAGCAGCCTCAAAGCAGACTCTCCGTCATAAGCCGTCACCGTTCGGTAGCGATCCGGCGGAAAACATTCTTGAAGCACCTTAATATTGGAGGCTTCATCGTCAACCAACAACAGAGTGACCTTATTTTTATCTTCATCCTCCCAGGCGGGAGTCGTTCCTACAGCTACAGGGGCCCTTGGCAAGCTGCCTCGACCCTCCGGCAATGCCGCATCCGAGACGAGCACCGCCAGCTCACGCCTTTGATCATCGCTTGCAGCTGGCAGCACCACCTCGAACACGGTGCCATGCTGCGCCTTGGATTCCACCAATAGCAAATCTCCTCCCATCCGTGCAGCAAGCCGTTTAGAGATTTGCAGCCCCATCCCGGATGGCCGATCATCCATCTGTACACCGTCTCCAATGCCGCCCTCTCTGCCAAAAAGCCTCTCCTGCAGTTCCTCTCCCATTCCAGCGCCGGTATCCGAAATTTTAATAGCTATCGCATTGCCGCGCGCCTCCGCTTGCAGCTCAACCTTGCCCTCATCCGTAAACTTGAGCGCATTGCCAACCAGATTGACCAGAATTTGCGTAAAGCGATTTTCATCTGCAAATAAATAAAATTCGCCAGAAGGAACCCGGTTAATTAGGCGTACCTCCTCCTCCTTTTTCATATGCTTAAGGACATCAATGGTCGCTTGAATCGTTCCGTTAATATCGAATAAGCTGTTTTTCAGTACCAGCCTCTCTTCCCGGAGATGCTGGAAATCAATAATGTCATTCACAAGCGTCGACAACCGGGCTGAAAGAGACATAATATAGGACAAATTCTCCTTTTGCTGCTTCGATATATTGTTTTCTCCTTGATCCATCACAACACGAGCCAGATTCATAATGCCGTGCAGTGGTGTCTTGAATTCGTGGGAGGTGCGAATTAAAAATTCGTCCTTAAGCTTATCTGTCTCAACCAGCCGTCGGCTCATTACCTCCAGCTCATCGTAGGCTCTTGTATACTGCTCTGCAAAGATAAGCGCGATCATCCCAAGGAACAAAAGCATCATTAGAAGAGGAATCAACAGCGTGAAAATTTGGGAATACAAATACAGGGTCATGCTGATCATCATGACAAAAAGAAACAGCACGCTCACAATCAGCTGCCAAGCCGTCCGCGCATTGGAATCTCCAAATCGCTTCAGCACGATTGCCCGCAGCAGCAGCACTTGTATCCCTCCCAGCTCAAGCAGAGTCATGACGAGAATCGTCCTATCCATCAGCGGCATATCGGCAAACGGGATGCAAGCCGAATAGACGGCCCAACCGCCAGCCACCAGCCTTATAAACCATAACGGCATAAAGGCCGGCTCCGTCCTCCGGATAAAGGCGCACAGGCAGTATATGCCTCCCAAGATAACAACAAATTTGATTCTCAGAATAAGAAGATAGGGTATGGAAGGCATGAGCTGCATAAGTACCCGTTCGCTGGTTGATATGACAGAAAAGGAAAAACCGAGGCAGAATAAGGCGAAAAACAGAAAACGAATATCCTGACGGCGTTTTAAATAGATGCCCAAATAATAAAGGGATGAAATCAGCAAAAAAGCCGCGTTGACGGCATCGCCAACACTCATTTGCAACGCCAGTGAGCGAACGTCCTCAGAGGTTCCCAAATAAAGGCTTTGGATTATGCCGCCACGATAATAATCCCAGTTGGCGGCCTGAATCGTCAGGTAAAATGAATCTCCCTCTGGCATGAAATATGCTGAAATCGGTATATTGTGGCCCCTGTAGTTCTCGTCCCCTTGCGTGGATACCTCTCCGCTGCGGCCAACCTCCGTACCGTCCACAAATATGACGCTGGAGCTTCTAATAAATGTTGTTTTAATACCGTACCGTTTAATCTCGGGATTCACCTTGACAAGCAGTCGGTAGGTGCCCACGCCCTTGTCCTGCATATAGGCCGAAGTCTGTGGATTACTCCAACCGGCGGGTACCTGTAAATAATGCTCCGGGCGCAGGCCGGATATGTCGGACGGATTAAGCAAACGATTAGGATAAAATTCCCATTCTCCATCCAGCCTTATTGTTCCCACCTTGCGAAAATCCCAATTAGACAGATCGATGCTTCCATCGATTACTTGTGGAGGTGCTTGGCGTTTCTGATACCCTTCCCATACGACAGCCGAAATGGCTGCAAGCAGCAAACCGATGATAATGACGATTATAGCCGTTCGGACTTTTGGTGCCGCCTGTCGCCTTCCTATTTCCGCCATTCCAGAAACTCTCCATTCATGTTGGGATAACCGCTAGCCATCTCTCCAGTCACATTGCATCATCCATCGTAACATAGCCACTTTCAAAAATCCCTAAAAAACGACAAACGCGCCAATTAGGGCTATTGCCCATTTCGTCTCAGCACATACTTTTAAAAAAGGCAGAAGTCCGCTGCTGCGAACTTCTGCCTTTTTCCTACCTTACAATCGTTAAAACTCATCCATATTACTCATTTATAATTTGTAATAAAATCAACGGCTTTACGAATATCCAGCTCCGGCTGCGTGCCTGCCTCACGCTCAATCGTTAAATAACCGGCATACCCAATATCCTGCAGCGCCTGAAAATAGCGATCAAAATCGACTCCGCCCTCACCAAGCGGAACTTCGCGGAAAAACAAGCCGGAGGAAACCATCTCCGCGATTTTCTCATGATCCATAGGGGCATATCCAACCGCTCCGTATACGTCTCTTGGATCAACCGCCTTAAGGCGAATGCCGTCCTTCACATGGGTATGGACAATATAATCCTTCAATAGATGAACGCCTTGCACCGGATCATCGCCGGTCACCATGACCATATTTGCCGGGTCAAAATTAACCGATACGCCGTTCGTCGACAACGTGTCGAGAAACGCTTTTAATTCCGCCGCCGTTTCGGGGCCGGTCTCAATGGCGAAGTAGGCTCCGACGCTTTTGGCATATTGGCCCAGCTCCTCGCAAGCGGTGTGCATCGTATGAAATGCCTCAGAGGACGTATCATGTGGAGCGATGCCAATATGCGTCGTTACAATCGTCGTGCCGAGGTCCAGCGCCAAATCGACGATACGTTTCGATTTTTCCACTTTCCAGCGATTGTCCTCCCTGACCCCGAAGCCATGACCGCCCAAATCGCCGACCAATGCCGAAATTTCTAGGCCGAGTGATTCTATGTAGCTTCTTAATTCCTTACGGGCCGCAGGCGACAAGTTTTCCGGGTCCATTTCCCCCTTTACCGCATAAATCTGTACGCCTTCTGCGCCGACCTCCTTGGCTTTCACCAACCCCTCTCGCACGCCTAGCCCAAAGCTGTCTACGATTACCCCTATTTTATTCGTTAGTTTCATCGATTAATTACCCTCCTGCTGAAACTGTTATTTGATGTCTCCGTGCGGGGATATGAGCCGCAGCATGACCATGCTCCAACTAGCCGCCAGCTAGAAACCGCCAGCTTAAATCTTACTGCTTCGGTTCTAAAATCCCCTTCTCCATCGCCTTGTGAACAAGCTGCGAGAACAGGCTGTTTGACCATGCGAACCATGGACGGGTGAATAAATGGGGATCATCTGCATGAAAGCCTTCATGCATGAAGCCCGTATCGGCATCCGTCGCCTCCAGCACCTTAATGATCTCCAGCATTTCCTCATCATTCGCGGCGGTCAGCCCCTGCATGGATAAAGCCATAGGCCAAATATATCCCGGCGGTGTATGAGGACTTCCAATCCCTTTAGCTGCTGTTCCTTCAAAATAATAAGGATTGTCTCGGCTGAGGATGAAGCGCCGCGTGTTTTGGTAAATAGGATCATGAACATCGGTGTAGCCAATGTAAGGGATAGACAGCAAGCTTGGTGTACCCGCATCATCCAATAGGCAGTAATTGCCGAACCCATCGGTCTCGTATGCATAGATTCTGCCATATACCGGGTGGTTGTACATCCCGTAGAGCTGAATGCCATGGCGGATCTCTTCCTCCAAAATCGCCATTTCCCGCACAAATGCTTCGTCGCGGAATACCCATCTCGCCATCTCCTGCATTTGGGAGAGCGAGACAGCGGCGAACATGTTCGCCGGAATATTATAATGCAGCTCGCAGGCATCGTCGCTTGGGCGAAAGCCTGACCACACCATGCCCGTATAGTTGACAGGCATCCCGCATCCATCATTGCGCAGCGTGTCGATGGCCGGGCAATTGGAGCGTTTGAACCGATACGCGGATTGCTCGGCATGGCGCTGCTCCGTTTTCCATACGTTCACAATAGAACGCATCGCTTGTTTGAATTGCTCATCGAAAATATCAGTGAGACCCGTTTCCTTCCAATACATATAAGACAGGCGTATCGAAAAGCATAACGAATCCAGCTCAAATTTCCGTTCCCACACCCAAGGCGACATCTCCGTATCGTCATTGGCGTCCCAATGCCAATGATTCGCCGTTTCATTAAAAGCATTGGCATATGGATCAATTGCAATGTACATCATATGACGTTTAATGAGTCCCGAAATTAATCGCTGCAATGAAGCGTCCTCTTTGGCAAAAGGTACGTAATGAATGAGCTGCTCCACCGAATCCCGCAGCCACATCGCCGGAATATCACCCGTAATGACGAAGGTCGTACCGTCGTCCATCAGCTTCGTCGTCGTTTCCAGCGTATTGGGAAAACAATTGCGAAATTGCTGCTGGAGCTTTGGACGGTGGGCCAGCCTCGCCTCCGCTTCCTCCAGCACCTTTGTTATCGCTTCAGGCAGCGCCAACTGCGGCAGCTTTACCTTCGGCAGCTTAAATCGTTCCATAATACAAAGCTCCCCCTACTCTTGATCCTGATTCGATGAAACCAGCTTCACCGTTTTGATCTCAAAAGGCTTAAACGTCAGCTCGAATGCTCCCCGCTCACATGGCACCTGCCCCAATTCATCCTCAAGCAGATTCACGACAGACACCTTCATTTTCTCGTTCGGCCACTGGATCTTCACCGTTTCCCTTCCACCTGATGACTCATAAAACCGCAGTACGGTGCCAGTCCCATCCTCGGAAGCTTTGATCGTGTCCAAAATGACATGCTCGCTTTCAAAATCCAGCCATGCCTGCCGTGATGAAAGTGCGGGAATTGATGGAATCATGGGACGTGTAGGATGCGCAGGATGCGTACCTTTATTTGGCTGCCCAGCGACCATTATGACGGGATGATTTAATTCCATCGCACGGCAAGCGACCTTAGCTCCCCGCCAATCCTCCTGATGAGGCAAGACCGAATAAGTAAACTCATGCTCGCCTTGATCTGCATATTCGTCCGGCCATTTCGGCGCGCGCAGCAGCGATAAGCGAATGGTTTGGTCCTTAATGTCGTATCCATACTTGCAGTCGTTCAGCACACTCAAGCCGCCGTTGCCCTCGGAAACATCGGCCCAGCGATGCCCGCATACTTCAAATTGCGCCTGCTCCCAGCTCGTATTATTGTGGGTTGGCCGTTCCAACGCACCGAATGGAATTTCATACGTGGCTTTTGCAGCAATTAGATCAACCGGGAACGCCACCTTGAGCAATTTATGGCTCTCCGCCCAGCTTACCTTCGTCTGAAAATCAACGCGGCGCTGATGGCGATACAAAATCATATCCTGGCTAATATCCGAATCATTCAGCCTCCAGCGGAAGCGAAGTACATCCTTGGTGCTCCCTCGCTGCACAACTTCTTTCGAGATCAGCTGCACAGAGCCGGCACGCTGCGATTCAAAGCGCGGATCAATATCCCATGCATCCCAATAGGTCGGTTTATCATGAAAAAATTGCAGCTCATTCGCCTTATCGCCTGGCTTCAGCCACTCGCGCTGCGCAGACTTGTCGTACCAGCGGGTAATCTCACCCACGTCATTAAATGCAAGCGTATAAAAATCCGTCTCCCAAACGTCAGGAAAGGCCTCATTCGTTTGCTTGTCCTCAACGCCATCCGTATGCTTTGAAGTACGCAGCCATATCGTCGTATAGCCGAAGGCCGGGATAGACGGAATGTATACGGATACCGTCTGGACGTCCCCACTCCGCAAGACATCGCAAGCCAGCTGCTCCCCGTTCACATCAACAACGAATATACCGTTCATTTCAGCGCTGCATGTCAAGCTGACAACCTCTCCGCGTTCCCAGCCCAAGCTGTTGAACACGACGTAAGGCAGGCCTTCCCCGTCTGACGCTACATTGTCCGCAATGGCCTCAAGAGAGCGGGCCAGCGCAGCCGTTCCAATCTCCACCACCTTTGCATATTCCTCAGTAGACGTCACATACGCTTCTGGAATAGACGTTCCCGGGATAATATCATGGAATTGATTCAGCAAAATCAGCTTCCAGCCTTCATCGAGAGCCTCAGTCACGGTGCTCGCCAGCCCAGCGAACTGCCCCCACAGCTCCGCTTCGCGGTACAGCACTTCCGCCTTGCGGTTGCTTCGCTTATTTCTTGCATGTGTCGTGTAGGTGCCGCGATGCAGCTCCAAATATAAATCGCCATGCCACTTAGGCAGCGATTGCCCGCTTTTTCCGATTCCTTCAAAAAAAGCCCCGGCCGTGCTGAACTTGCTTACAGGCTGTCCGACCATAAAGGAGGACCGCTCGGCAAACTCGACCATTTCGTTCGTCACGCCGCCGCCACCGTCCCCATGCCCGTAAAGCAGCATTTGCTGGGGATGCAAATCCTTCTGTTTGTAAGATTTCCAGTGTTCATCGACATCCTTGGGACGGGTATGCTCATTTACCCCATGGTTCAAATAGGCAATGACGGAGGTGCCATCGATGCCCACCCAATCAAACAAGTCGTAAGGGAACGCATTTGTATCATTCCAATTGAGCTTCGTCGTCATAAAATACGGGATATCCGCCAGCTTCAGCATTTGCGGTAGCGACGCGCAGTAGCCGAACGTATCAGGAAGCCACTCGATGCTGGAGCGTTTGCCGAACTCCTCCTTATAGAAGCTTTGGCCGTACAAAATCTGCCGTACCAGCGACTCGCCGCTCGGAATGTTCAAATCCGGCTCGACCCACATGCCGCCGACCAGCTCCCAGCGCCCTTCGGCAATTCGCGCCTTAATCCGCTCATACAATTCCGGATAATGCTCCTTCACAAAGGCATACAGCTGCGGCTGGCTCTGCGAATAGATAAAGTCAGGATATTCATCCATCAGTGTACATACCGTCGAAAAGGTGCGACTGGACTTACGGACCGTTTCGCGGACAGGCCACAGCCAAGCAATATCGATATGCGATTGTCCGACCAAATGCATAAAGCCACTACGGCCGCCCTCCGAATCTTCCTCCTGCACCTTCTGGGCAAGCAATTGCTCCAGACCGTTTACCCACTCCGCCTCATTCCAACGCTGCGGCTCGTCATACATAAGGTCCATAATGCTATGAATCGCTCCCATAAGGCGATTGCGCTTCATATCGTTCCCCGGCAGCGCGTTCAACGACTCCGCCAGCACCGTTACGCTGTACATCAAGCTTTGCAGCGGCTGATTCACTCGAACAAGTGCAGAGCGGATGCCGTCGATTGGCGGCTGAATGACCGCCTGGCGGTTCAGCGGATCATGCGGCTCGGGAATCGGATCATACAATTCGATTTCAAGCAGCGGCTCGTTCCCTACTCGCTCCACCGGGAGCGGAACATACCAGTGATTCCGGTCGAGTCCGTGATACGGAGCCCCGTTCACCTTCAGCAGCCCTTCCCCGCCCGCTTCGAAAATGAGACCAACCGCATCTTGATGCCAAGCCTGCGGTATAGCTGCTTTTTTCGTTAAAAAATAGGTGGTGCCATGCGTACTGTGAAGAGGATTCACATTTTGCACACCGACATTTTGCTCATCCAGCACGTATTCGCCGGGGCGGATATATTTCGCCTTTTGCATATGCCACTGCGGGAGCTCTACCTTCTCCAGCCACTGCCGCTCGGCCATGTCCTGTATGAACCGCTGAATTCGAATCATGCTTGTTCCCCCTCACGCTTAACGTGTAAGCTGCATGCCAGCCAATCCTTCGAGCTGCTGCCGACCATTAAGCGGAATTCGCCCGGTTCTACAACCGACTCCAGCCCCGCATTAATCAGCGCAAGATGCTCTTGATTTACAGGGAAAGTGACCAGCTTCGTCTCCCCCGGCTGCAAATGGATTTTGCGGAAGCCCTTGAGCGAGGTTTCAGCGCGGGTAACCGATGCTGATACGTCGGTTATATACATCTGCACAACCTCATCTCCAGCCACACCGCCGATGTTCGTCACTTCGATTTGCACCTCGGCTTCTCCGCCTGGAGCCATTACTTCTGGCACAACCCGTATGTTATCGTAGCCAAATTGGGTATAGCTGAGTCCAAACCCGAATGGATATTGCGGCTCCAGATCCGTCTCCAAATACCGCTTGCCGCGCGTTCTCTTGGAATGATAATAAACAGGCAGCTGTCCGACATACTTTGGAATGGAAACCGTAAGTCGCCCAGAAGGATTAACGTCGCCGAACAAAATGTCCGCAATTGCATTGCCGCCCTCCTGTCCCGGATACCACGCCTCCAAAATCGCATGGGCATGCTCTTCAATCCAAGGCTCAGCAATTGGCCGTCCGTTAATATAGACGATGATGACCGGCTTTCCAAGCTTATAGATTTCCTGCACCAGTTCGAGCTGCACACCCGTGAGATTAAGCGTCGAACGGTCGATGCCTTCCCCGCACTCCATATCGTTCCAGGCATTATCCGTAACGACGGACGCCCCCGTCCGCAAATCAATCGTGCCCTCGCCGAAATCGCGGGCGCTGGAGCCGCCGATGACCATAACGATGGCATCCGCTTGCTCCGCGCAGGCAAGGGCATGGCCGAAGCCGTCTTTGGCGTCTCCCTTAATTCGACAGCCGGGCGCATACAGCACCTGTTCATCCGCATTGGCGCCGAGCTTGCGGCGGATACCGTCCAGCACGGTGACGATTTGTCCCTTAGGCTGCGGCGAGGTGTAATCGCCGAGCTGATTGTAGACGTGATTCGCATTCGGACCGATAACAGCTATTTTGGTGCCTGCTTTGCTGAGCGGAAGCGTGGCCTTTTCATTTTTGAGCAAAATAATGCCCTCTCCAGCCACCCGTCTCGCCAGCTCCACATGCTCCTCGCACCCGATAACCCGCTGCGCAAAATCAGGATCAACATAAGGCCGTTCGAATAAGCCCAGTCTAAATTTCATGTCGAGCACCCGTCCTGTCGCTGTATTCAGCTCATCCTCGCTCATCAGCCCCTGTGCAAGCGCACCCGCTAAATGCTTGCCGTACATATAGCCGGACATCTCCATATCGACGCCTGCTTTCAGACTTTGCGCCACAGCCTGTTCCCCGTTCTCCGCCGTATTGTGGCCGCTGACCAGCATTTGAATCGCACCAAAATCGGTAATGACAAAACCGTCAAACCCCCATTCCTCACGCAGCAGGTCATTCAGCAAATAGGAATTCGAGGTGCAGGGCACACCGTCAATTTCGTTGTACGCCGTCATAACGGAGCAGGCGCCTGCTTCGACCGCCTTTTTGAACGGCAGCAAATCAATTTCATGAAGCTCGCGCAGCCCCATGTGGACAGGAGCTGCATTGCGCCCACCCTCCGAGCTGCCATAAGCGGCAAAATGCTTAAGCGTCGCCACAATCGTTTTGTCTGTATCCAGCCGTTCCCCTTGCAGCCCCTTGATCGCCTGAACCGCCAGCTCGCCGATCAAATACGGATCTTCCGCGAAGCATTCCTCCGTCCGTCCCCATCGCGGGTCGCGCACCACATCAAGGACAGGAGAATACGTCGCAGCTCCGCCTTGGCTTCGAGTCTCAGCAGCAATGGCCTCGCACATTTCCCGGTACAAATCTATGTTCCATGTGCTTCCGACCGTAAGCGGAACGGGAAATACCGTTGCGCCAATTGCCATATGTCCATGCGAGCACTCCTCTCCGAACAAAATCGGAATGCCTAGACGGGAGTTTTCGATGACATACCGCTGAATTTCATTCGTAGCGACCGCTCCCTGTCTTGGCGTAAGTCCCGTCTCCAGCGTCACCTCTGTCCAAGGATCAGCGCGAAGAACGCCGTATAATGAACCTACTCCGCCCCGCGCAACATCTTCTTTGAACTGTTCCGTCACCTTCACGGTGCCATCCGTTTCCTTAAGGTAGGTTTTCCACCCCATAGGCTGGATCAGCTGGCCGATTTTCTCCTCTATTGTCATTCGTTCGAGCAGATCCTGAACCCGTTCTTGAATCGGAAGCGAAGCGTTTTTATAGTCCATATGCACATTCTCCTTCTGGGTTGATTTAACGTTTGAATGCTCTGATGCTCAAATTTTCATGGGCCCTCTAAACAAATATTATTGTTATTTTTGTTAGGTTAATATATAATAACGTTATGATAAAGCCAGTCTATAACTTTTGCCAACAAACGTCAACGCTGTTATTTAGCGTGGCTTTAGCGTAACGTTTGTTAGTCCTAGCACCTAAGGAGAGCATCATGCCACGTAAAGTATCGATTCAAACGATCGCCGATCAACTCGGCCTATCCAAATATGCGGTATCCCGCGCACTTAGCGGAAAATCCGGTGTCAGCCAGGCAACGCGCGAGCGGGTTTTAGAGTTTGCCAAGACACTTGGCTACGGGCTTCCTTCCCAGAAGGCGCCTTCACCTGCTCCCGATGCCGCTTCTTCCTTTGTCCTGATTTGCATGAACCCTTCCAACCGAGTCGATCCTTTTTATTGGCAGCGGGTGCTCGAAGGAATCATTTCCGGCTGCAGCGAGCGGGGATGGCCTCATGTTATCGTCTCCCAGCCAGTCTCTTTTCCAGCCGTGTCCGATTTATCTCCGCAGGAAATCATCGCGCCGCATTTGGACTGGAACAGCTGCCTTGGGCTCATCGTCATGGGCGCATACCCTTATGCCGCCCTTCAGCTTATGGCCCGCACTGGCAAGCCACTCGTGCTGCTCGATCATAATGAGCCTTTGCTTGATTTTGATTCGGTCAATCATGCCAATATTGAAGCGGGAATTCTCATTGCCCATCATTTGCTGGTTGCTCAGAAATGCAGAAGCCTTATTTTTCTCGGTGATGATGGCCGGTCCGCCAGCTTTGCCGAAAGACGAATCGGCGTAAGAACCGCACTGGAGCGCTACGGCGGTTCAGAAGCGAAGCTGCAGGAATGGGAGCTGGCCTATGAAGACAAGGATTGGCTCGCCGCTACTGCGGAACGGTTTGCCCAGCTGGCACCAGAGCAGCACCCTGATGCATGGATCTGTGCCAATGACGACATCGCCATGCAATGGATGCAGCAGCTGCAGAGAATGGGGGTAGCGGTTCCCGAGCAGACGCGCGTGTCGGGTATCGACAACGTGGAGGCAGCCGCCCATACGTCCCCTCGACTCACTACCGTGAACCTAAGCAAGGAAGCACTCGGCAGCCGTGCAATCGAAGCGCTATGGCGCCGCATTGAACGTCCGGGAACGCCGATGGAGCGGCTGCATCTCAGTGCCACCTTAATTCCGCGAGACTCCGCTTAAGCATCCTATTCCGCATAAGCTTGAGCAGCGGACTTTCCCCTATAAAAGACAAACGGCGATCGTTTTTTGTGCATTCACAATGAACTATCGCCGTTTATTTTTGTGAAGCCGCCCTCTTCGCTCCCTACCATCTATTCATAACGCTTGCTCGTACCTATCATTAGCTGCTATTATCTGCTCATATCGCCTTGCGGTAATCGCTTGGCGCTACACCTACTACATTTTTGAACGCCCGATTAAAGGAATTGTAGTTGGTATAGCCCACTTCCTCGCTAATTTCCTGAATCGCCCTGTCCGTCTCCAGCATAAGCTGCTTCGCCCGCTCTATTCGGTGGCTGATGAGCAAATCGACGAACTTCTCGCCAATTTCATCCTTGAACAGCTTGCTCAAATATTTCGGATTAATATCAAACAGATCGCTTAAATAATTCAGTGACAGCTCCGGATTATTATAGTTTTCCTCCACATATTTGCGAATTTCCAAAATATGCGTCCGATGCTTCTTGCTGCAGCGCATCGCCTGCATCTGCTCAGCCAGCTCCCGAAATGTCTCCCAGCAGAGCAGCCGAAGATCGTCTAGCACTTCCCAGTCCTCCAGCCCGCGAAGGAGACGGCCAAACGAGGCCGACCACAAATCTTGGTATTCACGCGGCAGCTCGGCAAACTCTCGATTATAGTGCTGAAACAGCAGCTGCACCGTGTTCATCATTTCCTGACGGGACAATACGGAGGCGCTGATCTGGTCAAACAAGCGTTCGAAATGCTTTTCCCACGTTTCATCGGACAGCCGCATCGCTTGCACGAACAGAGAAATCGTCTTGAGGAACTCATATACATCATTTTTAGAATCCGGCACTTCCCCATACGAAACCACCCGGTTCATACCCAACACCGCTTTATAATCCAAAGCATGGGAGGCTTCCTTGAGCGAAGCTCTCAGGCCTCGCACATCACTCGCCACTCCACCCGTCCCAATCGTAACGGTGAAGTTCAAATATTGCCCCACCTTCTCCAAATAGCCAGATAGCACCTTGCGCTCTACCTGTTCAGACAACGCCGTTTCGGAAAGCCAGATAATCGCATGCAGCCGGCGCTCGGAAATCCACTCCGCCCATACGTCTGCCCCCTCCTGCTGGGCACTTTCTTGCAGCACAGTGGAAAGGACGAACTTGAGGAGCGTCTGGTCATGCTGATGATAGTCAGCGGCAAACTGCGGATAACGATCAATTTCCACAACCATGACCATCCAACTGCAATCCAGCTCCGGAAGCTTAAACTTCGTCATTTCAGCCTGCAGCTCGCTGCCCGTGAAAGGACGCGACCCTTCAAGCAGCTCCTGAAAAAAATATTTCTTTTGCAAAATCAGATTCTCTTCGTATTTTTCTTGATATTGCTTCGTTTGATCAATCATTCGCTCCAGCGTGTTTTGAATAAACCTGAACTCATTTTCTTTCGTAGAGCTCATTCCCGGTTGTTTCTGCGAGGCGACCGTCTGAATTAACGTCACAATTTGCTGGATAGGCTTGTAGTTTCTCCGAGTAACGTAAACAACCCAAATGACGCCGATTAGAACCACTGCGATCGCGAAAGCAAACCATATATTATAAAATTCCAGCGCAAATTTAACGACTTTCCCATTATTAATGCCCGTCTCTACCTTCCAGCCGCTGTAGCTGGACGTAAACGTCGAGAAAACTTCGCCGGAAGCAGACTTAGTTCCCGCGCTTTCAAGCACACGTTCATCCCACAAACTTCCCCCAGAGCTGCTGATCACATTGACGAAGGTATATTCGGGATCATACATCTGCATAATGGACTTCCGCAGCGTCTGCAAATCCACATTGACGACCACAAGGCCCGTTCCGCCCTCCAGGCCGCGAACAAGCGTCACGACCTGCTGCGACGATTGCGAAGGAAGAGCTTTGAAATTTCTGAAATCCACCCATTTTCGCGTCGGGCTGCTGCGGCTTTCTTCTATAAAAGAGGCATCTGGAAACTCCTCAATCGGAACCGCCTTTCCGTTGCTGAATACGATATTGTCCTTGTAGCGGACCAAATAGATGGAATCGATTAACGGGAAATTGATTTTTAGCTCATCGATAACGTCAAGAACCTGAATGCCGGCGTACACATCATTGCTGCCAGCAGCCGTATAATAATTTTTCAAATCCGGATTCGTCAAAATTTCCCGCAGCACTTTAAAATCGATCGAGCGCAGCGAATTGTCCAAATACTGCATGACCTGGGATGCCAGAAATTCATTGGCCTTCAAAGCTTCCTTGCGATTTTGCTCATTGAACAGCTGGAAGAAAATAATAAACAATATCGTCGTTACGATAAAGAAAACAGGCAAATACGACAGCAGCAAACGTCTAAACCAATTGTTGTTCATCTCCGAGGTCCCCCCTCACTTTTTATACACGTGACAACAACCTTCAAAATATTCATTTATTATATAGGATGAGGCGAGGCTATCATAGGAGAAGACCGCTCCGAGTCATGTCTGACAACAAGGAGCAGCCCCCGAGAATAAACGTTTATGCTGTTTTATTTTTTCTCAATCGCGCGCTGGTAGATCGCCAAATAATTGTTCAGGCCCAGTCCATCGAAGCCTTTGACATAGCTGTCCCAATCTTTTTCAATGCTCTTGTTGCCCAGGATGAATTGCGCCATATTGGTCTGTACGTAGTCTTTAACTGCCGTTGTCAGCTGAGCAGCTGCTTCGGTATCCTCTGGACGAATGAAGACGTTGGAAGGATACACCTCCTTCGGCGCATAAGGAGCGTACACCTTCGTCGCTTGCGCCAGACGAGTGCCGTAGCCCTCAGACACTAGAGGGTCCTGCCCTTCCACAAACAAGTTGCGGAACGTATTGGACAAATCATGTGCGCCAATTTGCGACCAACTTTCGTTAACGACGACGTTCGGATCACGTTCAGGCAGGTTATAGTAGCTGTATTTGGCAGGCTCGCCATTAATATTTTTCTCATCAGCGCCAGCCATTTGCCAGCCCTTGCCCTCAGTCGGGCCATATTCCGCATAAAGCGCGCCTTCTTCGCTGAACATGTAATCGATTATTTCAATCGCTGCGATTTGCTGCGCTTCCGAAGCTTTATTCGTAATCGCAAACTCGAATTCGCCTACGCTTTGCGTAGCGCCTGTCGTTTGCACACCATCCGGCCCTTTGAGCGGAGGCACGATATCCCAGTGCTGATGGCGCGTAATCGTCTTATCGTACGTATTGACCAGATAGCTTACGAGCGCGGTCGTAATGGAGCCGACGACCTCGTCGCCTTCCCTGTTGCCCAGCTGTCCAACCGCTTGGTCATTCTGTGTAAAAGCAGCCGGGTCGATCAAGCCTTCTGAATACAGCTTGTGCATATATTCCAGACCCTGCTTCCAGCCCTCTTGGTTAGCGGCAAAATCAACCTTGCCATCATTGACGATTAAATATTTATCGTTGTCGTTATAAATGAAGCTGTTCATCAAATAAGCGTCAATATTCCCGTTCCATACATATTTGTTTGGAGCACCTGTAAGCGGAATTTCATCGGCTTTGCCATTGCCGTTAGGGTCTTTTTCTTTAAAAGCTTTAAGAACGGTGTACAGCTCATCGGTCGTCGTCGGCATTTCTAGCCCAACCTTGTCGAGCCAATCCGTATTCATCCAATATTTTTGTGCATACGTACAGTGATAGCATTCATTAAAAATCGGCAGGGCGTAAATTTTACCATCCGGAGCGGTAATGGCCTCTTTGAAATACGGTTTTTCTTCCATAATCTTCGTCAGATTCGGAGCATGCTGGGCAATCAAATCGTTCAGCCCAAGGAAGATCCCTTGGCTCCCGTACGTTTGAAGGTCTGAGGTTGTAAACTTGCCATGGAGGAATACTTCGGGATAATCGCCGCTCGCCAGCAGCAGCTGCCTGCGATCCTGGAGCGCATCTGTTGGAGCGAGATCCCATTTCAGCTTCACATCAAACTTGTTTTCAATGAATTTTGTGAACTCATTGTCTTCCATAGGCGCCTTGCCCTGTGGAGCAAAAAAAGTCATCGTTACAGGCCCTGTGTTCTCCCCACTGCCACCGCTGCTGCTTTGTGTATTATTGCTTGGCGCAGAGCTGCAAGCCGACAGTACGGCAACCGTAGTAAAAACAAGCACCAACATTGAAATCCAAGATTTTTTCAAACCAGACTCCTCCTTTTTAATGAACGCCACTTAATTGCCTGTTACTGCACTATATTGAACCCTGTCCCGGAAGTCCGCCAGACCTTCGCCCCCTTCCACAAAAGCTTCCGGATGGTAGCTATGGCAAATGCCCTACCCTTTCAAGGAACCAACCATAACCCCTTTAACGAAATGCCGTTGAACGAAAGGATACATAATCAAAATCGGAATGCTCGCTACAACGATTAATGCGTATTTGAGCACCTGCTCGAACCCTTGATCACGGAGCTGCTGGCTCGTATTGGCGAGCATCGCCGGATCGGCCGCATTCAGAATGAGCAAATTGCGCAGCACATATTGCAGCGGAAATAAATTTTCAGAGCGCAAATAAATGAGCGCATCAAAGTAAGCATTCCAATGGCCCACCGCATACATGAGCGTCATAACTGCCAAAATCGGCTTCGATAAGGGCAGCACAACGCTGACCAAATAACGAATGTCCTTGCAGCCATCCACCTCAGCGGCCTCCCGCAATTCATCCGGAATGGATGATTGAAAAAAAGTTCTGGCGACGATGACTTGAAATACCGCCAGCGCCCCCGGCAGCCACATCGCCCAGCGGGTATCGAGCAGGTGAAGATCCTTCATCAGCAAGTAAGTCGGAATCAGGCCGCCATCGAAAAACATCGTAATCATCATGAAAATAATGATGGCACCGCGGCCATAAAACGTCCGGCGGGATAACGGATACGCCAGCATCACCGTCAGGATGACATTGATCGCCGTTCCGACTACCGTGTAGATGATCGTATTATAAAAACCCATCATCAGCTGCGTGCTTTTAAAAATCGAAATATACGCCTTAATGTTGAAATCAACCGGCAGCAGCCATATTTGCCCGGATGTGACAGCCCGGGAGGAGCTGAAGGAGGAGCTGACGATATAGAGCAGCGGGTAAGCGACGACAATCAGCACCAGTACAAGAAACAAATAATTAATCCCCATAAACACACGGTCGCCGAGTGGGTCTTTAATTCGATTCCGATTAAACATAGATGGCCTCCTCCTCCTTTACCATAAGCTGTTTTTACTGACTTTTCGGGAAACCGCATTGACCAAAACAAGCAAAATCAGGTTGATGATTGAGTTAAATAATCCGACCGCCGAGGAAAAGCTGAAGTTCGCTCCAATCAATCCGACCTTGTACACATAAGTGGAAATGACTTCTGAAGCACTCGTATTCAACGGATTTTGCATCAAATAAATTTTTTCAAAGCCGACGCCCATTATGCTGCCGAGATTTAAAATCAGCAGAATGACGGTGACGGGAATGAGGCTCGGAATGTCGATATGCCATATTTTTTTGAGCCGGGAGGCCCCATCCATTCGAGCTGCTTCATAGAGCGAGGGGTCAACTCCAGCAAGGGCAGCAATATAAATAATGGAGGAATAGCCCATCCCCTGCCACACACCCGACCATACATAAATCGATTTAAAATATTCCGGTATGCCCATAAAGTTGGTCATGGTCATGCCAAGGAAGGTAAACAGCCGGTCTACGATGCCAACATGCGGCGACAGCATTAAGATAATAATAGATACCATAACGACCGTTGAGATAAAATGCGGGGCGTAGGTGACCATCTGCACCGTCTTTTTGAAATAGCCCGTTCGCAGCTCATTGAGCGCCAAAGCCAGCAAAATCGGAATGGGAAAACCCGCAATCAGCGTGTAAAGGCTGATCCCAATCGTATTTTTGAGCAGCAGCCAGAAGTTTGGAGAGTTGAAGAAGGTTTCAAAATGTTTAAGCCCTACCCATGGACTTCCCCAAATACCCTGAACGACGCTGTAGTTTTTGAAGGCAATTTGTACGCCAGCCATTGGCATGTACTTGAAGATCAATAAATAAAGCACCGGAGGAAGCACTAATAAATAAAGCTGCCAATGCCTTTTGAGGCTTTTAAGGAAGGGGTGCTCTATTTTGCGCTCGCTCTGGTTCATGTTTTTATGGGGCTTCATTCGTGCCGGTATCGTTCCCGAGTTCTGACTCATCTGCATCATTCCCTCTATATTTTAATGTAATAATACCTAACACAAAATTCATTATACCGCGTATTTTTTCACTAAAACTTCTTTCGTGCGCCTAATGTGTGAACTTTTCTATCAGGTAGCGCTTTCTTGCATTGATCGTACCTTGAGTCGGGTCGTTTAAGCAATTTGCAATTTTCTCACACCTCTCCATATTCCAGAAACCCTTGTCAAATCAGGGAAAAATGCTGTTTTCCTCTCTTTTTTCGCCAGTGGCTAGCGGAGACATAAGGTAGAAGCAGGGGATGAACAAGCGATAAGCAGAGTACAAAAAAAATCCCGAGGGACACTGATTATCCCCCGAGATTTCGAATAATGCTTATTAGGATGTAAACAATCGGAACGTTTGTGTGATAGGAGCCTGCTCCGTGATGGACGCCTGTGGCAGGCTAACAGCCACTCCAGCTTCCGCCTTGGCAAACGTAACACCCTCTTGATCCTCCGCTCCAACAAGCTCAATTCGTTCCACATGGCCTGAGTATGGAATGACGAGCTGCTGATCGACCGCCTCATTTTCATTTGCGTATAGGCGGAAGGCATATGTTACATTGTCCTTGCAGGTAAATGCCCAATCTCCTGTAAAATAAGGACCGCAAATCCGCGTTCCGTAGATGCCCTCGCCATGTACATTCAGCCAGGCTCCAAGCTCCTTGATGCTCTTAACCGCACCTGCCGGCAGGCGACCATCTGGCTGTGGCCCTACGTTCAGCGCCAAATTCCCTCCCTTGGCTACTACCTCGAGGAGAATATGGGCCAGCTGCCTGGCTGTCTTATATTGATCATCGAAGGCATAAGCAAAGGAATTGCCAATCGTGATGCAGCTCTCCCATGGAATATTCATCGGCTGCTCTGGAATCGTCTGCTCCGGCGTTACAATGTTCTCATAAGGCCCGCCGACCGTACGATCGGCAGCCAGAAGCCATGGCTGCGTCTTGCGCGCCCGCTCCACAACCTCGCCCAGACGGATATCCTGCCCCTTCCGGCCTTCCCGCACCCAGCCTGCATCGAGCCAGAGACACTCAATTCGGCCGTATTTCGTCAGCAGCTCCATAATCTGCTCATGCGTAAACTCTACGAATTTCTCCCACAGCCAAGGATACTGCTCTGGATCATAAGAAGGCCCGCGCCACATATGATGTCCGCGCTCCATGCCCGGCGCCCAGTAATAAGGTGTACGCCAGTCCGCTTTGGAAAAATAAGCCGAGATGCCCAGCCCCCTAGCACGGAAGGCATCAAACAGCGTACGGCAAATATCGGCGTATTTATGCTTATGAAACGGCGTGTCCGCTCCCGTAATGCGATAATCCGTCGTATGCGTATCCCACATGCAGAAGCCGTCATGATGCTTCGTCGTGAACAAAAAATATTTAAAGCCGTTGTCTGCGGCCAAATCCGCCCACACCTCCGGCTGAAAGCGAATCGGATTGAACGTTTTATTCAGGTCGAAATATTCGCGCTTGAAGTGCTCCATGTCGTCGGTCCAATCCACATCGTGGCGGGACCAGTCCCCATCGTCATCGCTCAGCGCCCAGGATTCCACCAGCCCAAGCTGTGAATAGGGCCCCCAGTGCATCATTAGGCCAAGCTTCTGGTCCTTGAACCATTCCAATCGCTCATTCAGCAGCGGCTCCTCGGGCCTGATCCATTCTTCCTCTTTGCTGAAATGATGGACACCAGCTTCAACAACATCCGCTTCCTGCTCCAGCAAAATATCCTTAGGCTCGCTCATCGCCGTCATCTCCTAAAATTGTATTTCGCGTCCTTGACGTGCCGACTCGTAGATTGCACAAAGGATCTTCATGACTTCAACGCCGTCCTCTACCGGGCTCAGTGTCTCCTTGCGCCCCAATGCGCTGTCGATAAAATGGTTGATTTCATTGCAGAAGGAGCCCATGAAATCAAAGGACTTTGAATCGACCTGCGGCGTCATATTCAGGATCGTATCGAATTTTTCGCCGATTATTGAAATTTCCGGCTCCAGCTCGGCGCCGCCCTTGTCTCCGTAAAGCTTGACGGAGATTTCGTCCTGCTTGGCATGCAGTGTGAAGCTGACATCTACCAGCAAGCTTGCGCCATTTTCAAACCGAATCATTGCATTGGCCATGTCCTCTACCGTATTCTCCTTCGCATCGTAGTCAGCGGCTTTATAGAACGACAGATGGCGGATGTTGGAACGGTTGCCTAAGCGATTGGAAAGGTTGGCGGATACCGACTTGACCTTGGGCTTGCCCATTAAATACCAGCAAATATCAATAATATGCACACCAAGGTCAATAACGGGGCCGCCACCGGAACGCTCGATATCCGAGAACCAGCCGCCAGGGTTGCCAAGTCGTCTTAAACAGGATGCTTTCGCATAGTAGATTTCGCCAAGCTCGCCCTCTTCGATGAATTTTTTCAGAATTTGGGCATTGTCACTATATCGCCGCACAAACCCTACCTGCAGGAGCTTTCCACTACGATGCACCGCCTTCTCCACTTCGAGCGCTTCCTCGACGGTTTGGCAGAGCGGCTTTTCACACAGAACGTTTTTGCCAGCATCCAAGGCGGCAATGCTAATTTCGGCATGTGAGTTATTCCACGTACAAATGCTGACCGAGTGGATTTCAGGCAGCGCCAGCAGCTCCTTATAATCGGTGAATACTTTAGAAGCGTTATATTTTTTCGCCATTTCCTGCGCCCGGCCTTCGTTCAAGTCGCAGATGGCGTAGATTTCAACTTCCGGATTGCTGGCATACGCCTGCAAATGGCAATCTGATATAGAGCCTGCACCGATGACGGCGATTTTTATTTTGGACATTTTGCTTCCCTCCATGATCTGCTTTATGGCCTGTTCATTTGCTACTGGGCTTGATGCTTACGCTTCTTGCCAGAAACGGCGTACGTTGTCCATTGCTATTTTGGAGGCCGTTCTGCAATCCTCCATGCCTTCAAACTCAACGGAAATATACCCGTCATAGCCAGACTGCTTCAACACGCGGAACACTTCGTACATGTCGATATCTCCATGCCCCACAATTGCCCCCCGTAAATAATTGCCGTGCGCCGTCTGAAACCAGCCCGCTCCCGGGCTGCGATAGGAGGGTCTAAGGTAAAAATCCTTGGCATGAACCATCGAGGCATAAGGGATGTTATTTTTCACAGCGCTGACAGGATCTTCATCTACACAGAGGAAATTGCCGATGTCCAGCGTCGTTTTGAAATTATCCCGCGCTGTTTCATGCAATAATCGTTGGATTCGCTCACTGGATTGTACATAATACCCATGATTCTCTACGCTTGTTGTAATGCCGAAGCCTGCTGCATAATCAGCAATGGTGCGGCATGCCTCTGCAAGAATCGGCAGATCCGCCTCATACTGGGCGATCGTTCCCTCATGCGCGGGGCGGAAGGCGACGTCATGGCGCATTTTGGTGACACCCAGCGCTCTGGCTACATCGACATGCTTCTTGACGGCTTGAATTTCGTTCTCCAGCGCTTCGGGGCCGTCATTTGCAACAAAATTAGCTCCGATGGCATAATTGGAAATATCGATGCCCACTTCCTTGGCTGTCTGCACAATTTGATCAACCAACTCCGGATTGTCGATTAGGCTGTAGCCAATAGGAACGATTTCCACATGTTCCCCGCCTTGCTCGGCGATAAAACGAATCGCATCCGGTACGGTCATTTCTTTTTTATCCAAAGCTTGCTGAAGACTATATGTGCTGAGTCCCACCTTCATCTTTTCCCTCATCCTCTCCCGCATGTTTGTATCCTCACACCAACGTATACCCTTTTCCCGGTATTACACAATTCGCAATAATCGTCTACTACTCTATTTTCCAGTCTAGCCGCTCAAATCTGGGGCATCTACAATTGATTGCTCAAATAGACGCCCATCCAAGATAAAGTCGGACACCATCTCGATTCTTGTACGGTGAGACGGATTTTCCTCGCGGTTACCGGATCAAAGCAGCAAATGCGCTTATAGCCCACTATCGTCCCTTCATATAAAGGCTTCCAGCCATCCTCTTCAAAATATTCCAGCTGGAAACGTTCGATTCGTTGCCCCGTCTTAATATGTTCCTGGAGCACGATTCGGTCAAAGCGCTGTTCTTCCTGCAAATCCAGCTCGACCCAAGCCTGCTCCGTTCCTTCGCGAGGACACCAGAACGTATCCAAATCATCATTTAACAGCTGTGACACTGCGTGAGCGGCCCCAGCAGCATCCATCGTTTCCGACGCTTGTATTTCCACTTGAGGTTGTGCCGCTAAATTATGAGCAAAGGTGCTTCGCAAGGCGTCGCCCAGCTGCTGTAAGCGCTCTATATCATTTTCGTGAACGAGCCCGCGCTTATCCGGCGGAAGATTCAGCAGAAAAGTGGCATTGCCGCCGACCGAGCCATTATAAATGCTGAGAAGCTCTTCCAGCGATTTTACTTGATCATCCTCAGCTTCATGATAAAACCAGCCCGGACGGATCGATGTATTCACTTCCGCTGGGTACCAGATTAATTCGTCGTACTGTTTAGCAATCTCTCTGCTGCCTAGATCACTTTCCTGCGAGTTGATTCTATTCGCAAACTCACGATCATCCGCCTGTTGGGATTGCTCTTGGATTTTTTCATTATCCTGCAAATGGGCTGGCACGACACTCCACTCTGAAGCTCTTGTATGTCCCGCTTCATTGCCGCACCAGCGCACATCGGGGCCGCAAACGGAAATAATGGCATTGGGCTGCAGCTCGCGGATGACCGCATAGTAGCCGTCCCAATCATAAACCTGCCGTTTGCCATTAGGCCCTTCCCCGCAAGCCCCGTCAAACCACACGCAAAAAATATCTCCATAATTCGTCAACAGCTCTTTAAGCTGATTTTTGAAAAATTCATTATAACGCTCCGAGTCCCCATAGGAGGCTTCATGGCGATCCCATGGCGACAAATACACACCGAACTGGATTCCACCTTTTCGGCATGCCTCGGCTACTTCCCGCACCAAATCGCCGGAGCCATTTTTCCAAGGGCTTGCCGCTACCGTATGATCCGTATATTCACTAGGCCACAGGCAGAAACCGTCGTGATGCTTGCATGTCAAAATTAGCCCCCTCATCCCAGCCGATTTGCACGCCTCTACCCATTGATCAGCACTTAGCTCCGTCGGGTTAAAAACAGCGGGGTCTTCATTGCCTAAGCCCCATTCCTGATCTGTAAAGGTGTTTACCGTAAAATGAATAAAGGCATAAAACTCCAGTGACTGCCATTTAAGTTGACGTTCTGATGGCGACACGCTTGCCGCCGATTTTACCCATTGCGCTTGGATCATTGGGACCGCCTTCCTTCCTCGGTTCTATTCAGTTTAAATACCGCTTTATTGGTACCTACAACAAGACCGCCGTCGTTCTTGAGCTCCCGCGACGCAAGCTGGTACATCAGGTCAATTGTAACCCGATTGCTATAGTTTATCTGCTCCAAAACGGATGCAATAATCAGTGCCCATTCCTCTTCAGAGCCGTCCAGCACCTTCAATGCGAATGCCACTCTTTCCTTGCGAAGCGCAAACCCATAAATGCCTTTGGCACCGCCCTTCGCCACGATATTGCTATCCTTTAATAGGTTCGAGCATATGAACCAGGGAGCCGAAACCATATTATGATTTTCGTTCATCAGCCTTCCTATTTGTGAGGCCGCCTCTCGCACGCGATGATTCTCCAGCAAATCCGGGCAAGCAAGCTTTAGAAACATATTCGCTATTTGCCGCAGCGGCAATGCAAATACCGGAAAGCCGCAACCGTCCGTGCCTAACTGGATCTCTTCCGCTTTCGCCCCCGAAAATTCAGCAATTGTCCGTAAAATCTCTCTCTGCGCCGGGTGCTCAGGGTCCGCATATCCCTCTAATGGATATTCTTTTGCTTGGCATAACGCTAGCACGCCTAAGTGCTTGCCTGAACAATTATGATACAGACGACGCGGCGGCTGACTGCCCTGCAGGAGTGCATCCCGCGCCTGCATACTTAAAGGATACGACTCGGAGCATACTAGACACCGCTCCTCTACGCCTATTTTGGCAAGCATTGATTCCAGCGCTTCTACTTGATAGGACTCAGCGCGGTGCGAGGCTGTCATCAGGGTTTGTTCCTGATCCGTTAGGCTGTAAGTTTCTGGAACGCCATGCACAAAAGCTGGAATCGCCTGAAACGGCTTGGCCGCAGAGCGCATATAGGACACCCATTCCGGGTCACCCACACTATAGATGACTTCACCCTTATCATCGATTCCGCAAATATGACCGTGATGAATATTTTCAAGCGTGCCGCCTCTATATTCCTCTACCAAATGTGGGGCCATAACCTGCATAACTGAATCACCTCTTGTTATAGGATTAGGGGATTAACAATTTTAAAGTTCATTTGCCGCGTTCATTAAGTGCTGCTTTGCCCTTGCTACTAAATTTAGATTAACGGGCGAATGAAAACTGCCCTCGTGGCGTACTCCTGAGCCAAAATGCAGCTCCGTAATACCCGTATGCAAGACGAAAGAATGGATTTTATCTATGCTCAACCCAGCCCCGGCCATTACTGCAACGTTTCGTTCCTCGCCTCGTTTGTACAGCTCCTTTAATTCGTCTTTTGCCTCCAAAGCGGTACTCTTGCCACCCGATGTGAGTACCCGTTCAATCTGAGAGAACGCGCTTATGGCGTCTAACGTTCGGGTTAGGCTAGCACTCTCATCAATCGCTCGGTGAAAAGTAACGCCTAACCCTTGAGTCTCAGCCAAGCACTCCTGCAGCATCGAGAGATCCGCTTCACGCTTATCCGTCAAAGCACCTATAACGATTCCGGAGGCTCCCAGCCTACGGGCCGTATGAATATCTTTTTTCATTGCCTTCCTATCATCCTCGTTGTAGCAGAATGAGCGACTATGCGGCCGGATCATGACATACACTGGAATTGAAACGCTGGAAACCACCTGCTCGATGATACCAAAGCTAGGTGTGAGCCCGCCTTCTGACATAGCGCAAACCAGCTCGATGCGATCCGCGCCGCCCGTTTCTGCCGCTCTCGCGTCGGCCGCATTCACTGCGATTACCTCTAATAAGGGCTGCTTACTGGTCATAAAAAACACCGCCTTTGCTTTCCTGCGAACCATGCTGCCAGCACATCTCCATTCGGCAGCACCGCCACCGTAGAGGCATGGCTGCTCTGGAACGGCTGCCCTTCCCGGAAAATATATGGCTTGATCGCTTCGATCCGCATGATTTAGCGTATCCTCCTTCGTTAAAATAAGGCTTGCCAGCATGATTCATTTTTTGTTATTTTTGTTATGTAATATATAAGTGTCGTTATGTACCATCAGTCTAATAGGTTAGGCAGTAAACGTCAATTAGAAGTCATTAATGGTTTGCGGTACCGGAGTGAATTTCATGGGAAGGCTTTTTTATTGTTCCTCTTTTTTTATATGTATGGGTAAATACAAATAGTGCGCACCCAAAAGGATGCGCACTCGAACTTCATTTTTCATGTTGAATTAGGCTCAAAATCTCAAAGTAGGCAAACGCCCTTTAAGAACAGTCTTTATTTATTTTTTCAGATCGGCAATTTCCTGCTCCGTTAGCCCGGTGGCTTTAGATATCGTTGCTAGGTCCAGATTTAGGCTTAACATATTCTCCGCCACTTCTCTTATACCTGTCTTCATGCCTTCCTGTAGGCCTTCCTGTAGGCCTACCTCCTTACCCGCCTTTATACCTTCCTTCATACCTTCCTCCATGCCTGCCTTCATACCCGCTTTCATACCTGCTTGCATACCTGCTTGCATCGCGCTATCCATCATGGATGCTTCATCATGCAGATACTTCTGCCTGGCATCGTACAATCGTCTGGCGTCTGAATCTTGGCTCAAATATTGCAGTGTATCCATCGCCTTCTCTAAGCTCGGCTCATTCATTCTCAGTACCTCCCATTGTGATGTATTGGCCCCTTTTAAAAACAGCAGCCAGTTGATCAACCCACCCTCTGATGGAACAATACGTTCATCCAGCTTAGGAAGCTCCAAGAAATGAACCTCAATATCATCATTTAAGGATATTCCTGTCCGATCCTCACGCAGATGAAACACATTGTGATATTGATCGTTCTTCAAGAACGAATAGTTTAAAATGTTGATCGTCACGCATTTTTTAAGCTCCAGATATTTGTCGCCCTCACTAAGTTGGCTCGCATATCGTTTGCTCCAATAAAACAGCGTTCGTTTCTCTATGTCATACTTATTGAAAAGCTGCATCTCAATATCAATCAGCTTGCCTTCCGCAGTCTTGGCATAAACATCAAAAATAGACTGTTTATCAAGTGGATCGTCTTTATCCGTATAGGGATTCATAAGAATAATCTCAGTCAGCGGAGGTTCTCCAGCTTCAATAAAAATACTGTTCAAAAACGCTAACAACACATCTTTATTGTTTTCGCTTCCAAATATCCGTTTGAATACAAAATCCACACGCGGGTCCAACAAATCCATCGGCATCAGCTCCATTCGTTATTATTATATCATTTTTCCGTTTATTTGAACCTCGTAAAGATGTGTAGAGTTACTCTCACACCTAGTTAAAAAATAATGTTCAAATGAAAAAGGCACCCTTTAGGGCGCCTTCACTGATTCTAATTATGGAGTCTAGAGGTGGTCGATAATCGCCGTTTGCTCAAAAAGCTCCCAATGACAGCAGCTGTCATCCAGCTTATCCCCCGTTTGCTGAAAACAATAAAACTCTACAACCTCAAGGAGGCTATAGAGTTTCTATTGGTGGAGGCAAGCGAAAAAAATTCCACGGTGCCTACCGTTTTTTTATGTTTACTTCCTTGTCACGGTACCCAAACATCCCTTTTGTAAAAGGTTACGCTGTAAGCTGCCGTGTCGCTGTATCGTCCATCTTTGCTTATTACTTTAAAATATACATTATCGTAGTCGACAAGAACCGTATCTGTTCCTGACGTATTCGTAGAAGAAGCAACCAAATTTCCAGCACTGTCATAGGCGTATAAATCGTAATCATAGCCGGAAGGAGAACCCAGCACGACAGATTTGCCATGCCCTCTGAATGTAAAGTAGTCTACATCTGTTGGGGATGATAAATAGGACCAAGCACTTCCTCCCCAGTATGCCAGACCATAAGGAGTGGACACCGTTTGCGTTGGAATTTTATATGCTGTGCTTAAAGTGTCATTCGACTCGTAATTATCCGCCCAGGCGGCACCTGCAATTGAGCCTGATAACAGTGTTAACATAATAGCAGAATACAATGTTTTCTTCATTTCATTCTCCCTCCATTTCTTTTGATAGATTAGTAAGGCAACGAGACTTCAAGCTTCTCACCTTTCATAGAAACGCCTACTCTTAAAAGGCCACCATCTACCTCCTATCAAAATATGGAATTAATTTGATTATAATGTAAACGGATACATATTGTCCACTTTTTTGTTTTCACTTGGCGGCCATAAATTGACAACGGACATTCGAGATGATAAGTTGGCGTAATACCCATTTTTGTGGGTCATATTATAAGGGGTGTTTGATATGTTTTTACCTGTGCACGAAAGATTCATCCATCAAGCAAAGGAAAAACTCAGCAAGGATCAACGAGTTCGCGGCCTTCTTGCAGGCGGCTCCATGATGACGAATACGATGGATGAGTATAGCGATTTAGACTTAATCATCGTTTATAACTCAGCCTACCAGAATCAAATCATGAATCAACGGATTACCATTGCTGAAGGCTTGGGCGAGCTGCTTTCTGGATTCACAGGTGAACATGTCGGCGAGCCTCGTGTGGTGATTTGCTTATACGGACCAGAACCACTGCATGTCGATCTTAAATTCGTTACATTGGAAGAGCTTGAAATACGAATCGAAAACCCTCTTATTTTATGGGAAAGGGCTCAGGAAATCAGCAGCATTTATGAAAAAACCTCTCCCTCCCATCCTTACCCGGATGCCCAATGGATAGAGGACCGTTTCTGGGTCTGGGTCCATTACGGCGCAACGAAGCTGGGAAGAGGAGAATGGTTTGAATTCATTGACCATCTAACCTTTATTCGCGGCTCTGTCTTAGGCCCGTTGGTATTAATAAAGAATGGCCAGCTGCCTAGAGGCGTCAGAAAACTGGAACAGTACGCCATTAGTGAAATAGAAGAGCTAAAAAAGACAATTCCTTCGCATCATTTCGAGAGCTGCTACCATGCATTAAAAAGCACAATCGATCTATATAAAAGCTTGCGTCAACAATCGGATACACTCGTTTTAAAGGCTCAAGCGGAGCAGGTTTCTATTGCATACCTCGATAAGGTGTATGCTTCTTCGGATCATTAGAAAGCAAAAAGAGCACCTGACACGGTGCTCTTTGCTCTTTTACCGGATAATCGGTTACAACTTCTTTGCGAATTGATTGAGCTGCTCCGACATGCGATGAACCTCTTCGATAAAATCCAAAACCTGTCGGGATGATACGGCCTGCTGATCAACAACGGATGTCATACTTTCGATAGATGCACGCATTCCGCTTATTGCCTCTTCAAATGTTTTCAGAGTATGCTGAATCGCGTTTGTAGAGGTAAGCGTCTCATTGGACAATTTCCGTATTTCACTGGCTACAATGCCAAAGCCTTTGCCTCGATCCCCTGCATGGGCTGCCTCAATCGCCGCATTAATACCTAATAAGTTCGTCTGATCCGCTACTTTTCTGACAATCGACACCACTTTCCCCGCCTCATCTACCTGCTCTACCGTCCGATTGGCGAGTGAAAGAAGCTGCTGGGCAGACGCTGCCAGAGTAGCGGAGCTATCGGCGACTTGTGAGAGTTGATTGTTGGCCTGCGATAGTGAAAACGAAATTTGATCGGCAATTGCTACTAACTCGCTCTGTTTTCGAAGCTGAATGGCTATGCCGCCGATCACATTGCCATTGATGTCATGAAGCGGTGTTGCCGTCCCAATAAATTCAAAACCGTAAAAGGTTGCAGGAACCTCTGCCCTTAGCGTTACATTATTTCGAATTGCATGCATTAACGGTTCCTCATGGTGCAGCGGTTGACCAACACGTATGTGCAAATCAATATTTTCGCCAGCCCAATAAGCAATAAATTTCTCTGTATCACAAATAGCAATCGATAGTTCAGCAGGAACTGCCTCTTTAAAGATCGGAACCAATGCAATCATAGTTTCCAGAGATTCAATACGGTTCATCTTGGATTTTCCCCAATCCGTGTCTATATATAGAAGCTTCAATATTTTAAATATAACGCATAAGCTAAAAATACGCCATTTATTCATAGGTAATGGAGAGTGGAAGCAATCTCACATTTTTCTATGTGGGGAAATATCCCAAATTATATGATATAATCACCATAGATAATGAATTACATATGATTAGGAGGATTCTACTTTAATGAGAAAGTTTGCATTACATATTCAATTGTTAACTCTGATTGCCATTGTGACAACCTTCTTTTCGCATAACGTATCTGCTGCTGACTTTACAGAGCTTCCCGAGCCACGATGGACCATAACGGTTCCAGATCACGCATCAACAACTATTTTAGACAGAAATTACTACTTTCTAGGAAAAAAATATTTTCCTATCGTATCTGATCATAACGGTTCTCGTACTGGATATATGTTTCAGGATTACAGCCCCGGCGGAAAAAGCAAATCCACTTACAGGATGATGGCTTTTGACGATACGACGGGAAAACAAAAATGGATACGCAACTCGCCTCACGTGTACAATGCATTCGATATAGACCGTAACGGGAACTTATATTATGTAGAACAGGTGAAAATTGAAAAGAAAAATGTCAGAAAGCTAGTCGCGCTTGATTCAAACAATAAGCAGCGATGGTCGAAGACTCTTGACTATAGTTTTAATTGGTACGTGCTTGATGATGGACGCATTGCTACTATTGATACAATTCAAGATAAGAGCCATTTAGTTCTTTATTCAACGGAAGGCAAACAGCTTCTTAATCGAGAATATGATGGTGTTATACGCCACATCCAAGGAAATTATGTCGGCTCCGCTAACTATGTAGGGGCTGCAACGATTTTAGATATCTATTCTATTTCGGCTAACAAAAAAATCACGACTGCAAAATACCCGCAGGATTATTTTAGCTATATACATGCTGACTTTGATGTTCTCAGTGGTGGAACGCTACTTGTTCCGCTATTAGATGCAAAGACCGGAATCGAAACTCTATACGGCTATTCACCTGAAGGTAAAAAGAAATGGAGCCGCATTATGCCGACACCTGAGTCTGATCGTAAAGATAGATTGTTCATGTCCCTAGGCAATCACTATCTGGTTCAGGATAAAAACACGCTTACCGTCTACGATACAAATAATAAGCTTATCGCAACGAGAACCTTCGTTGACTTACCTGACCAATACACGCTGCAGCTGCTAGGAAACCAAAGTATCGCCTTCGGTGGTGTCGTGTCCAAAGGCTCTTGGTTTGATTTTGAAAAACCATCAAAAGCAGTCTTCTACGTAGTCGATTCTCGCACGCTCAAAACGCAAAACTCGTTAATACTGGAGCAAGCTCGGTTTGCCGAGAGAAATATTCGATTCTTGAATGCAAATACCTTTTATCTGGATATGGGTACGAGTCTTGCAAAGTATGAGCTGAAGTAAGAATATGAATGTCGCTTTGTAGCTGCGCACTATTGATAAACAAACAGTGACTCTCCACGGAAGAGAGTCACTGTTCGTTTTTTATCTTACCCATCAAGCAGGGTCATCTGTTCTTGCATATATCGAGTACCATGAACGACATGTTTAGGACTAACATCTTCAATACGAAGCAGGTCCTGAGCCGTTAGTTCAATATCCACGGAAGCGGCATTTTCCTCTAAATATTTTATTCTTTTGGTGCCCGGGATCGGTAGCGTACCATTTGCCAAGGTCCATGCGATTGCCAATTGTGATGGAGTACCATTTTTTTCTTGGGCAATTCCCTTAATTTTGTCTGCGACTTCTACATTTTTATTGAAATTATCACCCTGGAAACGCGGCATATATCTACGAAGATCATTAGGTGCTAAATCTTCAAAACTTCGAAGCTCACCTGTAATAAAGCCCCTGCTCAGTGGACTGTAAGCAACATGGGTAATTCCTAATTCTCTTACCGTAGGGAGAATCTCGTCTTCAATATCCCGGCTCCAAAGCGAATATTCACTTTCTAACGCCGAAATGGGATGTACCGCATGTGCACGACGAATGGTGGAAGCCGATGCTTCCGAAAGACCGAGATAACGAACCTTCCCCGCCTTAACCAACTTAGCCATTGCTCCGACTGTCTCCTCGATAGGGATATTGGGATCTACACGATGCTGATAATAAAGATCAATATACTCTGTATTTAATCGGCGCAAGCTATCTTCCACTGCTTTTTTTACATAATCGGGGTGTCCATCAATTTTTTCATAATTCGGCGTATAGGAAAACTTTGTAGCAACAACAGCCTGATCTCGCCGTCCTTTGAGTGCTTGGCCAAGCAGCTCTTCATTATGCCCATTCCCATAAACATCCGCGGTATCGATCAGCGTAACACCTAACTCTAGAGCACGATGTATGGTATTGATGGACAGCTTGTGGTACTTATTCTAGGGCAAAATGTAGATGAAAAGCAAAAATCCACAACCTTAAGCGGTTGTGGATTTACATAGCAGAGACAGGAAGCATTTATTTTTTCATTTATTTGTTACCTTCAACCAGCAAATCAACGATGATATCCAACTGATGTTCGACTGAGATCGGATCACTGAGAAGAAATGTATTGAAATCAATATTGTAGATCTTTCCTGCTTTCCCTGCTGGAGAGTTTTTAATGAGCTTCTCCACTTTCTTCAACTCTTCCTCTGCTCCTTCATTTACAGCTAGAAATAACCGATCGCCTATGAAATCAGGAATGACCTCGGTAGATATTTCCCATGTTTCTCCATTAATAACATCCGTCTTTATTTTTTCGGTTGGCTTCAAGCCCAGGTACCTGTAAAGAATGTTGCCTCCCATATTGGTATCACCGTAAATAAAAACAGCATTAGGACGCACATTCAAAATCGAGAAGGTTTCATCAGCCCCAATAAACGGGGTAATCTTCTCCTTGTAATCGGCTATTTTTGCCGCAAATGCCTCATTCCATTGCTTGGCTTCCCCTTGCTTGCCGAGAATATCCCCAAACATTTCAACATCCTTTATCGGATCGTTGTGCTGCTCTACAACAATGGTTGGTGCGATCTGGCTCAGTGCTTCGTACCCGCCCTCTACTGCCTCTGCGAATGGTACCGTTGTAACAATCAGATCAGGCGCAAGCGAGAGAATCTTCTCCGGATCAGGCGGAATACCAATATCTTCAATACCGGAAGTATCGCTTAACAGCGGGTTACTCAGAATGTAGGTGGTTGCACCTACTGGCTTTACCCCAATTGCCATTAGCTCACCCAAATGAAAGAGGCTGACCACCCGCTGAGGGTTCACAGGAATTTCCGTTTTGCCTTTCAGATGCTCGTAAATACGTGTTTCTGCAGCTGTGCTTTCTGTAGCGACACCTGCTGAAGCAGGCTGGGAGGCTACTGCCCCTGTATTGCTGCCTGTCTGACATGCATTCAGCAGCATGGTTGTGCATAATAGCAACATTGCTCCGAACGCTGGTCTTGAAAATCTGAACATCGATGTGTCCCCTTCCCCATTGCATTGATAACAAATCTCATTCTCATTATGGGAAACAAGCTTCGGGGATACAATAGACGATTTTAATAGACGTAATGGATTATTCTGAACCGCCTGCCGATTGTTCTCTCTAAATTGAAGAGGTGAGCAGCCCGTGTGCTTTTTAAATAAGCGGCTAAAATAATAGACATCCGCATAGCCAACGCTGCTGGCTATTTCCTGAATACGCGCCTCCGATTTGAGCAGAAGCTGCTTCGATTTGTGAATGCGTACATGAATCAGGTATTCAATCGGACCGGTTCCTATCTGGTTTTTGAACAAGCGAGATAAGTAGCTCGCACTGCAGCTGTAGATCCCGGCTAATTCCTCGGCTGTAATCGAATTCCTGTAATGCTCTTGAATGTAATGAATCGCTTCGGTTACCAAGTTCGGCCTGCTGTTTTCCGTTTTTAACGTGCGGATTTGCCGCATAACCTCATATACAAACGGCAGAAAGACAGACTGCGCCTGAAGCTTTTCCATTGGGGTAGCTTGCTGCCACAGGTGATTCATCGTTTTACACTTCTCCTGCAATGGCAGCAACGCATAAGGCGTGAATGCATAAGGCATATGGAAGCTCTCCCGATCCTCCGGCAATTCACAATCAGCTTTGTACAGAATCAAAAAGCATTCAAAATCGTTTCCTAGCGGCATAATACCCAGCTCCGCTTCCTTTCCTCCGTGCAGAATGTGGTGGGATTGGGCTCGATAGACCGCTCCCGATAGGCTCACTCTTGCCTCTCCACGAGTAGTAACTACAAAAAAACTGCTATGCGCCACATAGCGCTCAGGGACATTTCCATGCTCCACACCATATTGTCGAATATCCAGCAGTCTAACAGCGGCTCGGCTCCACCGTTCGATGTGGGCTTCCCAATCCATATGTTTCTCCCCCTTTCACTGTTTGGGTAAATTCAGCCACACCCTCAGCATTGCCCACTTGCCCAATTTCTTTATCTTGAGAGCTTATATTTATTATATTGAAAAAATCATGCTCACCTACTTTTGATGTCACCCTAGCAAACGCCCTGACTATTTGATTAGCCTATCTAATGTTGAAAAATGGGTACTCTCACTTACACTTGTGTCCGCTTGCCAGAATATGATTGTTTAGAAAAGGACCAAAAGTGTAGCGCATGCTTTAAAGGAGATGTGGTTTAATGACACCGCGATTAAGTTCAACGACATATTCCAGAAATTTGCGAAGATTTTCCAGTCACGCAAGCTACTTTATAAAAAAACTAGGCTGTAGACAGAACGAACAACTGTATTTCACTTTAGTCCATGACGATAAAAACAAAAATAAAAGATACAGTACTTCATTAATTCACCCAGCGATGACACTGCATAAACCTCTAAGTCTACTTGAAAGACGCACTTCTCAATTCACACTCTTTACCAAGAGGAATAAACGCATACATGTTCTCAGTCAAAATAAAAAAGGTTATGCCGTATTTATGGAGATCAATTACCGTGAAACAAGGACTAGTGATTTCAAAAAAATCAGAGCACAGTTCATCGATGTAGATCTGAACAAGATTTCCATGCATTTAGACACAAAAGAACAAGTGAAGCAGATGATTGAATCGATTCACTCCGACCCTGAAGAACAGCTTCAATCGATTACAGTTAAAAGAAATAAAAAAGGCCAATACCATCTGTTAGCTCTGCGAACAAAACAGAGAGTAACGCAATTGAAGAAGGCGTTTATAAAAAAATTCAAGCTTCAAATTAAGGATACGATGATCATCGAAACTAAAAACGGATATCACATCTATTGGGTTGTTCAAGGCGCATCCGTAAGCAAATTCGTTCCGATTCAAAAAGCATTAGCCCAAAAATTCAGCTCTGATCCCCTGATAACCAATTTATCAAGAGTCATGCGTATACCTGGCTTTTACCATATGAAAAATCCTAGAAGCCCTTTTATCGTAAAGGTTAGACAACTGGGCAGGAAAAAGCCTTTTTCCCAAGAGGAAATTATTCAGTCTCTAGCATTAAAACCTTTTAATTAACTTATATAAATTGAGCTTAGAAAAGCTGTTAGTATGTCTAAAATAGTAAAAACCCCGACCTTTTGCGGTCGGGGATTGTGTGGATTTCGTTTACGGGAGTACCCTGTACTAAACGGCCCTATTCGCTACAATCTCGTCTATTTCACATTTCAGCAACAGATATCTATGGGCACTTCTCATGATCGGGACTTTTGTTAAGTTATATTTATCCACGAAGATCTTCATTTGGTCTTTGGAGAGACCCATTAATCCTCCTGCCTCCGTTACGGTTAATACAACTAGGTTGCTCGTTGCATTAAACGTCTTTTTCACTTTAAGGTTCCAGTCTTCAAATCCATTCATATTGAGTTCCCTCTCTCGTTCCTAGTCGATCGGAATACTTCATTATAGCATGATTTCAGACAAATACTGATTCTATTCCGTATATCAAATCCAAGACAAAACCCGTCATCACGACAAATTGATCATTGTTCCTAATGCAAGGATGTTGATGAGCCCGTATAAAAACACCCCTATGTGCATGAACACAGATCTTATGCCCCATTGCCTCTTTGTCAAAAACACACCTCTCTATAAATAACGCTTACGCCTCTTTATCATTAGCTAATGGGCATATCCTGGTTTACTAGCTCCATCCTAAAACCAGCAAAACCAACTATTAGCTGAACCTTTCTGCATCTTACAACAAATTCCTCCCATGTATACTAAAATAAAAGGACAGCTAAAATTTTTCTTAACTGTCCTTTTATTCAATACAACCAGGTTGTTACTGAAGATCTCCCAACAACCTTCGGATTCCAAATTATCGATGCAATGGTTGGCAAGTACAGTAAATAAGACGCCCTCCGTTTCGTTAAAATTGTAAAAGAGACGTTCCAGAAGTCATGAACATGACTTTGAAACGTCCCTGCTTGGTGATGACGATCTGCCTACGATTTTAACTCTGACCCATTCGTCAATCAGCTCTGGAGATTCTTTTTCTGTCCTTTAAGGCTCAATTCCCCACACTAGGCTGCCGCCTTTATAGAGGGTCACCTTGTTCCAGTCTTGATAGGATGTTTTGGTTGAATCGTAGGAATAATCATTCGTTTCGTCAAAGTTGGTCCAGTCCGTTTTGTACATGCGGAGCTGGATATCCCCGGATTGTCCACCGGCCTGAATCGCTCCGGCTCCGGAAGTAAAGCTGAGCTCTACATACGTATCGGTAAACATGCGCTGAATGTTGGTACCGCCAACCTGAGCCCAGTCAATGGCCGAGTCCATAGCTGCGGTGCCTTCCTTCGAGAAGTAATAACGGATTTTCAGATCACTCAGATTTACAGCCGTGTTGCCGATGTTTTTGATATTGAAATACGGCTTGATCTGGTTGTCTGTCGCATTGCTATCTCCCGCACGGTATTGCAAAACCAGATTACCGGTCGGAACAACCACGCTTAGCGGAGTTGCGGAAGCAGCGGCAGAATTGGCACTTTCACCCGCAGCGTTCACAGCACTTACAACATAGTGGTAGGTCATGCCGTTGGTCAGACCTGTATTCGTGTAGGATGTGCCGCTCACATTGGCAGCAACCGTAGTGAATGGACCAGCCGCACTCAGCGCACGTTTCACGTTATAACTGGTCGCCCCTGCGGAAGCCGTCCAAGACAAGCTGATCTGTGCATCGCCTGCTGTGGCCGTCAATGCAGTAGGTGCAGCAGGAGCGGTGGCTACAGCTACCGGCACAGCACTTTTTACAGCCGAATTCGCACTTTCACCTGCAGCATTTACGGCACTGACCACATAATAGTAGGTTGTTCCGTTGGTCAAGCCTGTATTGACATACGATGTGCCGCTCACATTGGCGGCAACCGTAGTGAATGGTCCGGCCGCACTCAACGCGCGTTTCACGTTATAACTCGTCGCCCCTGCAGAAGCCGTCCAGGACAAGCTAATCTGCGCATCGCCTGCTGTGGCCGTCAATGCAGTAGGTGCAGCAGGAGCGGTGGCTACAGCTACCGGCACAGCGCTTTTCACAGCCGAATTCGCACTTTCACCTACGGCATTTACGGCGCTGACCACATAATAGTAGGTTGTTCCGTTGGTCAAGCCCGTATTGACATACGATGTGCCGCTCACATTGGCGGCAACCGTAGTGAATGGTCCGGCCGCACTCAACGCGCGTTTCACGTTATAACTCGTCGCTCCTGCGGAAGCCGTCCAGCTCAGTGACACCTGTGCATTGCCTGCTGTCGCAGTCAGTGCTGCCGGAGCCAATGGAGCGGTCGGTTCGCCGACATTAGTAGCTGGAAGAACAGGGAATGCGTTTTGCACCAGCATGACGAATTGATTATGGAACCAGTGGCCGGATACTGGAGCGTTAGGAAGCGCGCCCGTCAATACCCCATCACTAGTTGTAAACGTTGGATCACACATCCGGTCGAACCCTTTGCCTTCATTGTTCGGAATTTCCGAACTGGAGCCGTCAGATTCACCTGGAGGTTTGACCCACACATAGGCATCCAAATGGGCAGGCCCCGGTGCCGCCTTAGGTGCTTCACCTATACCTGCTCCACTGTTGTTGCACCAGTTCCCCCGGTGATTCCGGCGATCCACACGCCCAGAATTTACATAGGTGTTAATATCACTGCCTATAGCCGAGGTCGGACGGTTTACTCCTCCCCAACCATTGCGGCTGGTATCAATCAGGAAGCCTACGCTTGTCGGCCAGCCTGCCTGTACAAATCCGCTATACAATGCAGCCGTAAAATCGGTTTCATCAAAATACGGATTCCACTCATAATACTTGGACGACCTGATCGGTTGTCCTCCAATGTTCAAATCCGGGTTGGACAGATTCGGTTCGTTCAGCGGTGTGCTGTTCGCCGTGTTGGTAATGAAGCCGTCTACGCTATTCAGACCAGCCACTGTCCCTTGGACAACGCTCGTATACAGCGAGATTGTACCTGTCCGGTTGTTATCCCATCCGAGCCAGCCGGAGTGACCGATATCCAGATAGTTGTACACATTCGGAATGGCATGCAGTTTGTCCAATGCATATTTCACGCCAGCTTCGTAGATGCCTGTCGAACTGGCTTGAGCACAGGCTGGCGTATTGAGATTGGTGACCAGGTTAGGCAAACTGTCCGGTTCAATGATGGCAATGATGCGAATATCCTGATACTTGGGTTTGGCAAAAATACCTGCGATGACATCAATATAGTCCGTTTTGTACGTTAGCAATGCGGCCTGCGTCAGTGGTAATTCACCGTTGGACGCCAGCGCATGGCAGTCCCGGCCCGGCAGATTGTAAATGACGAATGAAGCGGTAATCGGAGTACCCGCTATCTTTTGAGCCAGAGCAGCATCCAGATGCTCCTCGATACTTTTGCGTCCGGCATTGTTCGCCCCGCCATTAATGGCGGCAATACGGTCAATCCAAACTGCAGTTGGATAAGATTTGACCGTTTCCATCTTTGCCTTTAGCGACGCATCACTGGTAAGCCCGATGGATGTATCAACAAGGGTGGAATAATCCGGGTTCAGGTATCCTGTAGCTCCGACAAATGGATTGTTCTGATGCGCTTCCGCAGCCTGGATCGTTCCCGGGGCCATACCATGGAAAATACCCCCGACAAGCATCGCTATTACAAGTATTTGCTTAATACCTTCACGGAGAGACCTACCCGCATTAAATTTGGTTTTCAATTTTGTCATTATGGATCCACCTTTCCTTTGGTTAAATTTATTACATATTCGTAATTGATCCTCTGTGTCAGCATGATGTGTATGCATCCTAGAGAACGTACGGATGAGCTGTGGATTTTCACCTCCGGCTGAAAATGATTGCGCTTGCAACAAGGCGAGCAGCTAGCCTTTAAGCTGCAAACAGAGAAACAGAAGTGGGTGACTGAAGATGCAGATCAGTTTCCTTGGTGAGGGGTACCGCTTGTGGGTAAATGCGGGTGATCATCGGTGTAAAAGCTTCAGGACATGTAACCGGGTTTCAAAAGGGAAGCGCTTACTTTTTGAGGTTTTAAAAAAGGCTGGCCCTCGATATAGACTTCACATCGCATGTTCACCTCCTTATGAATCCAATTATACTTTATGGATATATTACTGTAAATTGGATTAATTAAAATTAATGATATTTAATTCCAGAAGATAGGCAGGGATTCAGAGAGTTCGCTCTCTATGCTGATTGCAGCCGTATATTCGCCTTTCATCCTCGTTGTAGAAGACTTATGAAATCTATGAAAGAGCATATACTCTAATATAACACCCATTTTTTCTTAAAAAATCGTATTTTATTTGATAATTAAATTATTATTGTGTATTTCGGTATAATTCAATGTTGACGAGCCTATGATCGGTGTTAATCAACCTAGTTGTCGCGATTATATATATAAGATAGCTGTGTTTGGGCTTTGCTTAGCTTTAATAGCACTCGCTTTTTTCGAATCGATCCCAACCTTCTTCATCCAGGCCTCAATTGCGCGTTGCCCTTGACCAGCGAACAGGATCCCTCCCCTGAAGAACAGCTTCAATCAATTACAGTTAAAAAAGAAGTAAAAAAGGCCAATACCATCTGTTAACTCAGCGCACAAGGCAGAGAATAACGCAGTTGAAGAAGGTGTTTATCAAAAATTCAGCTCCGCTGCCTTGATAACCAATATATCAAGAGTCATGCGTATACCGAGCTTTTACCATATGAACACCATAAAAGACCCTCTATCGTAAAGGTTAGACAACTGGGTAGGAGAAAACCCCGACCTTTTGCGGCTGGGGTTTTAATGGGGAGGCGAATCGCGGCTGTGCAAAACCACAATTCGCCGGGTAGATCTTGGGGGCACAGAACAATAGTCATAAATCAACGCCGCTATAGACAGCACTTCTTATGCTTTTTCCCGCTCCCGCACGAGCACAGATCGTTTCTGCCAATTTTCGAAGATGCCGCCGTGTGTTGAAGCACATTGTCGGCATTCGTGCTCCTACTCCGCTTCTGGCTTAGTTCAGCAGGTGTATAACCGCGATTAGACCACATTCTAGTCGTATTATTCACCTGAATAATTAACGGCACAATCTCATTCAGCTGCTTCTTGTTCAAACGAATTTTGCGACGCTCAAACTCTTCCATGATGACGCTAATTGGCTCTTCCATTGAACAAGCAAGCTGAATATCATCGATGATCGCCTCAGCCATCTGCTCGACTTTGCCCAACTGCTGAATGATATAGTTCTTCAACGCTTCTAGCTGCGGCGTCATCTCGAAATAATTAATCTCCGCATAACGTAGCAGTTCTTCCATAGGAGGAATGTAGTACGGCTTGTCCTTCACGCTTTCCAAGAACTTTTCATATTCGTGCAGATTTTCTTCATCTAATTCATCGTTAAATAGCATCCCATGCTGAACATTCCAAGTCAGCACCTTATCAGAGACAGATAAACGCACATGATTAAACTGCTCCTCCGTCAAGCTGCCTTCATTCTGATCATTAATAATTTCTATGAGCTTCTGCACGGAGATAATGCCATACAAGTTAGACGCAGCTTCTGAATATCGCAGCACTAACTGGCTTACGGTGCGTTCTTGACTGAACGATCTCAGATCCAGCTTCTGATATGAGGCCTTAACTTCCTCCGGCATGACGAAATATAGCTTATCCTGCTCCAGGAAACTGAACACCAAGCCTTTATCCATCAAAAATAAATAAGCATCCGCAAATACAGTATCGTCCTGAATATACGGCTCCTTGAGCAGCCGGCTCATCAGCTCCCATTCCTGCTTCTCCGCTGTAAGGAAAGCCGCACGCACTTGAGTTACATCTGTAATTCGATCGTAAAGTGCATCCACGAGCTCCTGCTTCTTCAGCTTGGAGCGACCCGCTAGCGCGCAATTAGCTGCAATGAAATTTAAACGATCTTTAGTTATCTGTTCAAGAATAACCTTTAAGCTTGTCACAACTGTACCTTTGATCGCATTGTTAACATTCAGCTGCAGCATTTCTTTTTCCAATTCCATTCCTAAACCCCTTTACTATGAAGCTACATAGTTAAATTGTACCCTAACACGGCTCACGATTGAAAGGATTGGCGTCTTGAAACTGGAGCATAGAAGTCACAGCATAAAAAAAGAATATTAAGTGGGAAACATCGAAGCCTATGATGATTATCAGCAAACGCTTCCATCAAGCCAAGTAGAAATGATCATTATCAGTGTTAAGATCATCCGCATTATGACAGGTTGAGTGCTTATTTAACGAAATATGACTCATCACCAAGCATGATTAACAGTCACTGCAACGACTTCAACCTGATATTGAAAGACGACAAACAAGAACCCCCATCGTATGGATCGCACGAGGAGGTTCGTTTTGTTACTTGAAGTGAATGAGTTAGTGGGCTTTTGCCGTGCCTGTAGGAGTCATTTTTCCGCCTCCATCAAGCCTCTTAAATTTGAGTCCTTTACGCAATAGCGGAAGCAGGTAGTAGTCCAATCCATACCGTCCTGCGTTGGTGCCCGCAATGAGTACAATTCCTCCGAGAAGAACAAGCCATGGGTTAGTGTTTAACGTTCCAGCGAACATGAACATGAAGTTCATCAAAAGTCCGAAGAAGGCTGCCGCGGCCGTTAATCCCCCGAGTATCAATCCGGCGCCCACCAGAAATTCACCGATTGGGATGAGAATGTTAAAGAGCTTTACGTTCGGCATCGCGAAGTGTTCGATGAAGTATACAAAGTTCGGATAAACCAATTCATTTGTCGTTTTATCGGCTACCGGGTTATTGATAGCGTTGGTTAAGAACCCTGTGGCATCGAACCCGCCCATTAATTTGTGCCAGCCCCCTACAATCCATTGGTAACCGAGGTAGACACGAACGACAACCATAAGCATTGCAAAATATTTATTATTTCTTAGCCATGCTAACATCATAATCATCTCCAATTATATTGTGATTTTTTTCACATACTATTTTAAAAAGATAGGCTTTCTTCCTTCTTACTCGATAAACTAGGATGTACTGAAAGACTAGATCGCTTGAACCAGGAACGCTTTGGGTTGTGATTTTTCATGGTGCATTCTTCCTCTCTTCTTGCTGCTAAGCATTGCTTTCTTCTTGCACCTTTAATATATCATACTTTGATACATATGAATGTGAAAAATTTCACAACTTTGTGAACTCTCAAAAGAATTTGTACGAAGGCGTAGTCTTTGTTTAGAAATTCCGACCATTAACAGTAAATCCTCTATGGTATATAGTGTCTAGGCTGCTTGAATGCCGATAAAATTATACGTGATACTCATCGATTTTGGCATGGAAGATTTCATTGATATTCTTATTTTCAAAAATAATTCCCATAGACTTATTATGAGTTCTAGAGAGAATTGTAGTCATATCTGTATGGTATTTTTCACAGCACATGGTGCTGAGTAGCGATATTTGTGATCTATGATTACTGGTCATATCTCTTTAATTATATGATTTTTAAACCACCATGTATGCAGCACAAACAAAAAAGACACCTAACACGGTGTCTTTTTTGATAAGGTTGGTGGAGGCGAGGGGATTTGAACCCCTGTCCGAAGATCACGCCACACCGGCTTCTACGGGTGTAGTCACAGTTTTGATGTCACCCAAGCAAACGCCCCGTAACCGGCTTTCGCTAAGGTCAGCCTGATTGTCTTCTTCAGCTCACCGCAGGCGGAGATGAGACAGCGTATTCCACTACTTGTTAGCCCCTAATCCAGTCACATGGGCGATGCTAGGTAGGAGCACGCTCACAGTTTCTTAGGCTGCGAAAGCGTAGTTTGTTTGTTGTTTGCCATTTAATAGGCTTTAGCGTTGATGAAGCAGACGACTCCCTGCTACCCGCTGGCTCATACTTCATTAAGCATAATCCTCATCATACAATCTTATATATATTTCTTTTGATTCATTGAGATCACAACTTGTAATTTCAAGTTTTTCTTCATTTGAAATATCGAAACTTATTTCAAGAGTTACAGGAACCAAGGAATCAGTCTCAACTTCTAACTCAACCTCTTTTTCAAAAATATACTTCCCTTCCTCTTTATCATATACTGAATTCTCATAGTCAGTATATGATATCTCCGCTTCAAAGGTAACTCTCACTTCAAACTGAAGAGTTGCACTAGCTTCTTCAAGTTCAATAATATTTATTTCATCTTCTAACTCAACACTCAAAACATTAATATACTCAACAGAACCATCCTCATTTTCTAATGAAAAGCCATGATCTTCAAAATTCTCACTTATACTATCTTCAATGTTTTCAAAAAGTTTCTCTGCTAAATTCACAACAAAATTATGCCTGTACTTATCGCTACTAGTCACCAAATTAAGAAATGAATTAATGCTATCCAAACAATGTAGACTCACATTATCTTTGCAGTAGTCTACGAGATCGTTATCTGTAGAGATAACGTACATCTGCTCAGAATTAGTAGTACACCAGTTATCGAGTGCTAGCAGATTAATAGCATCAGGAAATTCGGACTTTTTGCCGTTGCTAAATGGTGGTACCACTTGAAAGTAGCCCTCTAAAAGTTTATCAACCGAGACAGCTTGTAGCGGTATTATTAAAGCCTTTGAATTGTCAATAAAATCATTAAACTGTTTCTTGACCACCGAACTAACCAAATTGCTTGTTTCATTGTTAAAGACCACACCATACTGCTTGATATTACGTAGAATCATTCCTTTTTTACGAAGGGATTCAAGGGCAGACCTAGCTTCTTTAGTTCTGTCATCTATATTATTATTCACTTCATTTATTACTATACTTGATATATAAAGTTTTATATGTCTATTCGCAGACAATCTTTCTATTTGACCGAGCAAGTGGTCATTGAAATTGAAATTACGTTGAATGTATATAGATGAATCAATAAACACATTATTCGTTAATAAGCCGGTCAATTTAAATCCCCCCAACTTAATTTACAGTTTAATTCTTGGAATTGTTGCATTAAATACCGACGCAAGCCACAACAGCTCACCAGCACCAAACATGATTTGAGCTAACGGAAGCTTGCCTCCGTAAGATCGTTGATGCAAAGCCACTAAATCCAGATACGCCTTTGCAACAGTTTCAGACAAATCCTTTGACTGTATCAGTGTGCTTGCAACAATCTGATCCACAATTCTAGTATTCTCAGCTATAATCTGTTCATCAGTGAGTTCAATCTCTTCCCAATCAATATCAAGTCCTGAGATGCGAAGAATATTCCTATCCAGTTTCGCTACCCACTGCTACCCATGCTCATTCTCATAATAGAATGTACCGCTTTGATTGCCAGTTGCCCATGATGGCGGATTTTTGCCTTGAATACTGATACGAAGTTCAGCCGACAACTTCAACAACTCCTTCAAGATATTGGAATATGATAAACCTATATTCCCATAACGTGAACTCGCTGTCAAAAGAATTGTCGGCTACTTCCTATTCAATATGGCCTACAATTCAGTTACTATATGCTTCTCATACAAAACCTCATCCCCGATCGCAAAATACACCGTGATATGCACCTGCTTCGTCTCTCTCATTACCCGTGCCTGCGATACAAACTTTCCAATTAACGAATGCAACATCTGCGGATTCTGAACCTCAGCATCCATATGAACAGCGGAGAGGATGCAGTTATCCTTTCCGCTGTTTGCTGTTTATTGTCTATCGCCGCGAGGCTGGGTATCCTGATTAACACATTTACAAATTGCATGTTACAGAATCACCATTTTAAGAATATATAGAATAGCTGACTAAACTGTATAAACCGAATCCTCATTGTTGGCTATAATAACCTGAGCAAATCCCAGCTAAAGCACTGATTAGACAAGGTACTGCGACAAAACTAAGTGTATTGACCAGAAGAACGCCCAATGTAAATTCCAACGTGTTAGGATAGACCATCTGCTTGAATCATTCCTTTGCAATAATTCAGGATTCTTCGCCTGGTGCATTGCTTTTCATAACTTCAATTACATAATCAAACCAATCATGAAATCGCTTCTTAGCTATAAAGGAGTGACTATGAGGTCTTCTAGCATATGCAAGGTAATCATGAAAAGAAATATATCTGTATCTGGAAGAGGCCTTTTGTGAAAATGTATTTACAAGGTTACATCCCTGCTCCATTAAACTCACTAATTCCTCAAATTCATTTACATCGAGAAGATGCCATTCAATCAAGGAGCCCCTATCATATAAGCCCTCATCACGTAGCCTTTGCTCTATTCTCTCATACACAATTTTCACACCTGATAGCGAACCTTGCGTGACTATGACAGCATGAATTTTTCTTGCTTTTGTAAAATCAATCGGCACATTCTCAATAGGTGCCTCGATAAACCTCTGAAGATGAGCATATATTTTCTTAGCAGGTTCAATAATTAATTGAGAAATATCCTTCTCAAACGACTCGATATTACCAGCTACAAGAGTTGTCTGCATGTTTAATCTTTTAGCTTTATAATCGAACACAATCAAATCGTTTTTATACTGAATAAAACCATCAGGCGATAGCAATTTATTTTTTGCATACTTATATTGAAACTCAGGAATATACCTAGCCATTTTTAGTGATGGCTCTGCATTAACTAGTAAATCGTGGCAATACAACTCAAATATGCGACCAACAAATATTCTAAACTTATTTGCTAGTTCTGGACTTAAACCATCAATAATTCTCCAATATAAGCCATCCCATATATTCTCAAGCACTAACTGACTATCAAGTGGATAAAAAACCTCCCCCTGACGTATAACTGGCTTCTTCCTAAAATAATTAAAATCCCATCTATGACATGTCGATTCTGCAAACCTCTGCTTAAATTCCTCCATGGAGATTGTCGTCATTTGAAATAGGTTGTGAATCTCATCCGTGTCTATACCAAGATATTGTACATACTTATTAACATCGTTCACCATTCTATTTGTCCATATAAAATCTCTGACATCGCCACTTGGATGAAATGATGCATTAATTGCAGTCATAAAAAATAAGTAAGCCTTTATGCTAACACCAGTATTGTTATAAAACAATTCTGCAATATCTACATACTCTTTAGTTTGAAATCTGTCCCTTTGAGAAGCTATATTCAAATAACATTCAATGCTTCTTTGTACAGTGTGCAGATAATTAATATTTCGATTAAAGTTCCCATTTTGCACACTTTCAAGTTCAATGATTTTCATGTCTGTAGGAATTTGATAAAAGCTAGAGAGCATGGTGGAAAGATGAAAACAATGCATGAATGCACTAGGGTTATTTATTTCAGGCACATCATTATAAGTTACCTCATCTGCATGAACTAGTAACCACTTGACAGCATTTAATAGCATTTGCCTATTATTAAAAAACACATTAGGTTGCTTATATTGTAATATTCGTTCAATATAATCTTTATGTATTCCTTGTTCCCAGCACCGTATGATGACTTCATTTAAAACAGTATCAGTATCATCCATATGAGACGAGGCTATCAACCGAGAGATCGCAGGCAAGAGGTTTCCTATACTTGCTTTTTTAAATTGAGCAATTATTTCTGTCTCTGTTGGAGAATATTGCATCATCTCATTGAAATCAGCAGATACCATTAAGTTCATACCTGTAGCAGGGACATCTAACCGTCTTTTCTTTTTACTGTGTGCCAAATGATCACCTCCCAAGTAAAGCAAACAATATGCAATACTAATAATAGGTAATTATATATTAAATCTTGTGTTCACGCAGTGGGATACGCCGTCACCTCTCCGCCTGTGGCGAACGGAAGAAGACAAGCAGTCTGGCCTAAGAGAAAGCCGGTTGCAGGGCGTTTGCTCAGGTGACAACAAAACTGCTACATAGATAGGTACCGCCATGTACATCATCAGAAATATATCGTATTCGACGTCAGAGAAGCCCGAAGCCTTAGAGCCGAAGCGGTTTATCCCACCCCTTCGAGTCCGAATGAGCAAAAACGGACACCGAATGGTGTCCGTCACTAGTACTGCATATGGAGGCGAGGGGAGTCGAACCCCTGTCCGAAGATCACGCCACACAGGCATCTACGGGTGTAGTCACGAATTTGATGTCACCCAGGAGGACGCCTCGTAACCAGCTTCTTCCAAGGTCAGCCTGATTGTCTTCTTCAGCTCACCCCAGGCGGAGATGAGACAGCGTATCCCACTACTTGTTAGCCCCTAGTCTAGTCACATGGGCGATGCTAGGTAGGAGCACGCTCACAGTTTCTTAGGCTGCGAAAGCGTAGTTTGTTTGTTGTTTGCCATTTAATAGGCTTTAGCGTTGATGAAGTGGACGCGTCCCCACTACCCGCAACCCGCGCTCGTCCTATCCCCGTCGAATCCAAGAACGCCCCCGAGTTGGCATAAATGACATATCACTGCCGGCTCCGAAAGAAGCTCAACCTGATCATCATTTAGCTTAAGATATTGCTTTGCTACTTGCTTAGTATAACACGATTCAAGGAATAATCCCTAAAATGTTATTGGAACTGCTAGTAAAATTCAACACGCTTTCCTTGAAAATATACAGACGTTCTGACTTGCGCTTACTCGCACAATCTCGCGCTTAACGTATAACCTTCTGCTTCTCGCGCAGCACCCGCTGAATATCACGCTGGGCATCGCGTTTTGCCGCGGAATTGCGTTTGTCGAACTGCTTCTTACCTTTACCTAACCCAATCAGAAGCTTCGCATAGCCATTACGCACATAAATCTTGAGCGGCACAATGGAGTAGCCTTCCTGCTTGGATTGGCCGAGCAGCTTGTGAATCTGAACTTTATGAAGCAGCAGCTTGCGGGCACGCGTCGGATCCGTTGGATTGTGACGATTCCCCTGCTCGAAAGGACTGATATGCAAATTGTGGATGAAAATTTCGCCGTTACGTATCGTCGCAAATGCGTCGCTTATATTGGCTCGTCCGTTGCGGAGCGATTTAATTTCCGTCCCCATTAGCACCATTCCCGCCTCATACGTGTCTTCGATGAAATAATCATGGGAAGCTTTTTTATTTTGTGCAAGCTGCTTGCCGTCGTTTTTCTTGCCCATTCTTATCACCTCGACATCATAATTAGCTTCAGAAACTTGAAAAAGCCGCTAGATATACATTGTAGCAATTTTTGAAAATGAAAGCAAGAAAGCAGCTGCCATATTGTAAAATATGGTTTGATCGTCAAAACCATAAAAAGCCGCTCCAACCTTACGGTCGAAAGCGGCTAAATTTCGCAGTTGATTAAACTACTACAGTTTTACTACGTTTTCAGCTTGTGGTCCGCGGTTGCCTTGAACAACGTTAAATTCTACGCGTTGTCCTTCTTCCAGCGTTTTGAAGCCTTCGCCAGTGATTGCGCTGAAATGTACGAATACATCGTTGCCGCCTTCAACTTCGATGAAGCCAAAGCCTTTCTCAGCGTTAAACCATTTAACTGTACCTTGTTGCATTTGTAAAACCTCCAAAAATAAAATTAATATGCGCCTGTTTCGTTTTGAGAAACAAAAAATTCACACATTGAAAAAGGTCCATGACTGTAATGACACCCTTTTCAATATGTGAATTCAGGTCCATATCATCAATTGCTTTGAGTGTACTATACCCATATTCAAAAAGCAAGCGACAAGCTTAAATAATTTCTAAAGCTTGGCCCGCTGTACCAGCGCTGCCAAGCCTCTGTATGAGGGGCAGCGCCGATGCAAGGGACTTTACAACTATTTTGTTTTATTTACGTTTTTTTCTAACAAAAGCAGCTGTTGAATTGCCGCCTCCGTTTTTCTTCTTGCGCTTCCTCTTAGCCGCGTCTCCGCCTGCTCCAGCAGCGTCTGGGGAAGCCTGCCCACTAGGATTCGCGCCGCTTGGCGCTGAGCCTGGCTGCGCCGCCTGGCGACGCTTGCCGCCTTCAAAGCCACGGCCAGCTCCGTCGCTTCGCTCGCCGCCATCGCTGCGACGGCTGCCTCCTCTAATCGGCAGCCCCCACATATCCGTGCGCGGCGCGCCTTCGCCGCCGCGTCCTTCGCCTCGATCCTGCGGCTCCGCCCGCACGATCCGCTGCGTCTGCTCCGCCGGCGCAAAGCTACCGCCAGCGTCGCCCTTGCGCCCGCGGCGCGGCGCGTTCCCGCCGCCGCTTGCGCCTGGCGCAGCTCCGCGCCCAGCGCCCTTGCGCTGGCGCTTCGCGCCTTGGCCGGCTCCGCCGGCCTGAGCAGCTGAGTTCCACCACAGCTGCTCCTCACCAGCGCCGCCATCCTGGCGCTGGCTCTCTCCTGTCGGACGGCTTAGCGCGTCCGACAACCCCGGCGCGGCGCCTTCAACATCGCGCCGCTTCCACGGGTTCTGCCCATTATCGGCCTGCCCGATACTTTGCTGGCCGCCATCTCTCGCTCTACCGCTGTTAGCTGTTCTACCGCTGTTCCCTGCTCTACCGCCTTGCCCATTTTTCCCAGCTCTTCCGCCTTGCCCTTCATTCCCCGCTCTAGCGCCTCTTACTCCGTTGACCGCTCCAGAGCCTTGCGCTCCATTGCCCGCTTTGGCGCTTTTACCGCCCTTGCCTTTAAAGCCACCGTAGCCGCCATTTGCGCCTTTGCCACCAGCAGCGGTACTATCGCCCTTCGCACTAGTGCCGGTGCCCGCACCGCCACCGCTGCTGCGTCCGCCTTTGTTAAAGCCGCCGCTGCGCCCGCGCCCGCCGCGCGAAGCGCCGAACCCGGCATCAGCGATGCCTTTAAAACCGCCGCGAGGCTTCATATCAACCATTTCAAAATCAATCGTATGGTCATTCATATTCACATTGCCAATGCGGATTTTCACCTCATCGCCAATTCGGTATACCTTGGAGGTACGTTCGCCGATGAGCACCATATGCTGCTCTTGGAAGTGATAATAATCATCCGTCAGATCGCTCAGACGAATAAGCCCCTCCACTGTATTATCCAGCTCGACAAACATCCCAAAGCTCGTAACACTGCTGATGATGCCATCGAATTCCTCGCCGATTTTATCCAGCATGAATTCGCATTTTTTCATCTGCTCGGTGTCACGCTCAGCATCAGCAGCTACCCGCTCGCGCTCAGACGAATGCTGCGCAATATCCGGCATGCGGGCAGTCAGCGCCTCATTGCGCTTCTCGCTGAGCGCTCCGCCGCCTTCCAGCACCTCACGAATGACGCGGTGGATCACCAAATCCGGATACCGGCGAATAGGCGAAGTGAAATGCGAATAAAATTCCGCTGCCAGCCCGAAATGCCCCAAGCTTTGCGCATCATATTTCGCCTGCTTCATCGAGCGAAGCATCACAGTGGAAATAACCGTTTCTTCCTTCGCGCCTTTAATTTCCTCCAGCAGCATTTGCAGTGCACGCGGATGAACCGAGTTGCCTTTGCCCTTCACAACATAACCAAAGTTCGCGGCAAACTGCATGAAATGCATCAGCTTCTCCTGATCCGGATCTTCATGAATCCGATATAGGAAAGGAACACGCAGCCAGTGGAAATGCTCAGCAACCGTCTCGTTCGCCACAAGCATAAATTCCTCAATGATCTGCTCTGCGACGGAACGATCCCTCTTCACAATATCGACAGCCTTGCCCTGCTCATCAACGATAACTTTGGATTCCTGAAAATCAAAATCAATCGCGCCCCGCTTCATCCGCTGCTTGCGAAGCTTCATCGCCAGCTGCTCCATGAGCGTGAACATATCCAGCAAATCGGCGTAGCGCTCCTTCAGCTCGGTCTGCGGCTCCTCTTCGTTTGCAGTGAGCAGCTTGCGCACATTCGTATACGTCATGCGCTCCTTCGTACGAATAACACTCGTAAACACATCATGGCGCACGCGTTTCAGCGTTTTGGCATCAAACTCCATCTCGCAGGATAACGTCAGCCGATCCACCTGTGGATTGAGCGAGCAAATGCCGTTCGACAAGCGATGCGGCAGCATAGGAATAACCCGGTCCACCAAATAAACGCTGCAGCCTCTGCGGAAAGCTTCCTGATCCAGCTCGGAGTTTTCACGAACATAATAGCCCACATCCGCAATATGGACGCCCAACAAATAATTGCCGTTATCCAGCACCTTCACATGTACGGCATCATCGAGATCCTTGGCATCCTCGCCATCAATCGTCACAATGACCTCATCCCTCAGGTCACGACGTCCCTGCTGAATAATTTCTTCCTCCGTTATGGAATCTGGCGCTGCTTCCGCTTCTGCATCTACCTCTTCCGGAAAGCCTTCCGGCAGCTGATGCTTGCGAATAATCGACAAAATATCAATGCCCGGATCATCCTTATGACCGAGAATTTCAATAATTTCCCCTTGCGCCGCTGAACGGCCTTCCGGATAGGTTACGATGCGCACGACAACCTTTTGTCCGGATACGGCACCTTTAAATTCATTTTTGGCGATGAAAATATCACGGTTAATTCGCTTGTCATCCGGTACAACAAAGGCATACACTTCATGGCTTTCAAAAGTGCCGACTACCTGTGTAACCGCTCTCTGCACAATACGGACAACCTCGCCCTCCAAACGGCCACCCGCTTGGCTCTTGGACGTCACACGTGCAAGAACAATGTCGCCATTCATCGCGCTGAGCTGATCATTGGCATGAATGTAAATGTCAGGATGCTCTTTGTCATCAGGCAGCAAGAACGCAAAGCCTTTCGCATGGACCTGCAATTTTCCGCGCAGCAAATTCATCCGTTCCGGAACGCCGTAACGGTCATTGCTCGTACGAAGGATTTTACCGCTATCCTCCAGTTGGGTAAGCAGCTGCAAAAAAGCTTTAAAATCAACAGCCTCCATCACGCCAAAATGCTGCTCCAGCTCCTGATAAGTCATCGGTTTATAAGCGGTCTCCCGCATAAAATCAAGCAATTCCTGCTCTTGTATCATTAGTTTCCTCGTCACCTCATATACCGGAGGCCATTCTATCAGCACTTGCAACCGGTTGATAGATTATTATATATCATTTAGTATACACGAAATTACCCAATCGCATCCGCGAAACAACAAAAAAAGTGGAGGAAACTCCCCCACTTTTCGCATGCAAGACAGAATATTACTGTTGTACAACGTAAGCAACAACGAGCGACAGGACGAAAAATCCAACAGCCAGTGCAATCGTCAAACGCTGCAGGAACAAGTCCAAACCACGCGCTTTCTGTTTGCCGAACAAATGCTCAGCGCCACCACTGATGGCTCCGGACAATCCCGCGCTTTTACCTTTTTGCAGCAATACGACAGCAATTAGGCCAACCGAAAAAATAACCAGTAGTATTTTCAAAGCTATATCCATTCAATCCACCTCCAGCATAGGAGCTCCATTAAAACATATAAAATGATTGTATCACAGCGATTTGCTGAAAACAATACTTTGCTGTTTAACCCTTACATTTCCTGTTAACGGCTACCCTTTTGCTGGCTGCGGATTTTGCATAAGCCTTTGCATAAAATGAAAGCTCAGCTCGGCGCTTTTCAGCGACGTTTCCGTAAACTGCTGCTGCTCGATAATGATATATTTTACTCCCGATTGCTTAACCACCTCATACAGCTCGGAGTAGCCCACATCCCCTCTTCCAAGCTCCGTATCCTTGCGCCCCACCTGAAAATCTTTAAAATGGACAAGCGGCAGCCGATCCGAATAATACCTCACGTATTCAGCAGGATCATAACCCGCCATGTAAATCCAGCCTAAATCCAGCTCTGCTTCCATTAGGTCTTCGGGCACAAGCTCCAGCAGGTGGACATATAGCGGCTTGCCTTCAACCTTTTTCCAATCCGCATCGTGGTTATGCAGGCATAGCTTAATGCCCTGCTGCTTCGTTTGCCAAGCACATCGCTCCAAAATCTCTGCCAAATATTTTATATCGTCCATTTTCGGCACTTCTGGCACAGGAACCCATGGCACGACCATATATTTCAGCCCCAGCTCATTCGCATATTCAACCTGCTTCTCGAAGTCTGAAGGGATTTTTTTCGAATTTTCAAAATTAAGCGGAACATGGGCGGACGGCGCCACAAGCCCCAGTGAATCCAAACGTTCTTTCAGCCTTCTTGCCGGTGCGTGAAAATAACCCCCGAATTCGACCGCCTTATAGCCGATCTCAGCTACCTTGTCCAGCGATCCCAATAGATCGCTTTCTGTAATATCCCGCAATGAGTACATTTGCAGGCTCAGCACTTGTTTTTCCATAAAATAACACCTCCTTTTCTGCTCAAATCCAGCAACCATTTATAAAACAGGCTCGTCATTAGAGGTAACCAAGGTGAAACGGCTGTCGCCGTTCTCTGGCGGCACAGCGCGTTTCAGTCCGGGAAATATAGAGAAAGGATGGCGAAATCATTTCCTTTCCTATATTTCAAAAAACGTGTTTGGATTCGCACATTACTTATGCAGAGGGGGATACTGCTATGTTTATTATCATTTGTTTAGCCGGGATTATCCTAACCATGATTGTTCTCAAAAAAGTGGGCGCCTTATACATTTACTCCAAAGGTGTTTTCATTTCCGTCATCCTTACGCTCATAGCTGCAATAGGTCTTTCACAAAATTATTTGTACAGTCTGGTTCCCACCTTTGAGGACGGTATTGCGGTTTCTAATTTTATTGCTTATTGGATTATAGGGGATAATGGCTGGTCGGTTCGGTTGTTTCAGCAGTATTCGGAAGGTTCGTTATTGCTTGCTATTGGCTTGCTGGTTATCTATATTGTTGTGCATCGTGTGGAGTTGGCTGTTGGACGCAAAACGGCGCAGCGATAGGTGGAAGGCTGCTAAAAAAGGATCTGCGCTGCGTAAAAGGGTTGGGGTTCGATCGCTGTTGCCCTTGGAAATCGCTGAACAATAACTGCTTTAGCGGTAGATTTCCAAAGACAAATGCGAACGCTGCGCTTCTCCACCCCAACCCTTTTACTCCGCTTGCCTTTTCAGCATCCCTCCACCCTCTTACATACCAAAAACCCCTGCTCCACATTATTTGTGGGCAGGGGTTTTTGAAGTGCATTGAAGCCTATTCGCATTGATACTTGCTCACCTTGAAAAGGTCAGAATCAGAGTACTGGCTGATCACCATGAGCAAGTAGTCATTGGTTTAGGCTTATTTGAAGTTTTTAAGGTTGTAGAATGCGGATTTACCAGCGTATTGAGCTGTAGCACCCAGTTGGTCTTCGATGCGAAGCAATTGGTTGTACTTCGCTACGCGGTCCGTACGGGATGGAGCACCTGTTTTGATTTGACCAGCGTTTGTTGCAACTGCGATGTCAGCGATTGTGCTGTCTTCGCTTTCGCCGGAACGGTGGGAGATAACCGCTGTGTAACCAGCGCGTTTCGCCATTTCAATTGCGTCGAAAGTTTCAGTAAGGGAACCGATTTGGTTAACTTTAACCAGGATCGAGTTGCCCACGCCTTTTTCAATACCATCGGACAGACGCTCAGTGTTTGTAACGAACAGATCGTCACCAACAAGTTGAACTTTACCGCCCAATTTTTCAGTAAGCAATTTCCAGCCATCCCAATCGTCTTCGGAGCAACCGTCTTCGATTGTGATGATTGGGTATTTATCAACCCATGAAGCAAGCAGATCAACGAATTCAGCAGGCGTGAAGGATTTGCCTTCGCCTTCCAGGTGGTATTTGCCATCTTTGAAGAATTCAGTCGAAGCTACGTCCATACCGAGGAATACATCAACGCCTGGCTTGTAGCCTGCGCTCTCGATAGCGGAGATGATTGTAGTGATTGCTTCTTCGTTCGAACCAAGGTTAGGAGCAAAGCCGCCTTCGTCGCCTACAGCTGTGTTCAGGCCTTTGTTTTTCAGAACCGATTTCAGGCTGTGGAAAATTTCAGCGCCGATACGAAGAGCTTCTTTAAATGTTGGAGCGCCAACTGGCAGAACCATGAACTCTTGTACGTCGATGTTGTTGTCCGCGTGCTCGCCGCCATTGATGATGTTCATCATTGGAACTGGCAGAACTTTAGCGTTGAATCCGCCCAGGTAAGTGTACAGGGATACGTTCAGTGCATCCGCAGCAGCGCGAGCTACAGCCATCGATACAGCAAGAATCGCATTAGCGCCCAGCTTAGCTTTGTTCGGCGTACCGTCAAGCTCGATCATTTTGCGGTCAATAGCTACTTGATCAAGAGCGTCCAGACCAATGATTTCAGGAGCGATAATCGTGTTAACGTTATCTACTGCTTTTTCTACGCCTTTACCAAGGTAACGGCCTTTGTCGCCATCACGAAGCTCAACAGCTTCGTATGCGCCAGTGGATGCGCCGGATGGAACGATAGCGCGGCCTTGGCCACCGGATTCTAGGGATACTTCTACTTCTACTGTTGGATTACCGCGGGAATCCAATACTTCGCGTGCATATACGTCAACGATAATAGACATGTTTGAACACTCCTCTTAGTTTGATGATTGTTGTTACTTCTGAATCAGGGAAATGCCCGTCATCTCTGCCGGCTTGGGAAGCTGCATCAGATCAAGCACCGTAGGTGCAAGGTCTGCCAAAATTCCGCCTTCACGCAGCGTTGCTCCAGCAACCGTCACAATGCAAGGCACTGGGTTGGTTGTGTGCGCCGTGAACGGACGTCCGTTTGCATCAAATACCATATCGGCATTACCATGGTCAGCTGTAATAATACATACGCCGCCTTTAGCAAGCACCGCCTCAACGACTTGACCCAAGCATGCATCCGTTGCTTCTACCGCTTTGATTGTCGGCTCCAGCATGCCGGAGTGACCCACCATATCCGGATTGGCAAAATTCAAGATAATTGCATCATGCTTGTCTGCTTCAATCTCGCTGACCGCAGCTGCTGCCACCTCATAAGCGCTCATTTCCGGCTGAAGATCATACGTTGCTACTTTAGGCGAATTGATCAAAACGCGAGTCTCGCCCGGAAGTTCATGATCACGACCGCCGCTAAAGAAGAACGTAACATGCGGATACTTCTCAGTTTCCGCAATGCGAAGCTGCTTCTTGCCGTTTTGTACAAGCACTTCACCAAGCGTATTATCGAGGTTTTTCGGCGAATAGGCCACAAAACCGTCAATCGTTTCGCTGAATAGCGTCAAGCATACGAAATACAAATTTTTCGGAGCATGCTCCCCACGTTCAAAACCGCGGAAATCTGCGTTCGTAAACACTTGTCCCAGTTGAATCGCACGGTCTGGACGGAAGTTGAAGAAAATAACCGCATCCTCCGACTCGACGAGACCTACCGGTTTGCCATCCTCACCTACGATAACCGTTGGCATAACAAACTCATCATAAACGGATTTCTCGTACGATTCAACTATCGCCTTAAGAGGGTCCGTATATTGTGGACCTTCGCCATACACCATAGCGCGGTATGACTTCTCTACCCGCTCCCAGCGTTTGTCGCGATCCATCGCATAATAACGTCCTTGTACCGTAGCAATTTTGCCTACGCCTACCTCTTCGATCTTCGCGATTAGCTGCTCCATGTAGCCTTTTGCGCTATCCGGGGCAACGTCGCGGCCATCAAGGAATGCATGGATATAGACATCTTCCAGGCCTTCCTTTTTTGCCAGGTCAAGCAGAGCAAACAAATGCGCAATGTGGCTGTGTACGCCGCCATCGGATAGCAGGCCGTATAAGTGAAGCTTCTTGCTATTTGCTTTTGCATGGCGCACAGCGCCAAGCAGTGTTTCATTGTCGAAAAACTCGCCGTCACGGATCGACTTGCTGATGCGAGTCAAATCCTGATAGACGATGCGGCCTGCTCCGATGTTCAAGTGTCCAACCTCGGAGTTGCCCATTTGTCCATCTGGCAAGCCTACCGCTTCACCGCTCGCTGTCAGCTGCGTATGAGGGTAAGTCGACCAGTAACGGTCGTAGTTAGGCTTTTTCGCTTGGGCAACTGCATTGCCTGTAACGTCATCGCGCAGACCAAAGCCGTCAAGAATAATTAATGCAACTGGAGCAGCCATCTTACTTGGCCCCCTCGATCAGTGCGATATAGGAAGCAGGCTCAAGGCTAGCTCCGCCTACAAGCGCGCCGTCGATATCTTGCTGACCCATATATTCAGCAACATTGTTAGGTTTAACACTGCCGCCGTATTGGATACGAACCGCTGCTGCTGTTGCATCGTCATAAAGACCTGCAATTACGCTGCGGATATAACCGATAACGTCCTGTGCATCTTCAGAAGTCGAGGATTTGCCTGTTCCAATCGCCCAGATTGGCTCATAAGCAACGACTACTTCAGCCGCTTGAGCTGCGGACAAGCCTTGGAATGCCGCTACCGTTTGCACGTTGCACACATTTTTGGTTTCGCCAGCTTCACGCTCTTCAAGCTTCTCGCCTACACATACGATAGGAGTCAGATCATGCTTGAATGCTGCATGTACTTTTTTACCAACGATTTCGTCTGTCTCAGCAAAATAAGCACGACGCTCGGAGTGGCCGATAATAACATATTTTACGCCCAGATCTTTCAGCATCACGCCGCTGATTTCACCAGTGAATGCGCCATTGTCTTCGAAATGAAGATTTTGTGCGCCAATCGCGATAGTCGTTCCTTTAGCTGCTTCAACAAGGGAAGGAAGTGCTGTGAATGGCGCGCAGATAACGCTCTCTACGCCATCAACCTCTGCTTTGCCTTTCACATCTGCGAAGAAGGAAGCTGCTTCAGAAACCGTTTTGAACATTTTCCAGTTGCCTGCAATAATTGGTTTTCTGCTCATATATATACCCTCCTGTACTGTATGGGTTGCTTATTTATCGTTAAGTGCTTCAACGCCCGGCAATACTTTGCCTTCCATGAATTCCAGGGAAGCGCCGCCGCCAGTGGAAATGTGGTCCATTTTGTCAGCAAGACCGAATTTCTCAGCCGCTGCAGCTGAATCGCCGCCACCGATAACGGTGTAGCCAGCTGTTTCTGCACATGCTTTCGCTACTGCTTGTGTACCATGGGAGAAAGGCTCGATTTCGAATACGCCCATAGGTCCGTTCCAAACAACCAGCTTGGAGTTTTTGATCGCTTCAGCGTAGATTTCACGCGTCTTAGGACCAATGTCGATTCCTTCCCACTCAGCTGGAATGCCGTCAACTTCAACGATTTGCGTGTTAGCGTTTTTGCTGAAATCATCAGCGACAACGATATCAACTGGAATGAGGAAGTTTTTGCCGAGCTTTTTAGCTTTTTCGATGAACTCAAGCGCCAGATCAAGCTTCGAGTTATCAACCAGCGATTTGCCGATTTCATGGCCTTGTGCTTTGAAGAACGTGTAGGACAAGCCGCCACCGATAATGATGTTGTCAGCAATTTCAATCATTTTGTTGATAACGTCAATTTTATCCTTAACCTTCGAACCGCCTACGATAGCTGTGAAAGGACGCTCAGGGTTGTTCAGCGCTTTGCCAAGAACATCAAGCTCTCTCTCCATCAATAGACCGGAAACAGCCGGCAGGTGGTGCGCAATGCCTTCAGTCGAAGCGTGTGCACGGTGTGCAGCGCCGAAAGCGTCATTTACGTAAAGATCAGCAAGCTCAGCGAAAGCTTTCGCCAGCTCAGCATCATTTTTCTCTTCGCCCGCATGGAAACGAACGTTTTCAAGCAGCAATACATCGCCAGCATTCAAAGCCGCGATTTGAGCTTTAACATTTTCACCGATCGACTCATCTGCTTTTACTACCGGTTTGCCAAGCAGCTCAGACAGACGCGCTGCCGATGCAGTGTGGCGAAGCTCTTCTACAACTTCACCGTTCGGGCGGCCCAAGTGGCTTGCCAAAATAACTTTCGCGCCTTTTTCGATCAAGAAGTTAATCGTAGGAAGCGTCTCACGGATACGCTTGTCATCGGTAATTTTACCATCTTCGAGCGGTACATTGAAATCGACGCGTACGAATACCCGTTTGCCTGCTACTTCTACGTCACGAACACTTTTTTTAGCCATGAATGTAACCTCCTGATATTAGCGTGCAAAGCTTGTCATCATCTATATTCAAACAAAAAGAAGCGTTCCCTCTTTATCAAAAGAAGGAACGCTCCCTCTTGGCTCGCGGCCAGAAGGCTCGCGAACCTGAAGCCGCGCTTCGTCGTGAAGACAAAATCGCGCCCCCTGTTAAGGTTTCGCTTGAATCGCATACGATGCCCCGGGAGCGCCGCGGATTAAGCGTATCCCGCAGCCGGTGCAAGACCGGCCTGGGACGTAAAGCGTTCCATGTAATTGTGGGGGATATTTCCCTTGTTCTTACAGACCTTTGCTTGCGATATAAGCAGCGAGATCCACTACGCGGTTCGAGTAGCCCCACTCGTTGTCGTACCAAGAAATAACTTTTACCATGTTGCCTTCAACAACCATAGTCGACAGACCGTCGATTGTGGAGGAAGCAGGGTCATGGTTGTAGTCGCTGGAAACAAGCGGAAGCTCGTTGTAGTTCAAGATGCCTTTAAGTGCGCCTTCGGAAGCTTCTTTCAGAGCAGCATTAACTTCTTCAACTGTTACGTTAACTTTCAGCTCAGCTACCAGGTCAGTTACGGAAACGTTAGGTGTAGGAACACGCATAGCCATACCGTTCAGTTTGCCTTTAAGCTCAGGAAGTACAAGCGATACTGCTTTAGCAGCGCCAGTGGATGAAGGAATGATGTTCTCAGCAGCTGCACGAGCACGACGAAGGTCTTTGTGCGGTACATCCAGAACAGATTGGTCATTTGTGTACGAGTGGATCGTTGTCATCATACCTTTAACGATGCCGAATTTATCGTTCAATACTTTTGCAAACGGAGCAAGACAGTTCGTTGTGCAAGAAGCGTTGGAGATGATTGTGTGAGCAGCTGCATCGTATTTATCTTCGTTAACGCCGATAACGACAGTGATATCTTCGTTAGTAGCAGGAGCGGAGATGATAACTTTTTTAGCGCCGCCTTTAAGGTGAAGCTCAGCTTTTTCTTTAGCTGTGAAAATACCAGTGGATTCAACAACGATTTCAGCGCCTACAGAAGCCCAAGCCAGGTTTTCAGGGTTGCGCTCAGCGAAAACTTTGATTTCGCGGCCGTTAACTACGATCGCGCCTTCTTTAGCTTCAACTGTAGCATCAAGAGTACCGTGAGTTGTATCATATTTCAAAAGGTGAGCCAGTGTAGCTGTGTCTGTCAAATCGTTTACTGCTACGATTTCTACATCAGCGTTGTTCAGAGCTGCGCGGAATACGTTACGACCAATACGACCAAATCCGTTAATACCTACTTTAACCATTGTTGTTTCCTCCTAGAGTGTTTTGGGGTGAAAAAATATATTTCAAGACATTTCGCATGCCGGGTGCCATTGTCTCGCACGGCGCGAAGCATCAAGATCACTTGCCAAGGTGAAACGGCTGTCGCCATCCTTTGGTGGCGCGGCGCGTTTCAGTCCGAGAAATATAAGCGGAGTATAAGCGTGAAACTTATACTTTCTTACTATTTCAAGCAAAAACGACTTCAACGTCCTTCTAGGACGAGCGAAGAGCTTTGTCGGAGAAATATAAGTCCTATTTATAAGCTGTAACTTATAAATTCTTATATTTTTATGGAGCTGAGCCTTCAATAATCGCAATGATTTCTAGTGCGGCAGCTTCATCAGTAACTAAAACATCATTGTGTCCAAATCGCATAACTGCTGCGATCGCTTCGCCTTTGCTTTTGCCTCCGGCTACTCCAATAACAACTTCAGTCTTAACAATATCCTCGAGCCGTAGTCCTACCGTCGGCATCTTGTGAACCACTTGCCCGCTGCGATCAAAATAAAAACCGTAGGCTTCCGCAAGTGCCCCCTCCGCTTCAATACCCTGCATCGTCGCCTCATCAAGCTTCCTACGCCGAGCCATCACCATAGCGTCTCCGATGCCGTGCACGACAATACGCGCCCTGCGGATCACTTCTATAATGTCCTGGATATTCGGTTCCTGCATAATGGGAGCATAAGCTTCCTCTCCAAGATGATCAGGAACGTGAAGCAGCCGATAATTGGCACCTGTCCGCTTCGCCATGGTGGAAGCAATCGTATTCGCCTGATAATCGACGCTTTCGCCTAGTCCGCCTCTTGCAGGCACGAACCAATTGGTTTTAAGCGGCGCCACGGCCGAAAGCTGATTTGCCACCTGAGCAGTCGTCGTACCGCCTGTAACGGCAATGACGTCGCCTTGCTCCATCGCTTTGCGCAGTACCTGTCCTCCTGCTCTGCCGAGTTCCCGCTTCGTCTGCGCGGATACATCAGAATCGCCGGCCACAACAACAACCTGGCTCAGCCCAAAATAACTTCTGATCTTCTCCTCAAGCTCCGACAAGCCGAAAATCGTCTGCACAAAAGGCTCAAACTGTTCCAGCAGTTCTTTGCCGGGTTCACTGATCCTCATGCCGGAGGCATGAATTTCAAGCAAGCCCTGTGACTTTAGAAAGTCCGTTTCTGCTCGCAGCACTCTCTCCGTCATACCCAACGTTGTCGCAAGCGTTCTGCGGCCGATTAGATCAGAGAGCATAACCTGGTGCAGTATCCTGTAGCGCTTCCTCATCACGTCGAGCAAATCTGGCAGAAGCTGCTGCTGCAATTCAATCATCTGGCGCATCTTCTAATTATTCACTCCACCCGTACTAAGTTAAGCGAAACTGATACTCATGCATTACGGTGGACACGAAACGTCCCATGCTTTCGTTTTAAGTCCCACCTCTATTTTACCGAACTTGATCTAACATTTCAAGTCAACAATTTCGTATGAAACCGTTTACCGACACGATTTTATCAAATTTATTTTTGATAGCTGGCTTGATTTCTATTCGTATTTAACCTATACTAAATCTTGCTGTTACTTTTATACATGCGCCCGTGGTCCAATGGATATGACGTAGGCCTCCGGAGCCTGAGATCTAGGTTCGATTCCTAGCGGGCGCGTTCTGATTAACCGATAACGATTTGCAGCGAGCAGTAGGCGTTTATGAAGCCTATTATGTGGCCACCCTGATGAAAGGGTGGTTTTTTTATTTCGTTTTTTAGCTATGAAACGGCATGCGTCCGAGAAAAATCTGATTTGTCTGACTATCTTTGACTTTTAACGTTTCATCCGCTATTATGATGTTACGGCAATATCAATCTTGTTATTTTTCGGAGGAGGTTTACAGGATATGAATTTCGTCCCTATGGTTATTGAGCAAACTAATCGCGGAGAGCGCTCCTACGACATCTATTCCCGGTTATTGAAGGATCGTATTATCTTCTTGGGCTCGGGCGTCAATGACGTTGTAGCCAACTCCATCATCGCACAGATGCTGTTTCTGACAGCAGATGACCCTGAGAAAGACATCTCCCTTTACATTAACAGCCCTGGCGGTTCGATCACCTCGGGTATGGCAATCTATGATACGATGCAATACATCAAGCCTGACGTATCCACCATTTGTGTAGGTATGGCAGCATCGATGGGCGCTTTCCTGCTTGCAGCAGGCGCCAAAGGCAAGCGTTACGCGCTTCCGAACAGCGAGGTTATGATTCACCAGCCGCTGGGCGGCGCTGAAGGCCAAGCGAGCGACATCGAAATCCGTGCTCGCCGCATTATCAAAATGCGCGACCACCTTAACGGAATCCTGTCCGAGCGCACAGGCCAACCGCTTGAGCGCGTTGAGAAGGATACCGATCGCGACTATTTCATGAGCGCCCAAGAAGCTTGCGCGTATGGTCTGGTTGATAAGGTTATTGAGAAAATCTAAATCATCCATCATTCATATGGGTGCATAACAAAACAAACCCGGTTCAGGCGAACCGGGTTTGTTTTGTTATGCACTCTTTTTCAATAGGCTTATATTTCAAAAAAACCGCCCTGGATCACTCTGATCCAAAAGGCGGCATGGCCAAAAGATATGGTTATGAGCAGACGAGTCCCTGCTGCATAAGGCTTCTTATTGGTTCTCGAGCTCTTCCTTGCTTACCAATGCAGCTAAAGCGTTTACAGCCTGTTCTGCGTCCGAACCTTCCGCACTTATGAAAACTTCAGTGCCCGAACTGATTGCCAAGCTCATAATTCCCATAATCGATTTGGCATTCACTTTCTTGTCGTCTTTCTCGACGAATACTTCAGATGAAAATTTATTAGCTTCTTGTACGAATAATGCTGCAGGTCTTGCATGAAGACCTGTTTTTAGTCGAACGACAACCGGAAGCCTTGTCATGGAAACCATACCCCCTATATCTTATTCAATCCTTAATTATGCCGATAATTTTAAACTCATTGTATCATTATACCATCGGAAACATGAAGTTAAAAGTTTAGCCGTTGCGTATTTTTTCAGCAAGCTCGTCAATTTTGCGAAGCCTGTGGTTTACGCCTGACTTGCTCACTGACCCTTTGAGCAGTTCTCCAACTTCCTTCAAGTTCAGATCGGGATGCTGCAGGCGAATTTCAGCGACTTCCTTGAGCTTATCCGGCAAATTTTCAAGGCCTAGCTCGCGGTCCAGCAGTTTAATATTATCAATCTGCCGCACGGACGCGCCGATGGTCTTGTTCAGGTTCGCTGTCTCGCAATTGACGATTCGATTGACGGAATTGCGCATATCGCGCATAATTCGCACATCCTCGAATTTAAACAGCGCCTGATGAGCGCCAATAATGTTCAGCAGCTCAATAATTTTCTCGCCTTCCTTAATGTAAAAAATAAAGCCTTTCTTCCGCTCGATGCAGCGTGCATTCAGCTCGAACTTATTGGCTAGCTCCACTAATGAGCCGCAATACTCCTCATACATCGAAGAGATTTCCAAATGGTACGAAGAACCCTCAGGGTTATTCACTGAACCTCCAGCAAGGAAAGCACCACGCAAATATGAACGTTTGCAGCAAGACTTCTTAATCATCGTCTTATCAATTCCAGAGTTGAATACGAAACCCTCAGATACGATATGAAGCTTGCTTAATATAGATTGTACCATTGTTGGAATACGTACGATATACACATTGTTCTTTTTCAGCCGCATTTTTTTCCGAACCAACAGCTCGGTGTGTACCTCAAAGTGCCTTTTGACCAGAGAATAAATACGACGGGCTATTGCAGCATTTTCTGTTGAGATGTCCAAAATGACTTTGCGGCTGGATAAGCTGACAGAACCATTCATCCGAATGAGCGCGGAAAGCTCTGCAAGCTCACAGCAGGAATCCGCTTCAATAAGCGTAAGTTCCTTTTTTGTTTGTGCCGCAAACGACATGGTTTGTCACCTCTTTCTAATCATCCAGTTTTCCACTAGCTTATAAATATGATGGCTTAGACGCTCGGCATCATGCCTTAGAAACGTCTGGAATAAAACAAAACGATCCGCGATAACCTCGCAGCCCTTGCTGCGAATAGCTTCCAAATCAATAGCGACGGGCTTCGCGCCCATCTCTGCGTATTTGGCTTCCACTTGCGGTGAAATTTCACCATTGTTCACAATGACATAATCGAATAATTGCAGGCCGATATGGGCCTCAATCGCATTCATATGATCCGATACCGTATAATTGTCCGTCTCACCCGGCTGCGTCATCACATTGCATACAAACAGCTTGACGGCGCAAGATTCCGTAATCGCTTGAGCCAGCATCGGAACAATCAAATTCGGCATAATACTCGTGTACAAGCTTCCCGGCCCAATTAAGATGGCATCTGCTTGTTCAATCGCTTTGACCGCTTCCGGCAGCGCGTGCGCATTCTCCGTATCAATGAATACACGTTTAATCGCTTGACCCGCCTTTGGAATCATCGACTCGCCAATGACGATCGAGCCATCGGCCATTTCCGCCTTAAGCACAATGGCCTGGGCTGCGGCAGGCAAAACCCGTCCGCGTACCGCCAGTACCCTGCTCAGCTCGCGTACGCCCGTCACAAAATCGCCTGTGATGTCAGCCATAGCAGCCAGCATTAAATTGCCAAGGCTATGCCCCGCTAGTCCTGTACCTGAATTAAATCGGTATTGCAGCACCTCTGCGAGCAGCGGCTCGGTGTCGGCAAGTGCCATCAGCACATTGCGAACATCGCCTGGAGGCGGAATTTGCAGCTCATTGCGCAGCACGCCGGAGCTGCCCCCATCATCAGCAACCGTGACGATGGCTGTAATATCCATAGGCTTTTCCTTAAGCCCGCGCAGCATAACGGATAATCCTGTGCCTCCGCCAATGACCACGATCTTGGGAGGCGCTCCTATTTTGTGCCTGTTCTGCATACGTTCCCTCCGTTAATGCTTGTCGCGGTCGGAATCGCGATGGCTGACGCGTACCCGTTCCGTATCACTGCTTCCCAGCACACGGCCCAAGTATTCCGAAATCGCCACCGAGCGATGTTTTCCTCCGGTGCAGCCAATGCCGATAACGACCTGGCTCTTCCCTTCCTTATGATAAAGCGGAAGAAGGAACTGGAGCATGTCAACCAGCTTAGCCAGAAACGCCTGCGTTTCCGGCCATTTCATCACATATTCATAAACCTCTGGCGTCTGGCCGGTATTTGGGCGCAGATGCTCAATATAATGAGGATTAGGCAAAAAACGCACATCATAAATTAAATCCGCATCAATCGGAATACCATATTTAAAGCCGAAAGAAATGACATTGACTGATAAGCTATTTTGCTCCAGGTTCGTGAACTTGGAAATAATTCGCTCTTTCAGCTGTGCGGGCTTGATGCTGCTCGTATCAATAACCAGCGAAGCAGACCCCTTCAGGTCCTCCAGCATTCTGCGTTCCAGCTTGATGCCGTCCAGCGGCAAGCCGTCGGGCACAAGCGGGTGGCGGCGGCGGCTTTCCTTATAACGTTGAACAAGCACGCCATCCGTCGCATCCAGGAACAGTATCTCACAGCTTATGGTAGAATGGTCTTTAATATAACTTAAAGACTCCGCTAAAGCTGTAAAAAACTCCCTGCCGCGCAAGTCAATAACCAATGCGACCTTGCCGATCTTCCCGTTTGATTGCTCAATCAGCTCAGCAAACTTTGGGATAAGCACCGGGGGCAAATTATCGACGCAGAAGAAGCCAAGATCCTCCAGACTTTGTACAGCAATCGTTTTGCCCGCACCTGACATCCCTGTAATAATAACAAGCTTCGCTAGTGCTGCTGCCGTCTCCATCTTCTTCTCCTCCTCACAAGCGGGGAAAATGTCCCTGTTATCCTATGTTTATCGCTACGAGCGCAAAATCAATCCAGCCGCGCCAACGACACCTGCATTGTTGCCGAGCGTAGCAGGGATGATTTTCACGCCATCCTGCGCTTCTTTCTGTGTATACTTCTCGAATACTTCGCGAATTTGATCGAACAGAAAATCGCCGGCTTTGGATACGCCGCCGCCAATAATGAAGCATTGCGGATTCAGCACGACTGCCATGAGCGCCATCGAGCGTCCCAAATAATACGCAGCACGGCTTACAATGCGTATAGCCACTTCATCTCCAGCTTTCGCTGCATCGATAACGTCCTTCGCCATAATATCTGTCACTTGAGCAAGCGTCGTACGGTCGCCGCGCTCAACGGCATCCTTCGCCATACGGATAATGCCCGTTGCGGAAGATACGGTTTCCAGGCAGCCCATTTTGCCGCAGCCGCACTGGATCGCTTCGAGATCCGGCACAATCGCAATATGTCCAAGCTCGCCAGCCATACCCGCAAAACCTTCAACGATTTTGCCACCGATAATAATACCGCCGCCAACGCCTGTACCAAGCGTATAGCATACGCAGTGATCGATGCCCTTGCCCGCGCCAGCCCAGGCTTCGCCCAGCGCTGCCACGTTTGCATCATTGTTTACCAGCACTTTAGTTGCAAGCTTGGCTTCCAAATAATCTTTCAAATTTACGTCGCGAATCTTCAAATTCGGCGCGAACTTAATATAGCCCGTCGGAATGTCCAAGAAACCGGCTATTCCAACGCCTACGCCGCCAACCTGCTCCCATTCATAGGAAGATTCAGCGACGATGGCACGCGCATAAGCAGCAATATTTTCAAGGATAGCATCCGTACCTTTATTCGTTTCTGTGGGACCTTCATACGTATGAAGCAAATCCCCGTTCTCGTTGCACAATCCGACCTTAATTGCCGTTCCGCCAACATCGATTCCAACGTAAATCTTTTGAGACATTTGCAGTCCACCTCATTAATATGTTAATCTTCTCTGTCCACTATAAGCGAAGCTCCTCCCTCTGGTCAAGGCGGGAAGCTCCTTGCTGCCGCTGGATTTGCACGTTGAGTTCACCCCGTATATCCATTAGACTAGGGTCAAGGTGAAACGGCTGTCGCCGTCCTTTGGCGGCGTGGCGCGTTTCATTCCGAGAAATATAGAGAAGGGATGGGAAAACCATATCCTTTCCTATATTTCAAGCGTAAACGGCTTTGCCGTCCTCTGGCGGCAAGGCTTTCGTTTCGCGATGAAATATAGAGAAGGGATGGGAACATCACATACTTTCCTATATTTCAAGCGTAAACAGCACGATCTCGTCCATCAAAAGGTGAAGTCCGTTTCACATCGGAACCGAAGCAGCCTATACACGCCTAGCTGACCGCATATTATAGATCCATGAATCCACATCCGCGAGAAGGAGGTATTCGTCCTTGCCCTTTCACAACCAGCAAATATTGCCTGCTCCACGAAAAACGAAGGATTTGGAAAAGCTGATGACTTCTGACTTCTCTTATATTGTGCTGCTGGAGACGCATATCAGCCAATTGAAGAGCATTTTCGAGCTGGCGAATGCCCATGGCAAAAAAATTCTGCTCCACGCCGATTTAATCGGCGGTCTCAAAAATGACGAATACGCCGCAGAATATTTGTGCCAGATGATTCGACCGGCCGGGCTTATTTCTACGCGCGGCGCCGTTATTAGTACAGCAAAGAAAAACGGCCTCATTGCGATACAGCGCTTGTTCCTGCTGGACACGCACGCACTGGAGAAAAGCTATGTGCTGCTGGAGCGCACGAAGCCTGACTATATTGAAGTGCTGCCAGGCGTCATGCCGCATATTATTCGTGAAGTTTTTGAACGGACGGGCATCCCGATTTTTGCCGGTGGACTGATCCGTACTGTAGCAGATGTAGAAAATGCGACTGCCGCTGGCGCTTCAGCAGTGACCACCTCGCGCAGCGAGCTGTGGACGCACTTCGCTTCTACGAACAAATAGTTTTATTCAGCAGCTCAATACCGCTCGGCTCCATTTTGCGCTATCAACATATGCTAGGACATCGTTCTCCTGCTCTGGAGTGCGGCCTGGACAAACGGGCACACAACAAATAAAATAACCCTCTGCCTTATTTATCAGGCAAAGGGTTATTTGCTCTATTTTAATCTAAGCTTACAGAGATTGGCTCCAGTCATGCGTCATGCTGCCTTCAAGGAAACGTTCACAGTCAAGCGCCGCCATACAGCCGCTGCCGGCAGCGGTAATCGCTTGGCGATATTTGCTGTCCTGCACGTCGCCACAAGCGAAAATACCCGGAACGTTCGTCTCGGAAGTGCCTGGCTTCACTGTAATGTAACCATGCTCATCCGTATCGATTTGTCCATTAAGGAAGGCCGTGTTCGGCGTGTGGCCAATCGCAATGAAAATACCGTGCGTCTCAATGACTTCTTCACTGCCTGTTTCATTGTTGCGTACTTTAAGGCCAGTAACGCCCATTGGCCCAGCTACAACCTCAACTGGCGTGCGGTTTAGGCTCCAGTCGATTTTTTCATTTTCGCGTGCGCGGTCTTGCATGATCTTGGAAGCGCGCAGCTCATCGCGGCGATTTACAAGCTCTACATTCGTCGCAAAGCGAGTAAGGAAGCTAGCTTCCTCCATAGCGGAGTCTCCGCCGCCAACCACGATGATTTTCTTGCCGCGGAAGAAAAATCCGTCGCAAGTGGCGCAGGTGCTGACACCGCGGCCTACGTTTTCTTTTTCTCCAGGAATGCCTAGATATTTGGCTGAAGCGCCCGTAGAAATGATAAGCGACTCGCCTACGTATTCACCTTTGCCTTCTACTTGCAGCTTGAACGGTCTTGCTGAAGTATCCACGCTGTTTACCCAGCCTGTAATAAACTCTGCGCCGAAACGCTCTGCTTGCTTGCGCATATTAGCCATCAAGTCTGGACCCATAATGCCATCTGGGAAGCCCGGAAAGTTCTCTACCTCTGTCGTCGTCGTCAATTGGCCGCCCGGCTCCGGTCCTTCAATAACTAGCGGCTTCATGTTTGCACGAGCCAAATAAATCGCAGCCGTCAGTCCCGCAGGACCCGTACCGATAATAATCGCTTTATACATCCTGTAACCCTCCTTAAATTTTGCCCTATCCCTATTATATTTTACAGACACGCCTGCTCGCTATTCCAGCGGCTCATCTGGCGCAAATACCGAATTGATCGAACGCATCTTTTCCTTTATGCCGCACACTTGATCGATTCGCTTCGCATTTTTGCTGACCGTTGCAATGGAAGTGCCATAACGAACGGATACCTCATGATACGAAATCGTGCGCCGATGCATCTTGGCCGTCAAATATTCCAGCGCTGCGGCCCAGCCTTCCACCTTGCTGAGCTTCGGAACGTCCGGATATACCCGGCTTAGAAACTCGACCCACAGCGTCATCAGATCATGCTGTTGGATTAGATCATAACGCTTGTTCATTCGCGAAAGTGCAGCCTCGACAACTTCCTGCCACTTGGCTTCCCATACGGGCAGCCTTGAAGGAACACGATTCGGTTCGATGACCGTTTCCTTGCCCTCCAATATGGCCTGCAGCGGCTCCTGTACATCAATCGTACGCAGAACGAAAATCGCAATCCGCTTCAAATAGTCATCTTCGCCCGGTTCGATCAGAAACGCCTTAAGCGCATCCTTTACTTCATTGTCAGCAATCATGCCGAGCGCCTGGATGACCTGCAGCTTCGTGTTGCGATCACCGTGGCGCAGCGCCCAGAAGAAGGAGGAGCGGACGAGCGGGTCGCGCTTCAAATGGTCGGGCAGTCCATCCGAGGAGTTTTCCCAAAGCTTGAACTGCTCCTCAAACGGCAAATGATAATGGTAGCTGACCGCTGATTTGTGCTGCCCTTGCTTCACCAGCTCCAGCTGTTCCATATAATAGCGAGGAATATTCGATTTTGGATCTAGCTTTGCTGTCTGCCGCCAAAGCCGCTCGGCCTCATGGAACCGCCCAATATTGCAGGCCGCTACAGCCGCATAATGGTACAGGCAAGGGTCCTGATTCAGATCAGGGTCCTTCAGCAAGCGAAGGAAGTGGCGGTAAGCCGCCTCATGCTCGCCAAGAATCCCCATCGTCGTAGCCAGCTTAAATACATGCTCCTCATGAAAAGGCGCTGTCTTGCGCAGCAGCTCCACTAGTGGAGCCAAACTTTTCTCGTCCTCTGCATGCTGATAAAAGATCGCCAAATTGCACAAGGCATGCAGGTTGCCCGCATCAATATCCAGCGCTTCATGTATCGTTTCCATCGCCTTATCAAACAGGCCCATATAATAATAAGCGAGCGCCAAATTGTTGCGTGCTGCCAGAAACTCCGGCTGCGCCGCAATAATGTCCTCCAGCAGGCGAACCGCCTCAGTAAACTTGCCTTCCTCCAGAAGCGTGCGTGCCTGATCGTGCTCGAACAGGCCTTCACGCGCCTTAATGCTCGTTACCCGCGTTGGACGCTCCAGCTCATAATCGAGCAATTCCATCATTTCTTCCGCCTCATCGAGGTACTGCCCATCCGCATCCTCTTCGAGATAATGCACCAGTGCCCCTTCAGCGGCTTCATATTGTTCCATGTTGGCATAGTTGTTCGCCATATAGAAATGGCATTCCGTCATCGTAGGATCAAGCTCATCGACGATCCAATGCAAAATTTTATTGGATTCCTCATAGTTGCCCATTTCCGATAAAATGCCTGCCATATTACAATGGTTAACCGGATTTTCCGGCTCATATTCCACAGCACGGCGAAAATATTTGAGTGCCTTGTCATAGTGGTATCGGTCCAACGAGCGGACAGCCCGTTCGAAAAAGAATGTGGCATCCCACTGAACAGGTATGATTTTCGTCTTTGGGTCAGCTGTGGCTGCGCGTTTCTTTCCCTTCATTGGCAAGGCACCTCCCGGAAACTTCATTTTCTACGATTATAACATAGGAACGGTCAACTCGCGCACTCAAACTAAAGGAAACGCTCCGCCGCGGCCGCTACTGCCCGCGCTCCCTTGGGGCAACAGGCAAAAAGCTATGAAAATAGCGGACGTTTTAATAACCGCCCGCGATTTCATATAAGTATTTATGCTGTTTTTGGTAAGGAGTCCATAAGGTGAAACGGCTAGCTACACGCCTGCGTTTTTGAACAGGGTGCTGATCGAACCGCCTTCAATAATGATGCGTGTTGCTTCCGCAAGCAGTGGAGCAACCGACAGCACAGTGAAACGGTCCGGACGATTGTCAGGCAGGAGAATAGAGTCGGTTACGACTACTTCTCTAATACTTGGAATATCCAAACGCTCAATAGCATTGCCGGAAAACAGAGGGTGAGTAGCGCACACGTACACATCTTCCGCGCCACGTTCCTTCAAGCTTTCGACTACATTGACAATCGTTGTGCCGGTATCAATCAGATCCTCGATAATAATCGGTGTCTGGCCTTCAACATCACCAATAACATGGGTAATCGATGATTCATTGTGTGCCGGACGCTTCTTGATCATAATCGCGAACGAAGTGTCCAAGTAGTTGGCAAGCTTCTCGGCAGTTGAAGCGCGTCCTGCATCTGGCGATACGACAACTGGGTTTTTAATATTCTTCGATTTCAAATAATCGCTGAGCAGATCAAGAGCTGTCATATGATCGACCGGAATATTAAAGAAGCCCTGAATCGCTGGTGCATGCAAGTCAATCGTAACGACGCGGGTCGCCCCAACTGTCGTCAATACGTCTGCAACCATTTTTGCGGTAATCGGTTCCCGCGGCGAGGATTTACGCTCCTGACGGGCATAACCGTAATACGGCATAATGATGTTAATGGTTTTCGCCGAAGCCCGTTTCGCCGCATCAATCATTACGAGCAGCTCTACGAAATATTCGTTGATCGGATGCGAAAACGATTGAACCAGAAATACGTCGCAGTTCCGGATGGTTTCTTCATAGTGGACATAAATTTCGCCACTCTTGAATCTAGACATCTTAATGGCGCCGAGCGTCAATCCTAAATCCGAAGCAATCTTCTGAGCTAGTTCCGGATTAGACGATCCCGAGAAAATACGCAACTTGTCGCTTAACATAATACCCTCCTGAGCGTTTAAACCAGATAAGTTTTACCTGACTAGGCTTTCAATGCGCAACGCCTGCTTGCCCTAGCTTGTACTCTGGGCACAGCCCGTTTGCGCTTGGTCAATACCATTATACATCGAATTGCTAATAATTCAAAAATCAATACTGACTAATTTTCGACGATCAAAGGTCGCGAGCTGCGAAAAACCGACTTCTTTCAACATCAGACGCGCTTGATCAAGGTATTGTGCCAGTCTTTCTGGCTGATGCGCGTCCGAGCCGACCGTAATGGGAATGCCCAGCTTATGCGCATATTCCAGCATTCTACGGCTAGGAAACATTTCCTCCGCTGGCGTCCGCAAGCCTGAGGCGTTCAATTCAATCGCAACGCCATGCCGCTTGACAGCTTCAAGTGCTGCATTTTCCAAATGCGTCACATCTTCCTCCGGTTTAAAGCCAAAACGCTTGATTACATCGATATGCCCAATAAAATCATAAAGCCCTGTGGCCGCCGCCTTCTGCACCGCATCATAATACTGCTCATACACCGCCAGCCGGTTTTTGCCTTCCCAGCCATGCGTCTGGCGAAAATCGGTAATATCCCACTCGCCTAGAAAATGCACCGAGCCAATTACGTAATCGAACGGATACGCTTTAAGAATATCCTCGATCTGCCGCTCGTAGCCTTCGATATAATCCCCTTCTAGGCCAACACGTATATCGATTTGATGTCTGTACTTCTCCTTAAGCGTCAAACATTCCTCGACATAACGCGGCAGCTCTTCCATCGGCATAGCCATCTCTGGATAATACGTTGCCGGATCGACATGGATTAGGGGCAGATGGTCGGACAGGCCGAGCTGATCAAGCCCCAGTTCAATGCCCTTCTGAACATATTCCTCCAGCGTGCCCACTGCATGCCCGCAGCGAACATGATGCGTGTGGTAATCGATTAGCATAAGACCGCCCCGCCTTCCCCTTTTACTGATATGAATGAAAACCGCAAAACGCGGCAACCCGCCTAGCTAGGCTTTGGACTGCTCGCGTTTCATTGCATTATTGCTGGCTGGTTTCCCGTGACGCTGCACCAGCTCCTGCATCACATCATCGAGTGGCAGGCCTCGCTGTCTAAGCAGCACCAGCAAGTGAAAAATCAAATCGCTCGCTTCAGAGCGCAGCTCGTCGTTATCCTGATTTTTCGCCGCGATAATCGCTTCGGTTGCTTCCTCGCCAACTTTTTTAAGAATTTTATCGATGCCTTTATCGAATAAATATGTCGTATAAGCACCTTCTGGACGCTCCGCATGACGCTCGGCAATGACGGTTTCCAAACTTCCCAAAATGGCAAAACGATCGCCACCTTGGTGGGCTGCACCTGCAGCTGCCCCAGTTAACGCAGAATCTACGCTGGAATTGGCCTCATTTGCTTGATCCGCCAGTTCGATATCATTGAAAAAGCAGCTATAGCTTCCTGTATGGCAAGCAGGACCGACTTGATGCACACGTACCAACAGCGTGTCGCCGTCGCAGTCATAGGATAAAGACTCAATGCGCTGCGTGTGGCCGCTCGTTGCGCCCTTGTTCCACAGCTCGCTGCGCGAGCGGCTCCAGAACCAGGTCGAACCCGTTTCCACCGACAACTTGAGCGAATCCTCGTTCATATAAGCGAGCATCAGCACTTCCTTGCTCTGCGCATCCTGAACGATCGAAGGCACAAGGCCGTCTTCGCTCCACTTAATCTGCTTTAACCAGTCTGTCATCTGACCTCCACGCCCTTCTGCCGCAAATCATCCTTCACTTCGCGAATCGTCATTTCTTTGTAGTGAAAAATCGTCGCCGCCAGCGCAGCGTCCGCCTTGCCTTGAGCGAAAACATCACTGAAATGCTCAATGCGGCCGGCTCCGCCCGAAGCAATAACCGGAATGCCCAGCTTGCCGGATACAGCAGAGGTCAGCGGCAGATCAAAGCCGTCCTTCGTGCCGTCTGCATCCATGCTCGTCAGCAAAATCTCGCCGGCGCCCAGCTTCTCAACCTCGCTCGCCCACTCCAGCGCTCTAATGCCTGTCGCCTGGCGGCCGCCGTGCGTATAGACTTCCCACTCGCCCCATGCAGCGTTAAATTTTGCGTCAATCGCAACAACGATGCATTGGGAGCCGAATTTGCGCGAGCCATCGCGCACGAGCGAAGGATTTTTAACTGCGGCCGTATTAATGCCGATCTTGTCCGCCCCTGCGCGCAGCAGCCGCTTCATGTCATCCACATGCGAGATGCCTCCACCAACAGTGAACGGAATCGTAATTTCGCCCGCCGTGCGCTTGACGACCTCGATCATCGTAGCCCGGCCTTCAACAGAGGCGGAAATATCGAGAAATACGAGTTCATCCGCGCCTTCGCGGTCATAGGTAGAAGCTAACTCCACCGGATCGCCAGCATCGCGCAGATTAACGAAATTTACGCCTTTAACGACACGGCCGTCTTTGACATCGAGGCATGGAATAATGCGTTTTGCCAGCATTTTGCACGCTCCTTTATATTAAACTCATCTAGTGGTGCGACTGTTACATACAGCCTGTAGATATTCATTTTTTGTGAAAAATAACGTTTTTCGATCGATACATACATGGTGCTGGAAAGTGACCTCCAAGTGATGGAGCCAGCGACTAGGCTAGGCCTTTCCGCTGCCAGTCAATGAGAGGAAGTTTCCAAGCAGCTGCATGCCAAGCTCGCCGCTTTTTTCCGGGTGGAACTGCATGCCGTATACTTGCTCACGCCCAACGATAGCCGTTACCTGCTGATAATAATCGGTCGTAGCCAGCAGATCGCTGCCCTGCTCTGGCTTTGCATGGAAGGAGTGGACGAAATACACATGGCCCTCTTCCAGTCCTGCGAATAGCGGGCTTTGCTCCTGCTCAAAGCTTAGCTTGTTCCAGCCCATATGCGGGATTTTGTAGTCGCCTTGGAAGCGAATGACCTTGCCTGGCAGAAGACCGAGGCCCTCGTTGTCGCCGTATTCCTCGCTCGCGGTGAACAACAGCTGCATGCCGAGGCAAATGCCAAGCAGCGGCTTGCCAGAGTCGGCATATTGCTTCACAACCTCACCCAGCTTCGTCTCGCGCAAATTGCCCATCGCATCACCGAAAGCGCCGACACCTGGCAAAATCGCGCCATCCGCTGCTAAAATTTCCTGCGGATCATCCGTTACAACCGTTTCATAGCCCAGACGCTCAACCGCCTTGCTGACGCTGTGAAGGTTGCCCATGCCGTAATCGATGATCGCAATCATGCTACAGCACTCCTTTCGTCGAAGGCACTCCTTGTACGCGAGGATCAATGCTCGTCGCCTCATCCAGCGCTCGGCCAAGCGCCTTGAATACCGCTTCAATCATATGGTGCGTATTTTGGCCGTAATGTACGATAACATGCAGCGTAATGCGCGCTTCTAGCGCAAGCTTCCATAGAAACTCGTGTACCAGCTCCACAGAGAAGCTGCCTACTTGGCTTGAAGGATACTCCGCGCGGTATTCGAAATGCGGGCGGTTGCTCACATCGATAATAACCTGAGCCAGCGCCTCATCCATCGGCACGAATACGCTTGCGTAACGCTTGATTCCGCGCTTGTCGCCGAGTGCTTCACGCAGCGTTTGCCCGAGGCAAATGCCGATATCCTCCACCGTATGGTGATCGTCGATTTCAATATCGCCTTTCGCATTGACCGTCAGGTCGAACTGGCCGTGCTTCGTGAACAAATCCAGCATATGGTTCAGGAAAGGCACATCCGTCTCAAGGTTGGCCGTTCCGCTTCCATCTACCGAAAACGCCAGCTTGATGTCTGTTTCATTTGTTTTGCGAGCTACTTCCGATACGCGTCCTGTCAATTCCGCCATTACCGATTCCTTCTTTCTTCCCGTAAAATAAATGTTCGCTTTGCTTCACATTTGCTCATCCTAGTCTTGCTCGTTACCGCCCTTCGCGCTCCAAACGAATTTGAATGGCCCGCGCATGAGCTTCAAGCCCTTCCTGCCGGGCCAACGTCATAATTTTGTCGCCATTGGCGAGCAGCGCTTCCTTGCTATAGTAGATCAAGCTTGATTTTTTTAGAAAATCATCCACATTGACCGGCGAGGAAAATCTCGCTGTCCCGTTCGTCGGGATGATGTGGTTCGGTCCGGCAAAATAATCGCCAACCGGCTCCGAGCTGTAAGGGCCGAGGAAGATTGCCCCGGCATTTTCGATCATGCCGAGCAGACTCATTGGATCGGCTGTCAGCACCTCCAGATGCTCAGGCGCCAGCTTATTCACGACGTCGATGCCCGCTTTCAGTGAATCGACCATCAGCACGGCGCCGTAGCTGTCGATAGAGGCACGCGCAATTGCTTGGCGCGGCAGCGTCGCCAGTTGGCGCTCCACCTCAGCAGCTACCGCGCTTGCGAGCTGCTCCGACGGCGTTACGAGGATGGACGACGCCATCTCGTCATGCTCCGCTTGAGACAGCAGGTCAGCGGCAATATAAGCCGGATCAGCAGATTCGTCGGCAAGCACGACGATTTCGCTCGGGCCGGCGATGCTGTCGATATCGACGGCGCCAAATACTTCACGCTTAGCCAGCGCGATATAAATATTGCCCGGCCCGCAAATTTTATCAACAGGCGCAATCGTTTCCGTACCATGGGCGAGTGCGGCAATCGCCTGCGCTCCGCCTACGCGGTACATCTCCTTGACCCCTGATTCCGCAGCGGCCACGAGAATACCTGGATCAATGCCGTCCCGTCCGCCAGTCGACGGCGGCGTGACCATTACGATTTCCGGCACGCCAGCCACCTGGGCCGGAATAACATTCATGAGCACGGACGACGGATACGCCGCCTTGCCTCCGGGCACATAGACGCCGACCCGCTTCAGCGGGCGCAATATTTGCCCGAGCAGCGTCCCGTCCGGCTGCAGATCCATCCACGAGTTGCGCTTCTGCTTCTCGTGGAAAGACCTGATGTTGACAGCGGCCTCGCGGATCGCTGTCAGAAAAGCGGCGTCCACCTGCTCATACGCCGCATCAATTTCCGCCTGCGTCACGCGCAGCTCCGCCGCCGTCAGCTCTGCCCTGTCCAGCTTTGCCGTATAACGCAGCAAAGCGGCATCTCCTTCTTTGCGGACGTCTGCAATAATCGTCCGCACCACTTCATTTTGCTCCGGCGATCCGTATTCCACCTCGCGCTTCAAACCGAACTGCTCTGCTCGCATAATTCTCACAATCGCCAACCCCTTTCCTTTAAAGCTCTGCACCGTCTGCTTTGTGGCTCTGTTTCAACTACTTCTATAGCTTGTGCTTCCGCAATCCTAAAGCTTCGCACCAAGCGTTTCCTGCAATCTATCACAGAGGCTTTGAATCGCCTCGTTCTTCATCCGATAGCTGACGCGGTTCGCAATCAAGCGGCTCGTAATGCCGAAGATGGACTCCATCTCGACCAAGCCGTTTTCACGCAGTGTCTGCCCTGTCTCTACCATATCGACAATGCGGTCAGCGAGGCCAATAAGTGGCGCAAGCTCAATCGAGCCGTTCAGCTTAATCACCTCTACCTGCTGCCCCAACTCGCGAAAATATTGCGAAGCCACATTCGGATATTTCGTCGCTACCCGCGGATTTATAACCGGCTTCCAGTCCGGCAGCCCGATTACCGACATCCGGCACTTGGCAATGCCAAGATCCAGCAGCTCGTAAACATCTTTATTTTCCTCCATCAGCACATCCTTGCCGACGATTCCAATATCTGCGACGCCATATTCCACATAAGTAGGCACATCTACAGGCTTTGCCATTATAAACTCCATGCCTGCTTCCGGCAGCTCAATGATCAGCCTGCGCGTATCGTCAAAATCACTTGGAATCGGCAGTCCCGCTTCGCGAAACAGCTTGGATGCCTGCTTGTAAATCCGGCCTTTTGGCATAGCCACCTTCAAAATCTCTCTGCCTGCTCCGCTCACTTGCCATCCCCTCCAAGCATTCCATTCAATCCTTCGGTAAACAGTAAAAACTCCACATATTCTACGCCTTTGAAAATAAACCGACCAGACGTGTTCTTCGAAAGCTCCGCTGCTTCTTCTTGCCCGATACGCTCTGTCACAACTGCCGCTCCTTGGCTTCTCAGCTGCTGCGCGATTGCCAGCGCCGCTTTGCGCTCCGTCTCATCGTAGCCAATCAGCACGCGCTCTACTTTAGCAGGCTCATCTTCATTGCCGAGCACTTCCAGTATCCGCGTCGTCTTCAGCGCAAAGCCTGTTGCTGGAGCCGGACGGCCGAATTGAGCAAGCAAATTATCGTATCTTCCGCCGCTCACTACAGGGAATCCAAGATCCGCCGCATAACCTTCAAAGGTCATGCCTGTATAATAAGAGAAATCGCCAATCATCGTCAGATCGATCAGCACATGCTCGCTTAGTCCGTAAGCATCGAGCACGTCCCACATCTCGCATAAATGCTGGATAGACGCCTGTGCCGTCTCATCTGCGCTTAATTCAAGCGCCTGCTTGCATACCTCCTGGCCGCCGCGCAGCCTTAAAATCCCTTCCAGCTCGCGCTTTACAGGCTCCTCCAGCGACAGCTGGCGCAGCTGCTCCCGATAGCCGACGTAATCGCGTCCCAGCAGGCACGCTTTAAGCTGCTCCTGCTCTTCCTTGCGTCCAGACAGCGATTCCTCGAACAGTCCGTTCAGGAAGCCGACATGACCAATAGCAATCTTGAAACGTTTTACGCCAGCTGCCTTCAAGGAAGCAATAGCGAGCGCCACAACCTCCGCATCCGCATCAGCCGAAGCATCGCCAACAAGCTCAACGCCCGTCTGGAAAAACTCGGCTTCCCGGCCCGCTTCCTCTTCAATTGCACGGTACACATTCGCATGGTACGACAGTCGCAGTGGGAATGGGGACTCCTTTAATAGCGAGGATACTACACGCGCAATAGGTGCTGTCATATCCGAACGCAGCACGAGCGTTGTCCCACGGTTGTTGAGCAGCTTAAACAGCTTTTGGTCAGAGGTAGAGCTTGCTACCCCTACGGTGTCGTAATATTCCATAGTTGGCGTAATGATCTGCTCATAGCCCCAGCCCTGCATACAGGCAAGAGCCGCGTGCTCAATTCGGCGCAGCTTTGCAACAGCCTCCGGAAGATAATCTTTAACACCAATCGGTTTCTCAAATACTTTTGGTTTAGACATCTATTTTCACCCACAATTCACTTTAGTATGTTAACGCGTTGCCATATTAGCGATCTGCCAAAATAAAGTACCTAGACGTTATGGTAACATGAAGCTTCTGCTCCGTCAAGATTAGAGCTTTCCCGAATATTACGATTCATAATGAAGATGCCAAGGTTGAAGAAAGCTGCTACTAATACAATAGGTGCTTCCATGAACATGAATAAAGCTGATGCTCGATAGGCCATCAGCTTTATTCACGTTGGAATTAGCAGATTTAGCTGTGATCCTCTGGGCGGCTCCCTTTTCCAATTTCCCGAATCGGGTTCCCGCCAACGAAAGCATGGGCTGGCACATCCTTGTAAACGACTGAGCCAGCGGCTACCACCGCATGATCGCCAATCGTAACACCCGGCAAAATCGTCGTGTTTGCACCAATCATAACGTTCGCCCCTATGATCACATCGCCAAGCCGGTATTCGCGAATTAAATATTCATGCGTAAGAATCGTCGTGTTGTATCCGATAATCGTATTATCCCCAACCTCAATCCGTTCCGGGAAAAAAACATCCACCATCACCATCAGCGCGAAAGCGGTATGCTGACCAACCTTCATGCCAAGCACACGGCGATAGATCATATTTTTGACCGGCAAAATCGGACAATAACGGGCCAACTGAATAAATATGAAATTACGAACCGCCTTGAAGCTGCTGACCGTGCGATAGACCTGCCAGAGCGCATTAGGTCCCTCTACCGGATAACGTTCGACATTACGCAATTTATCTCCGCTCCAATCCTGCGAAAGCGTACAGCTCCCGCATATCATCAATGACATACTGAGCGCCAGAATCTCTAAGCAGCTGTGCCCCCTTCATCGACCAGGCTACACCAACGGGCAAAGCACCAGCCGCCTCAGCGGATAAAATATCGACGGAGCTGTCGCCCAGCATCAATGTCGTCGCCGGATCTGCACCAAGCACAGCAATCGCCATGCTGACAGGCTCTGGATGCGGCTTCGGATGTGTGACATCATCAATGGTCACAACCGTGTCGATATAGTCGCTCAAGCCGACATATTTCAAGCCGCGCTCTGTCGTCAGACGCATTTTCGTCGTTACAATGCCGATCTGAATGCCCTGTTCATGCAAATTTTTAATAACCTCTACCACATAGTCGAAAGGCTTAACGTATTCATCGTGCAGACGAAGGTTTACTTCGCGATAAGCCGCTACCAGATGCGTTACATCCTCAAGCCCAGAAAACTGCTGCATTTGCATCGTTAAAGGCTGTCCCATGCTTGGAATAATATGCTCTCTGTTGAAATCCGCCGGAACGACACCTTTCAGCGCATCCAGAAACGAGCGGATAATCAGTTCATTCGTATCAATAATGGTACCATCCAAATCAAACAGCATCGTTTTTATGTTACCTAGCACATCTGTCTCCTCCTAAATCCACTTTAATGCTTCTCTATAAGCCTTTCAAAAAGCCTTACAAAAACATAACGGCTATTGCCTTCGAGAAGGCAATAGCTCGTCTCATCTGAATTTAACTTTTACCTTTATGCTTTTGGAGCATCATCCGTTGCAATAGCCGCATGCTCCACCTTCGTGGATACGATAGGATCGGAATAATGCTCTTTGGCAGCTCCTGTTTTGCGGCGAATCACGATAAAAGCGATGGCGCCAACAATAAGCAGCAGCGCAAGCAGCTGAGAAATCCTCAGGTTGCCATAAGACGGGTCCAAATAGCCAGGCTGGAACAAAATCGTCATCGGTGACCAAAGAGCGTCCACAAGGTTTACGAGCCATGCTGGGCCATGGAAGGCCAAGCTGTCCGTACGCACCATCTCAATGTAGAAGCGGCCAAGGGAATACCAAATGAAATAGCTAGCTAGCAATTCACCCGCACGCAGGAAGCGTTGACGACGCAATACGCAAAGCAGAATGATACCTACAAGACTCCACAGCGATTCGTATAAAAAGGCCGGGTGATGGAAGACGCCATTCACATTCATTTGATTCACAATAAAGGAAGGCAGGTGAAGCGTATCACGCAGGAAGCTTTCCTCTACGGGACCGCCATATGCCTCCTGGTTCATGAAATTGCCCCAACGGCCAATCATTTGACCGGCAAGCAAGCCTGGCACGCACACATCGGCGAGTCTCAAGAAACTGTAGCCCTTGTAACGGAAATAGAAGAATCCGCATAGGAAGGCACCGATCAACGCACCGTAAATGGCTATGCCACCCTCCCAAATTTTAAACACATCGAGCGGGTTCTCCTTATAATCTTCCCATTTGAAGGCAACATAATATATGCGAGCACAGATAACAGCGGATGGAACGCCAAGCAGCAGCATATCCATAAAGAAATCCGGCTTAATGCCAAAGCGTTTGCCCTCTTGTATCGCCAGCAGCAAGCCTACCAGGGCAGCTGTGCCGAGAATAATGCCATACCAACGAACAGTTAGGGGACCCAGCGAAAAAGCAATCGGGTCAATTAGCGATGTAAGCATCTTTTATTAGCTCCTTCATATCAATCGTAATCATCCGCATCTTCGGCAATGGTTTCGGTCAGCTTATTAGTGAACTGCAGCGCAGCATTATAGCCCATCCGCTTCAGCCTGAAGTTCATAGCCGCAACCTCAATAATAACCGCAAGGTTACGACCTGGCCTTACAGGAACAGTTACAAGTGGAACGTCGGTATCAATGATACGCGTCTTCTCTTCATCTAGGCCCAGACGGTCATATTGTTTGTCCTGCTGCCAATTCTCAAGCCTGATGACTAATGTAATTCGCTTCTGTGTACGTACAGCACCCGCACCGAACAGCGTCATCACATTAATAATGCCCAAGCCGCGAATCTCCAGCAAATGACGGATTAATTCCGGCGCTGTGCCGTGAAGCTGGCTGTCAGACGTTTGTCTGATTTCAACTGCATCATCCGCAACGAGGCGATGCCCTCGTTTTACAAGCTCAAGCGCCGTCTCGCTCTTACCGATACCGCTGCCGCCAGTGATGAGCATGCCTACCCCGTATACGTCAACCAGAACACCATGAATGGTCGCGGTAGGCGCAAGCTTTTTTTCCAGAAAATCTGTAATTCGGCTGGTCAAAATTGTAGTTGCCACATGACTGCCAAGCACAGGAATATTCGTTTTATTCGAATAAGCAATCAGCTCATCGGGCGGCTCCAGTCCGCGGGTCAAAATAATACAAGGCGTGTCTGAATGGCACAGACGCTCCATCCGCAGCCTGCGCTCCTCTGACGTCAGCGTGCTGAGAAACGTAATTTCCGTTTTCCCTAACAGCTGCACCCGCTCACTCGGAAAATAATCAAAATATCCAGCCATTTCAAGCCCAGGACGATATAGGTCATCAACCGTAATTGCACGCTTTAAGCCTTCTTCACCCGATATGATTTCCAACGAAAAATGCTGCACTAATTCTGATACTTTCACTTTCTTAGGCATAGCATGGCCTCCTTATATCACAACAGCGTATGTAAGCTAATTACCAATGACTTCATCGTATAGGAAAAAAGCGCCGAAAGCAACGTCTTCCCGCTTTCTGACGCTCAAATGAATGATACTCTTCGCAAATTTATCCTCAGTGGAATAACAAAGAGCTGTTGGACGAATCCAACAGCTCTTTTATGAAATCTATAATGGCTTTAGCAATTAGTTTTCGAAAATGTTAAGCTCGGACTCTGTATCGAACAGGTGAACTTTGTTCATGTCCAAAGCAAGTTTAACTGTCAGGCCATCACGCAGAGCGGAACGTCCGTCTACACGTGCGATAACTGTGTCTGTGCCAATACCGTTCAGGTACAGGTACATTTCGTGACCCAGGTTCTCTGCAACTTCGATCGAAGCGTTAACGATCGTGTTAGGCGAAGCTTCCAGGAATACTGGCTCTTCATGTAGATCCTCTGGACGAATACCCAAGATTACATCTTTGCCGATGTAGCCTTTAGAACGAAGAGAAGCTGCTTTACCTTCAGGCACAACTACATCTACGCCAGTCGATTTGAAACGAACAGCACCGCCTTGATCCGTCAATGCACCTCTGATGAAGTTCATGGAAGGAGCACCGATGAAGCCAGCAACGAAAATGTTAACTGGGTGGTTATAAAGAACTTCCGGAGAAGCTGTTTGTTGAATAAAGCCATCTTTCATAACAACAATGCGATCACCCATCGTCATTGCTTCGATTTGGTCATGCGTTACATAGATTGTTGTTGTTTCAAGACGTTTAGTCAGCTTGGAAATTTCAGCACGCATTTGACCACGAAGTTTCGCATCCAAGTTGGAAAGCGGCTCATCCATCAAGAATACTTGCGGCTCACGAACGATCGCACGACCAAGAGCGACACGTTGACGCTGACCACCGGAAAGAGCTTTCGGTTTACGGTCAAGCAAATGCTCGATATCTAGAATTTTAGCAGCTTCACGAACACGTTTGTCGATGTCTGCTTTTTTGAATTTACGAAGTTTCAAACCAAAAGCCATGTTTTGGTATACGTTCATATGCGGGTAAAGAGCGTAAGATTGGAATACCATCGCGATATCACGATCTTTAGGAGCTACGTCATTGACAAGACGCTCACCAATAAACAATTTACCTTCGGAAATTTCTTCAAGACCTGCGATCATACGAAGAGTTGTCGATTTACCACAGCCGGATGGACCTACAAGCACTAGAAATTCTTTGTCCTTGATATCTAAGTTAACGTCAGTTACCGATGCTTTATCAGTTCCCGGATATTTTTTGTAAATGCCTTCTAAACGTACGCCTGCCATGTGAATTTCCCCCTAAAAGAAATTTTCTTATAAACCTATCTTATCCCACATGCCCTCAGATGACTATGCACAAACTTTACAAAAAAACTAATGTCTTTTCGTAACTTTGTACAATAGCAATATAATTTTGACTAAGACGGCGTCACGAAATTGTCGAACATCAAGCCCCGTCTCCTGTTTTAGCTTGTCCAGACGATATAATAACGTATTGCGGTGGATATAAAGCTTCTTCGCGGTTTCGCTTACATTACAGTCTAATGAGAAGAATGTTTCCAGTGTAGCAAGCATTTCTGCCTCTACGAAAAGCTCTGTACGCTTTAGTGATTGCTCCAAATATCGGGCCCGCTGGCTCTCTGGTATGCTATTCAGCAGACGCTCCAACTGCAAATTCCACGGAAAATGAATATTGCTGCCAACATGGAATTTCCGTCCCAAATTTATCGTTTCGCGCAGCGCAGCCGTCGTTTCTACAATACCTTTCGCCGGTCTGATCGGATGCGATACCGCCAGATGGCATTCACCGATCCATTCGCTGGCAAGCATCTCATGCAGCCCCAGACAGATGGAAGCCAAGTTATCCTCCACCGATTCTTCATCGTCGTCATCAAACAACTCCGAATCCGCTTCCTTAAGCAGCGATACCGGACCCCAAATGAGCCATTCCTGCTCCCGCAGCGGTATTAATAAAATTTCCTCGGCGAGAAAGGAACGCAGCAGCTTCTCCAGCTCCACATACGCCGCTTGCTTTGTATTCGAATATTCCGTTACTAATAAAAAAGGAATCATATCGGCAAATAGCTTGCCGCCCGCGGTCAAGTGATCCGGCATCGATTGCCCCGGCTCGCCTGATTCGAACTGCTCCTGAATCCACTCGCCAATACTGCGGGCTGTTTTCTCGCTTTCCGTCAGCTTGCCGGCCACCTTATCATGCATTGGCATCGATTCATTCCAGCGCAGCATAAAGCTCAATAAATCCAGCGTACTCGCCTCAAAGCGGCTGCCCTCTATTTCTAAAACCTCTATTTCATGCTCCACTGCTCGGACGGCCACCCACATTTTATCCTCGCGCTGGACACGTTGTCCTTCCAAGGCGGAGCCGCGTCCTGGCTCCCCTGCCTGCAGGTAGTGATTTTTATCTGCTATATCATTCCATTCGGACAATTGCATTTTAAATAGACGAACTGGACAGTCCAAAATGCGCTCCAGCGGTTTCAACCATTCTGTCGTGCTCATTTTCTGCTATCTCCTATCGCAAGCCTCACGAATGAACGCTTTTTCTCGTCATTGTAACATATTGGGGCAGGTAATTCAGCCCATGACCAACAAAAGAATGATCGACAGCATGGAGAACAACGCAGCAATTAAATATAGAAAGGATACGGTTTGCACCTGGTTTAATCCCCACTTCATCAGCGCATGATGGGTATGCAGCTTGTCCGCATGATGCAGTCCTTTGCCACGGGCGAGCCGCCGCAGCATGACGATGGAAGTATCCATAATGGGCAAGCCCAGCGCCAGAAGCGGCACAAGCACTGTAATGAAGGTTGCTTTCTTAAATGCACCGTCCACGGCCACAACGGCGAGCGTATAACCAAGAAACGTAGCTCCTGCATCCCCCATAAAAATTCTGGCCGGATAAAAATTAAACAGGAGAAAGCCCAGGCACGCCCCTCCTACAATAGCAGCTAAAATCGCTGTTTCAGCCTGCCCTTTGACCAAGGCAGTAATAAACAGCGTGACCGCCGATAAAACACATACTCCAGATGCCAATCCATCCACCCCATCCATGAAATTAATCATGTTGATAAGTGCGAATATCCAGATCGACGTCCCAAGCCAAGCTACCCAATGCGGGAGAAAAAAGAACAGGCCCGAAGCAGGGTTCGTCACCCCTGTTATTTGAATATGGAACCAGAGCGGGAGCGTGGACACCGCGCCATAAACAAGCACTCTAGGCCAGACAGGAAAATCCCTTCCCTCCGCTTTGGCTTTATCATCTAATAATCCAACGGTGACAAGCACCGCGCCACCAGCTGCAATCGTCCAGCTTAGCGATGTCATCCCCTGAAAAGCAATAATCGTAACGGTGCATGCCACATAAATCGCAATCCCTCCAAGCAAGGGAATCGGCTGCCGATGAATTTTTCGCGCATTTGGCCGATCCATAATACCGTATTGCAAAGCGAACCTTCTCACAATGGGAACCATTACACTCACAATAGCCAAACTTATAAAAGCCGCCAACCCATACATCATCATAGACGGACCCCTTTGCATCGCTAATCAGCTTGTTTCCGCCTATTGTTCCCTAATGAGCTAAAAATCATGAACACTTTCCATAAATGTCATTGACGCCGAAAAGATTGGAATGTTAAGATTAAACAAAGTTAACTTATCGGAATAAATATACAAACAATAAGGAGCGATTATCATGTCAACGATTGTCATCATTTCGGGCAGCCCGAATCCTGGTTCCCGACTAACCGGCATTACTCAATATATCGAGCAGCAGCTCATTAGCCAAAATGTAACACTCAGCCATATTACTGTCGCTTCTTTGCCAGCGGAAGATCTAATTAACGCCCGTTTCGACAGCCCTGCCATTGTGGAAGCAACAGCATTAGTAGAAGGCGCTGGGGCCGTTATTATTGCAAGTCCAGTCTACAAAGCCTCTTTCACTGGTGTTCTTAAAACATTCCTCGATCTATTGCCCCAAAAAGGGTTAGAAGGAAAAATTATTACGCCTTTCTTCATTGGGGGCTCTCTGGCCCATCTGCTGTCTATTGATTACTCCCTGAAGCCTGTACTTGCTTCCATGGGTGCCAAGCATTTTTCCAGCGGCGTCTATGCGGTAGATTCTCAAATTGCTCGTATACGATTGGACGGTGGGGAAGCTGGATTCGAGCTAAACGACGAATTAAAGCTTCGTCTCGACGCTTCCTTAACTGAACTGCTAGCCGAATTAAAGCTTCGCTCCTAATAAAAATGCATACAAAAAAGCTCGGTATTAGTGATTACACCAATACCGAGCTTTTAAATTTACATATAAACAAAAAAATTCGCAGATTATTTTCTGCAAATTGGCTTTTTAAAAATGGTGAGTCATGTAGGATTCGAACCTACGACACCCTGATTAAAAGTCAGGTGCTCTACCAGCTGAGCTAATGACTCTCGATGTGAAAGAAATGGTGGAGGGCGATGGATTCGAACCACCGAACCCGAAGGAACAGATTTACAGTCTGCCGCGTTTAGCCACTTCGCTAGCCCTCCATAAAAATGGTGGCTCGGGACGGAATCGAACCGCCGACACGAGGATTTTCAGTCCTCTGCTCTACCGACTGAGCTACCGAGCCGTATAACGAAAAGAAAATGGCGGAGCTGACGAGATTCGAACTCGCGGTCTCCTGCGTGACAGGCAGGCATGTTAGGCCTCTACACCACAGCTCCATAAATTATTGCTTAAAATTGGTTGCGGGGGCAGGATTTGAACCTGCGGCCTTCGGGTTATGAGCCCGACGAGCTACCGGGCTGCTCCACCCCGCGTCATTGTAAAACATATATGGTGGAGGCTGAGGGGATCGAACCCCCGACCCTCTGCTTGTAAGGCAGATGCTCTCCCAGCTGAGCTAAGCCTCCGAAAATATGGTAGCGGCGAAGGGGATCGAACCCCCGACCTCACGGGTATGAACCGTACGCTCTAGCCAGCTGAGCTACACCGCCACATTTTCCCGATTACTTACATTGCAGACCTCGGGATGTACTGCAATATCAACGTGAATTGCACGTT
>NZ_JBPULM010000027.1:0-167387 GCF_055814915.1 Paenibacillus sp. R-74696
GGAAGCAGCAGGGAGGATTTCTTTATTCCTATATTCCAATATTCATATAGCGAGGCGTTTGTTTCCCTCGTCAATCTTATAGTTTTGCTACGCTCACTGCGATTTTCTCCATTTGCGCCTGAGTCAGCACTTGGTCAGGGGAGCTGATGGTGATCGTACGGTCATCGAGCTGGAAGCTAAGCATTGGCAGATCGCTCGGCGTATACCATTTTGCTTTTACCCCGTTCGACAGCACGACCTCCTTGCTTTCATAACCGTCCGAGTAGTCTCTTGGAGATACATTGACGTTCATATGGTTGAAAATCACACTAACCCCGTCGCCGCCAGCAAACGATTTGACAAAAGCATCTCCGGCTGCCATCTGCTTAGGTGCATATGCCGTTTCGAAGCCATCAAATGCAGCGAATTCCTTCTTGATCGCTTTTATTTGCGCATCGCTGTATTTAACCTCCACATACTGCTCGGATGCTTGCTGCCCTTTGCCAATCAGCACCTGATTGTTTTTCGAATCATATTGAATCGGTGTATGGAGCGCTCCGGCAAGCGAGCGGACAGGCAGATACATTTTATCCTGATACATAATTGGCGAAAGCTTGTGGCCGTTCTCATCTTTAAGGGTATAAGCAGCTCCGTCGACTTTGACACTAATATTGCCATTCAAATAGGCTGAAATTTTTTGGAGGCTAGCTCCAGCATATACGCCTGCTGCGCCCGTCAATGTCATTCCAACAACTACCATCGATACGATACCTTTTTTCATGTTGTTTTTCATTTTTATGATCTCCTTTTGAATGCTCCGATTTTTTGTTTTATCTCTATTTTTATAATTTCAATTATTGGACGCTCTAGCTGGACGCTACTGCTGTCCCTCCTCGTTTGCCGCTGCTGCGTCCTCCCTGATGAATACAGTATATAAAGCGGATATCTCAAGACTACGTCCAGCTTGTATCTAACTTGTAAATAATATTGTGGGATGAATGCAAAAAAAGCTTGCAGCCTGGCTCAGAATAACACCCTTAATAAATTGCAGAGCTATCCTAATTTATTCTACCCCAGTCCTAAGAGTCCCTACTTCAAAGCTCCACCTTGCTTATTCAGCATTTTGTAAATGCTCATTTCTTGAACTTGTACAACATAAACGACCACATACGAAAACAAAAAACGACGCCTGTAGAGTACAGACGCCAGTTTTTATTCTGAATTTTTATATTAATCAGTTAATTTAGGGTAGTGCTTTGTTATGAGTTTATTTATGAGACTTTGAAACTACCTACCTTATTCATTACGAAAGAAGCCTGAAAATCTAAAGGAGTCCATATACTTGTTGATGTTCCCGTTTTATAATTGCCTAAATAAGGTCTATCAATATTTGTATCTGCTCCATAATAAAAGGATTGCCATATAAACTTTGTGCAATAATTTGAAGATATATTGCTCATTTTCAAATTTGATGTAAAGCTATATTCTGTGATTTTAGATACATTCTCACTTGCCCATTTACCCGCTTTACCTCGTTCTAAATAAGGACCAGCTGAACTGCCTTTATATACATACACATCTAAAGTAGTTCCCGAATCAAATCTGGACAGATAGGCAGTTAGAGACTCTCCTACTCCGCCTGATGCAACAGCTGGAGTGGAGTGATACATCTTACCATCATCTCCTACAATTGCTACATGGCCTACAAAGAAGGTTTGCCAACCTTTTGAGCTATAAATAACATCCCCGGGTGAAACTAAAATTTGGCTATTAGGATAGACAGCAGCTTCCGCTTTTGGTACTGATAGTGATAGAATAGAAGCTATCAATAATATTAATGCTGGAACAATTTTTTTCATATCATAACCTCCATATCCTTATTTTGTATAATTATATCAAAGAAAGGTTGTTTGATCAAATGAATAAAAAGAGGCTGATTTCTCTCGTCGCTATACTTGTTTTTTCACTAATTGCACTCTATACTTTTTTTTCTATAAAAGAATCCCAACTCAAAGAAAATGTCGCAAAATATCTTAAACAAAAAAACTATCAAGAAAGTGAAATACTTAGCATAGATACCTCAATAGCAAAGGCTCCTGTCTTTTCAGCTAAAGTAATTTTTTCTGATGAACCGGACATTATCTATTATTATAGAAATAAGGATGGGAAAATAATTCAGTATGGGACACCTTCTAATCTCAAAAGTACTAACAATACTGACGAACAAAACTTTAAGCATCAAGAGCATCAGTAAGTGAAGCTTAACTGTATCTCAAGCGATCCATTTCATAAATAAATACAAGGCATCCCCAAATCAGTATTGCAAGCAATACTGATTTGGGGATGCCTTGTCGTTTTTGACCTCTCAAATATAGAACTTCACCCTGTGACTGTGTCCTATTCAATATTAGGAATTAAGAGATTCCAGACCTTGAACTACCCACCATTTAAAAAATCAACCGATCCCCCGGACTCAGCGAATAAACGCCCTCATAGCCCTCTTCCTTCAACACCGCAAGCAGCCCGTCGGTTCTTGGCTTAACCGCATGCGCTAGCACAGTGGTGCGGCTGGGCACCCGCTTCAGCATCTGGCGGACATCCGGCAGGCCCTGATGCACCTTATAGCGGATATGCTGCACGGATAGCCGGTAGCGCGACGGGCCACTCCCACTGCCGCCACTGTCCTCGCTGCTCCGTAGTGCCACCTCGCCATAAGAGCCTGCAGCGAGATGTCCGGTCAGCAATACGGCATGGTGGGCGGCACCCGCAAGCTGCTGGTAGTACCACCGCGCAACTTCTGACTGCATCATGCCATCATTCGTAAAAATCAGGGCACTGCCCTTGCAGGCAAGCGCCCTTAAGCGCTCCTCTTCGCTTGCGACAATCGCAAGCCTGCCACTCGCCAGCAGCACCTCCATACGAGCCAGCGCTCCGCCGCCCAGCCATTCCGGCAGTGCAGCCAGCTGTTGGAGCGGCTCCATCAGCGCCCGCTCTACGATAAGCTGCACCTCTGGGAAGCACTCGCTCGCCCACACCAATAGCTCCTGCCCTCTTCCGCTCGTCGGCACCGGATAAAGCACTGAGCCCTGTGCCCGCAGCACCTCCTCGGTCGCCCGTTCCAGCTCCGCCAGCCGAACCGCCTGCGAATCCGGATTCGCCCCGTAAGCTGCGTCGATGATCGCAAGATCCACGATACATCTTGTCTCTGAAATCGGACGGTGGGCGGCATCCGCCCCTTCTCTGCCCCCGCCAATCGCTCCGAGTCGCGGCTCATCTGCCGCAAGCAAGCCCGATTCGGCAGTATAATCGCCTGAGAAATACACCAGCTTGCCATGCCAATCAAGCGCCAGCCATACCGCGCCTGGCAAATGCCCGCTGCGCCCCCATTTTAGGCGCAGGCCAGGGAACACGCTGCTCCATTCATCAGCGGTGGATCGCTCCTCCAAATAGGCATAGCGGATAGCCGCAATATGCTCATCCCCATAAGGGAGCTCGGCAGCCTGTGAGCGGGCATAACGATTCCACGCCTGAAAATAACCCGGAAGCTGCTGCGCCGTCACGCGGCTCGTCCATACTTCACCTTCATAACCATGCTTATACAGCAGCGGCAGCGCCATGGAATGATCCTCATGCGCATGCGATAAGAATACCGCTTTCAGCTGCGGAATCACTTCCGGGCTAATGAGCGGATATTGTCCGCCGCCTTCTTTTTTCCCGCCGCAGTCCAGCAACACCGCTTCGTCTTTATATTGCAGCAAATAGCTGGAGCGTCCATGTTCGCCCGCTCCACCCCATATGGTCAGTTGCATCATCAGCTATTCCACTTTCTGTTGTGAGCTAAAAACATTCATCGCCAGCAGCAGTATGGTTGTGACGCCGACCGTTATGACGGCCATTGCCATCCCCATCGACACCTCTCCCTGCTCAAACTGGGCAAAAATATAGGTCGCCGACGTTTTCATCGACGGCGGCAGGACGAGCAGCGACGCCACCAGCTCCCGATTGGATATTGTGAACGTCATCATCCAGCCCGCCAGCATGCCGGGCAGCAGCAGCGGCAGCAGAATCCGCCGCAGCACATATAGCTTGCGCCCTCCAAACACTTGGCCCGCCTGCAGCAGCATCGGGTCGATTTGCCCGTAGCTCGCTTTCACATACTGCACAGTGTAAGGCAAGAACAAGATGACATACGTTAGCACCACCATGCCGTATGTATTGTAAAGCGGAATCGGCATCCACTTCGCATTCCATAACAAAATCAAGCCTACGACGATAACGATGCCCGGCACTGTATTCGGCAGTAAGCTGAACAGATCAACCAGCTTCTGTCCAGGCGTACGCGAACGCTGCACCGTTAGGGCGAACCATGTACCAAGCACGACGGCAATCGTGGAAGCGACAATCGACAGGCCGAAGCTGTTCAATAGCGCATCCAGACTGGAAGAACCCGGCGTAAGCAGCTCCACATAATGCTGAAGCGTCAAATTGTCCCATGCTAGGCCGACGCCGCGCAGCTTCAAGAGGGATGCCGTAATAATCGAAAAATAAGGAATGCCGATGGAGGCAATGAGCAGTACCGCAATGTACAGCCAGCACAATATCCGGCCCCAGCGGCTCATCGTCGCTGCCTGCTTGATGGCGCCCTTGCCGCCGACTAAACGATAGGAATAGCGGCTGCTAATCGTGCTTTGGATGTACCACATCACAAGGCAAGCCGCGAGCAGCACCGAAGCAAGGGAAGTCGCCTTGCCAAAATCAATCGGCCAGCTGGAAATATATTTATGGATTTCCGAGGTCATGACGTAAAAGCCGATTTTGCGCCCAAAGGTCGCGGGCGTGCCGAACTCGGCAATCGTTTTTACAAAAATGAGCAGGCTGCCCATGACGTAGCTGGACAAGAGCAGCGGCAGCACGATGCGCCGCAAGCGGTACAGGAAGCCGCCGCCATGTACCGCTGCCGCTTCCTCCATGCTTCCGCCGATTTGCAGCAGCGCATTGCGCAGCAGCAAATACAGAAACGGAAATAAATGCAGGCTCATAATCGCCACCATGCCGCCAAAGCTGAAGAAGGCGGGGGTGATGGCCGAGGATGCCGGAATGAATTGCTCCATGTAGCCATTCGTCTGCATGAACAGCATCCAACCCATCGACCCGATGTAAGGCGGCGTCATGAAGGGGATGAGCAGCACGATATCCAGCCACTTATGGCGGCGCAGCGGCGTCTTCGCCATAACCCAAGCCAGCGGGAAAGCAAGCACCGTCGTCGCCGCGATGACGCATAATCCCAGCCAAATCGAGTTAAACAGCACCTCGCTTAGCTCGCTCTGCCTAATGATTTGCAGCGGTGCCAGCAAATCCAGCTTCTGGTCGGTATATAAGCTCGTGCCGAATACGATCAGCAGCGGCGCGAGCACCAGCATCCCGAGAAGCGCCAGCGCCAGTCCCATGCCGAGCCAAACATAGTTTTTGAACAAAGAGGATTGCATCGTCAGACCACCTATCTATTACCTGTCTATTGCCAGCACCGCCTGATACCTGATGCCTTAGGGCAGCAGATATCAGGCGGCTGGTGTTCGCTTTATTTAAACAATTGGGTAAACTTCGTCGTCACGCTGTCGCTATTTTCGTTCATCCACTGCCAGTTCACGTTAAAGGTAGGAATTTCGTCCACACTTGCACGGTCCTTCGCTTCCACATCCGAGCGGCCTGGGAGCAAATATGCGCCAGTAACCATTTTCTGAGCATCATCGGAAAGCAGATAATCGATAAAAGCTTTGGCATTGTCAGCATTTTTGGTCGTGCCGACAATGGCAGCCGGACGCGGGCTAATAACGCTGCCCTCTTTTGGATAAACAATATCAACCGGCTCGCCAGCCGCTTTCGCTTTGTAAGCCATGTAATCAACGCCGGCGGCTACAACAGATTTCGCTCCTGTAATAACCGGATCAAGCGCCTCTTGATTCGCACCTGCCATCGCTACGCCGTTTTGCTTGTAGCTGTCGAATAGCGACCAGCCGCTATCGCCCGATGCGCTCAAATAGCCGGAAATAAAATCAAGTGCCGAGCCAGACAACGATGGATCGGGAATGTTGACCTTGTCCTTCCACTCCGGCTTAGCCAGATCCGCCCATGAAGCAGGGGGCGTCTGTACGAGCTTCGTATTGTACACAATGCCAAGCGCAGAGGCGCTGTAGCTGAAATATTGCCCGTCTTTATCCGACCAGTCGGCAATCAGCTTGTCCGCATTAGCCGCATCCGGATAGCTCATCAAAATGCCTTCCTCTTTCAATACCTGCATCGCCGGAAGTGAAGCAAGCACAAGCACATCAACCGCTGGATTGGATTTCTCCGCTTCCATGCGGGCAAGAATTTTGCCCGTTGTGCCTTGAAACATCTCGACCTTCACGCCAGTCTTCGCTTCAAAGCCTTCCTTTATTTTGTTCGCAAGCCCTTCTGGCCCTGCGCTGTAAACGACTACGCTGCCGCTCAGTTTAACCTCTGTTTGCTGCGGCTGCTCTGCTGCTGTAGAAGCGGCTGGTGCCGAAGGTGACGCAGACGCTTCACTGCTTGCTTGTCCATTGCTTGCTGCTGTTCCGCAGCCTGCCAAGCTGACTCCCATAAATGCGGTTAAAGCAAGCATCATGCCTTTTTTAGCTAATTTCATTGGTAGGGCCTCCCGATTGTTCTCATTTTTATTTGTAAAACATATATCCCACTCGTTTATGACACCACTTCGTGCACATGCTCCGGCGAGGCGTAAACTTGCACCTTATCGCCAACGAGCAGCCTTGACGGCGAGTAGGCCGTCCAAGTGCCCAGATTCTCCTGCATCTCAAGCTCTACCTCATAGCGGTCGCCCATGTAGCTGGCATGCCGCACCTCCGCCTCGAAGCGATGATCCTCAGCATGCGCCTCGCGAAAGCGCACATGCTCCGGCCGCAGCATCCACTTGTCCTTCATCAGCCAATTGGACTTGCCGATAAAGCGGGCGACGAAGGGATGCTCTGGGGCGCTGTAAATTTGCTCCGGCGTCCCTTGCTGCAAAATCTCGCCGCCTTGCAGCACAACAACCTCATCCGACATGCTCATCGCCTCCGTCTGGTCATGGGTGACGTAAAGCGCCGTCACACCCGCTTCCTTCACCAGATGGAGCAGCTCTGCCCGCATTTCATCGCGCAGCAGTGCATCCAGTGCGCTGAGCGGCTCGTCGAACAGCACGAGCTGCGGCTTCATGACGATCGCTCTCGCAAATGCGACGCGCTGCTGCTGTCCGCCGGACAATTGATGGGGATAACGCTTCTCCATACCCCCAAGACGGACGGTCTGGAGCGCACCTAGCACCGCTTCCTGAAGACCAGCCTTCATGCCGGCAGCGCGCAGGCCGAAGGCGACATTTTCAAACACCGTCATATGCGGCCAAAGCGCAAAATCTTGAAACACCATTCCGAATTGCCTTTGATGAGCTGGCTTATTGATCCGCTTCACTTTGGAATAGTAGCACTCTCCATTCACATGAATCTCGCCGCCATCCGGCGTCTCAAGTCCTGCGAGCATTCGCAGCAGCGTCGTTTTGCCGCAGCCTGAGGGGCCGAGCAGCGTTGTAAAGCTGCCTTTGGCAATCGATAAGCTGGAAGGCCGCAGCGCCTGAACAGCGCCGAAAGACTTTTCCAAATGATTCATTACGATATGTCCCATATGCATTAACCTGCCTGTCTATTAAATGACTGGCGGAGCAGGCAGCCGAGGCTTCCTTGTCCGCTAGGCTTTAAGCTTGACCTCAGTATAGCCCCCGACTATTCGTTGTTTATTTGAGCTGTGTAAATGAAAGATTAACTTTTTAGTGGATTTGTTTTAACATTCATCGAATTTTTCTATGCTACTTTTATACATATCCGCTAATAGTAGGAGGCAACCGCCTGTGAATTTATTGAAGCTGAAAATTATTGAGCTGCTCGACAAGCATAAGAAAATTACTCCCGTTGCCCACGAGCTAGATCTCAAGCAGCCGACCATTACCTATCATATGAAAAGCCTGGAGCAGGAAATGGGCGTCAAGCTGTTCGAGACGCGGGCGGATAAAATGCTGCTGACTGCGCCTGGCAAAGCGCTGCTTCATTATGCAGTACGCATCAACAAGCTGGCGCAGGAGGCCGAGCGCGTCGTTATGGAATACGGCAGCCTTGCTCGCGGGAAGCTGACCATTGGAGCGAGCTACGTCCCGGCCACCTATGTGCTGCCGGAGGTGCTGAGCGATTTTTCCAAACATCACCCGGGCATTGAGATTTCAGTGCTGGTGAAGCCCGCCCCTATTATTAAGGAAAAGCTGTGGAACCATGACATTCATCTCGGCCTCATCTCCTCCGAGCCGTTCGAGCAGCCCTCCTTGTCCACGCATAGCATTTGCGAAGATGAGCTGGTCGTTATTTTTGCCCCTACTCATCATCTGGCTGCTTATGAAACGCTTAATCCGGGGCTTATTTCAACCGCAAATTTTGTGCTGCACGGCGAGCAGTCCAGCACACGGGAAATGACAACGAGATGGCTGAACAATCACCGCATTGACCTCATCGGGCCCATTGAGCTCGATTCGATCGAAGCCATCAAGCAGACGGTGCAGCAGGGCGGGCACATTGCTTTTATTTCAGAGCTTTCCGTGCAGGAGGAGGTTCGGAAAGGGCAGCTGCTTATGCGCAAAATTCCTAATACCCGCTTTCAGCGCTCGATTTATTGCTGTTATAACAAGGACCGTTATGACTCCCGGCTGACCGAACAATTCATTGATACCCTCCATAGAAGCTTTAAAAATTCTCCGTCCCCATCCATTAATTATTGGAAAAATTAACATAAGTCGTTTCCGTTATTGATTCCTCACGAACAATAGCTCCCTAAAGTAGAGCTTGTACTTCCATTATGAAGAGGAGCTGAGATAATGAAACATTGGTTAACGAAAGCAGGCACGATGGTATTGAGCGCAACGCTGCTGCTGTCGGCGTTCCAAGCGCCCGAGACTGTACAGGCAAAAAAACAGGAAGCAAATATGGTCCCATCCTACGAGGTCAAGCTGCTGCTGGATTCCACGCAAGTGTTGAACAGTAATTTAACGCTAACCTCCGCGGTAAGCTCCCAGTTCAATCTGACCACTTCGAGACAAACCAATGTGGAATATTTCGATACCAATAGTCATGCTCTGGATGATGCAGGCTGGAATGCGCGTTTTCGCAAAAAAGAGGATAAAAACAACTACGAGCTCACGTACAAAAAACGCTATCCCGTGCAAAACGGCAACATCGATGCAGCGCTGACGCTCGCCAACACAGAAGGCTTCGACATCACCGATGACAATTACAAGGCGGAGATCGATTGGGGCTACAGCAAGCAGACGCTAAGCATGTCAGTGGATAAAAAGGTGACTAAATCCTTGAATGGCGCACTCGGACTTCCATCCGAATCCGCAGCTCGACAAATGCTGCTCGACGAGCTGCCAGGCAAGCTGAAAAACTGGGGAACAAGCAATTGGGGCAAGACGCAGCTGCAAAACTCGCGCGCTTACGGCCCTGTTCTCACAACTAAGCACACAGGAACGTGGAATGGCCTTGAGGTGGACGTTGAAATTTGGCCCATTCGCAATGCTGCGGGTACAGGCGTAGAGCCAATCGTGGAAATATCCTTCAAAACGGATGAATATAGCGTAGCTAATACGAACCGCACCGCGCTAATCAACAGCTTGAACAGCCTGGGCTGGCTTGTGCCAGCAGACGGGCTGAAAACACAGCTTGTATTAGAACGTTATTAAATAACTAGGTTATTGAAAAGCAGAAGACCGCATAGCCACCTGTCGAAACAGGTCGGTTATGCGGTCTTCTTGTTCATAAATCTATTCAATGATCGGCTCACTAAGCAAAGTGAAGTGGACTGGTTAGGCGCCGATTAAACTTCCATGATGATCGGAAGAATCATCGGCTTTCTTTTCGTTTGCTCATATAAGAATCGTCCGAGCGCGTCTTTTACATTAGATTTTAGCGTCGTCCATTGATTGACGTTGTCGCTAATTGATTTAGTAATGGTGCGGGATACAATGCGGCCTGCTTCGTCGAGCAGACCTTCCGATTCACGTACATAGACGAAACCGCGCGAAATAATATCCGGACCTGACTTGATTGTTTTATCCTGCTTGCTGATTGTTACTACGACAACGAGAATGCCGTCCTGCGACAAATGCTTGCGATCGCGCAAAACAATATTGCCGACATCGCCAATGCCCAGGCCATCGATATACGTATTGCCGGACGAAACTTTGCCCGCTTTGCGTGCTTGGCCATTTGCAATTTCGACCACCTCGCCGTTATCGACAAGGAAAATATTTTCCTTCGCGACGCCTACTGCTTCAGCAAGCTTCTTGTGATGAAGCTGCATCCGGTATTCGCCGTGAATCGGAATGAAATATTTTGGAGCCATCAGATGAAGCATCAGCTTCAGCTCTTCTTGGCTGGCATGGCCGGATACGTGCATGCCTGTAGCAGCGCCCTGACCGTAGATAACGTTCGCGCCAAGGCGGAACAGCTCGTCTACAGTACGGCCAATGCTCCGCTCGTTGCCTGGAATCGGCGTAGCGGAAATAATGACCGTATCTCCTTCCAGAATTTCAATCTGGCGGTGATTGGAACGTGCCATACGCGTAAGCGCCGACATTGGCTCGCCTTGGCTGCCCGTGCACAAAATGACGACCTGATTGTCAGCATAACGGTTCACTTCATTCGTTTCAATAAGCATACCGTCAGGAATATTCAAATAGCCTAGCTCTGAAGCAATCGTAATCATATTGACCATACTGCGGCCAATAATCGCCAGCTTGCGGTTCGTTGCGACACCCGCGTCAATAACTTGCTGCAAGCGGTATACGTTCGATGCGAACGTCGATACGATAACACGGCGCTCTGCTTTGCGGAAAGCGTCTATGAAGTTCGCTCCGACGTTTCTTTCCGAAGGCGTGAAGCCCGGACGCTCTGCATTTGTGCTCTCCGATAGAAGCGCCAGTACGCCTTTGCGGCCAATATCAGCCATGCGGTGAAGATCAGCATGGTGATCATTAACCGGCGTCTGATCAAACTTGAAGTCGCCTGTGTGTACAACGACACCTTCAGGCGTATCCAGTACAACACCGAGGGAATCCGGAATACTGTGGTTCGTACGGAAAAAGCTTGCAGTTAGCGTCCCGAATTTCAGCTCGGATTCTGCATGAATCAAATGTCTTTCCGTTGCGCCCAGCAGGCCGGCTTCCTTCAGCTTACCTTCGATCAGTCCCATTGTCAGACGACTTGCGTAGACAGGCAGGCTAAGCTGCTTCAAAATATAAGGTAATCCACCGATGTGGTCTTCATGGCCGTGCGTAATTAGCAGCGCTCTGACCTTGTCCTTGTTCTCGATTAGATAAGAAATGTCCGGCACGATAATATCGATGCCCAGCAGCTCTTCATCGGGAAACTTGGAACCGCAATCAATGACAATAATATCGTTAGCGTATTGTACTGCGTACATATTTTTCCCAATTTCACCTACGCCGCCCAAGGCAAAAATGGATAGTTTGTTTTCTGTTCTGTTATTCAAAATAATCCTCCTATTTTATAAGACTGACGACGATTAATATACATCAAACTAAAAAGATCCGAACCAGTCACTTGTCACCATTATAGCACGAAAATTTAATAAAAAGGAAATAGGCTTATATGCCTTTTATTCCTTGTTCATTCGACCCAAAATGTAAAGCAAGCCTTTAACAAACATTCCCATAAAAGCCGATGCCGCTACCGTGCATAAATTCAGCCCGTGAATATAAACAACGAGCAAACCTCTGGATGTCACTTCATCAGATAAAGGGAGCAACAGCCCAAGCCCATACGATAAAATGACCGTAATGGGTACCCAAAGCACCGGAATAAATAGCGGGAAATACCAATAGTGTCCGCTAAAGCTTCGAACGATGGCTATCGTATAAAGCACGCCAAGCAGGACCAGCAAAGTGAATACACCATTCAAAATCGTCACGCTGTAAGCCGTCGCATAATACAAAGTATTGCCGATTAACGAGAAAATTAAGCTAAGCAGCATAACCCTCCGCATAGCAAAACCGAACGGCGAACGATTTTCCTCGCTCATTACGGCTTTACAATGTCAGCGATTACGTTAAGAAAGACGTCCATTTCCTCATCCGTACCAATACTTACCCGCAAATACTGATCTATGCGAGGCTGCTTGAAATATCGAACGAGTACGCCCTGCTCGCGCAGCTTGCCAAAAATCGTTTCCGCCGCTTGGTCAGGGTGGGAAATGAACAGGAAATTGGCTGTGGAATCGGTCACGACAAAGCCGAGTTCCCGCAGACGCACAGCCGTCTGTTCTCTAGTCTGATTCACCTTAACTGTAATCTCCTGGAAATATCCCTCATCTTCTATAGCCGCAACAGCACCCGCAAGTGCTAAACGATCGATCGTATAGGAGTTAAACGAATTTTTCACACGGTTAAGACCATCGATAAGCTCCTCGCTGCCAATCGCCCAGCCAACCCGCAAGCCAGCCAACGAACGCGACTTTGAAAGCGTCTGAATAACGAGCACATTCGGATAATCGGCAACTAGCTTAACGGCCGATTCGCCGCCGAAATCAATATAGGCCTCGTCAATGATGACCACTTGATCGCGGTTATGCTCAAGGATCGAGCGGAACTCGTCAACCGGAACAAGCATCGCTGTCGGAGCATTCGGATTGGGAATGACAATGCCGCCATTCTCACGCGTATTAAATGACTCCAGAGGTATACGGAACTGCTCATCCAGTGGAATTAAATCCGCCTGCAGCCCGTAAAACTCGGCATACACTTTGTAGAAGCTGTATGTAATATCGGCAAACAGCACCGGCTTTGCAGGATCGAAGAACGCCGCGAAAGCGAACGCCAGCACCTCATCGGAGCCATTGCCCACAAAAACCTGGCTTGGGGAAACCTTAAAATAAGAAGCCAGCGACTGCACAAGCGCTCCGCTCGTAGGATCAGGGTATAAGCGCAAATCCTCATTTGCCGCCGCTTGGATCGCCTCAATCACCTTCGGTGAAGGCGGATACGGGTTTTCATTTGTGTTGAGCTTAATATATTGCTTGTCCTTTGGCTGCTCGCCCGGCACATAAGGCACTAACGATGCCGCAAGTGGGCTCCAGAACTTACTCATGAGTCAAGCTCCCTTCATTCTATTAACGGCCCCTGCCGTTTGTCCGTTTTATTCATCCTCATTCAGCATAAAACATTTTGATGCCGAATGCATCCACTAATTTGCGATTATGCCAATAACTAAAAAAGGCAATACAAGAATCATTACAAGCACGAATACGGCGAACATAATGATTAATGAAACGCCAAGTGAACGCCAAGCTGAAAACTGATGGGCCTCACCGACCGCATGCAGCATAATAATGAACACCCAAATGGTCAAGCCAATTTTAATAATCGCGAACAGCAGGCTAAGAGCCATCAGCACGCCGCCTGGAAGGTCAAGCCCCGAGGCCAGTCCACCCGAATATACAAGCGTATCGGTAAAGCTCCTTCTTCCTAATAGCACAAACTGCGGAATCCAAAGCAGTCCGATTAATACGGAAGGCGCCAAAACGCCACGGGCAAATGCAATGTACATCTGATGTCTGGTGGCAGTGCCACCGAACCACGAGCCCACCCATTTATACAAAACGCCGGATAAAAATAATCCCCCGATTCCAAGCGGTGCGCCAACTAAAACCGCCAGCAGCAATAGCAAGCCCAAATAAATATGATTACCCCACTCATTATCCGCTCCTGTATCCAAAAACTGAAAGATGCCACTGAATAAAGCAATTACAACAAGCGGCCAGAATGGTCCCGGATTCTTGAGAAAATGCCTAACCGTCTGACGAGGATGAATCCATACGCGAAACCAATATTTCCAATTTCCTTGCTGCATCATTTTTCCCCTTTCGTCCTTTCTCCAACTCGCAGCCCCATAATAACCAAATCGCGCTCCACCCCATCCAGTTCCGCCACTTTCGGCATGTACGCCCATTGCTCAAAGCCGAACTTGCCAAGCAGGCCCAGGCTAGGAGCATTGTGGGCAAAAATAAAGCCGAGCAGCGTCCGAATATGCAAGGCCGGACATGCCTCCAGCGCATGCTTCAGCAGCATGCTTCCCAAACCGCTTGCACGGTGCTGCTCGGCAATGTAGATACTGATTTCGGCTGTTGCCTGATAAGCGGGTCGTCCATAAAATGACTGAAAGCTGAACCATGCCAGCAGCTCTCCATCCTCTTCCACTACCCAGAGCGGCCTAGTATCCGGCGCATGCTCATCAAACCAAGCCTGCTTTGCTTCCACCGTTGACGGCTCCAAATCCGCTGTAACCTGGCGAGATGCAACCGTTGAATTATATATAGCTACAATGCCGGACAAATCCTCCTGCACGGCATCGCGAATACGATACGTTTCCCCTGCCATAAACCGCTCTCCTTAGCGTCATATTATCAACATTTTACCACCGCAGCTGGAAATTGTCTGCCTACCTTGCCGCTTCAGTCGCAAGCCATCGATGGCTTAACACAATGCGCGCAGCACATCGTCAATTTTTCTATGATGGGAAAGCACGCCATAATTCATCCACGACAAAAAATCGACTTCATATACGCTGCCATTTCGCACGGCGGGCAGCGACCGCCAGAGCGGCGATTGCAGCAGCTCGATTTGCCTGCCCGCAATCGCATCAATGGTAATAAACAGATGTTCGGCGTCAAGCAGCGCCAGTTCCTCCATTGACAGCTCAACGAACCGCAGACCTTTAGCCAGCTTTTCTACGAGTAAATGCGGGCTCAGCCCTAAATCGCGATAAAGCACCGGGCCGGTGTAGCCATGGTCAGGACCGCCATACAACTGCACTCTATCGGCCGACAAACGCAAACAAGCGACCGTCTGCCGCTTCACCGCCCGCAGCAGCTTTGCCTTGGCGGCAGCCGCTTTATTTTCATAATCAGCAATAACAGGGCTTACTTCCTCAGCCTTCCCGAGCAAATCCGCAATGTTATGCAGCGTTGAACGCCATTCCTCGCCTTTATAGGAAAGCTGGATGCTCGGTGCAAGGCTGGCAAGCTTGTCCATGCCCCACCGTTCAATGCCCGTATCCATCAAAATAAATTCCGGCGCAAAGCCAGATAAGGTCGCCTCGTTATCGGTGTCCACATTAAATTCTGGCACATCATCAAGGCCAAGATATTCCTGCCGCCCCCAATGATCGTGGCTGAATTGCATAATGGGCCTGATGCCAAGCGCCAGCAAATAATCCTCGATAAAAGGTGCAAAGACCCGAATATTTTCCCGCTGATGGCGGCGATATTGGCCCGGTGTAAGGCCAACGGACTGCTTGAAGCGGCGGCTAAAATAATATTCATTGCTATAGCCGACGCTTTGCGCGATGCGGAACAGCCGATCATCCGAGCTTGCCAGCAGCTTTTTCGCCTGCTCTACACGTACCTCGTTCAAATAATGCAGCGGAATTTCGCCCGTCAGCTCCTTGAATAGACGGGAATAGCGCCAGCGCACCATGCCTGCATGATCGGCAAGCTTGTCTACCGTCAGCTCTTCCCGGAAGTTTTGCCGAATATGGGCAATGGACTGTTCCATCGCTCGCCTTTCGCCGCTTTCTGTGCGCAGAGGCAGATTTTGCTGCATGATGAATAATAGAAGCTGCTGAAATCTGATGTCATGACGGAAAGCCTCCAGCTCATCCTCCACTTCCCGCTTATCATGGAGCGCCTGCAGCTCGCTCATACAATAGGAGAAAGGCTTGCAGGAAACCTCGCCCAGACAAGGAAAAGGGACAGCCGTGGGCTCCGCTCCAATTCCATCAAAGGCAAGGTAGTAGAACGACAGCCCCTCTGCTCCGCCCTCAAATCCACCAGCTGCAAACTCCATCCTCGTACCCGGGCCAAAAATAAAACAGGCGCCACGGCCCAGAGCATGCCGCTCTCCATTTACGTAAAGCGTTCCAGCTCCGCCCGTCACTATCATGATGATATGGTCATCAGCGGTGGGCAGCACCTGCTCCTGTCCATTTTCTACGTTCCAATATTGTATAGCAGTCAGCCTATAGAATATCGCATGGCGCAGCTGCGGCTTATTTTCCTCGTCGCTCAATTCATATCCCCCTTAGGATGTCTTGGCAAACAGCACGTGTTATGCCTGTACATGCCAAAGTAAATGAGAATGATTTTCACAACTAGTATAAATGAAAAAAGAAAGCCCATCAATGCACAGATGGACCTTCCTCTTCATTTCTTGAATAGCGCAGCTACTCAAGCGTTATTTATTTGACGAACATTTTCAAAATATCATCGATTTTCATGGCATTTGCTGTTATGCCACCGGACTGCCAATAGGATCTCTCCACCCGGTGTACATGCCCTGCCTTCACTGCGGGGATAGCCTGCCAAATCTTGCTGTCTAGAAGCTTCAGCGCTTCCTGATTTTCAGGTGAATCCCAAGTTCCATTGGACAATAAAAGAATAATGTGGTCGGCATCCAGATCCGGTAAGCTTTCTTCTGTTAAAATCTTTTGAAATTCCTCCATATCCTTAGACCATGTATTAGGCGTAAGACCCAGATTGGGATATATGGAGCCAATAAAACGGTTGTTCACGCCGAACAATGCGAAGGTGCTATCTTCCACATTCAAACGAATGACCGCTACGGATTCATCGCCAAGCGCTGTATTGAGCTTCTCCTTGGCATCGGCTATTTTCTGCTCGTAAGCACTAATCACACGATCTCCCTGTTCCTTCATATTCAGGACATCCGCAATGGTCGTCAAAATCGCTTGAGAATCAAGCAAAATATTTTCCGGCAAACGGTAGGTAGGGGCTATTTTAGAATATAAATCGTATTTGGCTTTGTCTGCCCCGCCGTCCAATATAATTAAGTCAGGTTCCATTTCAAGCAGCGCTTCAATATTGCCCGAAATATCAAACGTTGGCAAATCCAGCTTCAAATATTCCTGCGTCCCCCAATTCGGGTGATACCACTGGACAACTGGCGTTACACCAAGCGCCGTCAAATAGTCCTCCAAATAAAGTGCCGCTACGCGCTTCGGATGTGCCGGAACCGTTACCTCGCCAAATTCGTCCTGGAGCACTCGCGTTTCCGCTTCCTGCTCTGCAGCTGCCGACTCATCCGCTCTAGCAGGAGACGGGCTTACAGTAGCCGCTGCATCGCTAGCCTCCGTATTAACAGCTGTCTCGCCTTGCGAACCGCAACCCGCGAGCGCTATGATAACGGCTAACGCCAGCAGCGTGAGCACCGTCATTTTACCCTTGAAACTCTTTTTCCCCCATTGCATCATCCCTGTTCGACTCCCCTTTAAATCAGTGATTATCATTATCAAATGACGAGATCAAGTTTAGCCTATCTCCCGCCCTGCCTTCAATGCACATACGCTACAATTTTCTTATACAAACGCTATTCGGCATAGCCTATTCGCCTCGCCCCCATCCAACCGCCCTCTAGATATTCCAGAACCTGCAAAAATATTGTTAAAAACATGCATTTATGGGCATCTAGAAACGTTCCCATATGACATATGTCATATGGCTTTACTGACGTTTATGACTTATGGCGCATGACATTTTTCTTTACAATATAAATATAGCTAGCAGGTTACGGGCATCTTTAACAGAGGATGTACGTCTTGTTATTGAAGGAGGAGCTTCATTATGGATCAGAAAGCCAAGCAAGCGAGCTTGAAAAAGAGTCTTGCCCCTTACGAAAAAGTGAATATGAAAACCAGCATACGACAATTAATCAATACTTTACTCCCACTCGGGTTTTTCTGGTACGCGGCGTATGCCGTCATGCCAATCTCTTATTTGCTCACGATTGTTTTTTCATTAATTACTGCAGGCTTTGTCATTCGGACCTTTATTATTTGCCATGATTGCTGCCACGGTTCATTCTTCAAGAGCAAACGGGCAAATGCTATCGTCGGCACGATAACAGGGATTATTACCCTCGTCCCTTTCCAACAGTGGAAATACAGCCACTCCATCCATCATGCAACGAGCAGCAATCTCGACAAGCGTGGTATTGGCGACATTTGGATTATGACCGTAGATGAATATATTGCAGCAACGCCTTTGCGCCGCCTTTTCTATCGTATTTACCGCCATCCGGTCGTTATGTTTGGCCTTGGCCCGATTGCTGTGTTTCTTATTCAATACCGTTTCAACCGTAAAGGTGCTAGACGCCAGGAACGCCTCAACACGTATTTGATCAATGTTTCGATTGTTGCTTTATATGCAGGTCTTAGCTGGCTTCTGGGCTGGCAGGCATTCGTCATGGTACAGCTGCCCGTTATGTTTTTATCCGGACTGTTCGGCATTTGGCTGTTCTACGTTCAGCATCAGTTCGAAGATACGTATTTTGAAAATGAAGATGAGTGGAGCTACGTAAAAGCAGCCGTTGAAGGCAGCTCTTATTACAAGCTTCCCCGTCCATTACAATGGATTACTGGCAACATCGGCTTCCATCATGTGCATCACCTGAGCCCGAAAGTGCCTAACTACTATTTAGAGGATGCGCACAACTCATCCGTTCCGCTTCAGCAGGCAACGACGATTACTCTTAAAACTAGTTTGACGGCACTGCGTTTCCGCTTATGGGATGAAGAGAACAACATGTTCGTCAGCTTTAAAGGCATGAAGCATCGTCTGCGCAAGCCGCGTGCGGCAAGCACCAAGCTGGATACAAGACGCGTTGGCTAGCAGGTACAAAGATATACACACGAAAGAGGCTGCGCGGAACCAAATGCGCGAGCCTCTTTTATGTTAAAATAGCTTCAAAGCAGCTCCTTATGCTGCAACAGCGATTTGAAAAGGCGGGACGCATATGCAAAAATGGCATCATATTTTTCATAAAAATACGGGAATCAGCCCCTATGTATGGGTCGTTTTTTACATCCTGCCCTTCTACTTTATTTTCCGAAACTCATCGCCCTACCAAGCGACTTCCGGTATTGTGATGATCGTTTTATTTTTCATCTGCTATATGCTTTCCTTCATGTCCAAGGGCTGGCAGGTTTATTTCTGGACCAGCATCCAAATTATTATTTCCATCGCGATGACGCTCATGTTTGGCTATGTGTATTTCTCCATCTTTCTCGCTTATTTTATCGGCAATATCCAGAACCGCATCGGCTTCTTTACGCTGTATTCCATTCATATCGTCACGACCTTCCTGAGCATCAACTATGGGCTGGCTGTGCAAAATCCGGTCTTTCTCGCGCAATTCCCCTTCGTGCTCATTAGCTTGATCGGCGTCATTTTGCTTCCGGTCAATACGTACAACCGCAATAAGCGGGACAAGCTGGAAGGCGAGCTTGAGCATGCCAACAAGCGGATTTCCGAGCTCGTCAAGCTGGAGGAGCGGCAGCGGATCGCCCGCGACCTGCATGATACGATCGGGCAGAAGCTGTCGCTCATAGGTCTGAAAAGCGATCTGGCGGGCAAGCTGATGCAGAAAAATCCCGCCAAGGCGCAGGAGGAAATCGATGATGTGCGCCAAACGGCGCGCACGGCGCTCAAGGAAGTACGGGAGCTTGTTACGGAAATGCGTGGAACACGGCTTGAGGATGAGCTTTTTCGGGTAAAACAAATTTTGAAGGCTGCTGATATCCAGCTTGTAGTTGAAGGCGACCCGTCGCATACCGACACTTCGCTGCTTGCCGAAAATGTCGTCAGCATGTGTCTCAAGGAAGCGGTGACGAATATTGTCAAGCACAGCTCCGCTACCAAATGTCTGGTCGAGATTGAACCAACCCACACGGAGCTCATTGTCCGCGTTCAAGACAATGGCACGGGCATTGCTACGGGCGGCAAGGAGTCGCGCAGCTATTACCGAGGAAATGGCCTTAGGGGAATGAAGGAAAGACTGGAGTTTATTAATGGCAGCCTGGACATTATTTGCAGCGACGGCACGATGCTCGTCATTAAAGCGCCAAATGTCGTCCAGAAGCCGGAAAAGGAGTCCTCTCTATGATAAGAATTGTAATCGCCGAAGACCAGCGGATGCTGCTGGGGGCACTCGCTTCCCTGCTTGAGCTGGAGGATGATATGACCGTGGTCGGTAAAGCTGGAAATGGCGAAGAAGCGATCACGCTCGTCCAGCTACACAAGCCGGACATTTGCATTATGGACATTGAGATGCCGGTCAAGAACGGGCTGGAGGCAGCGGAAGAAATTCGCCAGTTGGGCTGCAAGGTTATCATTTTGACCACCTTCGCCAGAAGCGGCTATTTCGACCGTGCGCTCAAGGCCGGCGTGTGCGGCTATTTGCTCAAAGACAGCCCAAGCGAGGAGCTGGCCAGCTCCATACGCAGCGTCATGACCGGCCGCCGCATTTATGCGCCCGAGCTGGTGGACGACGCCTACGGGCAGGAAAACCCGCTCACCGAACGGGAGAAGGAAGTTCTCGGCCTCATCGCCGACGGCAAAAATACGAAGGAGATCGCCGACCAGCTTTATTTGACCAATGGCACCGTGCGCAACTATATTTCCGTCATTTTGGATAAGCTGGGCGTGAGCAATCGGATTGAGGCGATTACCCGTTTTAAGGAGAAGGGCTGGTTTAAATGAAATAAAGCTAAGCTGTAGCCTTTAATTCAGCTTAAGGCTACCGAAGAAATTTTACCTTTTACGAATTTAGTAAATAAATACCGCACAAGCGGTCCTACAATCAGGAGCTGTAAGGGCAGAGCAAACACAAAATTTTTAATCACTAAGGAATAGTAACTCTCAAGTAAGGAGCTCCCATTGAGGCTGTTGAAATAGTAAGCCGTCCCCAAGCCATATAGCGACATGCAGAGAACCATTCCAATCACCATGAAAAAAGATAGTGACACAACGGCAAATATCTTTTTAGATTTGTCATACGGGAGAGCGAAAGCTATCTTCTTAGCTATTGGGCCGACAATAACGATTTCGAGCGAGGCAGCCACGATAAAGCATACAACCAATTGAAAAAGTATTTCTGCTACAGTCACTGTTCCAAACAAGCCATTTGTATAGAGATTATAAAAGGTCATGAATATGACCATCCCCAAGCACATCATCAAACCAAAATAAAAACCTTCTTTTTTAGTAGCTGGCAATTTCCATCATCCTTTCTGTTTACCGTTGTAATTATATAGAGAGCGGATAGCTCCACATAAGTGAAAGCTTTGTGAACTTTTTCATAATATAAAAAAAGCATGCTCTTTCCCGCAGGTAGCGGTACGGAACATACTTTTCTTGGTTTGGCCAAGCTTGGCTTGTCGATTGGCCGCTTTAAAAAGCTGGCACAACCGCCACGCCGTATTTGTCCTGAATGAATTTTTTCACCTCGGGCGATACGAGCACCGCATCCAGCTTCTTAATTTCGTCGCGGCTCTCATCGCCGCTGCGAACAACGATAATGTTGGCGTAGGGCGATTCTGCATCCTCCCGGAACAGCGCAGTATTCGGATCAATGCCCGCCTCCAAAACCAGGTTCGTATTAATAATAGCACCATCTACATCGGGCAATACCCTTGGCAGGGTAGCCGAATCCACTTCCTCAAACTTGAGATTTTTAGGGTTTTCTACAATGTCCTTCGGCGTTGCCTCGTACGTATTTTCCAAGCCTTCCTTCAACTTGATCAACCCTTGCTGCTCAAGCAGCACCAGTGCTCTGTATTCATTCGATGGGTTATTTGGAATCGCAATGGTGGCGCCATCCGCAATGTCATCCTTCGATTTCAGCTTCTCGGAATAAAAGCCAATTGGCTCAACGTGAACCTTCGCGGTTACTGCAAAATCATACCCCTTCTCCCCTTTAATCGAGTCCAGATACGGAATGTGCTGGAAGTAGTTCGCATCGATCTGCTTCTCAAACAGTGCCGGATTGAGCTGGCCTTCATCATCGAGCACAACGATTTCCAAATTCACGCCCTGCTCCTTAAGCAGCGGCTTAACAATCTCCAAAATTTCGGCATGCGGCACTGGCGCAGCCCCTACTTTAAGCGTGACTGCCTCCTGCGGGGCTGCTGAAGCGGAAGCTTCCGGCGACTGGGTCGACTCGGCAGGGCTTGCGGAGGCACTTGCTTCCGGCGAGCTTGCCGGGGCATTATTTGCTGCGGTGCCGCAGCCTGAGACGATAAGGCTGAACATAAGAATAAGGGCGGATATAAAGGTCCATTTCGTTGTTTTCATCGTTTTCATGGTTACTCTCCTGCTTTCTCTATTTAGGTTTGAGGGGAGCTAAGGCTACCCCAGATGACGTTTTTTTAAAATCGCTTTAGCCAAGCTATCGCCTGACAGTTGAATGATTTGCACCAGCAAAATAATGACAATAACGGTCGCAATTAAAATATCCTCGCGAAACCGCTGGTAGCCGAAGCGGATAGCCAGGCTGCCAAGTCCCCCTGCGCCAATCGCTCCTGCCACCGCTGTAAATTCCGTAATGGCGATGACAGCGATGGTCACGCCCCGAACAAGCGCCGGAAGCGCTTCGGGAATCAGCACGCGGAATATAATCGTTAGCGGCGTAGCTCCCATCGCTTTGGCCGCCTCAATTTTACCCGCGCTTACCTCCTTCAAGGAGTTTTCAATAATACGGCCCAGGAAGGGCGAAGCTCCGATCGATAATGCGACGATAGCTGCTGTCGGGCCAAGCGAGGTGCCGACAATGAGCCGGGACAACGGCAGCAGCAGCACGATTAAAATAATAAAAGGCAGCGAGCGCACGCCATTAATCGCCGTCCCCATGATTTTATTGATGATTGGCGCCTCCAGAATACCCCCTTTCTCGCTGACGACGAGTGTAATGCCTAGCAAAATACCAATGATCAAAGCAAATACCGAAGACCAAGCGACCATATACAGCGTCTCCAGCAGTCCCTCCCCTAACAGCTCGAACAGATCATCTCTCATATTCCTGCTCCCAGCCCCTCCATAATCGACCGTTTGTCACGGTAATAGTCGATAATACTGACGAATCGGCGGGCAGTATAGCTGACGGGATTCATAAACAGCTTGTCAACCGTCCCTGTTTCCACAATAGAGCCCTGCTCGATGACCGCCATATGGCGGCAAATATGCTGGAGCACATCCAGCTCATGCGTAATTAAGACGATCGTCAGCTTCAGCTTGCGGTTAATATCCTGGAGCAGCTCCAGAATGGAGTAGGTCGTCTGCGGATCAAGCGCTGAGGTCGCCTCATCGCTGAGCAGCACATCCGGCTCATTCACAAGTGCCCGGGCGATGCCCACCCGCTGCTTCTGCCCGCCACTGAGCTGGGACGGATACATATGCTCCTTGTCGGACAGTCCAACCAGCTCCAGCATCTCCCGCACGCGCTCCCGAATGAACGGCTTCGGATAACCGGCTATTTGAAGGGGAAAAGCGACATTTTGAAACACATTTTGTGAATCCAGCAAATTAAACTGTTGAAAAATCATCCCAATCTTGCGCCTAGCCAGCCGCAGCTCCTTGCCAGACAGATCCGTCAGCACCTTTCCACCGATTTCGATCGAACCCGAATCAGGCTCTTCGAGCCGGTTCAGACAGCGGATCAACGAAGACTTGCCTGCCCCGCTAAAGCCGATAATGCCGAAAATATCCCCCTTATCAATCGTCAGGTTAATGTTGTCCAAGGCGGTAATCGTGCTGCTTCCGCTTGTGTAGGTTTTGTGCAAATCCTTTATGACGATCATGCTGAAAAACTCCTCTCCTCCCTGATAAGCAAAAACGACTTCGTCGTCCTTCCGGGACGAGCGAAGAGCTTTGTCGGAAAATTCTAAGCGGATATAAGGATGAAACTTATATATTCTTAGAATTCAAGGTGAATCGGCCGAAAGCCATCCTTTGGCGGCGCGGCGCGTTTCAGTCCGAGAAATATAGAGAAAGTATGGCGAAATCATATACTTTCCTATATTTAAATAAAAAAAACCAAACTTCAGCACCGTTTAATCCGCTCGGTGGAGAGTTTAGTTTCCAGTGTTCTGGTCAACTAGTTATAGGGCTTATCACCCAAAACCAACTATTCCTATTTGTTTTATAAATTTAAAGCAATTGCCCGACGGTGTCAACTTCTTTTTTTGGCAATAATCGGGATTGACGCTAGAAAATGAAGGTGATAAATTAAAGCAAACTATTCCACCCTGTTCACTTTAAAATTAAATCCATCTATCAAGGAGGAGCTTGACATGTCCCAACAAGCCGCGCGGAAGCACAGGCAAATAAAATTATCCGCCTATTTGGTCGGCACAGGCATGCATGTGGCGGGCTGGCGCCATCCGGGTGCCCAGCCGGATGCCAGCATCGATATCGACTATTACCGGAAGCTCGCCCAAACCGCTGAACGCGGAAAATTCGATATCGCTTTTATCGCGGACAGTTTGGCAATTAATGAGCAATCCCACCCGAATATTGTAAACCGGTTTGAGCCAATTACCCTGATTACCGCTTTAGCGTGCGCCACGACGCACATCGGTGTAGTCGCCACCGCATCAACCTCATATATTGAGCCTTTCAATCTGGCCCGGCTGCTCCTGTCTGCCGATCAGATAAGCAAAGGCAGGGTTGGCTGGAACATGGTCACTACACGGGATTTGTCTGGGAATACAGCGCGTAACTTTGGCAGAGATGAGCATTTCGAGCATAGTCTGCGCTACAGGCGGGCGGAGGAATTTCTTGAAGTCGTGCAAGGCTTATGGGATTCTTGGGAGGACGATGCCTTCGTCCGCGACAAGGAATCGGGGCAGTTTTTCCACAAGGAGAAGCTGCACCGGCTCCAGCATCAGGGCGAGTTTTTCTCGGTGGAAGGACCACTAAATATTGGCCGCTCGCAGCAGGGGCATCCTGTGCTTGTACAGGCCGGAAATTCTGAAGCCGGACAGGACTTCGCCTCGCGAACGGCGGAAGTCATTTTCTCGATCAAGCACAGCAAGGAAGAAGCGCAGGCATTCTACCAGTCGTTTAAAGGGAAAGCAGCTAAATGGGGACGCAAACCTGCGGATATTTATATTTTGCAAGGCATTTCGCCGATTATTGGTGATACCGAGGAGGAAGCGCGGGCGAAGCTCAAGCAGCTGGAGGCGTTGATTACAGAGGAGCAGGGCATCGGCTTTCTGGCGGATTATTTTCAGGGAATCGACTTCTCCGGCTGCACGCTGGAATCACGTGCTGTTGAAGTCGGGCTCGACCGCATTAAGCTGCACAAAACGGACTACCTCAAGCATCAGCCGGTCATCGCCCGGGAAAATCCCACACTGCGTGAGGTGTATTCCTTTCTCACAGGCTCGTTCAGCGGCGACCATCTCGTCGGCACCGCCGAGAAAATCGCCGACACCTTGGAGGAATGGTTCGCCGAGCAGGCGGCTGATGGCTTTATGCTGATGGCTCCGCTGCTGCCGGATGGGCTCGAGCTGTTTGTCGACCGGGTCGTTCCTATTTTGCAGCAGCGCGGCCTTTTCCGCACCGACTATGAAGGCGCTACGCTGCGGGAGCATTTCAACTTGCCGCTGCCGCGCAATCGTTTTGCTAGAGCAACCAGCCATTAATAGGCAAAGCCGCGGCCCCTAACGCTAGATGGCTCTATCGCTTCTGCTCTGCAAGCCCTTCGTTAAAGCTGTCGCATAGCTGGAATAGTTCGTCCGCCCGTACAAGCTTTTCCAGCCAATGCGAGGGAACAGATGATAGGCCGTAATAGATGCCTGCAAGACCGCCTGTTACCGCGCCTGTCGTGTCCGTGTCTTCCCCTAGATTAATAGCGCGAAGCACGGCTTCCGCATAGCTGCCCGTCGTAAGCAGGCTCCAGATGCTTGCTTCGAGTGTATGCATGACATAGCCCGACGAAGCAATGCTGTCCTCGTTCAGACTTGCCAGCTGCCCATTAAGCAGGCGTTCAAAACGCTCCAGATGACTATCCCCTGCATAAAATAGCTGAAACGCCCGATTCGTTGCAGCATAACTCTCCTGTGGGCTATGGCCCTTCAACAGTTGTACGGCATACTCCGTGTAATAAACACAGGCCATAATCGATAAAGGATGCCTGTGGGTTAACGACGACACCCTGCCAACCGCAGCTGATCGCTCCTCTATGCTAGCATCTAGCAGCCAGTAGGCCATTGGCAAAATACGCATCAATGAGCCATTGCCATTGCTGTATTCGCCACTGCCGCCTGCCAGCTCAGGCTCTACCCCACTCGCAAGCCGGGCAATCGCCTCGCTCGTCGCTATGCCTATATCGAATACCTCGCCATGCGGCGTCCAGCGCTCGCCCCGCTTCCATTCCACGAAACGCCGCGCCACATCATGCACATCAACGCCTTTGCAATGAGCCAGGCTCTCCACCAGACATAAGGTCAAGGACGCATCATCCGACCAAGTACCCGGCGGCTGCTGATGCGAGCCGTAACCGATCATATCCATTAGCGGCTCCTTCAATAACGCCTTCCGATTGCGAAACTCCACGGGAACCCCTAACGCATCCCCGATGCAAAGCCCTATTAATCCTGCTTGAATAGATGGATTCATTTCATAAACCTCCTGCAGCTGCCAGCTTGTTCTAGCAGAATATTAAACTTTGTCGCTTACTTCCCAACAAGGCCATTATGTACAAGACCGCGAAAAAAAGGCAACTGCTGCGGATGGCAGGCAATCAAATAGGGCTCGCTGCTCATGCCCGTGAAAGGCCTGCCCTCAAAGTCGGTAATGCTGCCGCCCGCCTCGCGCACCATGAGCATTCCCGAATAAAGGTCCTCGCCCTCCGAGTTGTACAAAATAATCGCATCCAAATCGCTCTTTGCCAGCATCGTCCATTGCAAGGTAGGCGCCCACAACCGCATCATTCGCTTGGTGCTCGCATCAAGATGCTGGCGCAGCCTCGCCGCCCGCGGCTCTTGCTGCACTTTATGCCCTTGAATCCAGCCAACTGTCGCTCTATTGAAAGCACGCGGCTCACCTAATCTAATGATTCTGCCATTGCAGCGAAAACCGCCGTTTGCCACCGCCTCATACAAGCGATCCGTCATCGGCTCATAAATAACCGCCATCACAGCCTCCCGCTGATACATGAGCGTAATGGAAACGGCAAATAGGGGCATTCCGACGGCAAAATTGTTCGTCCCATCCAGCGGATCAACGAGCCATAGCCAGTCGCTTGAAAGGTGGTTGTCTCCTGCTTCCTCCGATATGATGTGATGGTCAGGGAAGCTCTGCTTAATTTTGCCCAAAATAATCTCTTCCGCCCTGTGGTCGGCTTCCGTCACCAAGTCCCCATGCTTGTCCTTTTGCTTATAGGTACGGGTATCCAGCTTGTCAAAAAGCTTCTTCAGCAATTCCCCCGCTTCCCTTGCTGCCTCAACAGCGACTCTCTGCGACTCTCTCACTACTGCTCGATCCATTATAAAAACCCCTCTTTCATCCACTCGCTGAATTAGGAAGCATAGCTCAACAACACGATAGGCAAAATAAAATCCTTCTCGAAATGAAGAAGGATTTTATCCACTGTGACAACCACGCATCACCTTAAAACTATAGACTGCCGCTGTTATTATTTATTATTATTCTAATCCTGATTTGTATTTCGGAATTGGTTGGGCAATGGCGGCGGTGACGTTTTGGTCAGCTGAATTTGGTTCTCTGCATCATAAGGGCTGCCTGGAGGATTGATAGGAGCAGGAGCCCCTTGCTGGTAACCGTTCCCTGAAGGTCCATTGAATACAAGCTCATTCTTTTCTTCCACAATAAGCTCCAGTCCACCAAACTTCTTGGCAAGCACACCATACAGAAGTGCAATAACCATGCTGATAACGCCGTACATTCCAATGATAAAGACCGGCATAATAGTATAGGCTAACCCAATGCCCCATAAGCCAGGCTCGCCTACCGCTATTCCGATCAGCAGCATCGCTAATCCTATTAAAAATAAAAGTGCGGCAGGGATAATGGTAATATAAGTGACCGCTTTCAAAGCACTTATCGTCCCTATTCCTTTTATCTCCAGTTTCTTCATTCATTTCGCTCCTGTCTTTGTTTTGGCTGAAAATAATTAAAACCACAATAAAAATTCCAGCAACAGCTAAGCTCAGCCCAGGCCGATGCATGGATGTTGTCGTGAATTTACAATATCATATAAAGTATCCCCTAAATTTGTCAACCCAACAGCCGGAAGAAGCTCCCCAAAAGCCCCCTGCCTGCTCGTATTAAATAAGCTTCTACCATCTAAAATCTGATTTTAAAAAACGACGCTTATTGATTATGATAATGATTATCAGTAAAATGAATGAAACATGTGGAACAGACGATGAATGGGGGAGCAAGATGGAATGGAATGAGCATGCTCATTTATGGACACAGGCGTCGGTGAAGCTGATGGATGTCAGGTTCGTGTCGTTGCGGGGAAGCGATACGCCGCCAGTCTATCAGCTTCCAGCAAACGGCTTCCTCTTTGCCGTGCGCGGTGCGGCGCACATCGCACTTGATTATACGGAATATGAGGTAAACGGCATGTTTGCGCTGCATGGCGGCAAAGGGATGCTGCTGGATATTCGCCTCGCAGCAGAGCAGTTTGACTACTATCTTGTTCTGTATAAAGCCAATGTTCCTTTGCCCGGCGACCCGCACAAACACCCTATCCATTCGCCAGCCTACCCTTTTCAGGTACAATACGGCTGTATTCCCTCCTATCCATTGTCGCTGTTCGTCAAGCTTGAGCTTCTCTTGCATGCTTGGAACTCGCTGGGGAATGTGGAGAAGCTTCATGCCAAAACCTTATTCTATCAGCTTATATATGAGCTTACACGGCAGCTTCGCGAGCAGGCGGTAAAAATCATTCCGGCCGATCCAGCCGAACAGGCTTTGCGGTATATCCATGAGCATTACGCGGAACCCCTTACACTTGACAAGCTGGCGTCTATGCTGGATTGCAGTCCCAGCCATCTCTCTCGCATATTCAAGCAGCGCGCTTCCTGCAGTCCTATTGAATATATGATTCGTTTAAGAGTGGGCAAAGCTCGCCACCTGCTCAACCACACGGATGCGAGCTTGCAGGACATCGCTACGGCTATCGGTTATTCCGATGTCTATTATTTCAGTAGAATATTCAAAAAACAGTCCGGTTTATCGCCGCTTAAGTATCGTGAGCGTGAGTCGGCGGAGCGCAATAACATCAAACAACATAATCCATTCCTGATGCTAAGATCGTCCATTGTTCCAGCCAAGCTCAAACGTTATATTAAAGCTCGAAGTGATAATGGTTATCAATACGAGAGCAGAGGGGATTTTCAATTGGTTAGGAACAAAAGAAACTCAGCGGCGTTGACATTACTGGTATGTCTCACGCTGCTATTGAGCGCGTGCTCAGGAACGGCAGCAGGAAATCGGGCAGCAGGCAGCACTGGTGCAGCAAACAATGCTGTAGCGACGTCTGGCAATACTGCGGGCAATGTTGTGCAATCGGAAGCGACTACTATGAATTACACGGGAGCAGACGGCGAAGTCGAGGTTCCCCGCAATCCCCAACGAATTGTAGTCCTCACCCACGCTTATGTCGGCTACTTTATGGTGCTTGGCATTAATCCGGTCGGGGCGCCGAGCATGACGATGGAGAACCCGCTATACGAAGGCAAAATTGACGGAATGGAAGATATCGGAGCATGGGGCGCTTTCTCGATCGAAAAAATTATCTCCTTGAATCCGGATCTTATCGTAGCGCTGGCTAATACGGAAAACCTGGATGAGATTAAGAAGATTGCTCCGGTTGTTACCGTAAACTATGGAGAGAAAAATTATAAAGAGCAATTAATCGAATTCGGCAAGCTGACGAACCGCGAGGATGCGGCCAAGCAGTGGGTTGCTGGCTGGGAAGCCAAAATCGCCGAGGCTAAGCCGCGAGTGCTGCAGGCAGTTGGCGATAAAACCGTATCGGTGCTAAGCCCTCACAATAAAGGCGTATATATTTACGGCGAAGGCTTTGGACGCGGAACCGAAATTTTGTACGACGAGTTTGGGCTCAAGGTACCTGCTGACTTCGATGTCAAGCTTGGCTCCAAGGAAATTTCGCTTGAGAGGGTCGCCGACTTCGCGGGAGACTACATCTTCACTACGCCAGATACAAGCGAGAGCAGTGACACAAGCCCGACGTATGAAACGGAAATATGGAAAGGGCTGCCGGCCGTTCAAGCGAATCGTGTTTTCTACATGGAAAAAGGGTCTGCTGCATTTAATGATCCAACGACACTAGAAGCGATGCTTCCGTTTATTGTAAGCAGCCTCACCAATGGAGAAAATGAAGATGGAGCATAAGGCTCTCGGCGTTCGCTCTACGATTACAGGCAGAAGAACGATCCGCGATTTTAACGGCGAGCCGCTGACAGAAGCAGCGATTCAGCAATTGCTGGAGGACGCGGTGTGGGCACCGTTTCATTCCTCCAAAGAGCCTTGGCGTTTTATTCTATTTACGGGAGACGGCCGGAGCAAGTTTGCGGATGCTGTAAGGTTAACCCAACCCAAGGAGATGCTTGAAAAATGGGGCACTTGGATCGAGACGCAATACTGCTCTCTTATACAAGCCCATCTAATTGTCGTCGTCAAAGCCCATCCCCGGCAAAGAGAGTGGGAGGAAGCGCTGATGGCTGCTTCCGCTCTCATTCAAAATGTACAATTGCTGGCATGGGAACGGCAGATTGGTGTCGTATGGAAGACGCATGACTACAACTGGGATCCCCGATTTCATCGTGCTATTGGCGTTAAGGCGGATGAGAGAATCGCCGGCACGCTGCATCTCGGCTATTTTGACAAAACACCGAAAGCAAAGCGCAGAACCCCCGCAGCCAAGCTGCTAACCTGCTTTAGGGATTAGCCGCCTGAATTGCGGGCAAAGAAGCATAGCTCAGGCCTGGCCCTGCCTTATGCTTCTTTTTCTTGCCAGTAAAAAAAGCCGTGAAGATTGCCTGACAGGCAGACGTTCACGGCTTTTGCTATTAAGCTGATGCGGTACTTATGCTTTCGCTGGATCGAAAGAGCTTTTCAGCGAAACGATACGGTTGAAAGCCAGCTTCTCCGGCGTCGTATCCTTCGGATCTACATTGAAATAGCCGTGACGGAAAAATTGGAACTTCGCTTGTCCTTCGGCATCCTTCATATTCGGCTCCACGAAGCCTTGAAGCACCTCAAGGTTATTCGGGTTGATGCATTCAAGGAACGGCTTGCCTTCCTCTTCTGCTTCATTTGTAATAAGAGGCTCGAACAAACGGAAGTCTGCCGGAACTGCCTGTGACGCCTCCACCCAGTGAATCGTGCCCTTCACCTTGCGGGCGTTGAAGCCCGAGCCGCTTTTCGTTGCTGGATCGTATGTGCAGCGAAGCTCTATAACATCGCCCGCTTCATTTTTCACAACCTCTTGGCAAGTAATGAAATACGCATGCTTCAGACGCACCTCATTGCCAGGGAACAGGCGGAAATATTTATTCGGCGGATTTTCCATAAAATCGTCCTGCTCGATATAAATCTCGCGACCGAACGGAATTTGGCGAATGCCCATGTCTTCGTTCTCGGCGTTATTTTCTGCATCGAGCAGCTCGGTTTGGCCTTCCGGATAGTTCGTAATAACGACCTTGAGCGGTCGCAATACCGCCATCGTCCGAAGCGCCTTAAGCTTCAAGTCCTCACGGATAAAATGCTCCAGCATCCGCTCATCCACGGTACTGTTAGCCTTGGCAACCCCGATCTCGCGGCAGAAGGCACGAATGGCTTCTGCCGTAAAGCCTTTGCGGCGCAGACCGCTGATCGTCGGCATCCGCGGATCATCCCAGCCGTCTACCACTTTCTCGTCGACAAGCTGCTTCAGCTTTCTTTTGCTCATCACGGTATTCGTGACGTTCAGGCGGGCAAACTCGTATTGACGAGGCACTGCCGGCATCTCGCATTCGGCAATTGCCCAGTCATAGAGCGGACGATGGTCGGCGAACTCCAGCGTACAGATAGAATGCGTAATGCCTTCAATCGCGTCGCTGATCGGATGCGCGTAGTCATACATCGGGTAAATGCACCAAGCATCGCCAGTCCGGTGATGATGGGCATGGGCGATACGATAAAGCACCGGATCACGCAGGTTGATATTCGGCGAAGCCATATCGATCTTCGCTCTCAGTACCTTCGAGCCGTCAGGAAATTCTCCTGCGCGCATACGGGCAAACAGATCGATATTCTCTTCTGCACTGCGCTCACGGTAAGGGCTGTTTTGCCCAGGCTGTGTCAGCGTGCCACGGGTCTCGCGAATTTGCTCAGCGGACAGGTCGCATATATATGCTTTGCCTTTATTAATGAGCAGCACTGCTCGATTGTAGAGCTCTTCGAAATAGTCCGAGGCAAAACGCAGCTCGTCCCAATCAAAGCCCAGCCACTTTACGTCCTCCTGAATCGAATCGACGTATTCGGTATCTTCCTTGACCGGGTTCGTATCGTCAAAACGCAGATTCGTTCTGCCTTTGAAATCGTCAGCCAGCTCAAAATTCAGGCAAATCGACTTGGCATGCCCAATATGCAAATAGCCATTCGGCTCCGGCGGAAAGCGCGTCACGATTTCCTGGACATGGCCGGTCTTCAAATCTTCGCTCACAATATTTTTTATAAAGTTAGAGGATGACAGCTTTGTGTCCACGTTGTTTTCCATTGTGACCAACCTTTCCCACGAAAATAGATATCTTTCTATAATACACAAAATCCCGCAAAATTATAAGATCATCCGCATGGTTAATAAAATAGATGGCATGTGATCAACCTTTGTTTTCATAGGTTCTATCAATAACGTATTTGCTCGCGGCATGGCGCGTGCTGCCAGTAGCCCTTGCAACCTGAACGGATGGTGAAGACATCATGACTGGGAAGCCGATCGTTATTTTTCCCTACAGCCGCTTTGGAGCGTTCCCGGCGGCGGAGCGCGACTGGCTGGCTAAGCTCGGAGAGCAGCGTCAAATCTATATGATCGCCGAGGACGCGCTCCCGGACTGGGCAAGCGCCGCGTCTATCGTTCCCCTATCGCTCGCTCGTCTACCTGAGCTGGATTGGGACCGCACCTGCGCGCTTGTGCTCCATCCTTGCTGGACACATATTGCAGCACCGCTGGCATCGCGCAGCCTGATCGCCTATCTTCCCGATTCAGAGCCGCAGGAAGCAGAGCGATGGCGCTCCTATCGCAGCTGGCTGTGCGCGCGGGCGACGCTCGTCGTTGCTGCCACCGAAGCCTTTTATTTGGAGCAGGCCTTTTGCCGCGGCGATATTTTCCTGCTTGATGGCACCGATGAAACGTCCGATCTGCTGGCGAGACAAGCGATTGAATGGCATATCGACGGCTATGAATCACAGATGCTCATACGGCTGCAGCAGCGCTACCGCGCCATTTGGCATGAGGAGCAAGCCGACAAAACACGGGCCGCGGGCCGGCTTGCTGAAGCAAGGGAGCAGAAAGATACGGCGGCGCTGGAGCAGAACAATCGAGCTGAAGGTGAGCTAGACGCTGCGATGCAGCAACAAAGTAGGCAAGCGGCGGCGAGGGAGGAAGATGATCAAGCTGGCATTCCAGCCGGTTATAGGCGAAGACTGACGGACCAGCTTTTTTTCCATGCGGTGTATCGCTACTTGACTGGCGAAAGTCTGCGAGCGCAAGGCGAACTGCTCGCCGCCTTTGAGCAAGCCGTGCTGGATGGGCGCGAGCAGGCGCTGCAGCATATTTATCGATTTCGTTCCGCCATGCAGCTGGAGCTGGGATTGATAGATGAAGCGGTGCACACCTATCTGCACACAGCGCTTTCTGATGAAGAGCAGCTGCAGGGCGAGCGGCTGCTCCGGTGGATGGACGGCGGCAAGCACCTCCTAGCAGAGGCGCTGCTGTACCAGCTCAACGATGATTATCGATCGGCGATTGCAAGGCTTGAGCCACTGCAAGCCGATCCGGAAGCCCGCAAGCTGCTTGCTGAGCTTTACCTGCAAAGCGGCAGGCTGGAAAGCGCCTACCTGCTGCTGTCTAAAGAGCCGCTGGGAAGCATAGCGGAACGCGAGCAGTTTCAGCTGATGACCGGCACGGTGCTGCTGCTCCAGGGCAAGCGCCATGAAGCCATCCATTGCTGCCTTATCGCGGCGGAGACTAACATCGAAGCGCTTGGCAACATCATCGAGCTTGCCAAGCTCGATCATATCGTAATGGAGCAGGCGCACCATCGCGATAGGGAGGTTCAACCATGAGTGGCTTAAAGCCATTTCGCATCCCTCGCAAAACGACAGGCAATAAGCTCACCGCTATTATGCAAGTACGCAATGAGGAAGGCCGCTATTTGGAATCGCTGCTTGCCGACCTGTCCAGCTTCGTCGATGAAATCGTCATTGTGGACGATGCAAGCACCGATGCAACCGTCGATATTTGCAAAGCCTGCCGCAAAGTTGTGAGGCTGGTGGAAAATGAGGAGCGGCTGTTCGGCTGTGAATGGCGGCTGCGCCAAATGCTGTGGCGGGCAGCCGAGGAAACCGAACCCGACTGGCTGCTGGCGGTTGATGCGGACGAATTTTATGAGGATGCCGCCAAGACTGAAATGCGAAGCTTGATCAATCAGGGAGCGTATGACTGGGTAGCTTTTCGCATGTATGATTTCTGGGGGTCTGTGACGCATTACCGAGAGGATGCCTGGTGGAATCTGCATCAGCGTCCGACGGTGACGCTCACTCGCTACTTGCCCGGCTATCATTATGCCTATCCGCAATGGGCCCATCATGTGCCGCGTCTCCCACTCACATGCAGCGCGCTTCCCGGTGCGCTGACGGAGCTGCGCATTAAGCATTTCGGATGGGCGGGAAGTGCGGCGCAGCGCCTTCAAAAATATGAGCGGTACATGCAGCTTGACCCGGAGGGCCAATGGGGCAGCCTCGCCCACTATGCCTCGATTCTTGATCCGAACCCCCGGCTTGTTCGCTGGGCGGAGCGAATGATACCGAAGGGGGAGTAGAAGGATGGGCAATGGGGAAGCACGGGCTGACGTTACGATTTTGACCCATAGCTATTTGAATGCCTATCAGCAGCAGTATACCCGGCCCTTCGGTGGCGGGCTCGAGCGTTATGTAGGGCTGCTGTGCCGCACCATTGCAAGGATGGGGCTGCGCCCGCTCGTCTACCAGCTCTCTTATTATGGAGAATTCTCCACTAGCTATGAAGGGAGTCCGGTCCGCGGCTGGACGTATGAGGTGGACGCATTGGCTGCCGCCTTCGAGCGTATGGCGGATGCCGCCGAGGGTCTCATTATATATGCCAGCTGCATTTGGCAGCCCATTGCCTACCGTCCTGGCAGCATCGGCATCTGCCATGGCATCAACTGGGATTACAGCCGCATGGAGCTGAAAACGAAAGCGAACATCGCCGCCATAATCGGCAGCGCCATCCGCCAGCTCGACCTGATCGTGTCGGTCGACTCGCATTTTCAAACCTATTGCCGCGCCACCTGCGAGTTTGACGATTCCTCCAAAATCGCCTTGCTGCCAAATCCGGTGGACACTAGCCGGTTTCGGCCAAAAAACGAGAAATCGGTAAATCGCCTGTCATCTAAAGAAGCTGCGGGTCAGACCTATGAAAAAGAAGTGACGGCCCCTAAGCCGCTGCGCGTGCTCTATCCAAGGAGGCTGAGCTATGAGCGCGGTGTTGTAGCGATGATGCTCGTAACAGACAAGCTGCTGGACCGTTTTGCAAATGTGACCGTGGAGTTCGCGGGGGAGCTGCTGGACCATACTCCTGTCGCTGCCGCTTTTCAGCTCTGGATAGAGACCCAGCCGCATAAGGAGCGGATCCTCGTGCGGACCTACAGCTTTGATACCGTGCAAGATGCCTATCATGCGGCAGATATTGCCGTCATTCCTACGCTTTATTCCGAGGGAACCTCCCTCTCGTGCCTTGAAGCGATGAGCTGCGGCGTACCCGTCGTCTCCACGGATATCGGCGGGCTCAATGACATCGTCATCGATGGTTTGAACGGGCGCCTCGTGCCGCCTCGCTGGGTGCCGCTTTACGAAGCGATATGCGACTTGCTTGGAGACGCCTCTCTTCGGGGCGAAATGGCTGCTGCCGCACGTCAAACCGCGCTCGCCTTCGATGAAGCGAGATGGAGCAGCAGGTGGGAGCGCCTAATTGCGGCCCAGCTTGAGAAGCTTGGGCAGAATGCAGCGACATAACACCAGAGCTTTGACGCTGTGAAACTTTTTCAACTACAATCATCATGCCATTCATAAAGGAAGCGGCTGCCGTTATAGCAGCCGCAAGGGGAATAAGACCGAGCTGATGCGCTGCATCAGCTCGGTTTCGCTTTGCAGCGGCGCGGGCGCGGGAATGACGCCGCGCGCCGCGGGGCTGTCCGCCCGGCCGCCGCATAGCAGCCGGGCGCGGGACGCGTAGGCGGCGGCTGCGCCGGAGGCCGCCGCGCGCGCGAGCCAGGGCGGCGCGGCAGTGGCTCGCGCCGCCGTGAAGTGCACAGCGGCAGCAGGCCAGGCGCCTGCCGCTGCTGCGAAGGCGCCCGCGGCCAGCTTTGCTGCGGGCGCGAGCAGGGCCTCGGCCAGCGGCGAAGCTGCTGGCCGGCGGCCCGGGCTTGCAGCCTGCATGCGCAGCAGGCTGCACCACGCCAGCGGCGGCGCATCCGCCGGCGCGCCGCTGGCGCCAAGCGCTTGCCAGGCGCGCACATGATGCAGCGCCTGTGTCACCAGTGCGGAGTCGGCTCCGCCTCCCGCACTAACTGAGTCATCGCCCGCTGACGAGTCCAGCGCAGCCGTATAAGCCTCCCGCCATTCCCCGGCGGGCAGTCTTTGCCATAGCTGGGAACCGCCAGCCTTGTCGCCCTGCTGAACAAGCAGCAAGCCACGCCAAAATACATGTTCGTCACGTTCCACCAACGCCCCAATAAGCTGGGCGGATACCTCCGGCTGCAGCTCCAAGCCAATATAAGCAAGCTTGCTCAGCAGGTGGTTCAACAGCATCTGCTGTTTAAGCCCTTCTCCCGCCTGGCCTCCCTGCTTCGACGTTTCACCTTTATCTGCTTGAAGAAGAATTGTGCTCGCGAGCAGCCATTTGCTGCGTATCCCTTCGTCCCACGCACCTAACAGCAGCAGCCGTTCCCAAGCCGGAGCATAGTCTGGCCTCGCCTGAATTGCGGACACGTAGCGGTCAGCAGCCGCTTGCCACTCATACATCCGCTCATGGCAAAAGCCTGCTCCGCACATGGTCCGGTAGCTCCCGGCTCCCGCGGCTGACGAATAAAAGCTAGATGCCGTTCCAAGCTTAAGCGCTATCTCCAGCTTTTTTAACGCTTCCTCAGCAAAATCCAATTCCAGCAGTGCTGCCGCCCAAGCTTCATATAAATCAGGGAAGTCGGCGTAGCCGAATGCCTCGACTCCCCTTTCCGCCCAATGCGCCGCTGCTTCCGCCATCCCCATTGCTAGGCAAGAGCGGCTCAGCTTAAGCAGCACATCCGACGCATAGCCGCAATCCGGCAGCAGCTCGGCGGCCAGCGGTTCGAGCCAGCCAATCGCTTTTTCCCAATCGCCATAGGTACAGCATTCCGTGCCCATTGCATAGCGCAGGACGGGATCTGCGGGATTACGCCGCAAGGCGTTTTGCAAAATAGCGGCGTTCCGTTGTTTTTTGCCCCGTGCGGCTATAACCTCATCCCGATAGCCCTCATGACGCACGACAACCGGAGCAAGCGGCAGGCCGCCCCGTTCCAGAACAGCAACAGCTGTCGCCGTCTCCTCATGGATAGCGCCTGCAAACCGAATCCGCTCATCGTTGCGGAACAGACGGCATACCGCGTCCGTCAGCTCATCTTCCGCCCCTTCGCACCCTACCCGGCTAATAAGCTGGACATAATAGCCGAATCGCTCCTCATCAGCAAGCAGCATCCGCCACTGTTCCAGCTGCAGCGGCTCCAGCCGTTCATCGGCGTCCAGCACTAAAATCCATGGCTGCACAGCTGCCTCCAGCCCTTTGTTGCGAGCCTGTGAAAAATCGCTATGCCATGTGGCTTGCAGTACCCGTGCGCCATATGATTGCGCGATTTCCACCGTCCGGTCAACCGAACCCGTATCGACGACGATCATTTCACTGACATAGGGGAGAACGGATTCCAAGCAGCCCTGCAAAAACCTTTCCTCGTCGCGAACTATCATGCACAAGGATATAGGCAGCTTTTCTGACTCTGCTGTCCTCGCTTCCTCCCACCATTCGTCAACGGCACCGCCTTCACGAAACGCTGCTTCCACATCTTCCCCCTTCATCTAACCCCTCCCCTCCCCGCCGCTTCGCTTTCCGTCTACCAGCCTTCCTCACCCGGCAACAGCAAACGGGCAAGCTGGACCGCCTCTTTCCTCAAGCTCGCTCGACCATCCTGACCCGCCTGCCGCAGCTGCTGGTGCTTTGCCAGCCATTGATCGGCTCGCAGCCACCACTGGCGGGCGGTTACAGCTCTATTCCTCCTTTCCCTTTCCCCTACTCCATCGCCTATGCTCCACTCCGCATCCCTTACGAGCTGCTGTGCCAGCTCATCCGGCAGCGGAAACCCGCTGTAATCCTGCCGCTCGATAGCCTCCGCCTGCTCACGAAGCAAACGGCGATGCTCGGGCTGCTCCTGCAAATCCGCCTGCCATCGCAGCCAATCGGCAGCTGCAACAGGGCAGCCGGAAGCCAGCATAACGGCGGCAAGCTTGCGTACTGCTCCCTCGTTAGGGCAGCCGATACGTGCGGCAAGCACAGCTAACAGCCGCTCTTCCTCGCCCGCCGCGCGAAAATACCTGCACAGCCTGAACAGTGGCGGCAGCAGGCTCGGCTGCTGCCGCAGCGCCGCCACATAGGCGGACACCAGCCCTTGTTCATCGAGCAAAGCTTCGCTGATGCGCCCTAGCAAATAGGCGGTGCGATACGTCCCAATGCCCTCTTCTGTGTGGTAGTGGGCGGGCGCGCCTGCAAGCTCAAGCGCATGCTCTGCTGTCTGGGCCGCTTCCCGCAAGCGTCCGAGCTGCGCGAGGCTAAGCGCCCAATAATGCCACATATCCGTATAATCTGGATAGCGAGAAGTACCGTCCGCTGCGACCTCGGCGGCTTCGGCCCATTTTTCCAAGGCATGCAGGCTTCGTACTTCATATTTGATTACGAGATGAGCATAGTTTAAATGCGCAAATACCTGTGAGCCGCGCGCCCTTCGAAAAGCATCCAGCGCCTTATCCGCCTCGCCCCGCCGCAAAAACTCCACGCCTATATTGTAGTGGTGAAACGTATTTGACGGCTCCTCCGCAAGCGCGAACTGGAGCAGCTTCATATTGCGTTCCAGCTTATTTTTCTCTAAAACATCCTGCGCCCTGTAGCCATAATGATGAATGACGACATCCGTCATTTGAAATTTCGCTTCCGGGTTTCCGCGCAAAATCGCCGCCGCGATTTGCTCATGTATCCGCCCTTCGAACCGATGCTTCTCGGCATTGCGGAACATGCGCAGCACCGGATGAACGGTGGAGCCTGACGATTCCTCATCGCCAATGACGTTCCGCACCTGAAGCAAGAGCGCCATCAGCTCCTCATCTTGGGCCCACACCCGCAGCTGCCTTCCGCCTGCCGCATCCAGCGATTCATCGGCATCCAGAAATAAAATCCATTCCCCGCGCGCCTGATCGAGCCCAATATTCCGCGCCTTGGAAAAATGCTGCTCCCACTCCGCCTTTATGACCGTCGCTCCAAAGCTCTGCGCAATTTCAATCGTCCGGTCCATTGACCCGGTATCCACCACAATGATTTCGTCCACTACTCCTCTGACGCTGGTCAAACAATTCGGCAAATGCTTCTCCTCATCTTTAACGATCATGCATAAAGAGATCAGCTTCCGCTGCCCCGCCATTCGCCCGCCTCCTCTGCATGGCATTCCAGCTCGTGTGCCAGCCGAGCGCATTCACCCGTGCAAGTGCTGCGCGAAGCCGCTCCTCATCCTGCTCGGCCCAGCTGCCATCCCAGCCTCGACTGCCGCTATATTGGCCGGGCTCCAGCGCTGCAATTCCCATTTGGAGGCAAGCTGCCGCCGAGCCAAGCTGCACACGATCACCATACTCGCCTGTCTCGGCCATATTTTCGAACAGGGATAAGGCTTCGCCGTAAAGCCCTTTATCATAAAGCAGCTCCCCTAGCCGAAATTGCTGCCCTGCGCTCATTCCGCCCTCTCTGGCATACCGGCGAAGCATGAGCTCCGCTGCCACATCGACATATCCGTTATCATAAAGCAACTGCTCGCTTTCCAATTGCAGCCCCGGATGGCAAGCAGTGAGCCTTGCGACCAACGGAAGCATATTCAGCTCAATGGCCTGTTTTACATAGGGGGCAGCAGTCTGCTCGGCGAGCTGATTCCACCACTCTTTTTCCATTGAAAAAATACGTCCATTAGCCTGCTCCTGCCCCAAAAAGCGCTGCAGTGCTCTAAGACCTGTTCCTTCTTTTACCGTTTCACCAAGCTGCAAGCAGCATAAAGTTCCATCGAGAGCCAGCGAATGCAGAACAGCCTGTTCATCCGGCCCCTTTAAAGCTTCTCGATCTGTAATCGGCATACGGGCCAGCCAAGACTCCCAGAGCGCATTTGCCTCCACGTAATGACCGCCAGCCATGAGGCATTCGCCAAATTGGCGGATTTCTTCCACACACCAGTCCGACTGCTCTGTTGAAAAAGAATCCCGTTCAGGCATTCCTTCCTGCCCTCCCACAGCAGCAATCAGGCCCGCCTCATTCGCGCCTTCCATCCACAGCTCTCTGGCGCATTGCCAAGCGCCAATCTGCTGCATGACGGAGGCTAAGCGTTTATTGGCCGCATCCCGCCTCACTCCAATGGCGCATAAAGCCCTCAACCGCTGCGCTATAGCCGTATCGCTCCAGCCAATAAGCTGAAGCGTATCCGCCATGCCTACAGCCGCTGGCTGATGCCATGCTGCAGTGAGCGCCAGCTCATATTGTCTAATTGCCGCCTCATGGTTGCCCATACGCTTCAGCACCTCCCCCCATGCCGTTCGAATCAACGTTCCATCTGAGCCAAGCTCGGTAATATAATCGCCAGTGGAGACTTTATTCTTGTTTATATCTAGCTGACCTAATACCTTGGTTGATATAAGAGCCGCATTCTCATAGGCCTGTGCTGCTTCTGTAAGCATGCCAGCAGAAGAGAGTGCCTCTCCCATGAGCCAATGGAGGTCTGCATAGTTTGGGTAACGCAGCACTTCTTCGCGGAGCAGAGCCATCGCTTCCTCTGGCCTTGCGAGTGCGAGCAGCACTTTTGCATAGTCCCGAATGAGCGAAGGGCGATAGGGTGCGTTTATTGGCACTGCTGCCCAAGAAGCACTTAGCGCAGGTTCAGCCTCAGCTGTTCTGCCCAGCTGACACATCGTCACCCCGTAGTTGTAAAGACAAAAAGGATCATGAGGCCGCTGGGACAGCTGCCTGGCAATGATCCGTAAATTTCTTTCCGCTTTATTTTTGCGGGCAATGACTGAAGGCTTATAGCCGTCGTGAACAAGCGTGAGCGGTGTTTGAAGCAGCGGCCCGTCTATACTTTTCGCCTCAGATGCACGCCCACTCTCAATGGAGCTGGAAATAAGCTGTTCATGAATTTCACCTTCATAACGGTAGCCGCGGTCAGCCCGAAACAACCTAAGCGCTTGGCTGTAAAGACAGTGATCTGCCGAATAGTCATCATATAGATGACGCATCGGCAGACGGAGAGCTGGATTTTTCGTATGCTGCAGCTCTTGCCTTAACGCTTGGCCCGTCTCGCCTTCCAGCCATTCGTCGGCATCCAGCACCAAAACCCAGAGCGTACGCGCCTGTTCAAGTGCCGCATTGCGGACGCTGGAAAAGTCGTCCTGCCACTCCACAGTCAGCACTCTGGCTCCATATTGGCTGGCCAGCTCTATCGTGCCGTCTGTGGAGCCTGAATCTGCAACGATAATTTCGTCTGCGATATATTTAATGCTTTTGAGACAGCGGCCCAGCACATCCACTTCGTTGCGAGCGATAATGTGAACTCCCAGCAGCATGACGAAAACCCTCCTAATTTAGCTGCCCTGACCGTTGAAAAATACATCCAGCGTCGTCGACGAGCCCGCCAGACTGGAGCGGTACGAAAGCCGCGTGTATTTTAAGAAACGCTGCGGCACCAGCACATCCACCGATCCTGTCGCAATGCCCGTTACCGTTTCAACATCTGTATACCAGTTCGATCCGTTAGCGCTAATTTCCACACGCGCATCTGCACGACCGGCCCCCGGTCCCCGGTTGTATACGAAGAAGGAATAAGTGCCAAATACGCTGGTTGTAACAGCGGTCAATGCCGTATATGCGTCTGCTGTTACAATATTCAAGCTAGAGCTTTCTTGGAAGCTCCTTTGTGAAATTGACGTTACGCTGCTCAGTGTACCCGTCGTGATTGTTGCTCCATTTACCGCCGTCAAAGTTCCCGCCGTAATCGTCGCTCCCAATACAGACGTCAAGGTCCCAGCTGTGATTGTTGCTCCGTTCACTGCACTCAACGTTCCCGCTGTGATCGTCGCTCCATTCACTGCACTCAATGTTCCAGCTGTAATCGTTGCCCCGTTCACCGCACTCAATGTTCCAGCTGTAATCGTCGCTCCTAATACTGCCGTTAACGTTCCCGCTGTAATTGTTGCTCCGTTCACTGCACTCAACGTTCCAGCTGTGATCGTTGCCCCGTTCACCGCACTCAACGTTCCCGCTGTAATTGTTGCTCCGTTCACTGCGCTCAATGTTCCAGCCGTAATTGTCGCTCCGTTCACTGCGCTCAATGTTCCCGCTGTGATCGTCGCTCCTAATACTGCTGTCAACGTTCCAGCTGTAATCGTTGCCCCGTTCACCGCATTCAGCGTTCCCGCTGTGATCGTTGCTCCTTCTACTGCCGTCAACGTTCCAGCTGTGATCGTCGCTCCATTCACCGCGCTCAATGTTCCCGCTGTAATCGTTGCCCCGTTCACCGCACTCAACGTTCCCGCTGTAATTGTTGCTCCGTTCACTGCGCTCAATGTTCCCGCTGTGATCGTTGCCCCGTTCACCGCACTCAACGTTCCCGCTGTGATCGTCGCTCCTTCTACTGCCGTCAGCGTTCCAGCTGTGATCGTCGCTCCACTCACCGCACTCAATGTTCCAGCTGTGATTGTTGCTCCATTCACTGCGCTCAATGTTCCAGCTGTGATTGTTGCTCCTAATACCGCGCTCAACGTTCCAGCTGTAATTGTTGCTCCGTTCACTGCGCTCAACGTCCCTGCCGTGATCGTCGCTCCATTCACTGCACTTAAAGTCCCTGCCGTGATCGTCGCTCCATTCACTGCACTTAAAGTCCCTGCTGTGATCGTCGCCCCATTCACCGCACTCAACGTCCCTGCCGTGATCGTCGCTCCATTCACTGCACTTAAAGTCCCTGCTGTGATCGTCGCCCCATTCACCGCACTCAACGTCCCTGCCGTGATTGTCGCTCCATTCACTGCATTCAGTGTTCCCGCCGTGATTGTCGTTCCCAAGACAGCTGCGATGGTACCAGTAGTAATTGTCGCCCCCATCAAATTGCCAATTGTACCGTCCAGCATAATGTTCAGCAAGTTGCCTGATGTGTCTGTTGCAAGGGGCTGAGCCGTTTGTGTGCCGTCTTTACCAAATATTAATGTACGTAAATTATCCGGATTCGGATTAAACGTCGAAAAGTTTGGCATGCCATCACCTAGTTTCCATTTAGTATTACAGGAAAGAGATAGAAGAATGCCCGTATGTCCTTCCCCGTTCGCTTCCTCTCTATGTCCATGTGCTCACACTGTATGTACATTTGAAAGTCTCGGAGACGGCAGCTGTCCGTATAAAATCCGCCTTTTCTTCACAACGTGCGGCATGTCCCCATACCTATAAGCGCTAATCCCCATATCCTGTCATATATCGATTTGATTTAAGAGGTGATAGAATGACCAATAATGCTGTTTTTAATAATGAAAAAAGCCCCTTAAGCATGCTCATCAACAACGCTTATACCTCACCAGCCATCATAGCGCCGCCAGAGGAAAATGCAGCTGTAAACGGCCGACTGTTTATCGTTACAAGCGGAAGTGCCAGCATAAGCGCTGGAAACAACCAGCTCATTCAAATTACGAACCCTTCCGGAAGTGGAAGATCACTGTACATCTCCAGTATCTCCGGCGGTATTACAGCTGCCGCCACCCTTAATTTCTATTCCACCGGTACAGTCACCGGGGGAACAACGCCCACACCATTTAACAGCCAATTCGGCAATGCAACAGCGAGTATTGCCACTGCCCGCGTCGCTACGGGGACCATAACCGGATCACCCACGCTATTTATGACCATGCTGCTCGCAGCAGGTGTATTCAACTTTACGTTTACGGGAGCCATCATTGTGCCGCCAAACCGGGCTATAACGATTTCCGTCGGGACAGGCGCCATTACCGCAGCCACCAACATTGTGTGGTGGGAAGCCTAAATGCCGAACCAGTCTATTTTTAATACCTCCAATAAACCGCTGATCGGGCAAGCTGCGAACACCATAAATAAACTGGGCTGTTATCTCCCTTCAGATGCGGCCACTTCAGCAGCAGTTGCTGGAGCCTTCTCCATCTATGCTGCCAACAGTGCCTCTCTTGGGCTTCTGGGAGGAACCGTGAATACGTCGCTTCAGGTCGTTAATCCCGTTGGCAGCGGTAAGCAGCTTTTCCTCGATCAGGTTTACTGTTATATCAGCGTTGCCCTAAACCTGCTATCTGGCTTTAGCGGACAATTAACCATTCTTCAAGGAGGCAGTATCGGTACTTCTACATCGCAAACACCCGCAAACCTCGTGCTTGGCAGCAGTGTTGCAAGCGTAACGACATCGTCTTCATCCATCAATACCGTAAGCGGGGGAACGATTTATCAGGTTTATGCGCTGTATCCCGGCCCGTTCCAAATTCCGCTAGGCGGCAAAATCGTCGTGCCGCCAGGTCAGACCATTACGATCAATGTGTTTGGCTCCCTAACCCTGCTAGGAATACTGGGCAATGGCGCCTCTGTAACTTGGTGGGAGAAGTAGCACGGGCTGCAAGCTGAGACAAAACAAAAAGGCCGTCCCAAACATCAAATGAATGATGCTTGAAACAGCCTTATGGCCTATTTTAAAAGCTACAGCAGCTTCTCAATATCTTCCTTCATGCTGAGTGGCTCGTCGGTCGATTCAAAACGTTTGACAACCTGCCCTTCCCGGTCAATGAGGAACTTGGTGAAATTCCATTTGATGGAGTCTCCATCCATAAAATGCGGCAGCTTTTCGGTCAAAAATGCACTAAGCATTTTGCCGCTAGCTTCAGTTGTATCAAATCCATTAAAAGGCGCTTCAGCCGTCAAATAGTTGAATAGTGGGTGCGCTGTTTCATCCCGTACATCCGTCTTCGCAAACAATGGGAACGTTACGCCATAGTTCAACTGGCAAAAGCTTTGTACATCCGAGTTTTCGCCCGGCTCCTGCTCGCCAAATTGATTGCTTGGGAAACCGAGTATTTCCAAGCCTTGATCCTTGTACTGCTCATAAAGCTTTTGCAAATCAGCATATTGGGGTGTAAAGCCACATTTGCTCGCCGTATTGGCAATAATAACGACCTTGCCTTTATATTGCTCCAGGCTAACTGTCTTTCCTGTAATCGTATCCGCTTGATAAGTATAAATGGACATGAATGCACACTCCTATTTGTAGGTTCGTCTATCTGTCTTCCAACCTGTATTCCTCTTTGGCAGCTGTTGCGGAACACACTTTTTCGTTAATCCGTATTTGATTTATTGCCCAGCCAATCTACAAACAGCGCATAATCCTGCTCAACTTGATCTGCATAGGACATCGCCCACTCTGCGATGAAGCGGCTAAAGGACTCTTCGTCACTGCCCATCGCTTTGACGATTTCATGCTCGCTATGATAGTCCAAAATGCCGTTTTGCACATCAGAATCCGCTCGCGCATGCAGCTTCGCGGTCAGCTTGCCCATCGTCTCTGTCACGATTTGCATATCCTCCGCCGTCTCCAGCGATTCAAGCTTGAGCCGCTTCTTGTAGGGAGAACGCTCTCGCACATAAAACTGTCTGCCGCCTATCGTCAGATGGCCGAGGTATGGATCAGCCTCATGGTGCATGGCCTGCTGGGTCATCGTCACGCGTTTGCCCTGATGCTCAAACGCTGTCCAGAACGACTCATCATAGGGCAGAAAATAAGCCGGAACCGCAATGCGCACCTCTTTCACTTCCAGCACAATATCATCCTCGTGCCCTAGCTCGCCACTGCCCGCTTCAATCAGTACATAAAAACGGTCCAGCCCGATTGAGGCTGTTCCAGAGCCATGCTTTACGGCTATATCTTTAATCTGATAATGGACAGCCTCCTGCGCATCATCAGCATGCAGGCTTTCTATATATTGCGGCCACGCCTCTAGAAGCGCAGCGCGCTCTTTTTCCGTCGGAGCGACGATCTCATCCGTATGCGCGAACTTGCGATGCTCCTGTACAAGCGCCGTAACCTTTTCCAAAAAATGCTGTTCCTTGCGCTTGCGCAGCTTGCGAAGCAGCTTTCTCACCTTGCCGCTTGCTCGCTCCTCATCCATTATGAACGATGCCGGATCATCCTTGCCCTTGACGAACTTCCACATTTGTTTCGCATAGGCTCGCAAATAAGCCTCGATTTGATGCTGCTCAGCATCCTCCGACTCGCCTTTCATGCGGCATACAAGTGCTATGCTGACCGACATGCGCAGCAAATCATATAAATAGGAGCCCAAGTAGCCCTCGTCAAAATCATTCACATCATACACAAGCGCCCCTTGCTCATTGCGGAAGGCACCGAAATTTTCAAAATGCAAATCGCCCTGAATCCAGGTCGGACGCTCTGCCGGCGTGTGATAGGGAAACCACTCCCTCGTCACATCCATATAAAATAAATAGGCGCTGCCGCGAAAAAAGGAAAACGGGCTTAGCGACATTTTGCGGTATTTCTCCTCGCGCTTCTCCGTGCCGAGTCTCATGATTTTATGATCAAATTCATTAAGAACGGCCGTAATCGTCCGTTTCCGCAGCCTCTTTTGCGTAAGCTTTACACGTTCTGTCAATGCTCTATCCATGCCGGTTCCCCCTTAGATAGCTCTATTATTTATACGATTTCATCTATGAAGAAAGCTTGTACAATCTGAGATAATCATTGACCATTGCCAGACGCCACGGAATAATCATGCCGAAGGCCACGAGATAGAACAATGCCCCCGTCTGCGGAATCGACATATATTGCTCCACCACGCTATGCAGCGCCAATCGAATAATGAATAGGGTCAGCATGATGAAAATAAAAGCTTTGGAACGCCTGACATAAATATCGGCATTAATCCGCTCCAGCCGGGTCGATACGACCAGCGGAAAAGAAAAAATCAACAGGCCTGTCCCGAAGGCAGCTAAACCCCAGCCCCATGGAATATGAGTCATAGGCGCCAGGAACATCATAAAGCCGGTCGACATGCCGACAGGCGGGATAATGATTTTACGAAGGGTAGTCGGCTGCTTGCCTGCCCGGATACGCAAAAAGATGAGCATAAGCCCTGCGATAGCCGACATTATAATGAAGCCTACCTGAATCGTTTCAGTAGACAGCTGCACCGCCCTTTTCCCCCTTGCTCTTTAAAGAATACCTTTTCTTTCTTTATCCTACTTCAAAAGACAGGCCGCTGCAAATATTGTCTAATCGCTTAGAACCGCGGGCTGTAGCGCTTTCTAATTGAAGCGGGCAACACCTCAGGTTTGATCAATTTGTGAAAAATAAGATATAGCAGTTGCGGGAGCGCGTCAACCGCACTCAATTGAAACATCAAATTAGGATCATAGCCCAATCATAAGAATTGGACTCGTAAAAAAGTAGCATGACAGGAGAATAATCCTCCTATCCCTCAGGAAGATTACGGAACGATTGCAAATCAGCCGTACAGTATCTGCAAATAAACAATTATAATCAACGCGCACTTATTCAACTGGACTTTGTTCGTCAGTCCATACGCCAGGGTGGAATTCCTTTTGAAATTACAACCCAAACAGATCCTTTCTATAACCCGGTCAATTTAAGAAGGCTGAAGCAATCCATTCAGCAATTGGATCAAGGAAAAACGGTTACGAAAACGATGAACGATTTAGATCATATGGCCGATGAGTAATCTTATTTTTACAAGTTTAGCTTGGGAAGATTATTTAGTTTTATGCTTTTCGCACACATTATGGGGATAAATAGCGCTTTAACAAACAATAGAAAAAGCTATCCCTGAGACCGTTCGAAAACGGCTGAGGGGATAGCTTTTTTAATACCCTGCCTTCTATTCAATACTAGCACTAGGCAGTATTTATAGGAATTTAGTTATAGTAATTAACGGTAGGCGCAGGCTCGATTCCATTTGCATAATAGTAATTCAAACTACTAACAAAATCGATGACCTTGTTCGTATTCAAATCATAAACCAATATATTTGGATTACCGATTGAATCTAAAAAGCCAAATCTTCTTGGTGTCGTTAACCCTTTTGTATCCGTAAAGGACGAGAAATATTGCGTTGGAGGACCGGAAGCGAAGGTCGAATAGTGATACGTGAACAAGGTATCCTCCTTCAATACAATAAGTACAGCATTATTGGAGCTTGCATAAGTAGACTGATAGTTTACAGCCGTCGTAATATAATTCACCCGTGCATCCGAAATGCTATGCGTGCGTGAATTATAGCCGCCTCCATAAGAGAAGTAATATACTCTCTCCCAATCGAGCTGCGGATTGCTATTTGCTGCATCTGATGTATTTGCGATCAGCTTATTGTTGAGATATAAGTCATTATTCGCATACTTCCATACAACTGATTGCAAAAGACTTGAGCTTTGAGTAAAAGATATGGCACCACTTGGAGCGGAAGCATTGGACTGGATATTGTAGGCTGCTCCTACTGTGCCTGTTGAAGTAACTAGAAGTCCAAAATCACCTGCTGGCAAGTTATTTGCCGCCGACAGATTGCCACTTGTATTGCCAATCCCCGACGGATAAGCGGTTCCCGTGCTCCAATCAATTTGATACAGATCTACACGATAGCTGGCATTGGTAGATTCCGTCCGAAAAATAATGCTGCGTGCCGTAGCCAAGCTGAAGAAATAAAAGTTTTGCGGGTTGCTTGCTGTTAATGAGCTGCTATGGAACAGAAGATCGCCTTCCACATTATAATTCAATCGGCTTGCTGCATTGGCCGGCTTAGGCTTTTGCAAAAGCTCTGACGGACTAAGCGCTAGACCGCTTTCCCAATCCGTTTGTATACTTTCGACTTCCCCAATCACCTCAGGCTCTACTTGAACAGTAGGCAGCAGCCCCGAATGATTAGAAGGGACGGCTTCAGCTGAAATAGGAAGAGCCATTACGAAGAACAGCAGAAGCACTAAAAAAGGCGTAGTTACGTATTTTCTTTTCAATGTCATGGATGATACCTCCATCATCTTTATTATTTTTTTCTCCAAAAAAAACATGCATCATACGACCATAACTGATTATTCCCCACTAAAAAATGGACTCCTCCCCTGTCTGCTTATTAGGTTAAATCAATTATGTTATAAAAAAAGAAAATAATGTTAATCTCAACTTATACTTTAATCCACTTTTCACTAACAATCAATACAATTTTATACAAAAATACCTTTTCTATCGGTATGATAGATGCATAGAATAGCAGCACTACACGCTGGATAAAGCTTGACGGCAGTTCCAGCCTCGTTTTAGAATATAGTTAGTCGACAAACTAATTTTAGGCTTGCATGCTCAAAAAGAGAGGGGTGCCGCTATGCCATTTCGCAGAGGGCCTGACCATATTACTCGGATTTTCCGCCATTTAACCCGCCAGCATCAGAAGCAGCTGCATGCACAGCTCCAGGACTATGATCTTTATCCGGGACAGCCGCCGCTTATGTTCGCCTTGGAGCGTGGACCGGGACGGAGCCAGAACGAGCTGGCACAGGAGCTTGAGATTAAAGCGGCAACGCTGACCGTGATGCTGAACCGGATGGAGAAGAACGGAATTGTCCGTCGGGAAGCTGATCAACGCGATCAGCGCGTGTCGCGAATTTTTATGACCGACAAAGGAAAAGCGATGCTTGGCAAGCTGCGGGAGACGCTTCACCTGCTGGAGGAGCAGTCTCTGCAAGGCTTCAACGAGGAAGAAAAACAAATCCTGAAAGGGATGCTGCACCGTATTGGCGATAATTTAAACGCGATGAACCCTACCGAGGGTAATCAGAATTAGAGGAAGTGGACGATGATCAAGCTTGCACGATATTTAAAACCTCACTGGATAGCTGTATTGCTCGCCCCGCTGCTGATGGTTTTGGAAGTATGCATGGACCTGCTCCAGCCTAAGCTGATGGCGAGTATTGTCGATGAGGGCATCATAAAAGGCGATTTAAGCCATATCAAAATAACAGGCCTATATATGCTTGCAGCCGCATTGGTCGGCCTGATTGGCGGGGTTGGCTGCACGGTATACTCCAGCATCGCCTCGCAGAAATTCGGAGCCGATCTGCGCGGTGATTTGTTCCGCAAGGTACAGACCTTTTCCTTCCGCAACCTAGATGAGCTAAAGACTGGATCATTGATTACGCGGCTTACGAGCGATATTGTCCAGCTCCAGACGATGGTGCAAATGCTGCTGCGCATTTTTGTCAGGTCGCCGATGCTGGCCATTGGCAGCATTATTATGACAATTGCGATTAGCCCGAAGCTGGCGCTAATTCTCGCCATTGTCGTTCCGCTGCTGTTCATCGTCATGTTTGCCCTTATTCGCTCTACACTTCCGCTGTTTGCAAGCATGCAGTCGAAGCTGGATGCGGTAAACACGGTGCTTCAAGAAAATTTCACCGGCATTCGGGTCGCCAAAGCATTTGTGCGCTCCAACTATGAAAACGAACGGTTTGGCCGTGCCAATCGCGATTATACAGGTTCGGCTATTAAGGCGATGCAATTGGTTGCCATTAATATGCCGATTCTCACTTTTATTTTGAATGCGGCGATTGCTGCTGTGCTCTGGTATGGCGGTCTTGATGTGCAAAAAGGCTCGCTGCCTGTAGGCGATTTAATTGCTTTCATCAATTATGTGACACAGGTCATGATGTCGCTGTCGATGATCGGCATGATGCTCGTCCGCTTCTCGACGGCGAAGGTATCTGCACAGCGCGTGCAGGAGGTGCTGAACACGTCACCGGAAATTCGCTCAGCCGAATCGCCCGCCCAACATAACAGCGCGGTGGGAGAAATCGCATTCGAGCATGTTTCATTCGCTTACGCGGGTGCATCTGCGTCTGAAAGGGCGTATGAGCTGCGCGACATTAGCTTTACGGCGAAGCCGGGACAGAAGCTTGCACTGATTGGCGCAACCGGAGCTGGCAAGTCTACGCTGGTCAATCTGATTCCACGGCTGTACGAAGCTACGCAAGGTCGCGTGTTTCTGGACGGCATCGATGTCCGCGACATGGAGCTGAGCAGCCTGCGCAGCCATATTGGCATCGTGCTGCAGGAGTCGATTTTGTTCACGGGTACGATTCGTGAAAATATTTGCTTCGGCAAGCCAGAGGCCACCGAAGACGAAATGCTTGCCGCCGCCAGAGCTGCGGCAGCCCATGATTTTATTACCCGCCTTCCCGAAGGCTATGACACGCAGCTTGGCCAGCGCGGGGTCAATTTGTCTGGCGGGCAGAAGCAGCGGCTTTCGATCGCTCGCGCGCTGCTCCTCCAGCCGTCGGTGCTTATTCTCGATGACAGCACAAGCGCCATCGACATGGGGACGGAGGCGCAGATCCAGACTGCGCTGAGGCAGCTGATGCATGGACGAACCAGCATTATGATCGCGCAGCGCATCTCCTCCGTCATCGATGCTGATCACATTATCGTACTGGATGAGGGGCAAATTGCCGCACAGGGCACCCATGATGAGCTGCTTCGCTCCTCTGGGCTTTACCAAGAAATTTACCAGTCGCAGGCTGGCAAGGAGGCTACCGTTCATGGCTGATCTAAAGCATGGCTCCACTAGCGAGCGTCCGCCAACGCCAGCAGCAGCGCCTGCTCTGCCAAGCCTCGGAATGCGCGGTGGTCCTCCGGGCATTCCAACTGCAAAAGCCAAACCCAAAAATACGTTTCAGACGCTGCGCCGAATTTGGAGCTACTTGAGCCGCTACCGGGCAACGCTAATGAGCGTGCTGTTTGCAACGATAGGCGCAACGCTGCTGTCGCTCGCCGCGCCGTATCTCATCGGCCACGCTATCGACCAATACATCATTCCGCGCAGCTATGACGGACTGCTGTCGCTATGCTTCCTGCTGCTTGCCGTATATGCGGGCAGCTCCGTGTTGACCTGGCTCCAGCAGAAGCTGGTGGTGAGCGCATCCCAGAATACGGTGCTGGACATGCGCCGCGACCTGTTCGGACGATTGCAGCTGCTGCCGCTTCGCTTCTTCGACGGCAAGACGAACGGGGAACTAATGAGCCGAACCACGAACGATATCGAAAATGTCTCCAGCACGCTCAGCCAAAGCGTCACGCAGCTGTTATCCAGCGTCATCATGCTTGCCGGCTCGCTGGCCATTATGCTGTCGCTCAATGTGTGGCTCACTCTGCTCAGCATGGTTACGATTCCGTTCGTGCTGCTATTCACCAAGAAGGTGGCGGGCTTCACCCGCCGCTTCTTCTCCAAACAGCAGCAGCATTTAGGCGAGTTGAACGGCTTTATCGAGGAAACGGTAGCCGGGCAAAAGGTCGTTCAAGTGTACCGCCGCGAGCAGCGGGCCGCGGAGCAATTCGATCAAATGAACAGCGAGCTTACGAATGCGAGCATTCAAGCGCAAATTTATTCGGGAACCATCGGACCATTCATGAACGTGATGAACAATCTCAGCTTTGCGCTTATTGCCGCCGTTGGCGGCTTTATGGTGCTGAATGACTGGACGACAGTCGGCATCATCGTCAGCTTCCTGAATTACTCGAAGCAATTTCAACGTCCGCTCAACGAGCTGGCAAATCAGTTTAATTTGCTGCAATCTGCCGTGGCGAGCGCCGAGCGCGTGTTTGAGCTGATTGATACCGATACGGAATACGAAGGCGACGGCACCAAGCAGCTTGAAGCATGCACCGGCCATGTCCGCTTTGACGACGTATCATTCGGCTATCGTGAAGGGCATCCGATCTTAAGCCATGTCTCGCTGGAAGTGAGGCCTGGACAAATGATTGCTCTCGTTGGTCCAACCGGAGCTGGTAAAACAACGATCATTAATTTGCTAACGCGCTTTTATGATATTGACCATGGGAAAATCACAATCGATGATGCCAATATTCGCGAGCTGGACCGCAACAGCCTGCGCCGCCAGCTTGGCATCGTGCTTCAGGACGCTTATGTATTCTCCGATACAGTGCGCGAGAACCTGCGCTACGGGCGGCTTGACGCCACCGACGCTGAAATCGAGCAGGCAGCGCTGCTGGCGAACGCCCACAGCTTTATCAGCAAGCTGCCGCAGGGCTATGACACGCCGCTCACCGCTGGTGGCGGCAACCTCAGCCAAGGGCAGCGGCAGCTGCTTACCATCGCCCGCGCTGTGCTTGCCGATCCGTCCATCCTCATTCTGGATGAAGCAACAAGCAGTATTGATACGCGGACAGAAATGCATATTCAAGCCGCCATGCGCAAGCTGATGGAAGGGCGCACCAGCTTTGTGATCGCCCACCGTCTCAGCACGATTCGCCAGGCGGACCAAATTCTCGTCATTGCGGACGGCGGCATTAAAGAACGCGGGACGCATGACGAGCTGCTAGAACAGCAGGGCTTCTACTATGACCTGTATATGAGCCAGTTCCAGCGCAGCGGCTAGAGCCGCAAGCGAGGGCAAAGAAGGCGAGCGGAGATCACTCCGCTCGCCTTTGCTTTATTTTCAGCATGATCTGTCTATTTGATAAAATCGTTTACAGCTTCTTCTACTTTTTCAATCCGCCTGACAAAATAAGCAGCAGCTGCCGTTTGGGAAGAAACATATGCGCAGCCACATACAGGAGCAATGGCGGCAGGGCAATCCAATAGCCATACAGCCCCCCAATTGTCCTCATGACCTCCTCTCCTGATTGACTGAGTATCTCAGCGCTTCTTGTCATTTGCATAAACATCATTACAGGCGACCGATGAGTATCTGTAATGTACAGATAGGAAGGCACGAAGTTGCCGTAATTCAGCGCCGTTTGGAGCAGCAGCATGCCGCCTGCAGCAGACAGCAGCGTGAAAAGGGACAGCTTGACTTCCAGCCGCAGCACAGCGGCAACCGCCCAAACTGCCGCTGCCGAGAAGCTGGTAACTGTTACAACGGCAAACAAAGTATTCAACATCCCCATCTCTCGAATAGTCATATAACTGGATATTTTAAATGGTTGAATGGTTAACAATGTAATGATTGAAAGGGCAATAGAAGCTGACCACACGATTATTTTTTGCTTGGATCTAAAGGCCCCAGCCATCGCCATTGCAATAACGACCGCCGAAATCGCTCCTGCCAGCGAAATGAGAAAATATAATAAAATGGAAGTGCCAAAAGACGGCCATCCCCGCTCAGGCAATGGCTCAAACGAACCGCCTTCCACCCAATATGGCAGAAAATACATGACTGTAAATAGAGCAAAAACAGCTACTGCTGTAATAGCGCGACTCACATAACTACCCGCCGCCTCATGCCTTTGTTCCCCGCGAAAAGTCGCCTTATACAGCAGTCTCAGCGGGAAGAACAAAACGAGCAAGGACACCGCCGACAGCAGCATTTGCAGCACATTGACGGCAGCGCTGGAACTGAAGTTGGCCTGCATCAATCCTGATCTTAATATATACGTATCCAGCACATCCATCGTTGGCATAGTTATCGGATTCGACAATAGATAAGTCATGGAAAATAGACCGCTACCTATTAAAGCAAGCGCTGAGAGTGCAAATAAGCCCGCCCCTTTAATAGGTAGCCAAGTATCCCTGCTACTCCGACTTTCACTAGCAGCATAGATGATAGCGATAGGTATACCCATATACTTCAAAGCGCTGAGCAGCGGATGCAAGAAGCTCATCACAGTTTCCTGTAAAAAAGGCTCGCTGCCGAGCACATACATCCACCAATGGCTATAAACACTGACAGGCAACAAAACAATTAATGCGCCTAGCATAACTACTCCCTGACGCAGCTTGGAAGGTAGGGCAAGCAGCACATATCCCGCTATAACCGCAAGCACAAATACGAAGCCCGCAAACTTCAAGTTAAAGAAAATTGTGTTGCTTACGACATGCATAAACTCAGATGATTCCATTAAAGCTTGGAAATGCTGGAGCCCCACCCAAGCCGAGTCCATCATGCCAGCAAACGGTTTATAAGCCTTCAAGCTAAATATAATTTCCTTCCCAAAGCCGACCAATGCCATCAATAAACCGATACCCAAAACAATTAAGGATACTAACGTATAAACCTTTGATCCTTTAGTCTCGCTAGCATTTTCTGCAGGAACTGCATGCTCGGCATATTGGTTTTCAATACTCATCGCTGTTCACATCCAGTTTTTATTTTATCCGTCAATTCCGAAACAATATTACCCATAATGCGCAATTATTACAACCATTTTATAAGGATTATGAAAATAAGCGTGCCAAGCTCCACTCCTGTTAGTCGGAAGGGCCAAATATCATGCAAACAGGCGGGCCCCCCACTTTCCGGAGGACACCGCCTGTTTGTGCTGCCTATTTTCTACCGTTTCATTCTTCGTTAACCTATAAAAGCATCTCTTCCCGCCGTACTTTGGCTCCGCTTAACGCTGTGGCATATGCTTGCGAATATCTACGCCAAGCCCTTCGGACAGTCTCATCCCAAGCTCCACGTTGGCCCGGAAAAAGTTGCAAATGGCACGCAGCTGAATATCCGCATTCGTCTGTCCCAAATCATTAACCAAATTTTTCACCAAATTGTCCTGCTGTGGCCCCGTAAGGGAAAGATAGCGCTCGCCTGACTGCGTGAAATCATCGGTTTTATCGATTTTTTGGCGACCGGCAAAGCCGTGAACAGGCACAGTATGGTCAGCGTGACCCCGCTCGGCTTCCTGCGGACTTGTGCTTGAGCTGTTCGGCTCATAATTGACGCTGGAGGAATCGGCTTTCATCGTCATCGCTCCGTCACGCTGGTGATTACGGGCAGGCGCATACGGACAGTTGACCGGAATGTGCAAATAGTTCGCACCCAAACGGTAGCGCTGTGTATCCGGATAGGAAAATAAGCGGCCTTGCAGCAATTTATCCTCCGACGGCTCAATGCCTGGCACCAAGGCGCTCGGCGAGAACGCCGACTGCTCTACCTCGGCAAAATAATTTTTCGGGTTGCGATCCAGTGTCATCGTACCGACTTTATGCAGCGGGTACATATCCTCTGGCCACGTCTTGGTTGGATCGAGCGGGTCAAAGGAGTAACGCTCCATATGCTCAGGAGGCAGCAATTGCACATGCAAATCCCATTCCGGGAAGTCTCCTTTTTCGATGGCATCATATAAATCCCTTGTCGCATGATTAAAATCGCGCCCCTGCATCTCCGACGCTTCCTCAGCGGTGAAATTGCGCACACCCTGCTTCGATTTCCAGTGGTATTTCACATACGTCATCTTGCCCTCGGCATTTTGCCACTTGAACGCATGCACGCCAAAGCCATCCATTTCACGGTAGGTCGCAGGTGTGCCATCATCGGAAAACAGCCACGTCAGCATATGCGTCGATTCTGGCGACAGCGTCATAAAATCCCAATAGCGGCCGGGCTCCTGCACATTCGTCTGGGGCGATGGCTTCAGGGAATGCACCATATCGGGAAACTTCATCGCATCACGAATGAAGAACACCGGAAGATGGTTGCCCACAATGTCCATATTGCCCTCTTGCGTATAAAATTTCACCGCAAAGCCGCGCGGATCACGCGCCGTCTCAGGAGAACCCGTTCCATGAATAACGGTGGAAAAACGGACAAATACCGGCGTCTCCACTCCCGCCTGCTGCAGAAAATGAGCTTTCGTATGAGCAGCCATGCTGTTCTCTACACGGAATACACCATGTGCGCCTGCGCCTCTGGCATGAACAACCCGTTCTGGAATCCGCTCGCGGTCAAAATGCGCCAGCTTCTCCAGCAGATGATAGTCCTCCAGCAGCGTAGGGCCGCGCTGTCCGGCTGTGCGCGAATTTTGGTTATCAGCAACAGGTGCGCCTTGATTGGTCGTCATGTAGTTCGCATTCGATTGGGGATTCGTATTGGTCGTATTATTCATCGTTTTTACCTCCGAGTTGAATTTAGACTTGGTCTAAATATTTACCCTTATTATAGCGAGGCCAAACGATGCCTGTCATGAATATTGGATGAACGTATGATGAAGGTTGGATGAACACGCCGCAATAAAGCAGGCCTCACCATAAGACAGACATACATCCAAACCTGACAAGAAAGCCATAAAAAAAGACCACAGAAGGCCGCTAGAGCCATCAGTGGTCTTATCATTAGGAGGTTACAGCTTCATCCGCCAGCCGGTAGCCTGCGCCTCGCACCGTCACAATATATTTCGGCGCTACTGCGCTGTCCTTCAGCTTCTTGCGGAGCGACTTAATGTGCACATCGACGACATTGCTGCCGCCGAGAAACTGACTGCCCCAGACCGAATCGAACATCGTCTCACGCGAGAGCACGGAGCCGTCGGACGTAATAAACATAAGCAGCAGATCGTATTCGGTCTTCGTCAGATCGATGCGCTGCTCACCGCGGAATACGGCCATTCTTTTCAGATCGACCGTCAAATCCTTGTAGTGGTAGCCGGATACGACGACGGGGCTCGACTGCGGCTGCTGGTCCATCATGCGGTTGATCTGGTTAACTGCCTCCTGCGGTGCAGCCGGCCATTCAATCATAGCTGCGGCATCTGGCAGCAGATGGCGGATCACGCCTGCCGGTGCGCCCGCCAGGAACAAAATCGGCACTCCTTTAAGATGCGCCGTATGCTGCAAGGCAGCCTGCAGCGCTTCTACCGCATCCGTATGTCCTTGCACATACGGCGTCGCATCATAGATCAGCAGCTCGGGCTGCAAGCTGTGCACGAACGCTTTATTCAAATCATGCAGCGTAAATAAATCAAAGCAATCTGCCGCAAGCAGCTGCAGAAGACTATGCACCCGCTGCGGGAACGGGCTGACAACCATAACCCGCTTCGTCATGGAGCAGACCGCTCCTTCCGGCAGAATGCCCTCGCCAAGCTGCTCCGTAAAATCCGGCTCAAAACTGTCCTGACGTGGCCGGGCGAGCTTTTTCCCATTTAAAGCTGTCTGTTTGTCCTGATTCGTTACGACTGGCTCGCGCATGACTCGCAAACCCCCTCTAACACAATATGTGAATGGTGAATAATGAATCTGGTTTCCTCCGCAACTCGGCGAGTCCACTCCTGCGGCACCTCAATCATTACTTCTTCAATACGCCCACATTTGCTGCACATGACATGCTGATGCTCTTCCGTACGCCCGTCGTAGCGGCTAACCGCCTCACCAAGCTTGAGCTCGCGGATAACCCCCGCATCGGTTAAATAACGAAGCGAATTGTAAACCGTCCCATAAGCAAAGTTGAAGCCTTTGCCCCGCAAACGCTCAATGATATCGGCGGCTGCCGGATGGTCGTGAGATTGCTGGATAACGTCCAAAATCGCCTTGCGCTGGACCGTTAAATTTAGCTTTGCCATAAGGCCTTCATTCCTTCAATTTTTGATTTAGACTAAGTATAATTCCGTTGTCAAAATCGGTCAACCCCAACCCTATGCCCTAATGGCCCATTGCCAAAAGCAAGCCAAATCCAAATACCCAGGACTTTGTAATCATTTTGCGAAAAATGAGGAATTGTAATATTCTGAATATTTACAAATTTCAAATAATAAGATATGATGTACCTATCCTAAACGAGAGGGGATAGCCCGTTGGAGTAGCGTAAGCGAAGCATGTCTCCCATTTAAGTGGAAAGGAGATTGCAAGGATCATCCGGACATGTGGGAACTCACCATAAGGAACAAGCAAGAATGCTGCACCGTCACTCAATCTAGTAATACAAGTAATACAAGCAATACTTAACTTTGATAGTTTGGTTTTCAATAAAAGTTCATTCGGTTGTGGCAAGCGCAATAATGAATGGAAGTTGTAAATGGAAATGCGAACTTTGGAATGGAGCGTTTAATAAATTGAATAGAAGTGAGTCTGAAAGTTAAAGGGATTCCGGTTATCATCGATAAGCGGAATCCCTTTATGCTGTCTACAGAATCGGTGAGAGCAGCCTGCTAATCGACTCCTTGAAGCGTTCAAACAGCGGACGTTTTGCAAACTCGTCTTTCTGGAGCTTGATGCTATTTTCAATATCTGCCTCGAAAATCTGCTTTAATTGTCCCGCGGTACTTTCCTCATAAATAAAAGCGTTCATCTCAAAATTCAGCTTAAAGCTGCGAATATCAATATTCGCTGTTCCCACCGAAGCAATCTTGCCATCGATGACAATCGTTTTGGCGTGCAGGAAGCCTTTTTCATACAAATAGCATTCAATGCCGCCTGCCAGCAGCTCGGCAATATAGGCACGGGTCGCCCAATAAACAAAGAAATGGTCGCGTTTTTTCGGAAGCATAACCTGTACCTTTACACCGGATTGGACGGCAATTTTCAGGGCGGTCATTAAGCTTTCGTCTGGCACAAAATAAGGGGTTTGCAGGCAAATCGATCGTTTCGCCGAATAAATCATTTTAATATAAGCATCTTTAATTTGCTGAGCCTCGGAATCTGGGCCGCTGGCTACAACCTGCATCCCAATACCGCCGCCTTCTTTGACCACCGGAAAATAGCTGCGATTCAGCTCCACCGTACCGGAGGACGCGAGATTCCAATCCATGAGAAACTGCGCCTGCATTTGATGCACGGCATGTCCATTCACCCGCAAATGCGTATCCCGCCACTCGCCGAAATGCTTGTCCAAACCCAAATATTCGTCTCCCACATTAAATCCGCCAATATAGCCGGTCATGCCGTCAATGATGGCCAGCTTGCGATGATTGCGATAGTTCAGCTTTAAATTTACATAAGGAATGCGCGAGGGGAAAAAGGCTTGCGCCTTGCCGCCCGCTTCCCGCAGCTTGTTGAAAAACGACCGCGGAAGCCCCGAGCTTCCGATGTGGTCATAGAGAAATTTGACCTCTACCCCTTGCTGCGCCTTCGCTACCAATGCTCTGAGCAGCCTGTTGCCCAGCACATCATTACGCACAATGTAATACACCAGATGAATATGATGCTCTGCGGAGGCAATATCAGCAATTAACGCATCGAATTTCTCATTGCCTTCGGTATAGATGCGAATGGCGTTATTTTGCGAGAACAACGCATAGCTGCTGACCAAATTCATAAAAATCATATCCCGGTACTCATTCGTCTCGGCATCATGAAAGACGGTGTGGCGATCCTGAAGCTGAAGCTTCTGGCGCTCCACGGTATCTTCAATGATGCGCTGGCTGTCTCCAAGCAGCTTGAACAGCTTGCGTTTGCGTAATTGCTGGCCGAGAATCAAATATAGAATAAAACCGAATACAGGTATGAAAGATAATACCATGATCCAAGCCCAGGTAGAGCTGACGTTGCGTCTCTCCAAGAAGACAAGGGCGAAAGCGAGCAATATATTCAGCAAAGTGAAGATGAAATAAAAGTCTTGAAACATAGTCATCGCTAAAGCTCCCCTGTTATGCCATTTATAACATGCACATTTTTTTATAATTAATCAAATCATACTCTATGGGCGGTATATGTTCAAACTTGAAAGTATGCTACAATTTTTCAAAAGAACTGCTGGAGCGGCATGGGAGGAACAACTATGGACTTACGAAAGCTACGATTGGACGAACCTGCGCTGGGAACTTTCAGTGAAGAACGTGACGAGTATGAACGGGATTATGCCCGCTTGATTCAATCCCCCGCTTTTCGCAGGCTGCAGGGAAAATCACAGGTGTTCGGCGCTGGTTCCGGCGACTATTACCGCACGCGGCTAACGCACTCGCTTGAAGTTTCACAAATTGCCCGCGAGGTTGCACGGAGACTGGGCAAGCAATATGCCTTTTTAGCTAAAAAAGAACATCCCGGCCTGATGCTCGATCCTGCCGTCGTTGAAATTGCGGCGCTCGCCCATGATCTTGGCCATCCGCCATTTGGCCATAAAGGCGAAGAGGTGCTCGATCACCTGCTTCAGGAAGAGCATGGCATGACCTATGAGGGAAATGCGCAAAACTTCCGCATCCTCATGTTTCTAGAGAAGCGCGCCGGCAGCGGCAGCGGGCTTGATCTGACTGCAGCCGTGCTGCTGGCTACAAATAAATATCCCTATTCACTGGATGAGCCTGGTCGGCTTAAAGGGCTGTACAGCTCCGAATGGGCAGATATTGAGCAGCTGCGCGATTCGTGGAAAATGCCCAAGGGCCGCTCCACGCTAGAAGCACAACTCATGGATTTATGCGACGATATCGCCTATTCCACGCATGATATCGAGGATGGCATCCGCGCAGGCAAAATCCAGATGAATCGCACGTTTTTTGAAGACCAGCGCCTGATCGACCATCTGGTACAGGAAATTGTCGAGGACCAGGGCAATATGGAGGTCGGCTGGCATCAGGTCGATATTCCCGCGATGGTGAAGAAGGTGCTCGCCGCTTATTTAGAGCAATGGGAAGAGCTGTATGGGCTGTACGATCAGGAAACGTCGCGCACGCGCAGGGAGATGAAGGCGCGCTGGGTCAGCGTTTTTGCCGGAAAGGTCGGCATTATTGACTCCTCTACACCAGGCTGGAAGAAGGTTACCTTCGTCAAGGATGGACAGCAGGATCTAGAGCTGCTCCGAACGATGGAAATTCTCAAGAAGCTGGCGTGGGTGACGCTGATTAAAGATTTCCGCGTCCAGCGTCTGCAAAAACGCAGCGAAATTATGATTCGCAGACTATGGGAGAGCTTCCGCATTCCTGAGAATGGGCGGCTCATCATTCCGCCAGACTGGATTGCCAACTATGAGCAGCACAAGCAGAATTGGACTTGGCCACGCTTCGTGGCTGACTATATTTCCGGCATGACCGACGCTTATGCGGAGAAGGTTTATGCCGAGCTTTACGCTAGCAAATCTGGCTCGATCTATGAAATGGACTAGCGTTAATTTCAAGCGTCGTTCTAGTGCTTTTGGTGAAAAGAGGCTGCGCTGCATGAAAAGATTGGCTTCCGATCGCCATTGCCCTTGAATATTTTTGAATAAGCCACCAAAGGTGGACATTCAAGGGCAAAAGCATATGCTTACGATGCTGCTTTCCTACGGAAAGCTTTAAGCGAACGCTACGCTTCTACAGTCCAACCTTTTCATTGCGCTCCGCCTTTTTCACCGTCCTTCTAGAAAAGACATTTTATATATACTGCTTAAGTATGGTACTTAAGTAGTTACTTAACAGAAAAAGAGATGAGCGCGTCAGCTTCACCTCTTTCTTTTTTCCATAATGAATCGGAAGCCTCTGTGTAATAATAACCCTCACAGGAAGGCTTTGAAACGCCACAGTTACTAATGCTAAATTACTTACGCCGGATTAAGCTCGGCGCTGCAGGCCAGCTCCGTTATATAGTCGAAGAAACGCTCCGGCTCCACATCGTACACGAGGCTGACCGGACGGCCATCAGCCGCTTCAATGGTGCGTCCTTGGCTGGCGCCATGAGCAATCGCCTTGCTGTGCACCGTCTTCATTGAGACGAGGCTTGTATCGCCCACCGTTGCTGTCGTTAGAACATCCCATAGGTAATACGTCGAATTCGTCTCCATATAAACAAGCGGCGGACAGGCTGCATAACATTGCCCGACAAAATCCATGCCCTCATGGCGACGCAGCGATGCCCAGCGATTGCGGATTGGCACCGTCAGCGGCACTTTATTGGTGCTTTCCAATGCAACGAGAAAAATAGGAATTTCGCTTGCCCATACCCGCTCGACCGCTTCCGGGTCCCAGAACGCATTCCACTCGGCAGTACCATCATGCTCCGGCTCCTGAACATTGCCTTTCTCATTGAACGTTCCGCCCATCCAGACAAGCTTCTCGATCTTCGCTTCTATATCTGGCGCTTCATCTAATGCACGGGCTAAATCGGTCAGCGGTCCCGTGAACAGCAGCGTTGTTTTCTCATCTGAGGCACGAATGGCCTCAATCATGTGAAGATGCGCTGGAAGCTCCGCTTCGCGCGTCTTGATCTGCTCCGGCTCGTTTAAAATCGGCAGCGCGTCGACGAAAAATGTATGCATCCGCCATTCCGCAGGGAACGGATTGCGTCCGCGGGAATTGGATCTCGCAACCTCGACACTTGCCGAGGCATCGCCACGTCCAAAACGGTCGATGATTTTGCGGCTGGCTTTCATGCCAGGCTCCAAATAGCCATCAGCCGGGATGACCGATACGCCGACCAACTCCACCTCTTTCATTTGTAAAACAAGAAATAAAGAAACGAGGTCATCTACTCCCGCATCATGATTGTAATAAAGTCTAGTTCCCATCCGCATCCATTCCCTTCACTTGTATAAAATGATCCTTAATTTGTCCATCCTAAAGCTGAGGAGGTGAGCTGTCAATGGCAAAGGACGTATTGTGCTTTCGTCAATTCCTGCAAGTTCTGGACCACAGGCAACCACTGTGGAGCCGCTTCGATTTTTGTAGCAAGCAATCGCGGCAAACGGCAGTCCGTTTCTACGGAAACAGACTGCCGCACGTTCGAATCAAAGATCTAGTTATCGTTCAGAAGCAGATAGCAAAGCGGCAGTATGATCATAAAAAAGCAGCGTTTGCCCGTCTGAGTTCATTTCCAGACTGGTAAACGCTGCGCTTCCGCTATTAGTTGCTTACTGGAATGGCGTTGTAATACTCCTCCAGCGTCTCGTCGTTATCCGTCAGTTCCTTCGCCAGCGCCTTGCCTACATAACGAAGATGCCAAGGCTCGTATTTGTAGCCGGTAATTTTATCTTTGCCTTCGGGATAACGGATTATAAAGCCATATTCATAGGCATGCTTGCCAAGCCATACCGCTTCATCCGTACCGCCAAAGCAGCTTTCGGCTGCACATTTGCCATCGCTTCCGGATACGTCAATCGCAAGCCCAGTCTGATGCTCGCTCGTTCCTGGGATCGCGCTGTACGTTCTAGCTTTCTCCAGTCCATCTCTTTTCACATAACGGTCGAACAGCGACTTTTGGGTCGCCTGTGATCGGTAGGCCGACACACCCGCTAAATAAATTTTGTCCTTCTTCGCTCCTGCGAACAGCTCTTCCAAAGCATCCGCCGCTACTTTCCGCATTTTGCGCTTATCGATTTTCTCGCTGAAAATAAATGCCACATCCGGATATACCAGCTCCGAAGGCTCATAGTCATCCGGGAGCTTGTTTTGCTTATTCACTAGCGCCGTAACGCTCTCCGGCTCCGCGACAACGGCTAAGCCCTCATCCAAGTCCGAGGACGAGCTGCCGCTGGACGGCTTTGCTGTTGTCTTCGGTGTTGCTGTAGGCTCTGGGGTCGGCTTCACAGTTGGCGACGCTGTAGGAGCAGGCGTGGCCGCTTGCGTTTCTTCTTCTGTTGGTGTTTCTTCTGCTGTTGCCGTTGCCGTAGCCTCCGGTGTGGGACTGTCCTCAATCGGCGACAGGGACGGCGAAGCGCCCACCTCGGCAGTAGCCTCTACTGTCGGCGAAACAGCCGCTGTATCACCAGAACCGGGCGCCTCAGCTGCCGTTTTATCAAACTTCACAACTACTATAATAGCCATCGCAATTAAGCATAAGGAAAATAAAATAACGACCGCTCTTCTGCGTTTTCTCTTCATGATGCACTCCTTAAATGGTTTAATTAACAGGAAAAAGGTGTAATAAACCATTGACCTGTTCTTTTTATACTATACCTAATAGACTTCGATCTGTCTTAAAAGGTTGCCGAAATTCCCAATGTAATTTTTGTGAGTCTGTTTCGCGAAAACGCGGCATAGGGTTATTTTTGCATTTTGACATTCTACTATGGGAAGAGGCATAATTAAGTATGAATTTATCGTAAATTTACGAGGGACTCGGCCCTTACTTGTCGAGGAAAGGTAGGAGATATTTTGACTTTATCTGCACCAAAACGTCTATTCAGCACCAGACCTATCATTGCTTTCTCCATTATTGTTCTTTTCAAAAGCTATCTCACGTGGATGGTTGTATTTGGAAGTCCGTCGTGGAGCACCCTGTTCAAGGAGGTTCCATTTGCCTTAATCGTCTTTTGTCTTATTGAATGGTTCGCAACGAAACGCAAGCTTACTTATTATTTAACAGCCAATTTACTAATAACGGCCATCCTCTTTGCTGTGCTGATGTACTATAAATATTACGGTGTCATCGTCACCACCTCTGCCTTAAAGCAGGTCAATCAGGTAACGGCGGTCAGCAACAGCGTATTTTCACTGATGGACCCGTATTATTTACTCGTCTTTATCGATGTGATCCTTATGTTTTATTTTCTCATGCGCAAGCAGAAGGCGCAGTATTGGAAAACCGCCAGCCAGACTCGCTTGAGCAAAAGAATGTTAACAAGCGTTTTCGCAGTATCGCTCGGCCTGTGCCTGTTTAACATTTTGCCGAATAGTGCCAGCATGAACGAGATTGTGAAAGCCGAGCAAATGGGCATCCTGAATTATGAGGCCTATACGATTTTTGGCAAAAAAGAACCGGAGCTTGTCGATTCCTCCACGATTACGCAGGAGAAGATCAACAGCCTCAAGACGCTGGAGCCGGTCGCCACGCCGCAGCTGCAAGGCGCCGCCAAGGGCAAAAACCTGATTATTATCCAGCTGGAATCATTCCAAAACTTCCTCATTGGCCTTCATATTGACGGCAAGGAAATTACGCCGAACATGAATAAGCTGGCGAAGGACAACTATTATTTCAAGCATTTCTACCAAGGCGTGGGACAAGGCAATACGTCCGATGCTGAATTCATTGTAAACACGTCCTATTATATTCCGCCAAATGGCGCCGCTACCCAAGTCTATGCTGGTAAGGTACTGCCGAGCCTGCCGCGCGTTTTGACGGAAAACGGCTATGATACAGCGACGTTCCATACGAATGTCGTGGAGTTTTGGAACCGCGGCGAGCTTTATCAGGCGCTTGGCTTCAATCGCTATTATGATAAAGCGTTTTTCGGTGAGGATGATACGGTATTTTTTGGCGCTTCCGATGAGGTGCTTTATAAGAAAACAGCGGCAGAGCTTGCGAAAATGGACAGCAAGGACCAGCCCTTTTATGCCCAAGTCATTTCGATGACCGCTCACCACCCCTTCACGATACCGGATACGAAGTATCAAATGGAGCTGCCTGAGCGCTACGAGGGCACGTTCGTCGGCGACTATATTCGCGCCCAGAACTATGCGGATTACGTGCTTGGTGAGTTTATTGACGATCTCAAGCAGCGCGGCCTCTGGGATGACAGCCTAATCGTGCTATACGGCGATCATCTGGGCTTGCCAATTTATTCGCTGGATCGCGATGATAAAGAGTTAATGGCGGAAATTTACGGCTATGAGTACAGCTATACCGATATGATTAATATTCCGCTTGTTATTGCTTCACCTGGCATTACCTCGCCTAAAGAGTTTGATCAGCTAGGCGGGCAGGTTGATTTGCTGCCGACGATTTCGAACTTGCTTGGCGTTTCACTGGATAAGCAAATTCATTTTGGCCAAGATTTGTTGAACAGCACCTCATATAACCTGCTGCCACAGCGCTATTATTTGCCGACGGGCTCCTTCGTCAGCAGCAAGGAGCTGTTCCTTTCCGGCAGCGGCTACGATGATGGCACCCATCACCCGCTGGCAGGCGATGGCATGGAAAGCGCCAAGGAAGCAACCGAGGATGAATACAACCGCGCGCTGGAACTGCTCCAGCTCTCCGACAGCTACGTTAGCCAGCTGCCAGACCGCGAACCGCAGAACTGACGCAAACAAGCGGCAGGCAAGGCCCAAGCGTAATGCTCGGGTCCTGCCTGCCGCTTTATTTTCCACAAAATCGCTTGTCATCTATCATGCTGTCGCCTGCTGCACCTATTAGGCCTGCTTCGCTGACTCCAGCACTTCCTGCACATGGCCTTCAACGACGACGCTGCGCCATTCTTTCGCCAGCTTGCCCTCTTCGTCGATCAGAAAGGTTGAACGCTCAATGCCCATAAATTCCTCGCCATTGCGGCTGCGCAGCTTCCATACGCCAAACTGCTCAGCAACCTGATTAGCGGTATCCGAGAGCAGCAAGAATGGCAGCTCATGAGCCGCAATAAACTGATCATGCGACGCCAGATCATCTGGGCTGATGCCAATGACTTCGGTATTGAACGTTTTGAATTGTCCATTGTAATCTCTAAAATCGCAGGATTCCGTCGTACAGCCCGGCGTCATATCCCGCGGGTAAAAATATATGACCAGCTTCTTGCCTTTATAGTCCTGCAGCGATACGTCCGTACCATTCGAGGCTGGCAATGTAAAATTCTCAACCTGTTGTCCAATTTGCACTTGCGTCATGTCCAATCAGCTCCTTTGTAATGGATATTGCACCTTGCTTACTCAAACAACGATAGCATGTCCATCAGCGGGATGCCACAAACTCGTAGAAAAGCGGGGTGTTCATGACAAACTCGCGAATTTGCTGCTTATCATTATAAATGGAATAAGCAAGCGTCAGCTTCATAAGCGCTGCATCCACCGACATATTTTCAATAAAGGCTACTCCCGCCTGCTGCAGGGCAACCGACGACGCGTAAAGCGTCTCCGAGCTGTCCTTGAGCGGACACAAATACAAGTCTACGCTATGCTTGGCGCAATAGCCGGCAAAAGCAAGCAGGGAATGGCGCTCGCTCCCACTCGTGTTCGCCGTGCCGGAGTGGAACAGATCGTGAACGACGGCCTTCGGCGCCTTTTGCCCAAAATCAAAATAGTCATAGGTCATGCCGAAAAACGGCTTCACATACAGCAGTCCCGATTGCAGCTTATCCTTCCCAGCGGTGAACGGGCTCGGAGCAGGCTTGCGAGAGCGAAGCTCCTGCGGAGATGGGTTGTAGGGATGCTCATTTACGATCAGCTTGCCCTCGCTCATCATGCCGTAATGCACTTCATACGGGCATTCCAATTGGTCAGTGAATGACACCGCCTGCGTTACGCGTGTACCCAAATACACGATAGCCTCGCCTGCGCTATTTTCATAGACGACGTAGACACCCTTCAGCTTCTCGCCATCTATAAATTCAACGGCTGAGGCAAAGTTCCGCAGTCCATTGCTGCGCGGATCGCCAAGTGGGTAGTTGCTCGCCACCAGCACAATCGGAATGGGACTATCACAAAAAATATAGCTCAGCATTGCAGCCGAATAAGCAAGCGTATCCGAGCCATGGGTGACGATAATGCCGTCATAGCGGGATAGGTCTGTGCTGCGGATCGTTTCAATCAACACATTCCAATCATCCGGCACTACGTTTTCGCTAAGAATATTTAGCGGCTGAACGCATTCCAGCTTTACAGACTTGCGGTAACGGGGGCCAGATTGATAGCCTTCTATGATTGCATAGGAGCCTGCTTCGCGCACGCTAATCGCTCCCGCGCCAGATTTGCTGCCAATCGTCCCCCCCGTGAAAATAACAAGAAGATTGCTCACTTGGTTTCCTCCATATCCAGCGGCTTTGAAGAACATCCTTCGCACCAGCCGCCTGTTCATACCAATTCCCATTCATTCTACTATCTTCTCCGCAAGCTGTCTAAACCTATACGGGGCTGCTAGAAAAATTACCCGCCCTTCGCCGCGACACCCCGATTTTTCACAGCGCCTGGCTTTTTCTTGACGATTGCCCGACCCAGAAGCAGGCCAACGGTTACGATTAACGTCGCGCCATACATGAATTGCACGAGGCCAAGCTGTGTATCCGTCCCAGCCAAAATGCCATGAAACAGGGCCAGCAAATAGATCGGATAAGCTAGCATATGGATAGCCAGCCACACTTTGCGTTTCAGCTTCGGCCTTAGATCCGAGGTCAAAATGAGTATCAGCATACCGTAAAGCGCAAGTGTGCCTATGCCATAGACGACCGGATGATCGTGTGCGGTAAAAGGAATCAGCAGCTCGCTCCATGTAAATGGCGTATACGTATCGATGACGAGCACCGCCATGTGCAGCAGCGCCAGCAGCGTTCCTCCATTCGTGAAGCGGATATGCCAATTGTAGACGCGGGCTTTGCTTGGCCCTTTCACAAATGGATAGCTGTACAGCATGCCCAGCGACATGCCGACGAACAGCATTAAATAAGAGCCAATACCCAGCACCCGTGTCATTTGCCATGTCGGCCAGCTTAAAATCCATTCTGTCATGCTGATTCCTCCTTTTCGCGTTCGATCATGCTTTCAAGCTCGCTTTTAATCCTGCTTTCGCTGCCGTTTCTGGTCTCAGCTGTCTCCTTCGCGGTTGCTGCTCTATGCAGCTGCTGCGGGATATGCCACTCCAAGCCAAGCTTACGGCTTTTTCCATGCTTCACAATCTCTCCATTGCTCATAAAAATAACGGCTTCAAAGTCTCGCGCATGCTCGTCCATCAGCCGGATGCCCTTGTCAAGGCCGCCGATGCACAGCGATTTCGCCCATATTTCACAGGCGACGGCATCAGGGCCCGCAACTGCTGCCTGAACAACGTTACTGACGCTTGGCTGCATCGTCAGCGGATCGATCAAATGATGGGCGCTTCTGCCACCTGCCTCCCAGCACCTGCCCAGAGTGCCCGAGGTCGCAACTGCGCCGTTAGCCAGCAGCAGCTCCCCGATTGCAGCTCCAGCTTCCCATGGATGCTGGAGCTCAATAATCGCTGGCTTCGCGGCTTCGTTCCCGCTGTTCCACGCATACAGATCGCCGCCAGCATTGACGATGCCTGCCGGAACCCTTCTGCTGCGCCTCAGCCAATCGGCGAGCTTCTGCACCGCCCAGCTCTTCGCGATGCCGCCCGCATCGAGCCCTGTTCCTTCGGCGAGCTTCACCGCCTTCATGCCATAGTCCAGCTCCAGCTCGCCAGCCGGGCTCAGCTTCCGCCGCTCCGCACCGCCCGCATTCGCCTGAAACGCCTCCGCGTGCTCGAAGGACTGCGAATAACCGGACGCCTCCAGCCCCGGCAGTATTCGCAGGTCGAACACCCCCTCCGTCAGAGCGCGATAGTGCTCCGCAGCCGCAATAACCTCAAACAGCCAGTCCGACACAACGACCCAGCTGCCAGCCGAGCGGCCAAGCCTGCGCCATTCGCTATCCGGGCGGAAGCGGCTAAACCGCTGCTCTACCGCCTCAAACCAGTCGCGAGCGCGGTCGGCATAAAATGCCGACGTACGGCGCTCTTCTGCCGCATAATCCAGCAAAATTTCGACATTCGTGTTCATCGCCCGAAACCGTATCGTCCCCCGCCCGCTCATGATTAGGACCTGCCTGACTGCGAGCGCATGCTGCCCGAGCTGCTGGAGCTGCCGCTTCCACTGCTGCTCCGGCTGTCTACGCTGCCGCGGCTTTCTGAGCGGGAACTATCCGCTCCACTTTCGCTGGAGCTGTCTGACCAGCTGCTGCCGCTGCTTCCATCATTCCAATCCGAGCTGCCGCTCTCGCCGGGCCCCGTGGACAACCACTGGTCCACCGTATCCTGCTGATCGCCCTGCTGCTCCGTTCCAGAGGCCGCGCTGCCTGAAAAGCCGCTGTATTTTGCACCGTACTGAATAATATAAAAATGCCTACCGCGCCTGCGGCTCCAAGCTGCCATTTTAACCATTTCGAATTTCCACTCATCCTGCTCCACCTACCCTACTCGTTGTAGTTTAGCTAAGTATAGGGAGGCAAGATGAAGGCAGTGTTAAACGAATCTGAAGAAATGCTAAAAGAAGCCCTACTCTACGATGCCTACTACACCTGTATATAACAGAAAAGAATGCGGCCCTAGGAACACATTCTTCACCTGCCTCTATTCAGCTTAGCTAATTACCAGAAAGCGAAATCCTTTCCCTGCCACTACCTCGTTAATCCTAAGCGCCGCTATTTCTTCGCCACATACTTGCGAATATCGAAAGCAACCGCAGCGACAATAATCATCCCTTTAATAATGAGCTGCCAGTACGGGCTTACGCCGACAAAGGTCAGACCGTAGTTGATGACGCTGAAAATGAGCACTCCAGCGAGAATACCTCGCACGCGCCCGACACCACCCGCCGTCGATACGCCACCGACGACGCAGGCCGCAATCGCATCCAGCTCGTACATATTTCCGTAGTTGTTCGTAGCTCCCCCAGTGCGGGCAGCCTCCAGCACGCCTGCCAGTCCATAAAGCGCGCCCGCAATCGCATAAATATAAATCAAATTCCGCGATACATTAATACCCGATACATTAGCGGCTTGGATATTGCCGCCGATGGCATACATATTTTTGCCCAGACGTGTGTTGTTGAAAATAACCCAGACGATAAACGAGACGACAATCGCTATAATGACGATATACGGGATCGAATAGGTGCCGTTCGGCCCGATATACCCGGTCCCCAGCTTGCTGAATTCCTTGCTTAAGCCTCCAATTGGCTGCGACTGATTCGGCTTCATATCGAAGTAAAATGAGTTTACGCCGTATACGATAACCATTGAGCCGAGCGTTGCAATGAACGGCGGAACATGAAATTTTGCAACAATAATGCCGTTAATCAAGCCAAAAATCAAACCGACGACAATCGCCAGTATAATCGGCACGATAATCGGCAGCTCCGGCAGATTAGGGAAAAACTTGCGCGGATAATCCGACATTTGCAGCATCGACGCAGAGACGACGGCGCTCAAGCCAACAATCCGCCCAGCGGATAAATCCGTTCCTCCCGTAATGAGCACGAATGCTACGCCTAAAGCGATAATGACCCGCGTTGACGATTGCAGTAAAATATCCCGCAGCGTCGTAATGGCAATAAAATTAGGGTCGGCTACAGCTATGCCGACGATAAGCAGAACCAATATAATATAGATCGCATTTTGGGAGAAAAAATGCTTAACTCCCTTTGCCTCCAGTGCATTCATCGTATTCACTCCTCCAAGTTGTCCTGCCCGCCATTATTGTGCGGCAAGCCGCATAATTTCTTCTTCCGTCGCCGCTTTGCCGTCCACGATGCCAGATATGCGTCCCTCCCGCATGACGATGATGCGGTCGGACATGCCGATCAGCTCCGGCATTTCGGAGGATATCATAATAATGCTTTTGCCCTGCCTTGCAAGCTCGATCATGAACGAATAAATTTCGTATTTCGCTCCAATATCAATGCCGCGCGTCGGTTCGTCCAGCAGCAGCACCTCCGGATCGGTCAGCAGCCATCTGGCGAGCAGCACCTTCTGCTGGTTGCCGCCGGACAAGTTGCGAATCAGTTGCTTGGTCGATGGCGTTTTGACCCGAAACTTCTCCACGCTTTGCTGCGACACTTCGCCAATCCGACCATTGCTAATTAACCCATAGGGCGTCTTGAACCTGCTTAAATTGGCAATGACCGTATTTTCCGCAATCGTCAGCACGGGAAAAATCCCGGTAACCCGCCGCTCCTCAGTGAGCAGAGCTATGCCTTGGCGAATGGCGTCAGACGGCGCCTTCAGTTTAATTTTTTTGCCATGCAGATGGATGCTGCCCTGCTTAAGCGCCCGCATGCCAAACAGCGCCTCAATGACCTCGGTGCGCTGCGCCCCGACAAGCCCGCCAAGTCCCAAAATCTCGCCCTTGCGCAGCTCAAACGAAACATCCTTAAACGAATGCGGATGCACCGAAGTTAGGCCCTCTGCCCGCAGCAGCACCTCGCCTGGCATGTTCGTCCGCTCCGGATAACGATTGGATAAATCCCTGCCCACCATGCGGGTAATGATTTTATCGATCGTCAGCTCCTTCGCTTCCCAAGTGCCGACATGCTTGCCATCGCGCATAATCGTTACATCATCTGAAATACGCAGTATCTCTTCCATTTTGTGGGATATATAAATGATCGATACGCCGCGCCGCCGCAGCTCATTAATAATGCGGAACAGCTGCTCCACTTCATTTCCCGTGAGCGAGGAGGTCGGTTCGTCCATGACGATGACCTTCGAGTGAAACGATACCGCTTTGGCGATTTCCAGCGATTGAATTTTCGATACGGACAGGTCGCCTACCTTTTGTTTCGGATGAATATCCATCTCCAGATCTTTGAGCAGCTTCACCGTATCCTCCTGCATTTTGCGGTGGTCGATGAATTGCAAGGGCCCCAGACCTCTGGTCGGGAATCGCCCGAGCCAGATATTTTCCATGACATCGCGCTGCGGCACCGGGTTCAGCTCCTGATGGATCATCGACACCCCGAGGGCCAATGCGTCCTTCGAGCTGTTGATTTGCACGAGCTGCCCACCGAGCATAATCTCGCCGCCATCGGGCTTGTAGATGCCAAACAGACATTTCATCAGCGTCGATTTCCCTGCACCATTTTCACCCATTAAGGCATGTACCGTACCGGGGCGCAGCTTCAGCGTCACATCGTCGAGCGCCTTCACGCCGGGAAAAGATTTGGAGATGTTATTCATCTCTAGCACATAAGCCGGATGCTCTGGCATTTATGTAACACCCCTTTACATACAATTAAGTTAAAATTATCAAGTTATTAGTCAGAAAAAGAGCAAGGGCAGCGCCAGCCTAAATGCTTCCCTTGCTCTCCTTATCCGCTAACCACCGCCACCCCCGCAGGCAGCCGGCTTAGCGATTATTTCAGCACTTCATCCTTGTTCGCGCTCGTTACCTTCTGGTACGGAATCCACACGTATTTCCCGTCGGTAATTTCGAAGCCTGTGTTATCCTTGCTTGGCGTCTCGCCAGCAGCCAGTACGCTTGACAGCTCCACCGTCGCCTTGCCTTGGTTAACCGCATCGTTGAGCACTGTGCCGAGCAGCGTACCTTCATCCAACGCCTGAATGGCAGGAGCGGTAGCATCTACGCCAACAACCGGAATATATTTATCGCCTGTAAAATAGCCCGCTGCCTTCAGCGCTTCAATTGCACCGAGCGCCATATCATCGTTGTTGGCCAGGACGGCTTCGATTTTATCGCCATGGGAAGCAATGAACGCGGCCATTTTTTCCTGGCCTTTTACGCGGTCCCACATCGCTGTATCCTCCGCCAGCTTCTCGACCTTAATGCCTGCATCCTCAATCGCCTGCACGGAAAACTTCGTCCGCAGCTCGGCATCCTGATGGCCCGGCTCGCCTTTGAGCATGACGTATTGCAGCACGCCGTCGCCGTTCTTATCCGCTTCCGGATGCGCTTTCCAGTAATCAACGATGAGATCCCCGGACATCGTGCCCGATTCCTCTGCCTTCGCTCCAACAAAATACACCTTATCCCATTTCGCCATATCATCCGCCAGCGGCTCGCGGTTAACGAACACGACCGGAATGTCCGCGGCTTTTCCTTTATCAATAATGACGCCCGCTGCTGTGCGGTCTACCGGGTTAATGATCATCGATTTGACCTTCTTGGTTATGAATAGATCAACCTTGTCATTTTGCGTCGGCTGCGAGTTTTGGCTGTCTACGATATCCACCTGTACTTTGCCTGCCGCTGCTTCCGTAATCGCGTTGCGGACACCCGTCATGAACGTATCGTCGAACTTGTAAATCGCCACCCCAACCTTCGGCTGGTCGCCGTCACTTCCCCCTGCGTTGCCGTTTGATGCCGAGCAGCCTGCCGCTACCGTCAATGCGCCGATCAGCAGCGCAGCTGTTACCTTTTTCATTTCATCATGACCTCCCCGATTTTTTTTGGTCCATGCTGATGAGCGTGTGCAGCTCTGTTTCTCTTTCGTGTCCTCATTATGGCTGAAACGGGGCCGGAAACGAATGTAAAATCCTCATCATTTTTATTAAAATCCTCCTTACTTCTGGATAAAGGGAAACAGCACCCGCTGATTTTCAGGCCAAAATAAATTGGCGCCATTGATCAGCTTGGTCTCCATTGCAACGTGGGACGGCACTTCCTCGCCTCTGAGCGCCAACACGGCATTTTTGATGCCGAGATAACCGATGCTGAATGGATTTTGCACTAGAACCACCTGCAACTGATCCTCCTGCAGCAGTTCAAGCAGCTCCATCGAGCTGTCGAAGGCGATAATTTTCACTTTACCGCCGCCAAGTCCCTGCTGCTTGATTTCCAGCGCGGCAGCAACAGCCGCCTGCACATTAAGCGCCAAAAAACCATCCACCTGCTGCTTGTTCAGCAAACTGCTGACAACGCTCCGGCAGTTTTTATTCCGCTCCACGCATGGCTCACTGCCGATTACCGTCATCCCGCTCTCCTCAGCCAGCGCCTCCCGAATGCCCGCCTCGCGGCTCTTCTGATTGTTATCATCCGAGCCATCCGTCAACAGAGCTACGCTGCCCTTGCCGGCAAGCAGTTCAACCATTTTGAGCGCGGCAGCGCGTCCAGCCTGATGATGGTCAATCGTAATGATGGAGCTAATACCGCCGGTATCCGTCTCCGTATCAATGGCGACCAGAGGCAGTCTCGCCGCTCCCCCCGCCTGCACAATGCCCGCAATGACCTCATCATTGCCTGCGGCGAACACGACTGCGTCGGGATGATGTACCATCGCCAGCTTCGCCGTCTCAAGCTGCTGCTCCGGGCTGCCCAGCTTCTCCGGTGCGGAAATATGCAGCGTCACATTGAACTCCTTCGATGCGGCTTCGGCGCCCATGACGACGGAGTTCCAGTAGTCGCCGTCCAGCCGCTTGAGCAGCAGGCTGATGTCGATATTTTCACGCTGAATGGCGCTGTCCTCTGCCCGATGCATGGTGCAAGAGCCCAGCAGCAGCGCAGCAGCTATAGCCGCAATGCACAGCATTGAGAGCCTTCCCAACCTGCGGTTTACACTCATCCTTCCTCCCCCCTTCCTTCAGCCTCAACGTCCGCCGGCTTGAATGGAAACCGGATCGTCACCGTCGTTCCCTCCTCCAGCTCGCTCTCAAACTGCAGGCCATACGGCTCGCCGTAAAATAACCGAATCCGCTCATGCACGTTGCGCACACCAACGCCGGAGCCCGCGCCGGATGCCACGCTGGATGCAGGACTCGGCTTGGTTGTCCCGCCAGCCTCTCCCGTGAGCAGCGCAGCCAGCTGCTCGCCACTCATCCCGAGCCCATTGTCGCTTACCTGCAGGCAAACTTGCCCGGCTTCGATCCATGCCCGCACCGTAATCAACCCTTTATCGACGGATGGCTCAATGCCGTGCATAATGGCATTTTCCAGCAGCGGCTGCAAAATCAGCTTGAGCGACAAGCTAGGCAGCGCAGCCTCTTCGACGTCAAACAAATAATCGAATTTATTTTTGAACCGGATATTCTGAATGATGAGGTAGTTCCTCGCATGCTCCAGCTCGCTCGCCAGCGGAATCATTGGCTTGCCTTTGCTAAGGCTGATGCGGAACAGCTTGGACAAGGATGTAATCGTCGTCACCACCTCCTCATTGCGGTTCATGCCGACCATGCGTACGACCGTATTGAGCGTATTGTATAGAAAATGCGGATTTATTTGCGATTGCAGCGCCTCAAACTCATATTTGCGCTTCGCCTCCTGCTCCACGACAATTTGCTGCATCAGCTCGCGAATTCGCGCTACCATCAGATTAAAGCGTGTGGATAGCTGCTCCACCTCCAGCGGACCGCGAATGGCGGTCATCGTATGGAAGTCGCCGCGCTCGACATTTTTCATCGACTTCTCCAGCTGCCGGATCGGACGGGCAATAATGCGCGAAATGAGCCACGACATCGCAATGACAAATACGAGCAAAAGCAGCAGCAGATTCAGCAAATAGTCGTTCAGCTCGCGCTTTGTCGTAATAATTTCGTCGGTGAAGGACACCCCGACCACCTTCCAGCCGATGTTGCCGATCGTCTGCACCGTAATCATTTTATCCTCGTCTCCAGATTCGTCATGAAAGCTGCCAAACGTATATTTCAGCGCCTGCTCGACATTTTCGCTTTTCAGACCGGCATAGATGAGCTGCTGCTGCGGATGATACACCATATTGCCCGCGCTCTCATCCACAATGTAGACGTAGCCCTTCTTCCCCAGCACGACCCGCGAGGACAGCTGATTGATTTTGTTAAAATTGACGTCCAGCAGCAGCACGCCATGCTCCGTTTTCCCGCTCCGCGCTACGGTAATGCCCTTGCTAAGCGAGACGACCCATTTGTACTGCATTTTGTACATATTCTGCACATGAGGCAGCGAGTAGCTGAGATGATTCGGCGTTTGCAGCGCGCTTTGGAACCAGCGCTGATTGTATAAGCTCAGATTTTCCTTGAGCGCAACGCCCGGAATGCTCATCATGACCTCGCCGTCATGCCCAATGACCGCCAGCGATACAATTTCTCCCCGAATGCCGATGATCGTATTCAGCTGGCTGCGCAGCTCCTCTTCGTTCACATCGCCGCTGCGGCTGATCGTATCGTGGATAACGCCGTAAATTTCCGACATGCCCTGGATATAATCCTCCAAGTTGTAGCTGACCTGATCGACGACCTGCTGGGTATTGCGCAGCGCATTAGTCTCCGCGGTCTGTGAGAACTTGTTGTACAGCAGCACGCTGACCATCATAATCGCTGCCGCCGAAAAAACCGACAGCGCCACTGAAATGAGAAACTGGATGCTGCGCTTTCTCATGGCGCTTCCGCATTCATCGCCTGATTGCGGTAATCCTTGGCGGAGACGCCGACATTTTTCTTAAAGCATAGGGAAAAATAATTCGGGTCCGAGAAGCCGACCTTCTCGGCAATTTCAAACGTCTTCAGCTCTGTTGCCCGCAGCAGCTCCTTCGCCGCCTCCATCCGCAGCTGAAGCAAATAACCGCCGAAGGTCAGCTTCACTTCCTTCTTGAACAGGCTGCTGAAGTAGCCTGCGCTAATATGCAGATGACTGCACAGCCGGGCAATCGACAGCTCGCTGTCATGGAAGTTTGCCTTTGTATAATGCACCGCTTCCTCAACCAGCTGCTTGTAGGAGCTTTGCCTGCGGCTGGCGATATGATGGCGAATTTTCTCGCAGAGCGACATATACCAGCTTCTCGTCTCCTCAAGCCCGCTAAGCTGCTGCAGCTCCGCATAAATTTGCAGCTCGTAGCCCGCTATTTCGTACAGGCTCAGCCCCGCTTCCTTCACCAGCTTCATAATCGCCGTCATCATCTCCAGCATGTACAGCTGGTACTCCCGGTAAGCGGCATTAACACCTTCAATCTCATCAAAAAGCGCGGCCACCAGCTGCTCCAGCTCCTCATGCGTACCTACGCGCAGGCACCGGACGAGCGCCTGCTCCTTGAGCTCGTCGAATTGCAGCTCTTCAACGTAGCGCGTCTCCACATCGTCAATGCAAATGATCCGGTTGCTGCCCACCAAATTATGATAATCCAGCGCCTGCTGCGCCTCCCCGTAGCCCTGCTTCAGCTGTGCGACATCAGGAAGCGTCGAACTGACGCCAATCGTTACTGGAAAACGCAAGTATTTCCGGATATTTTGCAGCATTTCAGCGAGGCCGCCCAGCGTCCGCTCCATTAGCTCCGGGGCGCCTCCTCCCTGTCCAACTGCAAGCAGCGCCACCTGATCCTGATGCAGAAAAACCTTGCCCAGCCCGAGCCTGCCCCATACCTCTTCCGCCACATTGCGAAGGGCAAACAGCTTGAGGTCGAGATCGCTGGAGGCCGCAAGTGAGCTTTCAGCCGTCCGCAGCGGAACGCCGGGAAGCGCTTCCAATACATGCGTGTGCAGCACGGACACAATGTACGCCTCCCCCGCCAAATCGAGCTCATATTTCGCTGCCTTCTCCTCTATCTGCCGCAGCGGAAGCTTGCGGGAGAGCAGTGACGACAGGAACAGCTCTTTTACGACCGGCAGGCTTGTACGGTAATGCTCCTGCAGCAGCTGCATATTTTCCCGTTTCTCGCGCTCATCATTGAGCCGCTCCTTCACCTTGTCCATCACCTCAAGAAGCTGCTGCGCGGAAAAAGGCTTTAAAATATACTCATCCACCTGCAAGCCGATCGCCTGCTTGGCATATTCAAATTCATCATAGCCGGAAAAAATAACGATGCGCGTCAGCGGATACGTCTTCCTCGTCCATTCCGCCAGCTCCAAGCCATTCATATACGGCATGCTAATATCCGTAACGACGATATCCGGCTCCAAACGCTCGATCAGCTCCATCGCTTCCCGGCCGTTCGCCGCCGTATCTACGATTTCAAAGCCATGGCGCTCCCATGTAATTTCCTGCAGCAGTCCGCTGCGCGTCTCTTCTTCATCATCCACCAGCAGCACTTTATACATCGTTTATCCCCCCGCTATTTAAATACGCGGCCGAGCAGCCGCAAAGACCTGATTCTGTCAGCATGCTATTTATCATATTCGTTTCCGTGTTTTCTGGAAAGAGGGGGTGCTTTGAGTAAACAAGCGTAAACGGCTTAAGCCGTCCTCCTGGCGGCAAAGCTACCGTTTCGCGTTGAAATATAGAGAAAGGATGGAAAAATCATATGCTTTCCTATATTTTAAAAGAAATCACGAGATAAACCGACCCTGCTAAAGATAACTCTCACTGTAAGCGTTTAAAATCAGTCTAATCCGCTGCATTCGCTCTCTTTTGCGGCGTAAGCTTCCTTTACAGCACTCGCGGCGGGGGAGTATGATTCATAACATGATTGAACCTTTTTTGAAATATAAGAATTTATAAGTTTTGCACTTATAAATAGGCTTATATTTCTAAGGGCAAAGCTCTTCGCTCGTCCCAGAAGGACGACGAAGTCGTTTTTGCTTGATCGCTGAGTCTTCGCGCATTAGGCGAAGAGCGGGGGAACCAAACGCACTGCAAGTGTCCGATGTGAGAGTCGGAGGCCGGTAGCGCAGGGGTGAATCGTTTGCAGGAGTATCATGAAACTCCAGGCAAATGTAGGGCGACTCTCACCGCCCGAATCCGACAGCTAACCTCGTAAGCGCAGGTGTAGAGAGGAATGGTGAACGATTGTGACCTTATAAATTAGGCCACAGAGCGTCATACGCCTCTGTGGTTTTTTGTTGTCTTTTTATGAAAATAGCACTCGCAACATCGGCAGATATTTTGTTTCAATCGCTGAGTTCTGCACTGCCGCAGAAACGGGGGAACCATCGACGGCTCTCTGTCGTTGTCCAATGGACGATGGCAGGAAGCGTCACGGGGTGAATCGCAAGGGCACGATAAGTGCCAAGCGTAGGGCGTCTCTCGCGCCCGAATCCGACAGCTAACCTCGCAAGCGTCAACGGGAGAGGCCACACTTACACTAATCGCAGGCGAATCAGGGGCGTATGATGCCCGGATGAAGGAAGCTGCGGGTGAAGAGTCCTCTTTGCCCAAGGCTTCTTTTTTGTTGCCTTTTTTCCCAAAATAACTAGGAACAAAACGAAATAAGGAGCGCTGCAGCTATGCTGGATATCGGAATGGCTTTGACCTTAATCGCAGCTTTCGGGCTGATTGCCGGATTTATACGCTGGTGCGATCGGTCCATTAGCGAAACGGAGGAACGGGGATGATTGTCATATTGCTCGTTACAGGAGCTTTGCTGGTGTATCTTGTCTACGCCTTGCTTCATCCGGAGAAATTTTAGCAAATAACGTTTCATCATTCATTGATAGCAAGGGAGGAACAGCTGTGGACGTCCTGCAAATGGCGGTAGTCATCGGTATGATCATGCTGATCGCAAAGCCGCTTGGGCATTATTTATATTCCGTGTTTTCAAACGCTCCGAACCGTACCGACAAGCTGTTTGGACGAGTCGAAGCGGTCATTTATTCCGTGATCGGACTCGAAAATCGCCAAGGCATGACCTGGAAAAAATATGCACTCAGCTTTATTACACTCAATTTCATACTCGTTGCTATTAGCTACGTGCTGCTGCGACTGCAAAGCGGCCTGCCGCTTAATCCGAACGGGATCAGCAGCATGGAGCCTACGCTCGTCCTAAATACGGTCATCAGCTTTATGACCAATACGAATCTCCAGCATTACAGCGGCGAATCAGGGCTGACGTATTTTGCGCAAACGGCGGTCATTACGATGATGATGTTTACATCAGCCGCCACCGGCTTTTCCGTTGCCGTCGCTTTCGTGCGCGGCATTACGAGCAAGGGCGGAACGCTCGGCAACTTTTTCGAGGATTTCGTCAAAGCGCATACGCGGATTTTCTTCCCGCTGGCAATTGTCATTACGCTGCTGCTTGTGGCGCTGCAAGTGCCTCAAACGCTTAGCCCCACCTTGACCGTTACGACGCTAACGGGCGCGGTTCAGCATATCGCCATCGGGCCAGTTGCGTCGCTGGAGTCGATTAAGCATCTTGGCACGAATGGCGGCGGTTTTTTCGGAGCCAACTCCGCCCATCCGTTCGAAAATCCTAGTCCACTGACGAATGTCATTGAGATTTTGTCCATGTGGGCGCTGCCTGCCGCACTGCCCTTCATGTACGGCCGGTTTGCGAAAAGCAGCAAGCAGGGCTGGGTTATTTTTTCGGCGATGATGGCGCTGTTTCTGATCTTTCTTACGATTTCCTATACGGCTGAAAAAAGCGGCAACCCGCTGATCGCCACACTCGGCATCGACGCTTCGCAAGGCAGCATGGAGGGCAAGGAGGTTCGCTTCGGCATTGCCCAGTCCGCGCTGTTCACGACGGTGACGACGGCAGCCACGACCGGCTCGGTCAATTCAATGCACGATACGCTCACTCCGCTTGGCGGACTCGTTCCCCTTGCTCAAATGATGCTGAACGTCGTCTTCGGCGGCAAAGGTGTCGGGCTCGTCAATATGCTGATGTATGCGATGCTGACGGTGTTCATTTGCGGGCTCATGGTCGGACGGACACCAGAGTTTCTGGGGCGAAAAATAGAGCCGCGCGAAATGAAGCTCATTGCCATCGCCATTCTCGTGCATCCGTTTATTATACTCGCGCCAACGGCGGCAGCTTTTCTAACCGATCTGGGGCAAGGCGCTATATCCAATTCGGGATTTCATGGCATTACGCAGGTGCTGTATGAATTTACGTCCTCGGCCGCCAACAATGGCTCCGGGTTTGAGGGGCTTGCCGACAATACGCCTTTCTGGAATATAACGACCGGACTCGTGATGTTTTTCGGCAGATATATGTCGATGATTGCGCTGCTGGCTGTAGCCGGCTCACTTAGCCGCAAGCAGTGGGTACCAGAAACGATTGGCACGTTCCGCACGGACAATTCGCTATTTGCGGTTATGCTAATGGGCGTCGTTATTTTGATCGGTGCGCTCACGTTTCTGCCCGTTATTGTCACAGGGCCAATTGCCGAGTTTTTAACGATCCGTTAAAGGGAAATGAGGGGTAAGCGTTATGAATGACCACCGTGCTAAAAAACGATTCCCAAGGTCGCTTCTGACCGAGGCGCTGAAGATGAGCCTCCTCAAGCTGAATCCGGTTCATATGATAAAAAATCCGGTCATGTTCGTTGTGGAGATTGGAACGCTGATCGTTCTGCTCATGACCGTATTTCCAGGCTACTTCGACTCGCAGGAACGCATCGGCTTCAATTTGACTGTCTTCATTATTTTGCTGTTTACGGTGCTGTTCGCCAATTTTGCCGAGGCGTTAGCAGAAGGCCGCGGCAAAGCGCAGGCCGGCTCGTTGAAAAAATCAAAGCAGGAAATGATGGCGAATAAGCTGCTAGGCGACAGCATTCAAATTGTCCCTTCCACGGAGCTGCGCAAAGGGGATATCGTCATCGTCTCGCAAGGAGAAATGATTCCCGGAGACGGCGAGGTCATTGAAGGCCTCGCTTCCGTCGATGAATCGGCTATTACCGGCGAATCAGCACCCGTCATCAAGGAGGCCGGCGGCGATTTCGACTCCGTGACGGGCGGGACGCGGGTGATCAGCGATCGCATCAAAATGCGAATCACGAGTGAGCCTGGCGAAACGTTTATCGATCGGATGATCGCTCTCGTCGAAGGGGCAAAGCGGCAAAAAACGCCGAATGAAATCGCCCTGAACACGCTGCTCATCAGCCTGACAATTATTTTCCTCATCGTCGTCGTCACGCTTGGCCCAATTGTCGCTTATGTGGGAATCAATCTAGAAATTCCCGTTCTTATCGCCCTGCTCGTCTGCCTCATTCCGACGACGATTGGCGGCCTGCTGTCCGCCATCGGCATTGCGGGCATGGACCGCGTCACCCAGTTCAATGTGCTGGCGATGTCCGGAAAGGCGGTCGAAGCAGCTGGCGACATCAATACGATGATTTTGGATAAAACCGGGACGATCACCTTCGGCAATCGGATGGCTAGCGAAATTAATCCGGTGGGCGCCGCTGGAGCAGATGAAACAGCGGCATGGGCCGCTATTTCTTCCCTGCAAGATGAAACGCCAGAAGGACGCTCGGTGCTGGAATGGATGAAAAAGCACAACAAAACCTATGATGCCGCGCTTGGCGAAAACGGACAATTCGTTCCTTTTCAGGCCGAGACGCGCATGAGCGGCATCGATTTGGCCGATGGACGGCTCGTGCGCAAAGGAGCCGTTGAAGCGATTCGCGGGTGGGTGCTTGCCCAAGGAGGAGAAATACCCGCTGATCTGGCTCAGGAGACCGAACGGATTGCCAAGGAAGGCGGCACTCCACTTGCCATCGCCGTCGATCAGCACATATTCGGCTTGATTTATTTGAAGGATACGGTCAAGCCGGGCATGAAGGAACGGTTCGACCAACTGCGAGCGATGGGCATCAAAACCATTATGTGTACGGGCGACAATCCGTTTACAGCGGCAACTATCGCTAGAGAAGCAGGCGTTGACGATTTTATTGCCGAAAGCAAGCCGGAGGATAAAATCGCTGTCATCCGCCGCGAGCAGGCGGAAGGCAAGCTGGTCGCCATGACGGGAGACGGAACGAATGATGCGCCCGCACTCGCGCAGGCCGATGTCGGCCTGGCGATGAACAGCGGCACGACGGCCGCCAAGGAAGCTGCCAATATGGTTGATTTGGATTCCGATCCATCTAAAATTATTGAGGTCGTATCGATCGGCAAGCAGCTGCTTATGACGCGCGGCGCGCTCACGACCTTCAGCATTGCCAATGACGTTGCCAAATATTTCGCCATCATTCCAGCGATGTTTATGCTGGCGATTCCGCAAATGCAGGCGCTGAATGTGATGCAGCTCGGCTCGCCGCTGTCGGCGATTTTGTCCGCGCTCATCTTTAATGCGATCATTATTCCGCTGCTCATTCCGCTAGCGTTGAAGGGCGTCACCTACCGTCCGCTCAGCGCCGCCCGCCTACTCAGCCGCAATCTGCTCATTTACGGACTCGGCGGCATGATCGCGCCGTTCATCGGCATCAAGCTCATCGACATGATGGTTCATATTTGGATTTAATGGTGCCCAAATGGGCTGCGGCATTTTAATGAAACGAACTGCTAATTAGAAAGAAGGGAATTGTGCTATGCATGCTATTTTAAAAAGAAAACGTCCATTGCCATCTATGTCATCTGCTTCTTCTTTATCAGCGGGGCCCTCTTCCTTCTCCGTAATCGGGGTATCGCTGCGCGCCAGCCTGCTGTTCCTGCTTCTTTGCGGTGTCGTGTATCCGCTTGTGAGCACGGGAGCCGCGCAGCTGCTGTTCCCAGCTCAGGCAAATGGCAGCCTGCTCAAGGATAGCACAGGCAGCGTCGTTGGTTCGTCGCTGATCGGTCAGCCTTTCAGCGATCAGCGCTATTTTCAGGGGCGGGTATCGAGCATAGATTATAAGGCGGAGGCCTCCGGCTCTAATAACTATGCCCCCTCCAATCCGGAGCTGCTAGAGCGCATGAAAGCATCTATCGCCCAGTGGCAGCAGGATAATCCGGGCGTTCCGCTGGAGCAGCTGCCCGTAGCGTTAATCAGCAACTCCGGCTCTGGGCTTGACCCGGATATTACCCCGCAGTCGGCGCTCGTGCAGGTGCCAAGGATCAGCAGGCTGACAGGCCTGCCCACTTCCAAGCTGGAAGCACTTGTTAAAAAGCATACGAAAGGCCGCGCGCTCGGCCTCTTCGGTGACCAACGCATCAATGTGTTGGAGTTGAATCTGGCTTTATCCACACGAATCGGCAAATAAAAGAGAAGGCGGGAGCAGGATGCCACCGTATCAACGCAAGACGCCGGAGGAGATATTGGCTTCTATCTCCCGGCTGCATAAAGGACGCCTGAAAATCATCATCGGCTCGGTCGCGGGCTCCGGAAAAACGTATCATCTGCTGCAGGAAAGCAGGCTTCTGAAGCAGCAGGGCATTGATGTCGTCCTTTGCGTATTAACGCCGAATCCGCCTACGGATAGGAATCAAACGTTGCTTGAGTCCGAGCTGGAGCAGGTCCCCAGCATTAAGTGGCAGCGCGATGGCAAGGAGCAGCAGGATTTGCCGCTGGAGGCGCTGCTTGCCCGCAACCCGGAGGTCGTGCTCGTCGATGGCCTCGCCCATCGCAACCGTATGTGCGCCCGCTTCCAGACGCGACTGGAGGACATTCAATATTTGCTGGAGCATGGCATCAGCATCATTACGACGATTAACGTGTACGAGCTTGAGGGCGAGGACGGGGTTATTTTCAAAATGACGGGCATTCGCGCGGAGGAGACGGTCCCGGCGGATACGCTGGAATGGGCCGATGAGGTTCGCCTCATTGATGTATCTCCTGAGACGATGCTGAGCCGGATGGAAGAGGGGCTGCTCGGCAGCCCTCTCCATCCGGCTATGCGGCTGCGCGGCAATCTGGCTGTCCTGCGCGAAGTCGCGCTCTGCCTCATGGCGGAGGGTGTTCACGAAACGCTGGAAAAACATCGCGAAGCGCTGGGCTTAAGCGGCCCGTCAGGAGTTGCCGAGCGGATTGTCGTTTCGGCGCAATATCACTTCAATGGCTCCCTATATGTGCGCCGAGGCCAGCAAATTGCCAAGCGGCTGCACGGCGAGCTCGCCGTCGTCACCTTTCGGCTGCCGGGCCGCAGCCTGCTGAGGGAGCAGCAAACGATCAAACGCTCGATGCAAAAACTGGTGGCGAAAGTCGGCGGCACGTTCGAGGAGCTCCCTCTAACGCATGCGCGCAAGCTACCCTCCGCACTTGTAGAATATGCAACGCGGCAGCATGCAACGCGCATTGTGATGGGCCATTCCAAGAAAAAAGCACGGCAGGAGCGTTTGCAAGGCTCCATCGTCAACCGCGTGCTCCGAAAAATACGGAACATCGACGTGTTTGTGATGACGGATCAGGCGGAGCATGAGGGAGAACGAATTTTGCCCGTTAAAACCCGCTGGGGCGGGCAGGAGGCGCTTTTTCACCGGCTGAATACCCGCGAAATAGAGGAACAAGCGCAGCTCATGCGCCAGGGCACGTTCAAAATTTATATCGGTGCCGCTCCCGGCGTCGGGAAAACGTACAAAATGCTCCAGGAAGGCAACATTCTTAAGCGCAAAGGCGTGGATGTCGTCATCGGCTGGCTGGAAACGCATGGACGCAAGGAAACGGCGGAGCAGGTCGGCGGCTTGTCGATTTTGCCCCGAGCAGCTATTCCCTACGGGGCAGTCAGGCTTGAGGAAATGGACACAGCGGCTCTTATCGCTCGCCGCCCCGAGGTTGTGCTTGTCGATGAGCTTGCCCATACGAATGTGCCGGGGAGTAAGCTTAAGAAAAGGTACGAAGATATTTTGCTGCTGCTGGAAAACGGGATTTCCGTTATTTCCACCGTCAACGTGCAGCATGTTGAAAGCTTGAATGATGCGGTTGAGCAGCTGACTGGTGTACGGGTGAGAGAAACGGTGCCGGATGCGATTTTACAAATGGCTACTGAAATTGAGCTCATTGACGTTACGCCCCAAATGCTGGCGCAGCGCATGCGTGAAGGTAAAATTTACAAGCTGGAAAAGGTTGAGCAGGCGCTGGGCTCTTTTTTCAAAATCGGAAATTTGATTGCCTTGCGGGAGCTGGCACTGCGCGAAATTGCAGATGATGTTGATGAACGGCTGGAGTCATGGAAACGCGGACCTTCGCTTCGGGGACCTTGGCGCAAGCGCGAGGTGATTTTTGTATGCATCGATTTGGGTGATCAGGCGGAAAGGCTTATTCGCCGCGGCTTTCGCATCGCTCACCGCTTGAAGGCAGAATGGCATGTCCACTATGTGCACAGCAGGAAGATCCAGCAAACCGAGACGCAGCAAAAGCGGCTCCAAACACTACGGCAGCTATGCGAGCGGCTTGGAGGTCAACTAGCCGTAAGTGTTGCGAACAAACGCCAAGAGATTAGCGGGATTTTGCTGCAAAAAATGAACGCCCTGCAAGCAACTCAGCTCATTATTGGGCAGTCGCGCAGGAAGCCGTGGCAGATGCTCTTCCGCCAAACGATTGTGCATGATATGCTGCGCTCCGCCCGGCATATAGATATGTTAATTGTTGCAAAATGGGAAACAGAGCCCATGCCGCCTAATCTCGGCACAGACCCTGTTAAAGATGTATAAACAGGCTTACTTACGGGGGGCGGTCATCTTTTCGAGCTGATGGAGTGTTGCAGCAGCCTTAAGCGGGCTGCCACAACGCTCCAGCTGAAAGGAGTTCCTAATAAGCCGTGTTTCCAGATTGGCTGGTTTTGCCGGAAGCAAAGCCTTTGAACAGCGTTGGTACGTTGGAATAACGCGTGTTAGTGATTTTGCCCGTTGTCGAGCTGCTGTCGGTGCGCAAAATTGAATCCTTTACCTTGGAAATATCGCTATTTGAAACATTCATGGAAACCGCATAGGATGTGCCGCCATTTTGACGAACGAGCTTGCCGATGTCATTGGCCTTGAAATTTTTAATATTAATTGTGCCGGATGCATTCATTTGAAACACCTTGTCATAGGCTTTATATGCGCCGCCGCCTGTAATATTAACCGTACCGGAAGATTTTAGCGTCAAAGCGTCCTCGCCTACATCCTGCCAAGTCACATTCTCAATATTACAGCTGCCATAGCAGTGAACGCCGTCTGCAGCTGGGGCGCCGATAATAACATTTTTCAGCGTTGCGCCTGCCTCCAGACGAAATACTGGCTTTTGATTTTCCGCTTGGCTGCCATCACCGAGCGTGCTCGGGTTCGCTACAAAAACTTTGCCTTGACCATTGTAGGTTGTATTTTTAGGTACAATAATGGTAGCGTTTACAACTTCAGCCGCCGCTACAGGGGCAGGCTGCACACCAGCAATTGCAATAATAAGGGCCAAAGACAATAGAGCACCGATCCATTTTTTCATCGAATAAACTCTCCTTTATTCCATTTAATTTGGTTGTGGTGAAGCCTCATCCTTATATGCCTCTACTTTTATGCAAATAGATGTGCACCTCCGTTTGCATCTACCAAAAGACTACCTAATTTTTGCCATTACAGGAATAATCATTAGCTCAGTAGTTGTCCAAATGGCCCAAAATCCCTTATTCTGTAACAATTTGCGCAGTAACCTGTGATGAATGTCACAATCGATTGCGCCTCTCTGTGTTATTCTAACCTCAGTAAGCAGCAAGAGGAGTGATGGCTCATGGAAACAGAAGCGCTACGCAAAGTCGAGCAGCTCGCACAGAAGAAGCATATGATTTTTAAGCAAAGCCGCATTCGCTATATTTCCAGGTCCATGCTCGCCAGCATGTTCATCGGCTTTGGCGTTATCGTCGCCTTCAAGACGGGTAACTTTTTTTACGCCGAGCATTCTCCACTCGCTTATCCGATGGCCGCGCTTACGTTCGGAGCTGCTATTATTCTCATCGCATACGGTGGCGGCGACTTGTTTACCGGCAATACGTTTTATTATTCGTTTACCGCGCTCCGGCGCAAGCTCAAATGGACCGACGCTATCAAAATGTGGCTGACAAGCTACGGTGGCAACCTGCTAGGCGCAGCCGTGTTCGCGCTGCTCATTATGACAACCGGACTGTTCGACAGCGAGAAGGTCAATACGTTCCTGCTCAGCGTGGTCGAAGCAAAAATGCATACGTCGTCAATGGAGCTGTTTTTCCGGGCGATTTTATGTAACTGGCTTGTCTGTCTCGCCTTTTTCATTCCGATGGGCATGAAGCATGACGGGGCAAAAATGTTTTCGATGATGCTGTTCGTCTTCTGCTTCTTTATTTCGGGCTACGAGCATAGCATTGCCAACATGTGCACCTTCGCCATCGCACTAGTCGTCGACCATCCAGACACGATTACTTACGGCGGCGTCATTCACAATCTTGTGCCTGTCACACTCGGCAATCTGATTGGCGGCGGCGTTTTAATGGCATATATGTATTATTTCGTGAACAAGCCTTATTTCGACAAAGAGGATCACACGCAAGAGTAAGTACACCATTAGACGGGGAGAGATCGGATATGAAAAAATCAAGAATTGTTGTCATTGGCGCTGGGGCTGTAGGCTCGACAACCGCCTATACGCTTCTGCTTCGCAACCGCATGGATGAGCTGGTGCTCATTGATGCCAATGAGAAAAAAGCGATCGGCGATGCGCTCGACATGAACCACGGCATGCCGTTCCTTGGCGGCACGAAGGTATGGGCGGGCACTTACGAGGACTGCAAAGGCGCGGACATCATTATTATTACGGCGGGTGTAGCGCAGCGTCCGGGCGAAGAGCGCATTCAGCTGCTGAAGCGCAATGTTGCGATTTTCGACCAAATTATTGATGAAGTCTTGAAATATAATGACGATGGCATTCTGCTGATTGCTTCGAACCCTGTAGACGTCATGAGCTACTTCTCCCTGCGAAAATCACGCTGGCCCGTTAACCGCGTCATCGGTTCGGGTACCCTGCTCGACAGTGCGCGCTTCCGCTATCTGATTGGCGAAGAGCTGAACATTGATCCGCGCAGCGTCCACGCGCCGATTATCGGGGAGCATGGCGATTCCGAGCTGCCGGTATGGAGCCTGTCGAACGTTGCGGGTACGGAGCTTGGACTGAACGACGAGCAGAAGGACCGGATCTTCACCGGCACACGCGATGCCGCTTACCAAATTATCGAAGCAAAAGGCGCAACGTATTACGCCATCGCTTTGGCGCTTGACCGCATCTGCACCGCTATTCTGCAGGATGAAGGCGCTGTGCTGAACGTATCAACCCTGCTCGACAACTACCTCGGCGTATCCGATGTGTACATCGGCGTTCCATGTGTCGTTGACCGCACCGGTATCCGCAACGTTCTGGAGCTAACGCTGTCCGACGAAGAAACGGCGCTGTTCCAGAAGTCGGCGAATAAGCTGAAAGGCTTGATTGAGTCGATTCGGGATGAGATGGCATAAACTTCTCCTTAATACGCAACACCAGACCATGTGTTTAAAAATAGCTACTTAGCAAAGAAACCGATATCTCTTTTTGAAAAAGAGGTATCGGCTTCTTTGTTTTCTATTGAATGATGTGCTCATTTATTTCTTAACTTATGCCTTACTGCTAATCCTGACCGTCGCTGTTGCCGCATCCCATTTCAATTCATCCTCCTTCAAACCGGATTTCCACTCCCACCTTAAGGCTAAATTACGAAGGTAAAGTAAATCTTAGATGAAATGGAAGGTTTGCTGAAAGTTTCAGAGGTTGTCGAAAAAGGCAGCCTCTTCAGTCCAGATCGGGTCGAACCGAGCTAGGCTGGGCTGGGTGAAAAAACGGCACGCCCGCCTTAACCGGATGCAGCAGGGGCTCAAAGCCGGGAATTCGCGCCTCGATGACGTCGCCATCGCGAAGGACGACTGCGCCAGGCGTCCCGGTCAAAATGACATCCCCGGGAAGCAGCGTCATCACCTGCGAATGAAAGGCTATGAGGTAGGCTGGCTGGTAAATCATATTAGCCAGCACATTGCGATGGGCAAGCTCGCCATTGTGCCAGGTTTCCACTGCCAGCTGAGGCAAATCCGCGAATTCATCACGCGTAATCAGCTCCGAGCCTAAGCCAAAAAAGGTATCGAAGCTTTTGGCCCGCGTCAGAAAACGCTGATGCTTGGCATGAATATCCGCAGCCGTTACATCGACGGATACGGCAAAACCTGCTACGAAGTCCAGCGCCTCGGCTTCGGTTATGTTTTTGCAAGTACGTCCAATAATGAGCGCCAGCTCAGCCTCCGCCGTTACATGCTCCGTCTGCTGGGCAGGCAGCTCGATCGCCATATTCGGACCGATAAGCGACGTATCCGGCTTCATAAAACTGACGGGATCGGCTTCAGCGAATAATTTCTCGCGCTCAACCGTTTCTTTTACATAATTCATGCCAATACCCCAAATTTTGCGGGGATGGCGATATAATGGCGCAGGCATTATCGCTTCTTTGGGCACAGACTCCATCGCTCCGAGCTTTTCTCGACCGACCCCGCTATACCATGCCGTCAACTCGTCCAGTTGACCATCCTTCAGCAAATCAAACACATTGATGGCCCATTCTGTCTGCTCCAACTGATTAATCGTATGGAGCAGCACATAGCGATCGTCAAGGTTGATGCACGCTTGCTCGATACCCTCGTAATGGATCGTTACCAGCTTCATCTATGTTGCTACCTCCCCTTCATTTCCGCTGCTAGGTCTCCAGCTTCGTTCCCATAAATTCGCATGCTTGTCTATCCATCGGAGCAGCTTCAAATCCTGCCCTGCCCCTGCAATAATGGATAAGCCAATGGGCGCACCATCCACCTCGCCAACCGGAATCGTCACCTGCGGCAAGCCCGACAAGCCGGCTATACAGCAAAGCTGCATCGTTAAGGCACGCTGCTTGTCTGCCGCATCTCCGCTAATGTCGCGGTCTGGCGCCGTTCCGGGAATGGTTGGGATGAAGAGCAGGCTATCCGTACCGAGCAGTTCATGCAGCTTGGTACGAATACTGCTCCGCTCCTCTACCTTTTCCTCGCTATCTTCGCTCTGCAAGGTGCTCGCCCAGCGAAATCGCTGCGCTATACCCGGGCCAAAAGCAGGCTGCTCGCGCGTAATCCACTCGCCATGCGACTGCCAAATTTCCAGCCCTTGAATGGTGCGGAATACTTCCAGCCACTGCTCCAGTCCTTCAGGGGCTAGCGTCAGCCGCTCGGCACTTGCCATAGCTGGCTCCAGTTCAGCAACGAGCTGTCTCAGCTGAACTGCACTGGCAGATTCCGCCTTGCTCCATGCGTCTTCTCCGATCAGCAAGCGGCTGAACGGCAATACGTCCGCTGCATCGATTGTTTCCGTTGTGTCCGCAGCGAGCAGCAGCTCGCCAACCTTCAGCAGCAGCGCACTGCCTTGCGCCATCCAGCCTACCGTATCAAAGCTCGGAGCCAGGGGAATGACGCCATCCATCGCAACTGCGCCATGCGTCGGCCTAAAGCCATATACGCCGCAGTAGGCAGAGGGCACGCGAACCGAACCGCCCGTATCCGTTCCGAGCGCAAAATCCACCGCCCCCGCTGCTACGGCCACGGCGGAACCACTGGACGAGCCGCCTGGTATGCGGTCTGGCGAAGCTGGATTAATCGGCGTGCCGTAATGGGCGTTCTGCCCATTGATGCTGTACATCAGCTCATCGGTATGGGCTGCTCCGGTCAGTGTCGCTCCGGCAGCAAGCAGTCTTTCAATCGATGAGGCGGTATAATCCGCTGCTTCGTGCGTGCGCAGCCAGTCAGGGTTGCCAGCGCTGCTGGCATGCCCTTTTATCGCGAACACATCCTTAACCGCAAAGCGAAGGCCGTCTAGAATGCCCTTATGAGTTGCTGGAAGCGTGAGCTCCGGCTTTATAAAGGCGTGAAACGTATCGTTTATTTTATGCTGCATGCTTGCTGCCTCTCCTGTTCTGCCGCGATTCTGCCGCTGTTCTAGCGATACGGCCCATTTCTGTATCATTAATTCTGTATCATTAACTACCTGCCTACCAGCCGATAGCCGCGCCATCACTGCGTGGATCGGCTCCGCCGTTAATGACCCCATCCGGACTAATCGTAATGGCATGGGCATGGCCCATAATGCCATCGAACGCCTTCATGCGGCGAACATCATGTCCAGCTTTCTCAAGCTGTGCAATAACCTCGCCTGCCATGCGACTTTCTACTTTCAGTTCCTGCGTTTGCGCCCCCCATGTGCGGCCCCATACCCAGCGGGGCTCATCCACCGCCTGCTGCGGATTCATGCCAAAATCAATCATCCGCGTAAGTATTGCCACCTGCGTCTGGGGCTGACCTTCGCCACCCTGTGTGCCGAACAGATGGCTTGGCTTGCCGTTCAGGCATGCCATAGCCGGCATCAGCGTATGGAAAGTCCGCTTGTGCGGCTCCAAACGGTTCACGTGCTGGGGCTCCAGCGAGAAGAAGGACCCTCTATTTTGCAGCAAAATGCCCGTATCCCCCGCTACAACACCCGAGCCAAACTCAAAATACAAGCTCTGAATGAAGGAAACCGTGTTGCCCTCTTCGTCCACTACCGCCGCATAGGCCGTATCATTGCCGACAGGCTTCGTATCGATAGAGCAGGCCTCATCCAGCTTAATAGAAGCTGCAAGCTCCTTTGCATAGGTAGAGCTCAGCAGGCGCTCAAGCGGAATTTCCGCAAAAGCAGGGTCCGTCAAATATGAATTGCGGTCGCGGAAGCCCAGCTTAAGCGCCTCAATCATGAGGTGGTAATACGTGTATGAGCCATGCCCGTAGCTTTTCAGATCATAGTTTTCCAACATTTGCAGCGCCATTAGCGCCACAAAGCCTTGTGAGTTTGGCGGCACCTGATACACCTCATGTCCCCGATAGGAGCCCATAAGCGGTGTTACCCACTCACCCGAATGCTCGGCAAAATCCTCCTTGGTTAGCAGCCCGCCGCTGCCTTGTAAATAAGACGCGATCCGCTCCGCAATATCGCCTTTATAGAAAGCATCGCGCCCATGCTCCGCAATGGCGCGAAGACTCGCCGCGAGGTCGCGCTGCACAAACCGCTCCCCCGCCTGCACTGCGCGCCCTTGCGGCAAATATACCGCCGCAGTTGCTGGAACTTGTGCCAGCATCTCCGCATGCTGCACCGTATTTTCATATTGGTCCGGCGACATCGGAAAGCCGTCCTCTGCATAACCAATGGCAATGCCGAGCACCTGCGCAAAAGGCAGACGCCCATATTGGCTGTGCACGGCATGCCAGCCGTCAACCATACCCGGAACCGTAATGGCGCTGCGCGGACCGCGTACCGGAATCGCAGCTTCGCCAGCATAAGCTTCGCGCGTCGCGAGGCTGCCTGATCGTCCGCTGGCATTATAGGCTCTCACCTGCTGCTCCTTATGTGCGTAAGTGAGCCAAAACGAGTCGCCGCCCAGTCCTGTCATATGCGGGTAGACAACAGCCAGACAAGCGCTGACCGCAACGGCTGCATCAAAGGCATTGCCACCCTGTTCTAGTATTCGCGCCCCTGCTGCCGAAGCAAGATGATGCGGGCTTACAACCATGGCCTTCGTGCCGGTTATCGGCTTGTTCATGCGATCTCATCCTTTTGAGTCAAGTTATCTGACATACTCTATTGAGTATTAAAGTAACATGGCGGCTCGGCTAGTGGCAACTAGAAAATTCTTTTTGCCCAATATCAGCAAAATTTATATTGATAAGGAACGAATTTGGTTATATATTTATTCGTATCGTAATCTAATCAAACTTATAACATACGTTTTGACATTTTAGCTCAATAGAGCAAAAGGAGCTTTTCACATGCAATCCAAAATGCCGCCCGCCCAAGCGGAGCACGCCATTGACGATATTGATCGTAAAATTATCGCCGCCCTGCATATTAACGGGAGAATATCTTACACCGATTTAGCCAAGGATATCGGCCTATCACGCGTAGCGGTGCAAGCCAGAATCAATACCCTGCTGGAGCATGGCGTCATTGAACGCTTCACAGCTGTCATTAATCCGGAGAAGATTGGCGTGACGGTATCGGCTTTTTTCAATGTCGAGGTGGAGCCTAAATTTCTGCATGAAGTAGCAGATCGCTTATCCGAGGAGCCTGTCGTCACCAGTCTGTATCACATGACAGGCCCCAGCAAGCTGCATATGCATGGCCTGTTCACCAGCAATCAGGAAATGGAATTATTTTTGAAGGAAAAACTGTATCCGCTGCCCGGCATCATGAGCGTCGATTGCCAGGTTTTAATCAATCGCTATAAAAGTAGAATGGGAATGAGGCTGTAAAAATGGAGACGACAACAAGCACCAAGGCATATGGACAGCTTTCCTGGGCGATGTTTAAAACCGGCATTTTCGGCTTTGGCGGCGGCCCTTCCGTTATTCCATTAATTCGACATGAGGCTGTGACTCGCTATGATTGGATTAACGATGAGGAGTTTGGCGAAATTTTGGCGCTGGCCAATGCTTTGCCCGGACCGATTGCGACCAAAATGGCTGCTTATCTCGGCTATCGGCTGCAAGGCTGGCTGGGCGCGCTCGCCGCTGTACTTGCTCATATTTTGCCTTCGGCTATCGCGATGATCGCCTTGCTGTCCGCTGTACAAATTCTAAGCGGCTCCGCTGTTGTGCAGGGCATGATCGCTGCGGTCATACCCGTTATTGCGGTCATGCTTGGCGTGATGGCTTATGAGTTCGGCAACCGTGCGGTAAAGGGACTGGGCTGGGTAGCTGGACTAATCAGCTGTGCGCTCGCTTTTCTTCTCCTGCAGGTTGTGAATATTCAGGACGCGGTCGTTATTGCCGCCTTCCTCCTCTATGGAGCGATGCATTTCAAAGCTGCCTCATGGGTGAAGAAGTGGAAAAACAATCGGCGCGATAAAGGCAATAATACGAGCGCGAGCGCATAAGGAGCAGACACTATGGATTGGTTGGATTTAATTATTGGTTTTTTTCTGGCAAATATTTTAGGCTATGGCGGCGGCCCTGCTTCCATTCCGCTTATGTATCATGAGATTGTGGATCGTTACCAGTGGTCAACCGATGCTGAATTTTCAAACATACTTGCGCTTGGCAATGCCCTTCCCGGGCCGATTGCTACCAAAATTGCCGCATTTGTCGGATACGATGTATTCGGCATTCCGGGCATGGCAATCGCGCTTGCAGCAACGATTATCCCTTCGGCTGTGGCGCTGATTTTTCTGCTCAAGCTGCTGCAAAAGCATCGCCAGTCTCCCATCGTCAAAGGCATGACGCTGCTCGTTCAGCCCGTTGTCGCCATCATGATGCTGCTGCTCACATGGCAAATGGCAAGCACAGCTGTGCAATCCGCTGGCCTCTGGCAGACACTCGCCATCGCTGCCGTCGCCTACTGGGCGATGGAGCGCAAGAAGATCCATCCAGCGATTGTCATCTGCGTAGCCTTCGCTTACGGCGGCATTGTGCTTTCGCAGACAATGGCTTAAGGGAAGCAGCATGACTCCTTCTGGCATTTATCATGAAAAGAAGCGGTCCGCACATTCGCCAGCGCGTTTGTGTGGGGCCGCTTCTTTTTCCATTCTATTCTCCGCTACTACTGGTTTTTAACCGGATAAATGCCATCCGTCATACAGATAATGTAATTGATCGCCAAGTATGGCTGCATATTATTGTGCGCTTGAGACCCTCCGCTTGCAGTTATAGCGTTCGGATGCATGCTCGCATCCGGTTGTTCCTCATTATACACACTAACTGTAGTACCGCGCGGTGTAGTCGCCCATATATTATTGGATGCATCCATCGTATTGCCCGTTGTATGAGCATTCAGCTGATGTGTATGATTTGGCATTTCAGAGGTGGTAATCGTTTCTGTCATGCTGCCGCCCTTTTCATAGCACTGCCTCGGAGTCAGACCTGCTCCGCTGCCTTGATGTATCGGTACGAGGCCCCGCAAATCAGGCAGTGTAAAATACGTTTTATTGTCCGTGCCAAAAGCACCTCCTAATACCGAGTATAATACTTGATTGTGCGGGAGAGAAACCTGCTGTCCATGACAAAAGGCCCAGCCCTCCGGAGCGTAGTTTCCTGTAAATAAACGAATTTCTCCAATAAAAGCGTCCATGTCAAGCCTCGCTTTCTGATTCTAATTAATTTTTCGGCGGATAAGTACCTGAAATTGCAATGCAAAAATTTGCGACCGCGTAGGGCTGCATATTGGAATGGGCCTGTGCCGCGCCTGTCATCCCGATTGCCTTAGGCGACATGTAACCGTCCGCCGTGTTGCTGTAGGGCTTTGCGCTGCTTTCACTCCATACATTGGAGGCAGCCGCTCCTTTTGTACTGGTGGCCGAGCTGGCAGACAGCGAATGCGTGTGTTGGGGAATTTCATTTATCGTCAAGGCATGCGTTTCTGTTCCGCCGGTCGAATATACAGGGAATACTTCGTCTGTTGTTGGATTGATGGCAGCCCTTCCCTGCAGATTTGGCAGTTGGAAAGTGGTTTTGCCATCCCCACCGAATTTATTGCCAATAATCGAGAATAAAGCTTGGTACTCACTCACATTAAGCATTTGTCCATTGCATTGAGCCCAGCCTGCGGGAGCGTAGCCGATTGCAAACAAACGTATTTCGCCAAGAAACCATTCTTCCATATAATTCCTTCCTCCTCTTAATTATCGATGATCTTAGAATTGCTTAATGATCCATCATAGGGTAGGTGCCTTGTATGCAAATAATATAAGTTAGCGCCATGAAAGGCATCATATTGTTATGTGCCTGATTGCCACCTTCTGAGGACAAAGCCGCTTGTTCCATTGCAGCGTTCGGCGCTGCTGTTCCTTCATAATATTGCTTGACCGTGCTCGCAGCCCAAAAATGGCCGATCGGCGACGCCTCATCGCCCGCAGACTGCTGGGCTGCCGCTATATGCGTATGGGCTGGCAGCTGTGCCTGCGTCAGCTGGACCGTCTCCATCCCGCCTTTATCTTTTAGGGAAAATGTACTGCCTGTTGAGTTGGTACCCATATGAATGGGAACGCGCCCTCGATAATCAGGTAGGGCAAACGTTGTTTGCCCGTCCCCACCGTAGGTTGCGCCGATAAGGGTGAATAACGCCTGATGATCCTGAACCTTCAGCACTTGCCCATTGCACATCTCCCAGCCCACTGGCGCATACTTGCCGACAAACAGCCTGATTTCGCCTAAATATGAATCTGCCATTTTAATCTCCTCCTCGGATCTTTTGTTCTATGCTGATTGTTTAGCAGACTACCCGTTGATTAAATCAGCCTGCAGCAGCAGTCTGCGAATGAGTGCAACAGCCTCCGCACGGGTAATGTTGTCCTGCGGATGCAGCTGTCCGGAATTACCCGTCACAATTTGAAGCTCAACCGCAGCGGCCATAGCGTCTTTTGCCCAACTGCTGATTTCATTCTGGTCCGCGAAAGCGGACAGCTTATCCATAGATCCCGAAGCACTCAGCTTCGTATAAGCTACAGCTCTTGCGATAATCGCAATTGCTTCCTCGCGGGTAATTGTCTTCAAGGCGCCAAATGTACCATCAGCATAACCGGTAATAAGGCCATAAGCCGCCGCTGTTTCCGTATAACCGGCATACCAGCTCTCGGCTTGCACATCTGCAAACTTGCTTTGGCCTTGTCCAGTCACTGGACGCAAGCCTAAACCACGTACGATAATCGCCGCAAACTCAGCGCGGGTAATCGAAGCATCCGGAGAGAAGGCCGTCTCGCTTGTCCCTTGTACAACCATACGGGAAGCCAGGTCGTTCACCTCATCGCGGCTCCAATGCTGCGCCAGGTCCTGCATCTCCCGTGGATGCCAGATGACCGAATACGTACTGTTCGTCAGACTGTTAATTACTGCATAATACTTCCCGTTCAGCATCTTAATATTGGTAGGCACATGATAGAGCTGTCCATCGGAATGCAGCACGACTCCTGTCGTAATACGACTCGCATCAGCGCCCTCCGGCATTGGAATCATCATTTGCACATAGCCGCTAAAGGCGGAAACATCCGTCTTCTTTCCGCCGTACGAAGCTGTAATATGGAATTCCAGCGGCGCGGCAGCAATCTCCATGTCTTGGCCAGATGCCGCGGCGTATACTTTATCGGATTCCGCTTTTGCCGATTTTGCTATCGTGATGCTGAAAATAATATCCTTTAAGCTGTTCTGCGCTCCTAGCTCCTTGGCAATCGCATCAACAGGGATAAGCGATGCCGGGAATGCATAGGAGGCCGAGGCCGTTTGTATTTCAAGCGTCGCCGTTTTATCTGTCATTACCTTGAGCAGTTGACCATTTAGCAAGCTGTTCACGCTGTCTGCCGCTTCTGTATACGGAATCGTGACTTCGCGATTGGATTCGGACTCCAGCTTTTTAATGATTTTGTTGTTCTCAAGCGTCACCGTCGCATAACGCAGCTGATTGCTGGTGAACGTCTGCACCGTAGCCGTCTGCTCCTGCTTCACTCCGTCTACATATACTGAAATTCCGGTTCCCGCTGCAACTGTCCCCGTTTGAACGGAAGTGCCTGTTGAAGGAGTTGAACCTGAGCTTTGCTGGGCGCGGGTCACCTTCACCAGATAAGTACGACTCGGCTTGGAGGTGTCGGCCGCTGCAACTGTGACCGGAATTTCATTTAGCCCGACATTTAATTGCACGGTAACCGGATTGTCTGCCGATTGGTCGTTTATCGTCACCGTGGCAAGCGGATCAAAGGCTTCAGCTGTAATTGTCGTTGCTTCAACTGCGTAAGCTACATTTTGCTCGTAGCTCAGCGTCTCCTTGTTGAAAGCAGGCGACAGGCTGCCCGTGCTGGTCGAAAGCGCCCCTAATACGCTAATTCCATAAGGTGTAATATTTACTGTAACAACGGCTGGATCGGAATCCTCCTGTCCATCCGAAGCTGCATAGGTGAAGCTGTCTGTCCCTAGCTGACCCGGGCTCGGCACATAAACAAACTCATCGCCGTTAATAATCGTCACGCTGGAGGACTTCGTACCGGTTGTGAGTATACGGAAGGTCAATGAATCTCCGTCCACGTCAGTTGCATGCAGCTTTTGGGTCAAAGATGTCAGACTTTCTACATCGTAGCTTGCATTCTCAGCTATCGGCCGGTCATTCACCGGCGTGACCGTCACTTGGACCGTAATCGGATCGGATTCATCTACCCCGTCAAAGGCCTTTATTGCAAAGCTGTCGTCTCCGTTAAAATCCTGATTAGGCGTGTATGTCAGCTGATTGCCATTGGCAATAACCGCTTGACCGTGCTCCGCCTGAGCATCGACCAGAAAGGATAGCGTATCCAGATCCTCATCCGTACCCGACAGCGTCAGGCTCAATACATCGTCCTCATCCATTTGCTGAGGAGCAATCGCCGTTACAACGGGCTTGCTGTTCCCCACAGTCACCGTAAAGCTGGATGTGCCTTCCGCCAGACTGCTGTCCAATACATGAATTGTAATGGCAGCTGAGCCTTGCATTCCTTGAGCCGGCTCCACTGTAACCGTGCGCTGCTTGCCACTGCCTGCTAGTGTAATTCCGCTGAGCGGAACAAGAGCGGTATTGCTCGATTCGGCAGTTACTGCAAAATCGCTCGGCTCTGCGTCAGGATCAATAATGGTAAAGCTTAGAGCCTGCGTAGCTGTATTTTTACCTATGCTTTGATTGGAAATCGTACTTACCGTAGGGGTGTCATTCACCGATGTCACAATCAGGGACGTCTGACTGTCTACTACTGGTGCAGCTATCCCATCATCTACCGTCACCGTTAAAACAACAGTCTCCGTCGTTCCCGGAGCAACCCGGTTCGCCTCCGGAGTAAATACCAATTGGCGAATGGCTGTCGTCAAATCATCAGCTGTTCCGCTCGCCTTATATTGACTGCCGACCAGACCGAAGCCGGCTGCTTGAAGGGAGACGGCTGTAAATCCGCCTTTTGCCGCAGTATCGAGTGAAATGCTGACCGTCAGCGTCTGTCCAGGGTCCGCATCCTCTATGGATACACCAGTAAAGGGCTGTTCCGTCTCCGTATCCAACAGCTCATATGGAGCGGCGGCAATTCCCGTCATTACAGGAGCATCGTTTACCGAAGTGATGGTGACCGATATCGTGCTGACCACTGTGCCTCCGTTACCGTCGCTTACTTCAACTTTAAATACATCCTGACCGTAATAATTAGCGTCCGGAGTGTATTCCCACGCTCCGGTCGTCGCATTAACAGTTGCAATTCCATGGGTAGCCTGCTGCAAAAGGGAATAAGTCAGCGTGTCACCCTCCACATCGTTTGCCGATACTTGTCCGGTAACCGCTGTGTCCTCATCAGTCGTTACGGAATCATCCACAGCTGTTGGCGGATCATTCACCGGCGTCACAGTCACGGTAATGGTACTGGTCGCCATGCCTCCATTGCCGTCGCTAACCTCAATCTTGAATACGTCCTGTCCGTGATAATCCGCATTAGGAGCATACTCCCAAGCTCCGGTCGACGGATTGACCGTTGCTGTTCCGCTGGCTGCCTGCTGCGATACCGAATACGTCAGCGTGTCGCCATCCGCGTCCGATGCCGTCACCTGGCCGGTCGTGCTTGTATCCTCATCGGTCGTTGCCGTATCGTCCGACGTTGTCGGAGCTACATTTATATTCACAACCGTTACACTTATCGTACTCGTTGCTGTGCCTCCATTGCCGTCGCTAACCTCAATTTTGAAAACATCTTGACCATGATAGCCCTCATCCGGGTCATATTCCCATGCTCCGGTTGTCGGATCGACCGTTGCCAAACCATGAGCTGCCAGCTGCGAAACAGAGTAGGTCAGCGTACCGCCGTCCACATCGCTTGCCGTCACCTGGCCCGTCGTTTTCTCGTTTTTATTGGTTGTCGCGGTGTCGTCGCTCGTGACAGGCGGATCGTTCACCGGCGTCACAGTTACGGTAATGGTGCTGGTTGCCGTACCTCCATTGCCATCGCTAACCTCAATCTTGAATACGTCCTGTCCGTGATAATTCGTATTCGGAGTATATTCCCATTCACCCGTTGACGCATCGACCGTAGCCGTCCCGTTCGTTGCCTGCTGCGACACCGAATATTCCAACATGTCGCCATCCATATCCATTGCCGTTACCTGACCAGTCGTACTTGTATCCTCATCGGTCGTTGCCGTATCGTCCGACGTTGTCGGAGCTACATTTATGTTCACAATCGTTACACTTATTGTGCTCGTTGCTATGCCGCCGTTGCCATCACTAACCTCGATCTTGAATACGTCATGACCATAATAACCATCCATCGGGGTATATTCCCATGCTCCTGTCACCGGATCAACGGCTGCCGAACCATAAGCCCCCTGCTGCCAAATGGAATAGGTCAGCGTATCGCCGTCCACATCGCTTGCCGTCACTTGACCCGTCGTCTTCTCATTTTTATTGGTTGTCGTGGTGTCGTCGCTCGTGACAGGTGGATCATTCACCGGATCGACGGTGATTGTAACCGTGCTGGTTGCCGTGCCCCCTTTGCCGTCACTTACCAAGACCTTAAATACGTCCTGACCGTAATAATTCGCATTCGGAGTATACTCCCATGCCCCCGTTGACGCATCGACCGTTGCCATTCCGTTCGCTGCCTGCTGCGTCACCGAATAGGTCAGCATGTCGCCATCATTGTCGGAGCCAACAATGTTACCAGTCACGAATTCATCCTCATTAACCCATTCTGTATAGTCAGGTACCGTTGGCACTTCATTCGTAACAGCCTGTTCATAGACAATATATGGATTGGTATCAAACCGGTACCGGTGAACTTCATCCGGTATATCACCAATCAAGCTTTCCGCACCTGTAAGAAAAAAGGTAAGCATGCCGTTTGAAGCCTGATTGAAATAGTCAGTAATATCAAGGGAGAGCAGATCACCGGCAGCAATCGATCCCAGATGGCTATCCAGCAGCTCATAGGTGCTTGGCGTGTTTAGCACCTGATTCATGGTCGGCCAGCCCGTATGCATTTGATCGTTACTGGTTGGAATAGAAGCTGACTTGTACGCCCACACCTTGGCAATCGGAGTACCGCGAATTGCCCGATCCTCCAGACCTGCGCCATAGTCGTTGCCTACTTTGATTTTCAAATACGCCTTATACCCTGCAGGTACGTTTGCGGTTTTGTTGAACCTCAAATAGGCGTGATATTCCTTGGTTCCGCTATGTTGAATACCAATATAATAAGGAGCTCCTACATAAGCGCCATACGTAAAATCATGCCCGGCTATAGACGCCAGCGGCGGTCCGGCCAAGGAGCTTGCATGCACCGTTCCAGTTCCATATAGTCCACCAAATATAAAATGGATGGCTACGATAGCAGTCAATAAACCTATGAATCCCTTCTTCTTCACGCTTTCCTCTCCTTATCCTTATGCTTTTCCCTATCCAAATCCAATTATTATCGCCCTAATTATACCAATTGCCTCTGAACGCATTCTGAACGAGGAGCCACCCGCTGTATCTGCCAAAATAGCAATTTCTCTGCCGCCAATACACAAAAAACCTCCTTATCCAATGGATAAGAAGGCTTAGTGAATGGTTCATATCTTAATCTTAAGAATGATGCGAAATATCCTTAGTCGGTGAATAACGAACCTCATGCTCGCTCTCATTCATAAACGGCCAATAGTTGGCTTTGCCGAACATGCGCACCATGACTGGAATGAACAGCGGCAGCATAATGAGCGCGTACATGAACAATCCGCACAATACGAGTGTCGCGATTTGCAGCAGGGACATAACCCCAGAAGGCAGCATCGCTGCAAAAGTACCGCCAAGAATAATGGCTGCCGACATAATAACGCCGCCCATGCTCTTCATTGCCTTCAAAATCGCCTGGGTCGGCGAAAGATCGCGATATTCCCGGAAACGATCCATTAGGAAAATGCTATAGTCGATGCCCAGCGCAACCAGCATAACGAATCCGAAGAACGGAACCGCCCAGCTGATGCCCGAGTTGCCGAGCAAGCGGACGAAAATCACTTCTGTTATCGCCATAGAGGTATAGAAGGTCAACAAAAGTGATGCCATCAAATAAAGCGGCATAACAATAGAGCGGAACAAGATGATCAGAATAATCGTAATGCCGATCAGCATCAGCATCATTGTGCGAGTGTAGTCCTCGTTCGAGATATTGTTCAAATCATGGTTGGAGCTGGTCACCCCGCCCACTGCATAATCAGCCTGCGCGTAGGCTGTACCTTGAAGAGCACGGCCAACCGCAGCATTTAAATCGTCGATTTTCGCCATAATCGCCATATCATACGGGTTACCGCTGAAAATGACATCGAATTTAGCACTCATCCGATCTTCGGACATATACACATCCAGAGCCTGCTGGAATTCGGGCTTCACGATTGCTTCCTCTGGAATAAACCAGCCCGTCATTTGTTTGTTTGGCGAGGAACCAAGCTCGCTCAAATAGTTTTTCGCTGACCCAAGCCCGTCGCTAACCTGCGTAATGCCATCCACGCTTTGATCAAGTCCGTCCGTCAGCTGGCTGAGCTGGCCGTTCAAATCGGCAAAGCCTGCTTGCAATTCGGATTGTCCGCTTGCCAGTTGGTCAGCCCCCTTCGTTATGTCAGGAACCTTCGTTACAATTTGGCCTTGGCCAGCCGCGGCCTGCGCGATGCCCTGCTGAAGCTGGGAAATGCCTTGTGCCAGCTTCTCCAAACCTTTCGCAAGCTCGCCTTGGCCAGCTGACGCTTGGGAAAGTCCCGCATTCGCCTGCTTCAGCCCTTCATTAATGCCGCCCAGCTGTCCATTAATTTGCGTCAGCTGCTCGCTGAGCATGGTCGCTGACTGCTCCATTTGGGAAGCTGCGCCTAATACCTGCGCATAATCAGCATCGCCTGCCAGCTCAGGGTACTTCTCGCCTAAGCCGCTAATGCCTTTGTGAAGATCCGCAAGTCCGCCTGCCAACTGCTGCTGCCCAGCCGCAATGCCGCCGTAGGCTTGCGACAGCTGACCGACGCCCGCTTCCATCTTCTCATAGTTCGTCAATAGCTCTTTGCTGGCCGCTGCCAATTGATCAGCGCTAGCTTTCGCCTTCTTCAAGCCTTCAGCAAGCTCACCTGCTCCAGCGGAGCCATCATTCAGCCCTTGCTGAATGCGTTTCAAGCCATCTCCAAGCTGCACAATGCCGCTTTTCAAATCCTTCGTTCCCGCAGCAAGCTTGCCTGCGCCTTCCGCCGCTTCATTAAGCTTTGGCTCGTTTTCACTCAGCTTGGTGCTGGCTTCAGCAAGACCGCTGCTTATTTTCCCAAGGCCTTCCTCGCCTTTGTCGAGGCCATCCTTCAGCGTCCCCACTTGATCAGATACCATTAAATCATCAAGCTCTTCGCCTGTTGGGCGGGTAGCACTGCGAACAAGCGCCACACCTTCAACCTTCGAAAGCTCGCGGGTAATTTGCTCAATGGTCGCCAGTCCATCCGTTGTATCCATCGGTACCGCTGTTTTCACTACAACCGTCGAAGGCAGCGATTCACCAGGCCCGAAGCTTTCCGAGATGAGGTTAAATGCTTTGACCGAATCATATTTATCGCCAATTTCATCAAGCGAGTTAAAGGAAACATTGCCTTTGTACGCCACTAGAAAAGGAACCGTCAGCACCATAACGACAACCAGCGCCCAAATGGGCTTGCGCAGCGAGAAGCTTCCAACAGCTCCCCACAGCCCGCTCTCCTTATGCTCAAGCGCTCCCTTCGACGGCCAGAACAGCTTGGCGCCTAGCACCGACATGAAGAACGGCACAATCGTAAACAAGGCAATCAGCAAAATCGCGATGCCAATCGCTACTGCAACCGCCGAACGATACAGCACGAAGGTTGAAAAGCCGATAGAGGCAAAACCAACAAATACCGCAAGACCAGAAAACAATACCGTCTTGCCCGCTGTTTTGTAGGTTGCCAAAATCGATTCCTGAATGTCTCCGCCCCGATGCGCCAGCTCTTCCTTAAAGCGGCTGATCAGCAGAATGCAATAATCCGTACCAATTCCGAATAAAACAGCAACTAGGAAAATTTGCGTAAAGTTCGAAAGTGGAAAATCAAAATATTCCACAAGAAACGCGACGATGGATTGGGACAACAAATAAGTAAAGCCCACCGTCAGCAATGGTACTATCGGCGCCACGGCCGAACGGAACACTAGAAATAATATAATTAAGATAAAGCCCACGGTTATGAACTCTGTCTTCTTTAAGCCCTCTTGTGCGCTTGACGCAACATCGTCACCGATAATCCAACCGCCCGTGTAGTAGTGCGTCATTGGGACATCCGAAACGGCACTGTACAGCCCCTCTCGTATTCCAGACAAATCACCACTGGAGGTGTCTACCTTCACAAGCACAAGCAGCGTCTTTCCATCCTCCGACAGCATTTGCTTTTTAAGCTCTTCCGTATCAAAATGCGTCGTAATCGAGGTAATATGATACTGTTCCTTCCCAGCCTTCAGCTTCTCCACACCTTGCTTCGCGGCTGCCAAGTCCGCATCGGATAAGCCCTCAGGATCATGGAACACAAGTACGGTCGAAGAGCCATTACCCGCATCCTTGCCGCCAATCTCCTCGATCATTTTCTCGGCAATCGTAGAAGAATACCCTTGCGGAACAGACACTTGCCCCTTCTCACGAACGAGCCCTTCCATATTCGGCGCGCTCACCATTAAACCGACTGTGACAAGCAGCCATACAAGCATGAGTACCCATCTTAGCTTTATTACCGTCTTCATTGCTTTGTTTCTCCTCCTTCTATCCCGTGCGTGCCTGACATAACTTTAGCCAGCTTCTCATAGGTAGTAATAAACTGCAGTGCTTCCTGCTCATCAAAATGCTGGATATGCAAGGCCAGCATTTCTTGAATTTTCAATTCAGATTGATCGGTCAGCTGCTCACCCGCCGGCAAAAGCTTCAAATAGGTAACTCGCCTGTCCTTCGGGTCCTGCTGCCGTTCAATGAGCTGTTTATCGAATAAACGTGTCGTTAGTGCCGTAATGGAGCTACGTCCTACGCAAAATGTATCCGCAAGCTCGGACGAGTTCGTCTTTCCCTGCGTCCGCAAATAACGAAGCACCGAATATTGCTCGACCGTTAGCCCCTCCGGCATCGCTTCCCGGAACAAGCTGTTTATTTGACGATTGACGGCAAAATAGGTCGCCTCATACCGCGCAATAATGTCCAGCAACAGCTTTTGATCTACCATCCCGCTTCCTCCTTTCCATTTATGCTCTCTCTTTAAAAGGTTCTACAATGAAATAGTTCACTGTCAGAACTATATCAAAAACCACCCGAAAGCGTCAAGCAGTTGATTTTATAAAAAAAGTAAAACACTAAATCAAATAAGCCCGTGCGCAATCGCATGGGCTTCAGGAATCATTTAAACGTACGGTCTTCGTTTAGAGATTAAAATTATTGCTTCAGGATTCAAACAGTAAAGAGTCCATAGGCTCCCACTTCGACGCCTTATTAGCCGGAAGCATTCCAAAAACGATGCCAATCAGCATTGAGAATAGAACACCACCCACAATAACATACATCGGGACTAATAATGGTAATTGCGTAACTATCGAGATTAGCTTTGCTCCGCCAACTCCCAATCCTATCCCTATAATTCCACCAAAGGTAGTCAAAACCGCCGATTCAATTAAAAACTGCAGCAGAATGTTCCCTCTAGTTGCACCCAACGCTTTGCGAATTCCAATTTCCCTTGTCCGTTCCGTTACCGAAACGAGCATAATATTCATGACACCAACGCCCCCGACAAACAAGGAAATGCTGGCTACTGAACCTATAATCGCTGTCATAATTCTCGTAATGGATGCAACTGAATCTTGAATTTCCTGCATATCTAAAACAATATATTCCCCTTGACCATGCTTTTCCTGATTCAGAGAGTTCAGCACTTCTATTGAGGCTTCTCCTGCCAATTGCAGAACCTCTGCACTTTGAGCCTGAATGGTCAGCGAATCTATTTTACTTTCGCCAAATAAAGATGGCCAAACGGCATTAGGAATCAGGATCTGATACGCTCCAATATTAAAAATACTTTTTTGCTCCTTAAACGTGCCAATCACTTTAAATGCTGTACCTTCCAGTTCAATAATTTTTCCAACCATAGCGTTATTCGGATCTAAGCGTTTCACCGTTTCCTCGCCAATAAGCGCTACCTTGCGGGCCTTTTCAAACTCTCTGGCTGCAATGTTACGGCCTGATAATAACTCCGTTTGATTTAAACTAAAATAAGATTCAGATGTACCATTCAACTGAACCATTAATGTCTTATCAAGGTAATTTAAAGTAGAAGAGGTCCTATTATTAGCGATAACCCTTTCGATTTCAGGGATTTTTTCCAAAGCTAGCACGTCATTTTCTTTAAAAGCCGGTTCAGCCGGTTCTTCAGAAATAATATTTCCTTCTTCATCTACAGATTGATATACGATTTCTAATGTATTATTTCCGTTTCCTACAAAAAAAGTTTTAAGGGATGCACTTCCTCCCTCACCAATCGCCACAATAGCTATAACGGAAGCTACACCTATAATGATTCCAAGCATTGTAAGCACTGACCTTGACTTATGTGCGTATAGGGCAGAGAAAGCCATTATTATACTTTCCTTTATTAACATGATTTTATTCTTCTATCATCAATAATTACCCCGTCCTTCAGTACAATCTTTCTATCCGCATATGCTGCTACATGATTATCGTGGGTTACCATCACTATCGTTCTTCCCTCTTTATTCAGCATCGCAAACAGCTCCATTATTTGCTCACTCGTTTTAGAATCCAATGCTCCTGTCGGCTCATCAGCAAAAATAATTTTCGGGTCATTGATAATCGCCCTTGCGATAGCTACTCTTTGTTTCTGTCCACCTGATAACTGGTTGGGATAATAATCCTCCCGATTTCCTAAACCCACTTTATGCAGAGCTGCCCGTGCTTTTTCTTTCCGCACACGTTTGCTCACTCCTGAATATACCAATGGAAGCTCAGCGTTAAGAATCGCGCTTAGTTTAGAAAGCAGATGGAATTGTTGAAATACAAATCCAATGTACTGATTGCGCAGCCGTGCTCGTTCATTTTCACTAAGAGAAAATACATTATGGCCAAAAAAATGATAGTCCCCTGACATCAATTTCAAATCCAAAAGCCCGCATAAGTGCATTAATGTTGATTTTCCAGACCCGGAGGCTCCCATGATCGCTACAAATTCACCAGACTCAATGGAAAGATTAATATCCATTAATACAGGAACTTCATTTGAACTTAACAAATAGGATTTATGGACATTGTTAAGGGACAGCATTCCATTTCACTTCCATTCCTTCGATCCAATCCGCCTGAGGGTTTCTAACCACTGCTTCCCCTACTTGAATGCCAGATACAACTTCTTCCCAGCTGTCATCTATTAGGCCAAGTTTTACTTCTCGCTTACGGATTCTATTCTGTTCGACAACATACACATAATTCTTATCATTCTCAACAAGCACTGCATCAAAAGGTATAGCAACAACATTTTGTTTCGTGTTTAACTCAATTTCCAAAGATACATGAAAACCCTCTGGCAAATCCTTGTCATTGTCTTTTATTAAGACTAGAAAAGGATAAGATGTTACCGCACTGGATCGGCCATCCATAGATTGAATTGGAGTAAAACTGAGCGTTTCGACAACCCCCAACCATTCTTCTTCAGGCATTGCTTTAGCATGGATTTTAACCGCTTGGCCAACTTTAACACTGGTTGCATCAAACTCAGTTAATATCCCTTTTATTGCCGGCGGTTGAGAAGTTATAATTTTCATCAGCGGTCCTTCAGAATGATATTCAAGAATATTCTTTGGATTATTTATTTTAACCATGCCTGCCACTGGGCTTGCAACTTTAAAAACAGCTTCCCTTTTTTTCAAAGCAGCCATTTTCATCGTGTTACTCTCTATTTCCAGCTCTGTAAATTGGATTTCACGTTTGCGCGCTGAAATCTTTTTTTCAGCATTTTTTTTAGCTAATTCCACATCAATTCCTTCTGCTAGCTCCTGCCTAAACTCGCTTTCGATTTCATTTAAATTTTCTTGCTTCTCTTGCAGAGTGAGCCGCAGACTGCTTTGGAGATTCTCTAGCTGCGCAAGGTTTAGGAGCCATTCATCATTGGAATATTCAAATAAAGGATCCCCTTTTTCAACCTGGGCACCTTCCTCTACATGCCATTTTTTAATTTCTCCCTTGGTAGTGTCCTTGTAGATTTCCGCTTTTTCATTAGCGATAACAATACCCGAAGCCATTAATGTCTCTGATATGGGTTGCGCGGCCGCCTTTATCGTATCCACATGGATCATTTCAGAATGAGAAGTTCCGGTTCTATTAAGTATAAAGATATTCCCTGCAATAATCCCAGCTATAATAAGGCTTACGACTATAAGAATCCTGTTTCGTTTCATGATGCCGTAGCGAATCCCCTCCTCTAAATCAGTGCAACAACAACATTAATAACGAATAAAAATCCCCATATTGCAAAGGATGATAACACACCTTTTTTCATCGTCGTATGACCAATAAATGAAATTCCTAATCCAATTAAAAAATAGCTCCATACCTCTAACAAGTCTATGCTTGATAAGAAATTGATTAGAAATTCATTAGTGGTGATCTGACTCGCAAGCAATCCCAAATTGGTAATCGTCCCCGTAGAAACAGGACTAGACAGACTTAAATCTCCCCAATTCATAAATGCCAATTTCAATCCCTTGCCAATTAAAATAGGTACCTGTGCATATAATAAAACCAAAAAAAGCTGCTTCTTACTAAATGATAATTTAAATAGTTTCGTACTAATACGCAATAAAACAAATGTGACCAACAGAATCACGAATGCAATAATGGTCGAAAAAAAGGTTGTAATGATTTGCATCAATTGCATAACAGAGGCTGGAATTTCCAAGCCACTTTCGCCAAGAATTTTCTGTACTTCGTCCGTCATTATGAGCTTATTGGACACAAAATAATTGAAGGCATAATACAAAATAAAAAAAACAAATATAATACCTTTCATGCGATATGTAGGCTGTATTGTACCTAATACTTCAGCTGGAGAATATACAACTTTAATTAGATCAAATAAGCTTTGTTTTTTTGTTGCGTTTTCCGGTGTAATTGAAGCTTGATTAACGCTCACCACGCTCACTCCTAATTTATGCTTTCTTATTACAAAGCAATCAGAATACAAATTCCCAGGCAGATAGCTGCCTTTATTGATCGTTCTCTCTTTCAGCCTTTATCTAACTGCCGAGGTCACAAAACCCTCTATTAATGCAGCGACTGATAACATCAATATGATCCATCCCGTCATCCTAAAGTAAAAACGCCAATCTTTCTTTGATTCATAATAAAAAATAAATCCTTTTAAACCAATAGCACCCGCAAGCAATAATGCTGGCAGTTCAAGCACACCATGCGGAAGCAGCTTTAATAGAAGGGTTGCTAAAGAGACGCCTTCTTCTAGCCTGCTAGCAATAACAGTCCCTATCCAAAGCCCATTAATGAATAAAACGATTAGAGTAGGCAATCCAAATAAAAATAAACCGGATGCCAAAATCACAGCAACACCGATATTACGCATAAAGATACCAAGAGAAGCTTCAAAGCCTTCTTTATGGTTCACTAAAATTTCAGAGGATTCTAACCAGTCTTGATCATGCATAGAATAAACAACGATGATCCCGCTCAATGCTCCCATTAAAAAAAAGAAAAAAGCACCCCAAAAAAAATATTGAAATTTCAAATTTTCTATTTTCAAGATTTTTCACCATACTTTACATACTAAAAAATATGGGGTAAGATAAATTAAAAAACCATTTATCTTACCCCAACTCGAAAAAGGTTGTTAGCCGTGCATGGTAACCCTAATTACCATGCAACTGCAGCTTTAGTCGTCATTTTCATCGTAGCTGTTCTAATAGCAACAATAAGGCCTGCGCTGATCCCAGCAGAAGCAAAAATCGAAACTAGTGCGACAACAGTGGCTCCAGCATTTATCGCGGTAACGATAACTGTAGCCCATGCAGTAGATATACCTGCATAAGCAGCCAGGTTAGCAACCAATAATTCCAACATATTTCTCACCTCCCTTCATAGCCATTAGCTGTCTGATCCTTATTTGTCTTTAAATGTCCTTCCGGACAAACCCATCAATACTACGATACAAACAATCAAAAATAATGCATATAACCAATGGCCTTGATAAATTTGCAGCCCCAGAGGCGGTAATCCCAACAATAAGATCATGATATATATCAATATTTTTGTATTTTTCGATTTAGCTTTACTCATATGAATTCTCCTTTATGTCTTGATTTGAGAGACATAGTATTGTTCCAAGGAATTACTTTGTTCCAACACCTCGGATAAGCTGCTTTTATCTAATAAACGCCCCTCTTTAATTAAGATTACTTCGTCACAAAATTTCTCGGCAATCTCAAGTTGATGCGTTGATAGCAAAACAGCTCCTCCTTTAGCAGCGTAATCAATAAATATTTCACGGGCCAATATTGAATTATGCGGATCTAACCCCGATATGTACTCATCCAATAATAATATTTTAGGTTGCTTCAATAATGCGACAAGTAACGCTAGCTTCTTCCTATTGCCAAGCGAATAGTGTTTGATTCTCTTGGGAATTTCTTCTGCAAACCGAAATCTCTCAATTTCCGCAGCTAACTGACTATCTGTCATTTTCAACTCGAATAATTCCATTGAAAATTTAATATATTCCATCCCGCTCAATTCATCATACAATAACGGGTAATCTGCAATTATTGATACTTGACTCTTTGCTTTTTTCCAATTTTCATGTATAGAAATTCCATTAATTAAGATTTCTCCTGACGTTGGCTTCATTAGCCCCGCTGCCATATGCAAGGTTGTCGTCTTCCCAGCGCCATTTGGCCCAAGAAACCCGATTATTTTCCCTTTAGGAACGATTAAAGACAAATCAGACACGATCGTCTTCTCATTCATTACTTTATTAACATTAGACAATTGCAAGCTCATGATACTCACCCGTTTTTTTATAAATTAAAATCATCAATATAAAGCCGACGGTCGTGCTTTCTTTTGACATAAAACAAGCTTCCTATCAATACTGCTAGTATCGTGATTGGAGAAATGACAAACTGGATAATGAGAAAAGACGTTTTATCCATATAATCTGCAATATAAAATGCCAACGGCAGCAATAGACAAGGAATAACAAAACTAAGCATGCACATTCTAACTATCGTGTTCACTGTTGTCCTGTCCGTATACTCATCTAGCTGCTCTTTATTGATGAAATTGTAATGCGGACTGATAAAGCCTGCTATTTGATGGACGACCGCGAAGCATAAGTAATTAACGATATGAACAAAAATCATCATTAAATATCCTGCATGACCTCCAAGGATAATAAACACAAGCTCGCACAAAATAAATTGTGGAAAAGAAATAATTAAAAATAATTGGAGTTTCTGTATAAACAAGTTCCATATTGTTTGGCCTGATGATAAGTACAACGAAAGTTTTTTTCCATCACTGTCCAAAGAAAAATGCCCCAGAAACGAATCGAACAATAGCGCAGACAACTGGAATATGATTATGTATGAAACCATAGTTGTTACTAAATAATAGACTTTATCCGATTCCGTATATCTGATTAAGGAACTACATACCCCAATTAACCCCCAAATTAACATTCCCCCAAACAATCCGGAAGCACGCTGCAGCGTATAGGAATCCCGGCAAAAAACTTTAACTCGTGCAATAATGATTTGTTTATTCAACCGAACTAGTCCCTTTGCAAGAACCAAAAACATTTTTTCCAGCCAAGTAGGTTTTTCAATTACTCTCGTAGAAATTTGCCTTTCAGCCAACCTAGCTAATAGAAATAAAACAAATATAGACGTTATAATCCATGCGCTCCAATATATCCAGCTGATTAATTCACTGCTAGCAACAGCTATTTGAGACATGAAATTGTGCGGCCAATATTTCCAAAGGAATATGTCGAAAATATAATTTAATCCTTGTTGTAAAATCCGTCTCCCTTCGAATAGCCATTCCTCATATGCTTTTTGATTTATTACTCTTCCTAAAATAGGAAAAGTATTTATCCAAGGCGATACTACCTTCCCAAAAAAATAACCAACTGTCAAAATGGCTATTTTCAATATTAAGGATTGTATAATTAAATAGTTAAAGTATCTTTCATTTCTTGTTTTCCTGATAGTCAAGTAATTATGAATGATAGCTATTAGCTGTGTTTGGATAATATATGTAACTATAATGATCAAAAATGTAACTAAACCTTGTAAAAATGAAGGCCTTGTCACAAGGATTATTGCGATTAAAAAGGGGATCAGACTTGTAAATAAGCGTTTAATATTCCAAACCATCTGTTCATAAAACAAAATGAATTTCTTATCTTGATTATTCCAGAAGACATTCTGAAAAAGATAATCATCACCGTTATTGAGTTCCCATTTCGAAGCCTGAATACCTGAGAAAATCGAAAAAATACAAAATTGAACGAAAAAGATTGTCCAAATTACTTTCGTTTTTTCTTGAACAGTTAATGCACTAATTCCATTAATGAGATTTTCAATTTCTTCATTGTTCAAAAAAGTAACGACTTCTTTTAAATTGTCGCTATGAAGAATAAAAATAAATATCACAGCAAGGTAAATAGTAAGATTGAAACAAATTTTTAATAATTCTAAAAATAGAATGAGTACAAATTTAATTGTTATTTTACTCCATTCGTTTCTCCAACGAATTTTCAGCCTCCACTTGAGCCATACCAACAATGAAATATCAGTCATCTCCATACATTTTTAGTATTTTTTCCATTAACTTCATAAATAAGATTATTACAAATTTAAGGAACTGTCAACCATTTTTCCAATTTTAATTCAATATTTTTAATGTCTAAATCCTAATACCCAGATTATATATTACTATGTTTGAGTCAATAGAAATTCTTCGCAAATGACTGTCGAAAAAAACAGAATATTGTCTAGTTATAATTATTTATTATAACAAAAAATGTTATAACTTTTCCGAAAAAGAATGATTCCAAGAGTATTTTTTACCAATCAATTTCATCCATTTAGCTCTTGACTTGCTTTTACATATCTCAGCAGTTAGTTGCGGTGCTTGAACAGGACGTACGGTGTGGAGCATTTACAAACCTCTACCGATCCGATTGGCAAGGAAATACAAGGAGCGATAGCGATATTTCCCATGAATCTGAAACGAATTTTGAAGCTCATAAGCTAAAAGGAGCTTGCAACCTAGCAACGCTAACGCTAAAAAAGACGACATTCATTCGCAAAGCTCCGAATAATGTCGTCTTTATTGATGTGTTTGCTTCCTATCTTCGGGGAAGGGTAGGTTTTTCAGTGGCCTCGACATTTCCGAGAGATTTCGACATTGCTACTATAATCCTCATTTATTCAAAACCCTCATTTAGCATCCACCTGTCTTAGCGACCCATTCAGTTCTTCTTCGAATGCTTTTAATGCGTCCTGAACGCTTATGTCACTAGCGACAATGTCAGACATATATGTGGGTGCAATTTCATCCAATTTAGATATTAGTGGAAGTGGAAGTTCGCGAAATTGATTAATTAACGTGTTATTTACACGAGTAAGCTTATAAAATGCCGCTATGTTTTCATCCTGTTCTTCACCAATAATCCTAGCGGGCAGTTCTGTAACATTGATTTGAGGAAGAATCTTCCCATAATCGTTGCTGGCAATATATTTTATAAGTTCCCATGCCTGATCAACTTTATTGGAGTTTTTAGGTATGGAAAAAATCGCATTCATGTATATTCCATTCTCCATACCAGGGTTCTCTGGGCTAGCTGGAAAGGGTACAACCCCCCATTCGAACTGATTATCAGAATTTTTATTTTTCATTAATGTCTGAAGCATGGTCGATTCATCAATTGCCATCGCAATGTTTCCAACAAGGAAAGGGTAGGTCTGTTTCTCCATTTCACTAATTACCGTTGAGTTGCTGCTTACGCTTTGACTTCCATCATAGCAAACCTGATTCTTGAAACACTTTGTGACCCCGTCAAATATTTTCTCCCAAGAAGGGGAGCTCAATGTAAAGGTATTCTGATTATAAAAGGATAACCCACTGCTTTCACCAATAGTTAGCGCCATCATAAAAGGTGTAGATATGCTTTTATAATATAAGCCCGTCTGGCGATCTTCTTGACCTTCTTCGCCGGGGAACCGCTGTGCCAACTCAAAAACATCATCCCACGTTACTTGATCATTCGGATAAGCGACGCCATTTTGATCAAAGAGCTTTTTGTTATAGTACAACGCTTTCCCTGTAAAAGCTGCTGAAAGCCCATACAACTGATTTTGATCATCAGTTAAAAAATCAATCACCGCAGGGGTATATGTTGTAAGATCAAATTTATCTTTTTGAACAAAACCTTCCAAAGTGGATAGCTCGCCTTGATCAGAAAGAATGGCATAAGTGTCCATATCACTTGCTATTACATCCGGATTTTCTGTGGAGATCAGCTCTTGAATAGAGTCTGTTATATTTTTATTATTTTCAAGCCTTTCCATTATCGACACAACATTTAATGTGTAGTTTGGATGGGTTGCCAAGAAAAAGTTTCCGTAGGTTTGGTTAAAAGCTTGACTATTAAAGGCAAGCACCTTTAAGGATTGCTCTTCTTGAGGCCCTTTATTTGCAGTTTGACAGCCTACCAAACATAACAATATAATCCATATCAAATTATATTTTTTCATTTATATATCCCTCACTTTTTTATCCAATGGAGAAGCTCGGCCACTTCTGGTGGTGGAAAAAGCAAAGATGTCGCATTTGGCTTCACAATCCGTCATACAAATTAATAATAGTACTTGATTTGGAAATCAAGAAAAATATGCCCTTTCAATTATACCATCACATTCCAATTTTTTCCTTTCTTTTCATCATATAAAGACACATTCCATCCTTTGACGAATCAAGGCTGGGGAGCCACAACATGCGATTGTTGCTGAGACCCCGCAGCCTAGGACGCTCATTCCTTTTTTGGAGGACTGAGATTCCCCTATTTTGTCTTTTGATCCGATTTCAAGCTGTAAGCGGACAGGAGATTCGTTATTGCCCTTATCATCCCAGCAAAATGGTCATTTGCAGCGCGATAGCGACTCCTGAGTCCGCAGCCTGTGCCTTAACCCGTGATCCGGTTGAAATAGCGGCTGCTGTGTCCACCAAGTCTATCTTTGTGCAGGGATTAGCTCCTTGAAACGAAGAGCATGAAGTAGCCTTTCGGTGCGTAGGATTCAATCAGAAGGTGTGACATTCCCAGTAGTAGAAGCGATACGTTTGTCGCTGGCTTCTATCATGATCTGATTCACTTACTTTTGCATACACGCCCTGGAATACTTATTCAAAAAGAAAAAATTTCTATTCCTAATCAACAAATAGGCTGCGTGAAGGTCCTGTTATGAACCTTCACACAGCCTATTATTAATAGTTTTGCCCTACACTGTATACCTTATTAAGCTGTTTGATCGGCAGGAGCAGTTGCCGCTGCATCCGTAGATTCTGCTGCCGCATTATGCTTCCCGTGCTTGCCTTGACGTCCCTTCCCATCGCCTTCCGGCTTCTTGAACTCGCCATTAACGAACTGGGTAACACGCTCCGTGAGGGCAACGATTTTCGCATCATATTGCTCCTGTGTCAGCCTGCCATCCGTGAGGGCTTGATCGAGCCGTGCCTTTTCTTCACTTCCTTTTTGGTCAATCACTTTTTGCACGTCTACGCCTTTTTCAGTCGCAATAGTCGCCAGCGATTTGCCAGCCTTCAGCTCTGCTTTTAGCTCATCGACTGTCATACTAAGAACGACCGCTGTTTCCTCGCTGGCGAAGCCACCCTTACCGAATCCGCCTTTGCCGCCGCCACGTTGGCCGCCTTCACCGCCAAGGCCAGCTTTGCCATTCGAATCCAATATTTTATCAGCTATTGCCGAGCTATCCCATTGCTTGTCTGCTTTTGTCGCACCCAGCGTCTTGTCTGAATTTTCACTTTGAAGCTTTTCTTGGCGAGCAGCAGCAGCTGCATCAATCCATTCCACCAGCTTGGCCTTCAGCGTCTCGCGGTCTACGCCCTGAGCGGAAGCGACCTCGGCAAGCGTTTGCGTTTGGAGCTGCGCATCCAGCGTCGCTTCATCAAGAATCAAATACTCAGCAAGCTGCGTTTTCCACTGTCCAAGACCGAAAAATCCGCCCTTGTGCTTGCCTGCTTCACGCGTTTTTCCGCTTCCATCCGCTTTGCTTTGCGTGTTTGTATCCGTTGAAGCAGCATGGATAGCCGGTATGGCCAGCGCACCTCCGCCTAAGACCAGCGATAATGCAATTGCGCTTGCGACGATCGTTTTCCTACCCTTCATGACTGTATTCCACCCTTCAGTTGAATTTGCCTTACATTTCCTATCATAGGCATCCATTCTTAGCTCAGTTATAAACCCAGCTGAATATTACCTGAAAATCATGAGGATTTATTCAGAAAAAAGCACAAAAAAAGACGGAGCCTCATCAGCTCCGCCCTGCATCCTATACGATCCTGCTCCATGCTCATTTTCGAAAATAAAGCTTTCAGCCCTACGCCGTTACAGGCGCTCCCAGCTGCAATTGATACATCGCGAAGTATTTGCCGCTATGCTCCATCAGCTGATCATGGCTGCCCCGCTCGACGATCTCGCCATGATCCAGCACCAAAATTTGATCGGCCTGGCGTATCGTCGACAGGCGATGGGCAATAACGAACGTCGTGCGCCCTTTTTTGAGCACATCAAGCGCCTCCTGAATAATCGCCTCTGTCTCGGTATCGATGCTCGCAGTCGCTTCATCCAAAATCAGAATCGCAGGGTCATACGCGAGCGCCCGGGCAAAAGAAATCAGCTGGCGCTGGCCCGCGGACAGCGTGCTGCCCTTCTCGATAACCGGCGCATCGATGCCGCCGGGAAACTGCATAAACATCTCGTAGGCGCCAACATCGCGCAGCGCCTGCTCTACCCGCTCCCGGCTAATTTCCGGGTTGCCTAGACTGACGTTCGACGCGATCGTTCCCGTGAATAGGAACGGGTCCTGCAGCACGATGCCCATATGCTGGCGCAGCTGCTGCTTCGGAATATCCCGCACATCGCGTCCATCAATTAAGATGCTGCCTTGCTTTAAGTCATAGAACCGGAACAGCAGGTTGAGAATGGAGCTTTTGCCGGAGCCAGTGTGTCCTACAAGCGCTACCGTCTCGCCTTGGCGAGCGACGAAGGAAATGTTCTTGAGCACATAATCTTCTTTTTTATAGGCAAAGGTCACGTCCTTGAACTGCACTTCGCCCTTGTAACGCTCGATTTTACCGCTTGCAACGTCAATGCCTTCTTCATCCATCAGCTTGAATACACGCTCCGCTGAAACGCGTGCCGTCTCCAGATTGGAGAGCTGGTTCACCACGCCGACAATCGGCTGGAACATCCGGTTCATGAGATCAATAAAAGCATACAGCGTACCGACGAGCAGCACTGTGCCGAACCAATTGCCCCAGAACATCCAAATGACAACCAAAAACATAATGTTGCGGATGACCTGAACCATATTATGCGAGGTGATGGAATTTAAATGAAGCAGCTTGTTTTGATATTTAAAATAATGATTATTCAGCTCATCAAATTCCTCCATCGTCTCTTTCTGGCGGCGGAAAGCCTGAATGATCGGCATCCCTTGAATGGCCTCATTGATCATGCCGTTAATTTCGCTGAGCTTAGCTCGAATAACCTTATTGTAATGCGCCGCAAAGCGGCGATATACCTTGATCCATACGAGCAGCAGCGGCACAAGCGGCAGTGCGAACAGAGCCAGACGCCAGTCGAGAAAGAACAATGCTACATAGATCGCCGACATATAAATGATGGCTGAGAAAAAGTTCGCCAATACCGAAACATACAGCTCTCGCACCGCCTCGGTGTCATTCGTAATGCGTGATACGACTTGGCCTGCGGCCAGTGTATCGTAATAATTGACGGGCAGCCGCTGCGTATGCTCGAATACATCATTACGCATGCGGCGGACGATGCTGTTCGCTGACGTCTGCAGCAGCAGCCTTTGGCCATAAGTCAAAAATCCGCCTATGAGCAGCAGCACGCAATAAAGCGCCGCAAGCTTAATAATGCCCGGTGTTTCCGGCTTGTAGAAGGCGAACAGCTCTTTTGCGGACAAGGCGGTTACAGAGAAAGTAACCACCTCTCCTGTCGCTTTGCTCGTAAGGGTCATCTGCTGCCCCTCTACCTTGCGTTTTCCATCCTCGAAGGGCAGCTTCCCTTCAAGCCAATAAAACGTTCTTCCCGACTGCAATATCCGCACACTATCACCCTGCGGCTCTCCAGCCGACAGGTGATCCACGCGTTTGTACCATTTTCCATTATGCTCAACCGCGAAGCTGTCCTGCTTCGCCGTCTCATACCATGTCTTCTCAATGCCAAGTATGTTTTGGTCGATCATGCGTTTGGCAATGAACGGTCCCGCGAGCTCTGCGGTTACCGCTAACAGCAGCAGCACAAGAGCTCCAATAATCGGCTTCTTATATAGCATGGCGTATTGAAACAATCGTTTACCTGTTAAGCCCATTGTCCCTAGCGCCCCCCATTTCCTTTGCTTTTCTTACGTTGTATATTAGGACTCAATAATCGACTCCAGCTGCTGGCGATCATATTGCTCCTTGTACCAGCCGCCCGCTTGCAGCAGCTCCTCATGAGTGCCTTCCTGCACAATGCGGCCCTCATCGAGCACAATAATCCAATTCGCATGCTGAATCGCGGACAAGCGGTGCGTCGTAATAAGCGTCGTTTTGCCGGCACGCTCTGTGCGGATGCCCTCGATAATTTCCGCCTCCGTCTTGCCGTCTACGGCAGACAGCGCATCATCCAGCATTAAAATTTCCGGATCGGCGATGAGCGCACGCGCAATACTCACACGCTGCTTCTGCCCGCCTGAAAGGGCAACCCCCTTCTCACCGACCATCGTTTCCAAGCCTTCAGGCAAAAACTGAATATCCTTGGCAAAGGAAGCCCGTTCCAGCGCACGCTGCAAATCCGCTTCGCTCGCCTCTCCCTTCTTCCCAAACCATATATTGTGGCGAATTGAACGGGAGAACAGCACGGGCTGCTGCGGCACATAGCCGATCCAGCCGAGCAAGCGCTGGATTTCGAGCTTCTCAATGGGTACATCCGAGACGGAAATATTTCCGTGTCCAATTGGATATTCGCGGAGCAGCTGCTTGAGCAATGTCGTTTTGCCGCTTCCTGTGCGGCCAACAATACCTAACGTCTGGCCTTTGCGAATCGAAAAGGAGACATTAACCAAATTATCGACCTTCGACGAAGGGTAACGGAAGGTCACCTTACGGAATGAAATCGTCTCTGGCTCTTCCACTGCAACTACTTCTGAAGCATCCTTTACATCCGGCTTGTAGTTTAGTGATTCGTTAACCCGATCAAGCGAAGCATTGCCCCGCTGCATAACGTTAATCAATTCTCCGATCGCCAGCATCGGCCAGATCAGCATCCCCAAGTAAATATTGAACGAAACCAGCTCGCCCAGCGTAATTTCACTTTTGAACACCATGTAGCCGCCATAACATAAGCCGATCAAATAGCTGAGGCCGATAAGAATTTTCATCGTCGGCTCGAACAGCGCATCGATGCGGGCAACCGCAATATTTTTCTCATAAACTTCGTCCGTCTTGCGGCTGAACTGCTGCTGGCTCGCTTCCTCCTGTACGAAGGCACGAATGACGCGCACGCCAGACACCGCCTCCAGCACCTGGTCATTCAGCTCGCCGAAGGAATCCTGCGCCTCCATGAAGCGGCTGTGAATTTTGCCGCCGAAATAGCTCATCGCCAGCGCCATAAGCGGCAGTGGCAGCAGTGCAGCAAGCGTCAGCTTGAAGCTGATTGTCGCAATCATCACCGCGAGAATGGTGAACATAAAGAAGGTCGAGTCAATGAGCGTCAATATGCCGAAGCCTGCTGTGTTAGAGACAGCCTTCAAGTCATTCGTTGCCCGAGCCATCAAATCGCCAGTACGATTACGCTCAAAAAAGGTCGGCGACATTTTCATAAAATGCTTCATCAGTTGGGAACGCATAATGCGCTCCAAAAGGAAGGACCCACCGAATAATTGATAAAACCAAATATAGGACATGATATAACCTACAATTGTTATGGCAATCCAGCCGCCAATGATGAAATAAAACTCTTTGTCAGCAAGTGATCCCTGCGAAATGCCATCAATGGCATAGCCCGTCATCCAAGGCGGAATAATATCCAATACGCCAACCAAGATGAGCAGCACGCCCGCTATCGCGTAGCGCTTCCAATCCATTTTGAAAAACCATCCAAGCTTCTTAAGTACGATAAACATAGCGCTGCTTTGATACCTCCCCATATCCATCCAAACGTTTATTTTTCCCACAAAAAAAGGAAACGCATCGGTTACACGATACGCTTCCTTCGCATGCATCATCGACCTCTAGCGGGTCGAAGGCATTGAAAAAGGCGCACGGCTGCATCGAACGCAACCATACGCCTTTGATTTATGGGAAAGCTCCCTTATTCATCAAAGAGAATTAACGCACGGATGGATTACGCTCATTAAATTGTTATTTACAAAATCAAACTCTGTTGTGAGATGTGCAGTAAATTTACGCATGAGTCATAATCCTCCTTTCAAGTTGTTTAATCTTCTGCCACTTTAACACCGCTTGTAAATGCTGTCAATACCTTATTTTGAAAACAGTTGTGCCCATTTTACGGGTTTACAAGGTTCATTTTACCTTAATAAGCATTTTTCAACAGCAATCCTCTAAATTTCGCATGAATAAGTGTCGAATTTGCAGGATAGCAGGAATGGTCTGTCGAAGCTATTCAGCTAGCCATCTAACGAAGGCACCATTTTGGAAAAGAGGCAGATATGTTCAGTCTATCTTCATTACCCCGCCATGATTCATCAAGCTGGTATCGCATTATGCTCAATGTGTATTGGGTATTATGTATACTAGCGCTTACCTGTCAATACACGATATTTGCTCTCCAAAATACTGCATCGGATGAAACCTTTTTCTCAAACCGACTATTTTCATATGACATCCTGCTACAAAACATCCTCTTGCTTCTCGTTATGGTGTCCCTTGAAGTCATTATCCGCTATGCAAGCCGCTTTATTGAGAAAGCACTCATTATCGGCGCTCATCTCATTACGATGAGCTTCTTATTTTTTTTAAACGCCCAGCTTTTGACAGCCCCCGCCCTGCTGCTGCTTCCGATGCTGATTACGGTGTTATTTTTGCGGCCTTATTATTTATTTGTTTCTTTGCTCGTCTCGATGATTTATCTATTTTATATTTATTTTTCTTATTATTATGATGAAGGATTTACTGATCTCGATGCCTTCTTCTTCGCGGGTATTCTAATTGCCACAGCACTAGTAGGATTCGCAATTATTCAACGGACGAGAGACTTGCTTGTCACGCTCAACCGTACGCTTAAATCCGAGCAAGAGCTGCTGATCAAAAATATCGTGATGGATCGAATGTCGAAAATCGACCCGCTTACCGATCTGTATAACCATAAAACATTTCATGAATATGTGGAAAAGCTCATTGAATACCAAGAAGCTAACCCGTTCAACTTCCAGCTCGCGATTATAGATATCGACAACTTCAAGCATGTCAATGATACTTACGGGCATTGGGTTGGCGATATTACGCTTAGACAGATGGCTGCGACGCTGCTGAAGCACTTGAAAACCGATGATTTTGCCGCCCGTTATGGCGGGGAAGAATTTATACTCATTCTCCATGAAGAGAGCCTGGAGAAGGCGCTTGCGCTCGTTGAGAAAATTCGCGTGTCCATCGCCCAGACCAAAATCGCCGAAATGGACAATCATTCCGTCACCGTCAGCATTGGCCTGCACGAGCATCTCCCTGGCGAATCCAAAGAGGCGAGCTTCCAGGAAGCGGATCAAGCCCTCTACGATTCGAAAAATAGCGGCAAAAATAAAACGACTATCCGATAACTTGCTCGGATAGTCGTTTTTGTGCTGGCCGACGTCTAGCGCACGCTCCCTCTACGCGCCATAAACACATAGAACAGCACAGCGATGATGCTTGATGCTGCAATAACGATGCCCATCGGAAGCGCCGTGTGGCTGCCGCCCAGACCCACCAGCGGCGCAGCAATGGCGCCAATGACGAAGGATAGCAAGCCAATCAGCGCCGAGGCGCTTCCGGCTGCTTTGCCTTGACTTTGCATCGCCAGCGTAAAGCTCGCCGTCTGGATGACGCCGACGCTGGATACGACGAAGAATAGCGGAATAAGAACGGCTATCAGCCCAAGATCAGCTAATATGACGAGCAGCAGCGCGACACCGCCAATGGATGCCATGCTGAGCCCAACAATGAGCAGCTTCGTTTCGCTCACCTTTCCAGCCAGCCTGCCAGCAGTTTGGCTGGCAATAATGATGCCAACACCATTAATAGCAAAGCATACACTGAACATCTGCGGCGAGACGCCAAAAATCTCCTGCAGTACAAACGGAGAGCCCGATATGTAAGCGAACATCGCCGCGGTTACAAAGCCTTGGGAAAGCGCATAGCCCATAAATACGCGGTCCCTGATTAGTGTACCGAAGGTGCGCAGCGTGCTTTGCAGCCCACCCTTTAATCGATTTTGCTCCTGCAGCGTCTCCCTAAGCCCGAGCCACGACGCAAACAGCATTACAATCCCAATGGCGCCAAGCACAAGGAAAACGCCGCGCCATGATGTCCATTGCAGCACTTGTCCGCCCGCAATCGGTGCTGCTATTGGCGCTACCCCGTTCACCAGCATAAGCAAGGCGAAAAACTTCGTCATTTCGGGCCCGTCATACATATCCCGTACAATCGCTCTGGACAGCACAATGCCGGCTGCCCCGCCCAAGCCCTGCACGAGCCGCAGCAGCACGAACGTCTCAATCGAAGGCGCGACGATACATAGCACCGAGGCTATAACGTATACGATGAGTCCAATCATAAGCGGCTTTTTTCTGCCATAAATATCGCTTAAAGGTCCAATGATGAGTTGACCCACTGCAATACCAAGCAAGCAGGCTGTCAGACTCAGCTGCGCCATGGAGGCGCTAGCGCCAAAATAATTCGCCAGCTCCGGCAATGCCGGCAAATACATATCAATGGATAACGGAGCGAAGGCAGCCAAAGCGCCAAGCAGCAGCGCCATCCTTATCCGTACAGAGGAAATCGGCTGCTGCTTCGAAATCAACACCTGTTGTTTCATCAAATTGTCTCTCCATTTCTATCTTCCATTTACGTGCTTATATTCTGTAACAATTATAATTACAACGCGCGCTAGGTGTCAATGCTTGGGCGTTACGGCGTTAGGGCATTAGTACATTAGGACATTAGAGCATTAGTGGGGATCAGCGGCCTTAGCCTGATCGATTTGCTCAAAGAAAGGGCGCCCAATTGGACGCCCTTTGCTTGAATCGGCCATATATTCGGCTAATTCGATTATTTGGTTTATTCCGCTACTGGAATGCTGTTTTTCGCCCGATTTATATCATTGGAGTTGACGAGTTGTGGCAGCATCTTCTCCGATTCTTCCATAGGAGAATTGCATTGCAGGCAAGTGGGCGACTGCTCGAACGAAAAGTTTGCACGCATCCAGCCATTGCAAACATCACTCGTACAAGCCCATATTTTCGTGCTGACCTCAGGGACTTCCTCTTGAAACTTTTTCCGACTATAGATCGTCAACGCCTCCTTTAATTGGACATGCTATTGCCATGATAAACCTGTTCCTGCTTCTAGCGTTTGATAAATTACGAAATTCCATACATAGGAATTGAACGCAAATGATTACCAGCCGCCTCGAGCCCAAGCATTGAATCGTTGTACATCTGATCATCGGTACGCCTGAATAAGATAAACCAAGGCACCCTGTCCTTCATTCGCATAAAGGATGTATATGCAGCAGCGGGCGATTTTATTAAAATATAAGAAAGTATAAGCTTTCTCTTTATACTTAGCTTATATTTCACCGTGAAACGTTAGCATTACCGCCAGAAGACGGCGACAGCCGTTTCACCTTGGCCCCGCTTTACAGCTTGTAGCCGTAGTTATGTGGAATATATTCAATCATCGCTTTCGCCTTAAACGCAAGCTTGCGTTCAACAGCTTGAAAGCTGACGGATTGTTCCTGTACGTAGAACCAAATTTTGACCGTTGGCTTATCCTCATGCTCTTGGAAAAGAAAGACGTTCAGCTCTTCCTTCCACGCAAGCAGGTTGCCCAAATCAAGCTCCGGCGGCGTCGTGACCGTGAACGCCCATAAATCAGCAGCCTGCTCAATGTGATAATGAACGTCATACTTGCTGGAATCTACAAAGGTTCTTCCTCCAACCGCATGCTTGATTAGTAACGTTTCCTTCATCGCTTTCTCCCCCTCGCGCAGAAAATTCCGTCCTTAAGGCATATCAATGAGCATGACGAATGTATCTTCCTTCGCCTTGATCAGAATTTCCGGTTCAAACTCCGCACGAAGGCTGTCCTTCGCCATCATATTAATGTTATTGACGTCGGCAGCGCCCTCGATCAGCATCAAAAACACACGCCGGCCTGCCTTTTGGCTGTAATAAAGGCGTTTTCCTGCCTCAACACGGCCCAAATGAATCGACATGTCCTGATGAATCATCGCTGTGCCGTCCGTCCCTTCCGGCGTGACAATCGGCAGAAAAGCATTGACCAGCTTCTCCTGATCGTACCGATGCACCTCATAGGAAGGCGTCAGCCCGCGCTCGCGAGGCATAAACCATAGCTGCAGAAAATGTCCCTCTTCGGTTTCTGAATCATTGTATTCTGCATGGACAATGCCGGAGCCCGCTGTCATCCTCTGGATTTCCCCGGCAGAGGTAACCTCCATATTGCCCAAATTATCCTCATGCTTAAGGCGGCCTTTCAACACAATGGTCACAATCTCCATGTCGCTATGAGGATGCGCTCCGAAGCCACGGCCCGGCGCAATCTCATCTTCGTTGCATACACGCATGACGCCGAACTGAGCGTTATCCGGATCATAATAATCACCGAATGAGAAGCTGCGTGAGCCCCTCAACCATCCAATATCAAAAAAGTTCCGCTCGTTCGCAGGATAACGCTTAATCATCGTGCAAGGCCTCCTTTTTACACTTAACTGTCCGCATGCCAAACCATACCTTACACTTATTGTATCATACTTCGTTCAAAACTGTCCCATGCAGCTCCTCAACTTCTCTGCACGCGACTTTTCATTCCGCTTGGAGGCTTCAGCCGGATCGAATTCTAAATTTCTCTACAGCGCTGTCCTTTGCTCTGAAAATAAAAAAAAACGCCCCGAGGGTTGTGAGGCCTCCGGAACGTCTATTGTATATGGAGCTTAAGTTTTTGCAGGAAGCTTTTTACCTTTTGCTTTCTTCTGCGTTGGCGCTACAGCCTCTACTACTGGCATAACTGGCGTTATAGGCATCGGGTACAGCCGCTTCGAAAGCATGGTTTGTAAAATCATGAACACTCCGCCAACGACCCAATAAAGCGGTACAGCAGCAGGTGCGGTAAATGAGAAAATACCCATCATGATCGGTGAAAGGTAACCGAACAGCGCCATCTGTTTTTGCTGGGCAGGGTCCATGCCGATTTGAGAAACGCGGAACTGCACATAATAGATAGCAGCGGCGAGAAACGGCAGGATGTGATCCGGCGCACCGAGCTGGAACCAGAGAAAGGAATGCTCCGCCAGCTCCGGCGTCATTTTGATTGCATAATACAGTCCCGACAAAATCGGCAGTTGAATGAGCATCGGAAGGCAGCCAATGGCAAGCGGATTAAACTTGTGCTCGCCGTACAGCGCCATCGTTTCCTTTTGCATATTCGCCTGCGCTTCAGGCGATTTGTCATTTTTGTATTTTTCCTTGATTTGGTTAAGCTGCGGCTGCATGACGCTCATCTTCTGCTTCATTACCTGCTGGCTCTTGGATTGGCGAAGCATAAGCGGAAGCAGGGCCAGACGAATGAGCAAGGTAATCGCAATAATCGCCATGCCAAAACTGTCGTTAAAAAACTGCGCAATGTGTTGAATTAAATAAGAGATGGGGAATACAACGTAATGGTTGAAAAATCCTGGTGTCGCTGAGTCAATCGTTCCATTCGCCGCACCACAGCCGCTAATGATGAGCAGCAGCCCGATAATAAGGATAAAGCGGTATTTTTTAAGCAATTCCATTGTATATTTAGATAACATATATATCCTCCTCGTTTGTTTGGATGTTGCTTCACAAACGAGGAGCTGCAATCTGTGGGATCACCATCAGGCGCTTCTTTTCTTTTTACTTTTCGTACAAGCCAGAGGGCAACGGTATGAGCCCGCTGAACCGTTGGCAAAATACGTGCAGGTGCTGGCGCATGAACCTTGTCCTTCGACCATCGGGACGGCTCGCTTGCAGCATGAAAAGTGAAATACGCTGCATAAGCGAACGTGCAGATAATGCTTACAGAGAAAAAATACGGTATAATATCATGCAGCTCGAGCAGCTTCTTCACCTCCAGACTCAAATCGGTTACTCTTGTAGTATAAAGCAACCATTCCTGATATTCCCTCGTCTAAAGTCTAGGTACTACCTGCACCAGAGACTGTTATAGCGAGGAGCTCGCAGGCGATAAAATAGATCTAGTCATTATTATACTGGGAGGTAAGCTATTTTGTATATCACCTTGGTTCATCTTACGCTTGGTTGTTTATTCCTAGCGCTGCTGTTGTCTTGGATTGCCGGTAATAAGGCCTCCTCCCTGCTCTACAGCAAATCCGAGCAGCAGCTGCACCAGCGTGCCAAAGACTTAATCATTTGGACAATTGTACTGTCCATCCCAGCAGCAGCGGCATTGGGCGGAGTCGTCACCATGGCCGTCAAGCTCCCACCGGATTATGATTTGGGCATGCTCATCTGTGTACCGATCCTGACCCTGTCGCTTGCGCTGCTGTGGGCTAGAAGCATTCCCAAGCTGCTCAGAATGCGCAAAAACACAGGACGGAAGTCCAGCGACCCATTGCCTGTACGCATGCTATATCGCGCTTCAGAGCCCGCGTTCATCTTGCCTTACCAGCTGCTGTCGCTCTGTACGCTAACGATCTTTTACCTGACCTTATGCGTTGCTGTATCGCTGCATTCGATGCCACTTGCTCTCCCGCTTTCGATGCTCGGCTTCGCTGCTGCCGTTCTCTGGATGATTCACGGCGAACGCAGCAGCAGGGTGACCTTGCCGAAAGCGAAGCTCCAGCGCCGTCCAAGCGAGCGCATGGTACGCAGGCTGGCTGTAGCCATTGCTATTGTGCTGCTTGCAGGAACTCCTTATTACAATGCTTTTGACAAAATCGATTTGCCGGAAGCGCTCACCATGACCAACAGCGCCGACAACCTGCACTCATTCGGTTTTTACATTGAACAATAACAGAGCAGCAAACGGCCTCCTTCTACGGGGCACATCGGGACAAACCTGTGCTATGCATAAATGACATCGCTCCAGTTAAAAATAACCCTCGCCTAATAAGGCGGGGGTTATTTGATGCTAATGAAGAACCATTCAGTTGTGCTAGTTATTAGCATGCGGCACTCTCCGAAGCAAAATCCCAAAGCGGGGAATGGGTAAAGCCTTCCTTAGCCCGTACAACATAAAACGGAGAAGCACCCTGCAATCCCGCACTGACGCTGCGGAAGCGGTCAGATACCTCCATGACGATCTTCTGCTCGCCCGAAGCATGGTCTGCTCCTGCGGCAACTGCCGCATCATAACCAAAGCTGCTGGCGAAATGGATCGCACGTACCCGAATATCTGCTGCGCAAAAGACTCGAAGCATATCTGCTGAGCGATCCGTGCTGTTGTCATTCACAAAAATCAGTTCGTAATTCTCGCCAATGGGCGGAATAATTCGTTTTAGCCGCTTGTAGGTGTCGTAAAGCATTTGCTCATCATTATACACAGGAATGACTACGGAATAAGTGACTGGCTCACGCATAACAGGTCCCCTCCCGGCTTCGAATGCTGTTTTAACAGCTTATCCTTCTACTATACATGATTTTTCTTAAGATTCCCTTAATTCTAACTGATCATTTTTCATGAATTTATGATGAATTTTGTCAGATTGTTCCTTATTCACCCAAAGCAAACCAAGTTTCCACCGGCTTGAAATATAGATGACCATCGGACCATGGCTGAAAATGCAAATCCATTCGCGATTCGCTCCAGTCCGCAGGCGTTCCACTTGTCTTTAGCTTGCGCGGCAGCACCGGCTCCTCCACGACAGCCGGAAATTCCTGATAGCCGAATAGCAAATTTTCATGCAGCGCGATGATTTCATATTTGGGACCATGAAACGCGTGCTCCTCCTGCAGCTGGTAGTGGAAATAAATGTAGCTGGCGACCATCTCCGGCTTCAAATGCGCCACACGCCCGACGCGACGCTCCACCGCTGCCTTGCGCCGCCAATGCTCCGGGCTTGCTGGCGCATTGAAATGAAACACATCAATCATCGGAATCCATAAGCGCTTCTCGGCCTGTCCGGGCCATGGCTCCAAGTAACTGCCGAGCTCGCGCATGAGCTCCTCGGGCGCTGGCGGTTCATCCATCAGGCTTTCTACATATAAAAAAAGATTCCGCTCCCATTTAAACAAGGCCGCTGTCATGAATTTGCCTTCCTCAATCCAAGGAAGCAGCTGCTCTCTCAAGCGTTCCACAGAAGCGAGCGCTTTCATTTCTTCATCTGCAAGCAGCTGAGCCCGCGCTATCACTCTTTCCATCGTCGTCCCTCGCTATCTTATGCTATATTAAATGCCAAGCATGCTTATGCCTAATTGCACTAATTAAACGTTGAACGGAGTGACTTTAGCTTATGGAATATAAACGTCTCGGCAATAGTGGACTAAAAGTATCCTCTCTCGGCCTCGGTACCAATTCCTTCGGCTCGCGGGCGGATAAGCAAAGCTCTATCTCTATTATACATGCTGCACTTGGCAGCGGGATAAACTTTCTGGATACTGCCAATATTTACTCGGGCACCGCATCCGAGACCATTATCGGCGAGGCGCTTAAAGGACGAAGACATGAGGCCGTAATCGCCACTAAGGCCGGTCTGCCTCGCGGCCAAGGCGCGAATGAGCGCGGATCGTCCCGCTATCATTTGCAGCTTGAGCTGGAGCAGAGCTTGCGGCGGCTGCAGACGGATTATGTGGATTTATACCAAATCCACACCTTTGATCCGGAGACGCCGCTGGAAGAAACGCTGCGGGCGCTCGATGATATGGTGCGCGCCGGCAAAGTCCGCTACATCGGCGCATCGAACTACGCGGCCTGGGAGCTGATGAAGGCGCTCGGCATCAGCGACCGCCTGGGCCTGAATCGCTATGTGTCGATTCAGACCAGCTATTCGCTCGCCGACCGGACGCCGGAGCGCGACATTACGCCGCTATGCCTCGACCAGGGCGTCGGCATTATCCCTTATTTTCCGCTAGCCGGCGGCCTGCTGACCGGAAAATACAGCGAGCAGCAGAGCGCACCGCAAGGGTCGCGGCTGGACAAAAACCCGGACTTCGCCCGCTTCTTCACGGGCGAAGGCTTCACGCTCAGCCGCAAGGTCGGCGAGCTTGCGGCTGAGGCGGGCTGCACGCCGGCTGTGCTTGCCCTGCACTGGCTGATGCAGCAGCCAGCCGTGGCAAGCGTTATCGTCGGCGCGACGAGCGCAGAGCAGCTGGAGGCCAATCTGGCCTCAGCCAGCCTTCAGCCTGAGCCGGCCATCCTGGAGCGGCTGGATGAAATCAGCCTGCGCTTTAAACATGGCGAGCCATTCGCGCTTTACAGGCTGAGCTAGCCTGCGAGCTTGGAGGAACGGATAACGCCATAGCATACCCTTGAGGCAGCACAGCTGGTTATGGGCCGGGAGACAGGGGCTATTTTTCATAAGAAGCTGTTGCTCTGTATGCAGCCCTATCGCTGCTATATCGGAAAAACCTTAAATCGGCTGCTGCGGCATGCCTTCACGGGTACGCACCATTTCAATGAACAGCTCCGCCGCTTTCGTATGAAAAGCATCTTGCAGCGTAATAATCGAAAAATCACGCTGAACAGGCTGGCCATCGATGGTCAGCCTGTTCAGCGTCCCTAGCGTAATTTCTTTGCGTACAGCCCACTCCGATAGCAATGAAATACCGAGCCCCGCTTCAACGGACTCTTTAATAATTTGCGTGCTGCCAAACGCCATAGGGTTCATCGGCCTAATATCGTATTGCTCAAACATTTTTTCCATTGCCGTCCGCGTTCCCGAGCCTTCCTCCCGCACAATCCAGTGCTCGCCTCGCAGCGCCTCAGCCTCTACGTCCTGCTGCTTCGCATAAGGATGTCCCGCGCCAACTACGACGTACATGGCATCTTGGGCAAATGGCTCGCATTGCAGCTTGTCCTGCTCCGGCAGCGCCCCCTCTACAATTCCAATATCCAGCTGGCGGGCTGCAACGAGCGCTGCGATGTCCTTCGTATTGCCTATAGTAATCGTTGGTGTAATGAGCGGGTACCTCACCCTTAGACACGCAATCATATGCGGCAGCACATACTCGCCAAAGGTGAAGCTTGCGCCAATCGACAGCGCGCCGCTTGCCGTGTGAAGCAGGTCACCGAGCAGGCTCTGCATTTTCGCATGCAATCCGCTGATTTCCTTCGCATGGCGATACACGATGTCCCCCGCTTTATTCAGCCGGACGTACTTGTTGCTGCGATCCAGCAGCTTGGCGCCCAAAGCCGCCTCCAGCGACTGAATGTGCTGACTGACCGCCGGCTGCGTCATATGCAGCGCTTCCGCTGCGCGAGTGAAGCTGCGCTCCTCGGCAACAGCTATAAAAACGAGCAGGGATTGATCCATCATTCAAACATGCTCCTCTCTCTCTTCATTTGCTGTCTGTTCATGAAGTTATCATAAGTATTTAGTTATGATTATAATCATAACAATTTATTTTTCTTATCGTAAGCTATCCCTTATGCTTAATTTATAATTCAGGCAGGAAGCATGCGCCCGTTATTTGACGGCATTGGCAGTAGAAGCAGCGGGCTGTTCGCTTACAGGATGAGGATGAGGTGTCAGCTATGAAAGCAGAAATAAACCCGATGATGATGGCGCAGTCCTCCTCGGAAAAGACGGAGCCTCAGGGATCGTTATGTAGGCATGCAAAGGGGCATACTGCGGCTTGGCTGGGCGGGGTAGCGCTGACAGGTGCTTTTGCCTCCACAGCTTATGCACTCGCCATGCTTCCCGGCTTCAGTCGCATGGGCCTGATGGCGATTGCCTTGATCGCTGCTGTGTTTTTTCGCCAGTTCGCTGGATATCCAGCTTTTCTCCGCCCTGGCATTCATTTTTCCTCCAAGCAGCTGCTGCGGCTTGCAATCATATTGTTTGGACTCAAGCTGAATATGATGGTGCTGCTGGAGCAGGGGGCCGGCTTGCTGCTGCAAGCCGCCGCGACCATCCTCTTCTCCGTCCTCTTCACGCTGCTGCTCGCCCGCAAGCTCAAAGCCGATATGCCGCTGTCGCTCTTGCTCGGCATCGGTACAGGCATCTGCGGCGCGGCAGCCATTGCGGCTGTATCGCCGATTCTCAAAGCTCGCGGCGAGGATACCGCCGCAAGCGTCGGACTCGTTGCGCTGGTCGGCACGATTGCCGCGCTCGCTTACACCGCCCTCCTGCCGCTGCTGCCGCTAACCGCGGAGCAATATGGCATTTGGGCAGGCATCAGCCTGCATGAAATCGCTCATGTGGCGCTTGCCGCAGAGCCTGCCGGACAGGATGCGGTTGCTCTGGCGCTGCTAGCAAAGCTGAGCCGCGTGTTTTTGCTCGTACCCGTCAGCTTTATACTGATGGCAATCATGAATCGCCGCCGCCACCGCGAGATGGCAGCGAGTTCTCAAGAAATGAAGACCCGGCCTGAATTTCCATGGTTTTTGCTCGGCTTCATCGCCCTTAGTTTATTCGGGAGCATGACTGCTGGAACTCCGCTGGAACTGCCCGCTCGCGCCTTAAGCGGCATGTCCACGATTACAACCATCCTGTTGACGATGGCGATGGTTGGGCTAGGGCTGAACGTTAATCTGAGAGAGCTGCGCTCCCGGGCGCTTCGCCCGCTGCTCGCCATGACCATAACGTCGGTTCTGCTGTCGGTATTGTCCTTGCTGTTCATTATGTGGCGCTAGGGTGCGTGCGCAAACTTGAGTCGACATGCTGCGCCTTGCTTTGCGCATTTTTAGGCCGATCCCATCTGACGCTGCATGGTTCGGGAACTACAGCCTGCGAATGTTGCTGTGACCGACCACACCTAGCTTGCTCGCCACTTGTCCGCAACTTGTACACAACTTGGGCTGCTCGCTCCTATGTTGGAATGTTGGAGGACTGTGGTTCCGCTATTCTAGCTGTTGATCCGTTTTCGGGCCGTAGGCGGACAGGAAATCCGCTATTGCCCTCTTCATCCCAGCAAATTGGCCATTTACAGCGCATTAGCGGCTCCTGAGTCCGCGGCCTGACCCCAAACCCGTGATCCTATCGAAATAGCGCCTGCTGTGTCCACCAAGGCGGTCTTAGTGAAGAAAACAAACCACTGAAACGAAGAGCATGAGGCTAAACAGCTCCAGCCTAACTAGCTAATCTAGCGCATCTAGCGCATCTAGCTTTGCAGAGCCTTCCGCACGCTCAAAATATATTTCGACTGCTCCAGCGGATTGACACCGCGCCGCTGGCGCTCGGCTTTCACATCAAGCGGGCAAGGCTCATAACCAGCGAAAAAGGTGGCGATCGTGCCGCGACCTTTCGTCAGCGAGCTGAGCTCCACCGCGTATTCCAGCGAGGTCGCTGCGGGAATGCGCCCTTCAATAATCATCCTGTCGCCATGCAGCACAGGCGCACCGAATGTGCCGCGCATCAGCGACAGGTCGTTCATTACTCGCCCACCCGCCTCCTCGGGCACGACGATGCGGAACTGAAGCATCGGCTCCAGCAGCCTTGTACCCACAGATGCGAGCCCATTCATAATGCCCATTGGCGTCGCTACCGCAAAATCCAGCGGATGTGTATGCCACACATGATGCTGCCCTTCAATGAGCGTCACTTTAAGGTCAACGACCTCCCAGCCGTACAGCCCTTGCTCCAGCGCCTCCGGCACGCGCCGCGCCACCTCGCTTTGGTATTGCGGCAGCAAATCCTCGGAGCGCACCACCGAAGCATATTGCAGCCCGCTCCCCCGCTCGCCCGGCTCCATGCGAAACCGTAATACCGCCCAACAGGGCTTGGGCATTAAATAGGAAATATACCCTTCGCCCACTTCCTTTAGCGTCTCCTTATAAATAACCGACGGCTGGCCGAAGCGCACTGCAAGTCCATACCGCTGCTCAATAACACTCGTCAGTATTTCCAGCTGTATCGGTCCCATTACCTTCACATGAAGCTCCCGCTCATCCTGCAGCCACTGCACATTCAGCAGCGGGTCCTCATCGGACAGCTCCGTAAGCGCCTGTACCATTGCCGGATAATGCTGGGCATCGCCCCAATGGGCTTGAACGGTCAGCAGCGGCACAGCCAGCCTCGCCTCCTCGGGAACAGCGTCGGGACTGCCGATAATATCGCCGATCCGCACATGGGACATGCCGCACACGGCTGCAATGCCGCCAGCCGCAATCTCTCCAGCATCCTCGGAGCGGAAGCCGTCCATTTTGCGGATTTGCGTCACCTTCTCATCCATTTGCTGCGTGAAATTGCGCACGACATCACGATTGCGGATTTTCCCTTGATACAGCCGAATGTAAGCCATCCTGCCCATCACCTTGTCACGCTCAATCTTGAACACGATTCCCGAAGGCGGCGCATCCGCCTCGCCGCCCGGGGCAGGCAAATATTCGATCATCGCGTCCAGCAGCGCCTGCACGCCAATGCCTTTGCTCGATGCGCCGTACAGCACCGGATGCACCTCTGCCCGGCGCGCCTTCGCGGCGGCTTCCGCCCGCCACTGCGCCAGCGGCACTTCCTCGCCGCTGACATACCGCTCCAGCAGGCGCTCGTCCCGCTCCGCCATCGCCTCAAGCAGCGCCGTGCGCGCACCTTCATCCGCGCCCTCCGCCCACAAATCCTCCGCGCCAGCGAACTGCTGCTCGCTGCCAAGCGGACGCTGCACCGCGAGCAGATCCGCCGTCAAATAGCTGCGGATATCGGCAAGTACTGCTTCGTAATCGGCGCCGACGCGGTCCATTTTATTAATATAAATCAGCGTTGGGATACGCAGCTTGCGCAGAGCATTCCAGATCAGCTCCGTCTGCGCCTGCACGCCTTCCACTGCGGATACGATCAGAACAGCGCCATCCATCACCCGCAGCGCGCGCTCCACCTCCGAGAGAAAATCGACATGTCCTGGCGTATCGACCAGCTGCACATGTGTACCCTGCCACTCCAATGCCGTCATCGCCGCCCGAACCGAAATGCCCCTTGCCCGTTCAACCTCCATGGAATCCGTTATCGTCGTTCCTGTATCGACACTGCCGAGTGTCCGTGTGCGCCCGCTAACATAAAGCATATGCTCGGTCGTCGTCGTTTTGCCAGCATCGACATGTGCGAAAATCCCGACATTGCGCCAATTCGCGCGGTTGTTTCCCATCCTTCTGCTCCCCTGTCCGCCTGGATCATCGCCGTACCGCATGGCGGCTTTATTTTGCTTTTAGCGTACCGCGATAGCGGTTTCACGTCAAATGCTGCGGCGCCCTCCACCCACCGTTCCCCCACCAAAAAAAGTAAAAATAATAGGATGCTTTTCCCTCTCTATCGTTGTACAATCTTATTTGCAAGCGCTTACTTTTTTATCACTCCTCTATCCACATGACCCGAGCAAAGCCTAGGCCGGGCTCCGATCAGCCAAGCGGTCCATGCTTACGCCGATGCTTGCGATGCCCTCATCAAATTCCAAGGAGGTTTTTTATGATGAAAAGCAAGTCCCGGCTTTTGCTCGCGTATGTGCTCACCGTCGCTTTGGCTCTCAGTCTGATGACCGTCCCTGCGTCCGCTGCTCCTGTTACGTTCGACAATGGCGTCCAGTTCAAAGACACCGCTGGCAACCCGATTCAAGCCCACGGGGGCGGCATTCTCAAGTCAGGCAGCTATTATTACTGGTTTGGCGAAAATCGCGATGGCGTCAATTACGTTTCCGTCTATCGCTCAGCGGATCTGAAAAACTGGGAGTTCCGTGCCCATGTTCTCAGCAAAACCTCATCGCCCGAGCTGGCAACCGCCAACATTGAGCGCCCCAAGGTCATTTATAACGCGGCTACGAATAAATATGTGATGTGGATGCACAAGGAGAACGGCGTAGACTACGGCGATGCGCAGGTCGCTGTTGCATATGCCACCAACATTGAAGGCCCCTATACGTATCAGGGCAGCTTCCGTCCGTTAGGCTACGATTCCCGTGATATGACCGTCTACAACGACAATGGCACGGCTTATCTCATCTCTGCTACCCGCGTCAACGCCGATTTAAATATTTATCGCCTGACCTCCGACTTCCTTGGCATCGACTCGCTCGTCTCTACCCTATGGGTCGGTCAATACCGTGAAGCGCCTGCCATGTTCAAGCGGGGCAGCACCTACTTCCTCGTCACCTCCGGGGCGACTGGCTGGGCGCCAAACCAAGCGAAATATGCGACAGCCAGCAGCATTTCCGGCACATGGAGCGGCCTGTCGAATGTGGGCAATGGCAACACCTATAATTCACAATCTACGTATGTACTGCCGGTCGAAGGCTCGTCTACTACTTCGTTTCTGTACATGGGCGACCGCTGGGCTGGCGCTTGGGGCGGCGCGGTCAACACCTCGGAATATGTGTGGCTACCGATAACCTTTCCTTCATCCACCACCATGACGTTGGACTGGGCTGACCAGCTTACGATTGACACGGCGACGGGCACCATCACCAGCACTGTAGCGCCACCTGTCAACACGACGTCCTGGTATAAAATCACTAACCGCTCCAGCAGCAAGCTCCTTGGCGTCACCAGCGGGGGTACGACGGACGGCGTGCAGATCGAGCAATACACCGATGGCGGCTGGACGAGCCAGCACTGGCAGTTCACCGACGTAGGCGGACGCTACTATACGATCAAAAACCGCAACAGCGGCAAAGTCATGGACATCACCAGCAGCTCGGTCGCAGACGGCGCCACTGTCATTCAATATACGAGCAACGGCGGGCTCAATCAGCAATTCCGCATTCTCAGTGCCGGAAGCGGCTATTTCAAAATCATGAACGTCAAAAGCCGCAAAGTACTTTATATTACGGGAGGCTCCTCCGACAACGGTGCCGACGCCATCCAGTGGACGGACGATAACAACACGAATAAGCATTTTTCATTCACGACGACGAGTTAGCCTGATTTTGCCGCCATAATATTCGCTTCAAAGCAAACAGATGACCCTGCCTGCGCAGAGTCATCTGTTTTTAATAGATTAGGACACATCCCCAATTCCCTATTCGCCTTCAATTCTGTGTTCATCCTTGCGGAGGCATCATTTTATTTACATGCGAGGTATCGCGGAAATCAAAAACCTCATTTTTCGAAATATCCAATGTTTCTCTGCCAATTTTCACCACGCCACTGTGAGCCCACTGAATCGCCGGACTGCGGTCATAATCATTAAAGTAGATCGTCTTGCTCTTCCCACTCTCCATATCCACAACTTCAGCTCGTGCTGTTCTATAAAAAAGCCCATTATAGTGATAAGTCCGAATTATATATTGACCATCTGGAGAGACGACAGCGCTTGGATTCAACTCCCCTTTTGGAAGAAAATCAAGATTATTAAAATGATTATAGCAATATATCCCTACCACAAAGGCACCGATTACTGTCAGCATCAAGCTCACCTTCGGCAGCTTTTTAGATTTTCTAATCAGACTACCTATGAACAATTGGATAAAAACCAATAAACAAATAGCCGTGACAGCAGTCACCGCCAGCATTAGATATAAAAGTACATCATACATTTTTTCACTCATGCAGCAGCATCCTTTCCATGACGTGTGATACCAGCAAAAACAAGCACAAGGGCTGGATGCGCGCGGTTGATTGCTCTCTTTTCCTGGCGGACTGGCATTCCGCTATTTTAGCGTTTCGAGCGATTTTAGCAGTTGAGCGGACAGGAAATCCGCTATTCCCTTGATCATGGCGTCAAGACAGGGGTTTGAGAACCAATAGCGACGCCTGAGTCCGCAAACACCTCCAAACCCCGCGGTTTAGACAAAATAACGTCATCTGTGTCCTCCAGACCAGACTCCGCCTCTATCAGACTTCCCTCCTACAATTAAATAACACCCTTCGAGCATTCATCCAAACAGCCGCGGAAACCCGGGGAGCCGCAAGGACGAATTTCGAAAGGGTGTTTTCTTTTCTCAAACGGCTAGCCTCCAAGCATGGAAGGCTCCGCTCTTCCTATTTCGCTGCCGGAATCAAAATCTTCTGGCCAATGGACAGGCGATTCGGGTTCCCCAGCTTATTATAGGTCGCAAGCTTCTGCCAGGTGGTGCCGTGATTTAATGCGATGCGATACAGCGTGTCGCCGCTTTTCACAATATACACCGTATCCTGCGTTGTACCGGTTGCCGGCTTGGCAGGTGTCGTCGGAACAGACGTAGGCGGCGTAGTTGGCGTTGTCGGCTTCGTTGGGCCCGGCTCCGTTGGCTTCGTAGGCGTTGTAGGTGTAGTCGGAGTCGTTGGCGTGGTCGCGCCAGCGGACAAATTAATTTTGAACTCCGCATAGCCGTCATCGGTTTCGCCTACATACGACAAAGCGTCAAGCGAATCCGCGAGCGTCTTGGCAGCAGGCGACGTTTTGAACGAAACGTTGACGTCCGCTTTGATCGCCGCGAGCGACCAGTTGCCGTCAGCGGCAGGGTCAATCGTCTTGTTCGAGCGAATATAATCTATGACGACCTGACGGTTCTCATCTGGCGAAGCCAAAACGATCCGTTTGCCATCCGGATTCGCGAACTTGCTCGACGAGGCGCGGTAATTATTCGACGCTACGATGAATTTTTGCTTCGGATCAATCGCTTTGCCATCAAATTGCAGATTGACGATACGGCTCGATTTTTCACTAACCGTTGTTCCCTTTGCATCATATTTGGCTGGCTGGGTCACATCGATTTGATACGTTACCCCATCAATGACGTCAAAGTTGTAGGTCGGGAAATCCAGATTGACCAGTTCCTGCTTTGCTGTAGACTTAATGTCGATCTGGTTGAATTGTCCAGCGGACCACTCCAGCCATTCCTTCAGCTCAGCACCTGTTACTAATACAGCGTTAACCGTGTTGGAGTACAGGTACAGGTCGGCGACGTTTTTAATCGCAATATCGCCAGCCGCAATATCCGTGTAATAGTTCGGGCCTTGTCGTCCGCCTGCCTTGAACGGCGCACCTGCGGACAATACCGGTATGCCCTCGTATTCCGTACCTTGCATTTGCTTTTCTACGTACCATTTTTGCGCGTTTGTTACAATTTGGATCGATGGATCATCCTGCACGAGCGCAAACCAGCTGTTGATTGGCGCCGTCGTCTTGCCTACCGGGCCGCGAATATAGTCGAGCGTATGCTCATGGTCTTCTTCTACGGCTTCCAGCACCTCTTGATCCGCTTCTACAAGCGGCTGCTTGTTCACCGCATCAAAGATCGGCTTAACCTCAACCTTGGAGTCCACAACCGACCATTTGCCGTCTGTGAGCTTCAAATCAAGGTCAATAATGCCGAGATTATTGCCCCAGAAGCCCGGCTCAACCGAAGGCACGCCGTTAATCGTCCCTTTTTCCAAATCTACGCCCGGCTTGCCCTCGAACGACTTGTCCGGGAACACCTTGTGGGCGTGGCCGAACAAAATCGCATTAATATCCTTGACCTTGCTAAGATACAGCACGGAGTTTTCCATATTTTCAGCCTGCGGAATATCCTCAAAGCCCGAATGCGGAATCGCAACAATGATGTCGGCACCCTTCGCCTTCATCTCGGGAACGAACTTCTCCGCCGTTTTGATGATATCCTTGGCAATAACCTTGCCTTCGAGATTCGCCTTGTCCCACTGCATGACCTGCGGCGGCACGAAGCCGATGACGCCTACTTTAAGCTTATGTGCTGCGCCGCTCTCATCCTTCACTTCCTTGTCTAAAATCAAATAAGGCGTGAACATGTTTTTATCATTCGATTCGTCTTTATCTTTGTCATCCACATAGATGTTCGCATTGACGTAAGGGAAATCCGCCCCCGCCAGCGAATTATTCAGAAAATCCAGCCCATAGTTGAACTCGTGGTTGCCCAAATTCCCAGCATCGTAATCAAGCAGGTTCATCGCCTTGTACACCGGATGCGTCTCGCCCTGCTTCAGCGGGTTAATAACCGCCGTGTAGTCGCCAAGCGGGTTGCCCTGAATCAAATCACCATTGTCAAAAAGCAAGCTGTTCGTCGCCGCTTCGCGCGCCTGCTTGATGAGCGTCGCTGTTTTGGCAAAGCCATACTCATCTGTCGGCTTGTCCGCAAAATAATCATAGTTCACCATGTTCACATGCAAATCGGTCGTTTCCATAATACGCAGCTTTACTGTGCTGCTGTTCTCCGATGCCGCTGTTGCCGTAAAGGGCATTGCCACCAAACCAACAGTAACCGCAATAGATAAAGCACTTCTCCATACGACTGACGATCTCAACAAATGAATACCCTCCCCAAAATGACTGAATTCATGTAATGATCGCGTTATGTAGGCCGAGCTTTTGGACGATCATTCCCATCATTCCATTTATTTTAGATGAATTATCCAATTTTGTCATGCAGAAAAAAGAGGGATCTCTCCCTCTTTGCGTTATATACGTGTAATATTTTATTGTTGGGTCAAAATAAGCGGACCATCCTTCGTAATCGCAATCGTATGCTCATACTGGGCAGACAGCCTTCCATCCCGCGTCCGCGCGGTCCATCCATCAGAATCCAGCTTGCTGAAATAAGTGCCCGCGTTCAGCATCGGCTCAATTGTGAACACCATGCCCTCTTTAATTCTAGGCCCTTTATCCGGCGGGCCATAGTGAGGCACCTGCGGATCCTCATGCATGTCCTTCCCAATACCATGGCCGATAAAATCACGCACGACCGAGAAGCCTTCCGCCTCCGCATACGACTGAATCGCGTGAGATACATCGCCAATCCGCTTGCCGATTAGCGCTTGCTCTATGCCAAGATACAGCGATTTTTCCGTTACCGCCAGCAAATGCTTTGCTTCATCGGTTACTTCCCCAACCGCATAGGACCATGCCGAATCGGCAAGCCAGCCGTTCAGGTTGACGACCATGTCGATGGTCACGATATCGCCTTCTTTGAGCTTTTCCTTCTTCGGAAAGCCGTGGCAAATAATATCGTTCGTGGAGGCACAGGTCGCATATTGATAGCCGTTATAGCCTTTTTGCTCCGGCGTTGCGCCATTTTGCTTCATAAATTTTTCCGCAAACTGGTCGATTTCATGCGTTGTGATGCCGGGCTGAATGAGCTTGGCAATTTGCCTATGGCATTCCGCCAATATTTTACCCGCCTCATGCATGCGGTTGATTTCCGCCTCGGTCTTAATAATGATCATTTCCGTTCCTTCTTTCCATCAAATTAACCCGGCTTCGTCCCGGGACTTCGCCAGAAGCTCCGCTAGAAGCCACATGCCTATGCCCATCGTAGCATATTATGATAAATATGCGAACATGGGCTGGGCCATGACGCTGCTTTTTCGCTTGCTTCCTAGACTTTAGTCTAGTCCGCTGCTTTACCTCTAGCATGACGACATACTGCGGGGGGCTGTGCTATGCTATTGTAGCTAAGAAAAACAACGGATAAATAAACAAAAGAGGAGAGATAAGAAAAATGTTAAAGCGCTCGATTATCGGCCCCGCCCTTATGCTGATTGGTGTATTTCTTTACTTCAACCAAGGCCAGTCATTTGGAGCAGGCGCTGTGTTCGCGAATTTTTGGGCCAGCATGTTCATCATTCCGCTAGGACTGTTTTTCCACTGGCTGTATTTTGGCGTGACAGGCGGCAAAGGGGTCGGCCTGCTCATCCCGGGAGGCATTTTGTTCACCGTTGGACTCGTCTGCCAGCTCTCCACGTTATTCTCGGCGTGGCATATTCTGTGGCCAGGCTTCATTCTGGCGGTAGCCGTCGGCTTGTTTGAATTTTATTGGTTCGGCAGCCGCAACAAGTGGCTGCTTATCCCGATTAACATTTTAGCTGTCCTGTCGCTGCTGTTCTTCGGCGTCTTCTCGCTGAGCGCCGCCTCCGGACAACTTGCCACCGTGCAGCCGCTGCTCGCCATTGCTCTTATTATTGTAGGAGCCTTCGCGATGCTGTCGCGCAAGAAAGAGCAATAATCGAATAGGCCAGAGCCTCCGGCTTCGCTTGAAGGGATCGCCCTTCTATAGCGGAGCCGGTTTTTTTATGCCTTAAGCTCTACCATGCTCATCCGAGCGTGGCAGTCTGTTAAAAAGGCCTGCGGCTGGTCGATAAAGATATGAACCTCTCGAACGCTGCGCTGGCTGGCGAACAGACCGTATGCAGCACCTTCTTCTTTCAACCGAATGCATACGTTCGGCTCCACTCCCTGCGGCTGAATAGCCGCTTTCCCTTCCTGCGCCGCCCGTTCTTTGAGCTCCTCAGGCGCAAGCAGCGTGACAGACTCCACGTTGCACGTGTCCACTTCCATTCGCAATTGAATACCGAACTGGATACGGATGCTCTGATCATCCACCAGAATCGGGTTCAGCCGCATGGCGCGGTAGTTCGCCAGCAGAAATATAATGAACAGCAGATTACTGATCGACAGCACCCAAGCAGCGCTGTGCGACCACTGCACCAGCAGGAAGTGCAGCAACGCGCCTTCTAAAATAAGAATTTTGGATATAAACAGCAGTATAATTAGCGCATTGGAATTTTCATGGTAGCTATAGGCGGCTGTATCCGAACGGACATAAGGCTTTTTTCGCCATGCCAGAAAGGCATAATACACGACAGATATATCCTGCAAAAGCCAAGCTGCTACACGTGGAGAACGAATAGAGCTTTGCAGACTGATTCGCAGCGTATCCAACGGATGGGCATCCGGCTGCCAGCTGCTTTTGAACGCTCTAACAACACGGTACAGCTTATACAGCTCATAGCAGACGAAGAACAGCTCCAGCGGGAGCAGCGTATACTTGACGAAAGCAAGCGCCACGTTGTCCGTTTCCGGCATCAGCAGCAGAAGCGCAAAATAACCTAAGATCGCGAAGGGTAGAACGCTGAGCAGCGGCTTTTTTATTTTTCGATAAACAAGAACAAAAAGCAGCAGCGGAATGACCATTACAAAATCTGCTGCGATAGCTGGGCCCAGCACCGCCGCATCCTGTTCAAAAAAGCTCGATTGCATAATGAATACATCTACAGAGACAATAATGACGCTTACAAACAGAAAAAGCATGACATTGTTTTTTTGCAGCTTAAACATCGTGCAGCTCCTCCCTTTTATAGCGCTTTGACACCAATATAGAGCATTTATAACTATTTTCCAAATTAATATTAAGCAGTAAAATAGTCTCTATCTCCTCTCACAAACAAGGAATTTGCCTTTAAGATGTCAAATAATACAGAAGCATCCGCGACCATGGCCAGGAGGAATAGGATTTGTCGATCAGAGCGAAGCTCGTTTGCCTCATATCGGTTACCGTTACCGTGATTTTGCTACTCAATATTACAATCTACTATATGTCTTCCAAGGATGAGCTGCAACGGAACGCAGAGCAGCAAATGCGCTTTATTGGCAATCAGATAGCCGTCTCCATCGCCTCGGCCGAGCAGAACAGCCAGTTGACAGAGGACGCGCTGGGGGAGCGTCTGCGCGCCGTCGCGATTGCCATACAAAGCAAGCTCGATCCCGATATTAAAAATGTCCGCAACAGCGAGCTCCTCCAGCTAAGCAAGGAGCTGGGCGTTGATCACATTACGCTGTGGATCCAGACGAAAGACGATATTTTATCAGTCCGCTCGACGAACCCCGATGAGCTCTATATGAGCCCGAAAACCTGGAACTACTGGTATACCGCCTTTACCCAGCTATTCGAGCAGCATAAGGTTACGATTCCCGAAGGACAGAAGCTGGAGAATTTTTGGGCGGGACCGATCAACTTCGGCACCTCCGACCCCGATAAAGTGTTTAAATGGGGCAACTATTATGACGGTACGACCAACTATATGATTAATCCTTATATTCATGCGCAAACTTTTTTGGACAGCAAAAAGAAATATGGTGCGGATGCCATCGTGGCCCAGATTATGCGTGATAAAAATAATATTCTCGAAGTGACCGGCTTCGACCCTGCCTACTTCGGCAAGGCACCTGCTGTCAGCATTAAAAATGGAACCGTTGTCTATAATCTCGATGTTCGCAACATTATTTTTGGCCAATATTATTATAAGGACTCGGTTAATGACCACCTAAATACGCTGAAAGCAATTGAGAAAAACGAAGTCGTTACCATTGAAAGCAAGCTGAACAGCAAGCAGGTTATCAAGAGCTTTATTCCCGTTCAGGGATCCAAGCCGTACGTTATTAGCATTACCTTCAACAACTCCGCTCTGCAGCAAACGCTGATGCGCCAGGTTTTGACGCAAGGCGCAATTTCTCTTGGCCTGATTTTGGCGACGGTGCTGTGCAGCTACTTCATTTCCGGCTTTATGGTGCGCTCGCTTAATCAAATCGTCAGCAAGGTAAATGAAATTTCCAATGGCAACTTCGGCGCGAGGATTTCCTTAAAAAGCAATGATGAATTCGGTGTATTGGCTAATCGCGTAAATGCGATGGGGCAAAATCTTCATACGTATATGAACCGGCTGACCGAATCGGCAGAAGAGCTGCGGCAGACGAAGCAGTATTTGGAATCGTTCGTCAATCATACCTCTGATGCGATTCATGTCTCCAACCTGCACGGCTCTGTCATTCAGATGAATAAAGCATTTGAGAAAATGTATGGCTGGACGGAGGAGGAGCTGCTTGGCCAACCGCTGGACAACATGCCGCCTGAGCTTGCGATGGAGGGCACCTTTATGCTTGAGTTCATCCAGCAAGGCGGTTCCGTCGCCGATTACGATACGATGCGCTATGACAAAAGCGGCAGGCTGCTCGATGTAAGCATTACCGTCTCTTCGATCCGCGATGAGCAGGAGCAGATTATTGCGATTGCGACGATCTCGCGGAACATTACCGCGCGCAAGCAGACGGAAGAGGTGCTGCGACGCTCGGAGAAGCTGTCCGTCGTCGGGCAGCTGGCGGCTGGCGTCGCCCATGAGGTGCGCAATCCGCTAACGACGCTGCGCGGGTTTGTCCAGCTGCTGAAGAAAAATGGCCAGCTGGCGCCCGCCTACATCGATGTTATGCTGTCTGAGCTGGACCGGATTAATTTTATCGTTAGCGAATTTCTTGTATTTGCGAAGCCGCAGGCGAGCCGCTTCCAGCGTGCCAACATTCATGAGATTATGCGCGGCATCGTTATGCTGCTCGATTCCGAGGCGAATATTAGCAATGTCCAGTTCACAACCCGTTTTGATAATGAAATACCCGAATTGAAATGCGAGGTTAATCAGCTAAAGCAAGTATTTGTCAATATTATTAAAAATGGGATCGAAGCGATGCCGGAAGGCGGCGAGCTCGACATTGACCTGTCCTACACGCCAACTACCGGCATTATTATCCGTATTACCGACCATGGCTTCGGCATTACCGAGGACAATCTGTCACGGCTCGGCGAGCCGTTTTTCACAACGAAGCAGGAAGGCAACGGGCTTGGCCTGATGGTGTGTTATCAAATTATTGCCAATCATCGCGGCACGATGTCCTTTCAAAGCAAGAAAGGCATTGGCACGCAGGTAGAAATTCGGCTGCCTGTCATACAGGACGTGCCTCCTACCGGATAGCAGGCTGCGACTCACAAGCGCAAGGGAAAGCAAGTGCACGCTGCAGCATATGTACGATCTACAAAAAAAGATGGGGCAGCTGCTCGCGCTGGCTGCCCCGTCTTTTTTTGCATTTTTCTCCCGCACATCCATTTCCTCAATAGCCATGCGATTCGCAGTAATCCAGAAAGGCTTTCATATTATGCGACGCGATGAGCGGCACCACCTTCTGAATGCGCATCGGCGGCCAATCCCACCATTTAATGCGCAGCAGCTTGGCAATAACTTGGTCGCTGAAGCGATACCGAATGAGGCCTGCTGGGTTGCCTCCAACGATTGCATAAGGCGGAACATCCCTCGTTACCGTCGCATTCATGCCGATGACCGCTCCATCGCCAATCGTAATGCCAGACATAATGGTCGCATGTGTACAAATCCAAACGTCGTTGCCGATGACGACATCACCATTCGTTTGCGGCTGGCCGGTAATGTGCAAATGCTTCGATAAAAAGGAAGTAAACGGATAAGTCGATACCCAATCCGTACGATGGTTGCCTCCTAGCATGACTGAAACGCCTCCGGCAATACAGCAAAATTTGCCGACTGTCAGCTTCGTTCCCTCCCCCCAGGAGAAAACATTTGGTTCACCGAAGGTGTATTCGCCAATTAGCGTATGCCCATCCTTATGCTTTGCAGGGAATACCGTTCGCAGCAAGTCCATGTCCACTCTATCACTCCTTCCATACGGTGCAGCGAGCTAAAATAATATATTCAACAGCTTGCCTTTTCGCTTCCGCTCCTCTATAGAGACAGGCTGGACTTCTATCCCCGGCGCTTAGTATGATGGAGAAACAGGAAGCTTAGAGAGGAGCAGCTCACGATGACGATACAGCCAGCAAGTCCGGTTCCCGAACTGCAAAATCTGCTGCTGCTTGACCGGATGAACGATTATTCGCAGACAGATCCGCTTTACCCATTCGCCCTAGATGAGCTGCTGTGCCGCAGCACCGGACAGGGCGGACCCGCGATATGCCATATTTGGCGCCACGAGCGCGCCTTCATACTCGGCCTGCGCGACAGCCGGCTGCCGCTGGCGGGCGACGCCTCCCGCTGGCTTGAATCGCTCGGCTACAAGGCAGCGGTGCGCAACTCCGGCGGTGCGGCGGTGCCGCTTGATCCGGGCGTCGTCAACATTTCGCTCATTTTGCCCAAGGCGAATACGCTCGATTTTCATTTTCATCAGGACTTTGAGCTGATGTACAGCCTCATTCGCTCCGCGCTCGCCGGGGCTGGCGTCCCCGTCGACAAAGGCGAAATCGCCGGTGCGTATTGTCCCGGCGATTTCGACCTCAGCATCGACGGCTTCAAGTTTTGCGGCATTGCGCAGCGCCGCCAGGCACACGCCTATATCGTGCAGGCGTTCGTCGTCGCCGAAGGCGCAGGCCAGGAGCGGGCGGCGCTGGTCCGCTCCTTCTATGAGCGGGCAGCGGGCGACGCCGAGCCCGGCGCGCATCCGCTCGTAGAGAGCAGCAGCACGGCCAGCCTCGAGGAGCTGGTCGGCTTGGCGCAGGGCGGCGGTGCGGAGCGCTTCGCGGACGCCGTCAAGCAGATCATCCGCAGCGGGCAGACGGCGGATGGCCTTGCCGAAGCAGCGGCTCGGCTCCAGATGCCGTCGCCTCAGCAGATTGAAGACATGGCGCTGCGCTTGCGCGGACGCTATGCGACCACGCAGGCGTAGCGCCTATAGCTAGGCGTGGCCAAAGCATGGCCACACATACAAAATGCCTCCTGCCCTGCTGCGAAGCAGCATAAGCAAGAGGCATTATTAGGGTCATGATGATCGCGGCGTTCTGCGAAATATAATATAAATGACCTCGGAGAAGACGAGTCCGATGGCGATAGAGCCTGAAATCATGAAAGCCTGCATGGCAAGCTCGACAGCTACGACATATTCCTCCTGCACAATATGGCGCATCGCATCATAGGCGATTTTGCCCGGCACAAGGGGAATAATGCCCGCCGCGCTAAATACAATGATTGGCGTACGATAATGCTTCGCCATTATTTGGCTAATAATGGTCACCACGCAGACGGCCAGCAGCGTTGCCGGAATCGTCCTCATTTCAAACGCGCTGCACACGGTATAGGTAAGCCACCCCGATGCGCCGACCAATCCGCACTGTACCAAGCGATGCTTCTGCACACCGAAGATAAGGCTGAACGCAGCGCAGGCCACGAAGCTGACGGCAAGCTGTTCAAGCAGCTGTTCAAGCAGCTGTACAACCATCGTTTCTCCCTCCTTTTAAGGCTACGGATATACGGACAACACGAAAGCAATGCCAGCACCGATGGCAAAAGCAATAAGAAAGGCCTCAGCGCCCTTGGACAAGCCCGAGACGAGATGCCCCGCCATCAAGTCCCTTACCGCATTCGTAATATGAAGGCCGGGCACGAGCGGCATAATCGAGCCGATAATGATTTTATCCAAATTATGCCCGAAGCCGAGCCATACCATTAGTACAGCGAGCGAACCGCTAATGACCGCCGATAAGAAGCTCGCGAAAAAAGTAATCGGCATTATGCGGTGCAGCGTCAGCAAGCACAAAAAGCCGATGCCGCTCGCAAGCGCTACCGGAAGAAAGTCGTTCCAGCTGCCGCGGAACATAATTAGGAAGCAGCCGCTTGCAATAGCGGCAACCAGCACCTTAAGCCAAGCCGGATAATCTTCCTTCGCCTGTTCAATATCCTGCAATTGCTTATAAGCCTCATGACGCTGCAAGCTTCCTTGGCAAATGCGCCTGGAAATATCATTGACGAGCGTCACCTTCTTCAAATTCGTCGAGCGCTCCGAAATCCGAACGAGCCGCGTCGACTGTGCAGCGCCATCCAGCGCAAAAATAATGCCCGTCGGCGTCACATAGCTGTAAGCACTCGCCACGCCGTAAGCCTCGGCGATCCGGACCATCGTATCCTCAACCCGGTACGTTTCCCCGCCATTTTGCAAAATAATTTTACCCGCCAGCAAGCAAATGCTCGCAATATCCTGACCATCATTGTTAGCGTAATCCATACGTAGCCAGCCTCCCTAGCTTCGCAGCCTCAGCACTTTATCACCGGATGGACGACAAGCGTCTGTCCGCTTGCAAGGCCCATCCGTTCTTTAATGCGAGGCCGTATGCTCTACAAAGTCCGGTTTCACCAGCGCATGCCGTTCCCACTTCCGGCTCTTCCACCGGAAATACATAATGACCGCGCGCAACCACTCATCCGTCGCAATAGCCAGCCAAATGCCCGCCAGTCCCATGTCCAGATGAAAAACAAGATAATAACCGAGCGGCACACTTATGCCGACCATCGTAACCATCCCAATCCAGAGAGGAAACTTCGCATCCCCGGAGGCCCGCAGCGAATTGACCAATATAATATTGATCGTTCGCCCCGTCTCCAGCACAATGCTGTACAGCAGGACATTTGCTCCCAGCCGTATAATGTCAACATCATCCGTGAACAGGCCCATCAGCTGCTCGCGGAACAGCAGCACGAACACAAGCATAACCATCGTCGCTCCACTGGCCCACAGCACGCTTGCCAATACCTGTTTGTATGCAGAGTCACTGCGCCCGCCGCCGACGTATCGCCCTACCATAATCGCCGTTCCCATGCCGACCGCCATCGCGAATAAATAGATCAGCACCGATATATTCGAGGCGTATTGCCGAGCCGACAAGGACGCTTCACCGAGAAACGTCACATAATACAGAAAGATCATCTGGCAGCTCTGGTACATGACCTGTTCAAAAGCCGATGGAACACCGATCTTTAATATTTTGCGAATAAATTCCTTCGACATCTTGAAAAAATACTGCAGCTTCACCTTAAATACCATAACCCGATTCATCAGCCAGAAAAACACCAGCATCGCCAGCAGGCGGCTGACAACCGTCGAAATGGCCGCACCTTCAACACCAAGCTCGGGAAAGCCGAACTTGCCAAAGATTAGCACATAGTTGCCGACTAAATGTATAATATTCATTCCCAATGATACCAGCATGGCTTCCTTCGTGAAGCCGTATACCCGAATAATTGCAGAAAGTGAATTAATAATCGCCTGTAAAAAAATAAAGCCGCCTACAATTCGCAAATAGCTTTGCGCATAGGCCAACACTTCCCCTTGCAGATGCAAGCCCTGCAGGATGACATTGCCGAACAACAAACAAGATAAGCTCATCAGCAAGCCCGCCAAAAGATTAAGCGAAATCGCCAGCGCCGACAGCTGCGCAGCCTCGACCAGCTTCCGCGAGCCAATATATTGCGCGACGACAATCGATGCCCCGTTGCCGATAACCTCCATAACAAGCAGCATAATGTGCAAATATTGATTGGATGCACCTACGCCGGAAACAGCATTGTCGGACAGCTTGCTAAGCATGAATGTATCCGCCGTTCCCATCATCATAAACAAAAATAATTCCAAAAATATTGGCCAAGTCAAAAAAAAGAGACTATTGTCCCGATCCCGCTTAACCCCCAGCTTAAATCCCAAGATGTCACCTTCTCCAGCTCATAATCCCAAGCGTAAACGGCTGTCGCCATCCTCTGGCGGCAAAGCTATCGTTTCGCGTAGAAATATAGAGAAAGGATAGAATAATCATATACTTTCCTATATTTCAAGTGTAAACGGCTGTCGTCGTCTTTGGCGGCGCGGCACGTTTCATTCCGAGAAATATAGAGAAAGGCTGAAAAAAATCATATACTTTTCTATATTTCTAAGAAACTCAAGGTATCTTAGCATACTTGCCTGGCAAATGCACGAACTAAAGCGGGTTTTATCGGCCTTTTGCTGTCGAAGATAGATGAAAGCGGTTTATGCTTAACATTACCATTCAAATCGCGTATCCTTAAAGGCAAAAAATGTGATACCATTCTATGTAGATCATTTAGCATCCTGAGAGCGCTTCATTGCAGCAACACCTAATTACTAACCAACTGGAGCCATACAACTGATGAATATGACTATCTCCAATTATATTGTTATTGTAACGATTTCCAGCGTACTCAGCGCCTTGCTTGCCATTTACGGATATATGATAAAATCCAGCTTTGCCGGAATGAGAGCCTATATCTGGACCTCGATTAGCTCAGCTATCTACACCTTCGGCTTTGCCTTTGAATTGGCAAGCGATTCGTTAGCCGAAATTCGCTTCTGGATTGGCATTGAATATTTGGGACTGCCTTTCATCTCCCCCGCTACGCTAGTGCTCATTCTGTACTTTACTGGAATGGATCGCTTTGTAACCCGTAAAAACCTGATCTGGCTCTTTACGATTCCCTTTATTACTTTATTGCTGGTCGTAACGAATGAATGGCATCATATGTTTTACCGTTCTATTTTTCTTCGTCCCAATGAATCGGTCATTGTAGCCGATATCGTCTTTGGGGAATGGTATATTATTAATGGGAGCTTCACGTTCGGCTGTCTGGTCGTAAGCGCGTACCTGCTGCTTCGCCAATGGAATCACGCCAAGATGATGTACCGCAAGCAGCTTTTAATGATGGCAGCTGGCATTTTCATCCCCATGACCGCCTCCTTCATGTATTTGCTTGATCTGACGCCTTATGGCATGGACATCGTACCGCCGCTCATGTTTATCACTTCGATTTTGAACATTTGGGCGATTTTGACGTCAAACATTTTGAAGGCCGCGCCAATTGCCCGAGAACGTATTTTCGAAAGCATGCGCGACGGCGTTATTGTGCTGGATATGGACGGGCGAATTGTAGATTATAATCGATCTGCATCGCAGATGATCGCATCGCTGAAGCCTACTGTGATTGGGACACCTTTCGAGGATATATGGCTGTTCCATACGGGACAAGCCGCTGATTTCATTCATTATGATGAGGAATTCAAGCATCATGAACGGGAGGTTCGCTGGATTCAGCTGCATACGAGCGTGCCGTCGTTCTATCTCGTGCGCTCATCCCCTGTCCACAGCCGCAAAGGCGAGCTGATCGGGAGAACGATTGTACTGATGGATATTACCGAGAAGGCGATTCTTCAGGAGAAGCTGAAGCATATGGCTACAATAGATGGACTGACTGGCATATACAATCGGACCTATTTTTTAGAGCAAGCAAGACTGCTGCTTAACAAAGCGCTGCAGGACCAACAGCCGTTTGCGCTCATTTTGTTCGATATTGACCATTTCAAAACGATAAATGACCGCTTCGGCCATGACATTGGCGATTTAGCCCTCTGTCATGTCGTAGCGGTCTGTCAAGAACAGCTTAGCGATAGCGATCTATTTGGACGTTACGGTGGAGAAGAATTTATTATTTGCCTTCCGGCTGCTGCACCCGCTGAGGCAGGGGAGCTGGCCGAGAAGCTGCGCCGGGCAATTACAGACAGTCCGCTGCTGACACAAGCTGGCATGGTTCCTTTGTCTGCAAGCTTTGGCGCCGCTGGCATAACAGCGGCGGAGCTTGCTGAACTAGACGAGATGATTCGCGAGGCCGATAAGGCGTTGTACCAATCCAAGCATATGGGACGCAATGCCGTTCATATTTTTAGCAAATGAGGGAAATCACATGCAAATCACGATATTAGGCGCTACAGGCCGCGTCGGGCGGGAAGTCATGCTGCGCGCCCTTGCGGATGGACATCGCGTCCATGCCTTGGTGCGCTCGGCAGACAAGCTTGAGCTTTCGCATCCGCAATTGACAGCCATCGTCGGGGATGCCCGCGAAGAAGCTGTGCTCAAGCAAGCTGTTGCTGGCAGCAGCGCTGTCATTAGCGCGCTAGGAACGGACGGCGGGGATACACTCTCCGCCTGCTTTCCGCTGCTTCTTGCCGTCATGGAGCAGCAAGGAATCCATCGTCTGGTGACGGTTGGAACGGCCGGCATCTTGGAGAGCCGCAGCGAGCGCGGGCTGCTTCGCTATCAATCGAGCGAATCGAAACGCCGGTCTACTCGAGCTGCCGAGGAGCATCATGCTGTACTTCGCCTGCTTCAAGCATCTGCAGAGCCGTTCAATTGGACGCTCGTATGCCCAACTTATTTGCCGGATGGGCCATATACTGGCGTTTATCGCACCGAGCAAGACTATTTGCCCGAAGGCGGGCTGCAAATTACCGTTGGCGATACCGCCGACTTCACCTACCTTGAGGCGGTCAGCGGCACCTACTTCCGATGCCGGGTTGGCTTAGCCGAGTAGCTTTTTAATATCTTCTACAAGATCCTCCGGCTTATCATTCGGCCCAAACCGTTTGACTACTTTGCCATCCCGATCTACTAGAAACTTCGTAAAATTCCACTTGATTGCCTTCGAGCCCAGCACCCCGCGAGCCTCATTCGTCAGGTGCTGGTACAGCGGGTGCGCGCCATTGCCGTTTACATCGATTTTGCCAAACAGCGGAAAAGATACCCCGTGGTTAAGCTCGCAAGCCTGCGCAATTTCCGCATCGCCCTCCAGCTCCTGATTCATAAACTGTCCGCTTGGAAAGCCTAGAACCGCAAGCCCTTGCTCGCCATACGTATCCTGCAATTGCTGCAAGCCTTTGAATTGTGGTGCAAAGCCACATTTCGTAGCTGTATTTACGATCAGCATTACTTTGCCTTTATAAGGCGCCAGCGTCTCCTGCGCACCTGTAATCTTCTTCACTTCGATGTCATAAATGGACATAGGAATAACCTCCTTGAATTTTTAAAAACAGCGATCAGGCTGATAGTATAGCGATTGATTTTGATAAATTTAATTTTATACAATTTAATTTCAATTGTCAAATCAGCTTGCCGAAATAGGCTGCTGTGCATACTGCGTCTTCTTTTGACAGGTTCCGCATGCAATGCTACAATAACTTAATTAATTGCGCACAATTGATTACTTCGCATAACCTTGGTCCGGAGGGAGAGACAACTAGCATGAATGAAGATGAATGGATGAAGCTCGATAATCAGGTTTGCTTTTCCTTATATGCCTGCTCGCGGGAAATTACAAAGCTGTACCGTCCTGTCCTTTCTGAGCTTGGCTTAACGTATACGCAATATGTCACCCTGCTGTCCTTATGGGAACAGGACAAGGTGACGATGAAAGAGCTTGGCGCGAGACTGCTGCTCGACTCTGGTACGCTGACCCCGCTGCTTAAGAAGCTGGAAGGCATGAGCCTGATTACCCGCATTCGCGATAAAGCCGACGAGCGCAATCTCGTTATTCAGTTGACGGATGATGGCCGCGAGCTTAAAAAACGGGCTGCCGATGTTCCGAAACGCGTTTATGGCGGCTTGGACATTAAGCCTGAGGAATTTCATGCCGTTCATAAGCAGGTACGAGACCTGCTTGGCAAAATAGAAGCCGCACAGCAGCCGACCTAACAGGCTTTAGCCAGCCGCTACAACCGATAGCAGAAGGATAGAAGAGCAGATTTAACGCTGCCTCTTCTATCCTTTTTTTTATTTTCATTGCTGCTGCCTGTTGACGATTCGGTTGATCGCATGTATAGTTGGTTACATGAGTAACTAACCAGTTTGGTGGTGGACAATATGAGCTTAAGCATCGACGATAGCAGACCGATTTTCATGCAAATTGCCGAACGCATCGAGGACGATATCATTCAAGGGCTGCTGCCTGAAGAGTCGCAGGTGCCTTCGAAAAATCAATTTGCAGCCTTTTACCAGATCAACCCCGCCACAGCAGCGAAGGGCGTCAATCAGTTAGTAGATCAAGGCATTCTTTATAAGAAACGAGGGATTGGCATGTTTGTTGCAACAGGTTCAAGAACCGTATTGATGGAGAAGCGTCGTGAGCAGTTTTTCGAGCAGTATGTCGTGACGATGATGCATGAGGCAGAGAAGCTGGGCATTACGGCGGAGCAGCTGTCAGATATGATCAGAAGAGGAGGAACCAAGCCATGAACCCTATTGCGGAGCTAAAGCAGGTTACGAAGGCTTATGGAAATTTCAAAGCCGTTAACGAGGTCAGCTTCATACTGGAGCCAGATAAAATATATGGTTTGCTCGGACGCAACGGCGCCGGAAAAACGACGATTATGCACATGCTGACGGCCCAGTTGTTTGTGACCAGCGGCGAGCTGACCGTCTTTGGCGAAGCCCCTTATGAAAATAACCGTGTGCTGAGCCAAATTTGTTTTATTAAGGAGAGCCAGAAATACCCCGATAATTACAGCCTGCTCGATGTACTCGAGCTGTCCGCCGCTCTGTTTCCGAACTGGGATCGCACCTACGCGAATACATTGGTTCAGGATTTTCAGCTGCCATTGAAGCATAAAATTAAAAAAATGTCGCGCGGCATGCATTCCTCCGTCGGCATCATTGTTGGACTTGCGAGCCGCGCCCCGCTGACGATTTTCGATGAGCCTTATTTGGGGCTGGACGCTGTGGCCAGAAATATATTTTATGGCCATTTGCTGGAGGATTATGCCGAGCATCCTCGCACAGTTGTCCTTTCCTCCCATCTGATTGATGAGGTTAGCCAGCTTCTTGAGCATGTGATCGTCATCGACAAGGGTACGATACTGATTAACGAGGATGCCGAGCTGCTGCGGGGTCGCGCCTTCACTGTAGCAGGCTCCGCTGCCGAGGTCGAGTCGTTTCTCGTCGGCAAAACTGTTATCTCCCGCGACCCCTTCGGCGCCTTGCTGTCCGCCACAGTAGATGGCACGCTGCGTGCCGAGGATCGCAAGCAGGCAATGGCGAAAGGGCTGGAGTTTGGCTCCGTATCTCTGCAGCAGCTGATTATTCATCTGACGAATGGCAAAACCGAACGAAAGGCGGCTGATTTGTAATGAACCGCACTTTAAGCGTAATCAAGCTGCATCAACGCGATAAATTTTCCTGGGTTTTTATCCCTCTATTCATTCTTGGCTCCAGCTTTATTGTAAATTGGCTGATAAGTATGATGATTTCTGAGAACACCTTGTATACAGGCGGAATCGCATCCCTATTGGTCTACATGTTCGTGCTGGGCATAATCGTAGTCGCACAGACCTTTCCATTTGCGATTAGCTTCAGCATTAGCCGCTTCAATTATTTTACAGGGACCATCGTGATGGCACTTCTAGTTAGTTTCGGCTCGGCGCTGCTGCTGCTACTTATGTCTATTATCGAAAATCAGCTTACAAACCACTGGTGGTCGGGCTTATATTTTTTCCACCTGCCCTATTTGTCTGACGGAAATTTACTCGTACAGCTGCTCACCTTCTTCCTGTTCACTTTGCATTTGTTTTTGTGGGGATTTGTATTCGGCAGCTTCTACCGCAAGTTTAATAAAAACGGCTTGCTGATACTCTTTCCCGCTTCTTTACTTGGCTTCACCCTCGGCTTCTATATCATCACTCAAAATCAATGGTGGGTCGATATTTGGTTGTGGCTCACCAAGCATACCGCCTTCGGCCTCTCCCTTTGGCTGATTCCGTTCATCCTGCTAAATGCTCTGCTATCCTTCCTTATGCTTAGAAGATCAACGATATAAAAGCTTGCTTGAAAGGGGCCGCTTCATCATTCCAGGCAACGGGTGATAGCGGCTTTTTTCTTATCCACGCCATGCCATTTTAAACTATGCATTCCCCCGATTCGTGCATATGCGGTATCAAGTTGCGCTGCGATTGAATACACCAATAGTAAGCGAGCGTAAACGGCTTTGCGCTACAGCATAAAGGGGGCTGCTATCTATGGACGGGCATAGCGTGAGCGCAAGCTTAGAGGGCTTCGAACGGCTGGATGTGATGGAGGATGCGACGAGCGGACTCAAAGCGATCATTGCCATTGATCAGACCAAGCTTGGCCCTGCACTGGGCGGCTGCCGAATGTGGATGTACGCGTCAGAGGAGGCGGCCATTGGCGATGCTCTTCGACTTGCGCGAGGCATGACATACAAATCAGCGCTGGCTGGCATTCCATACGGCGGAGGCAAGGCCGTCATTATCGGCAACCCTGCCATGGACAAAAGCAGCAAGCTGTTCCGCTCACTCGGACGTTTCATTGAACGGCTGAACGGACGCTATATTACCGGTATGGATTTGGGTACAACCCCGGCGGATATGGATGAGATTTTGCATGAAACGCGCCATGTGACCGATGTGACCGGCTCGCTAGGGGCAACGGGCAATTTCACGGCGGAAATGACCGCCTATGGCGTATATATCGCAATTCGTACGTCACTTAAGCAAAAATATGGCTCTGAGCAGCTGCAGCAGCGCACCGTTGCTGTTCAAGGGCTTGGCAAGGTCGGCTTTGCCCTATGCCGCTATCTGCATCAATCAGGCGCACAGCTCATTGTTGCCGATTTGGATAACAGGCTGATGCAGCTGGCAGCCTCGCAATTCGGGGCTGTGCCCATTGCTGTTGATGCCATCCATAAGCAGCATTGCGATGTTTTTGCCCCTTGCGCACTTGGGGGCATTTTGAACGATTTGACCATTCCCGAGCTTGAGTGTCAGATCATTGCAGGGGCGGCCAATAACCAGCTGGCGGAGCCCCGTCATGACGCGCTGCTGGAGCAGGCGGCCATTCTCTATGCTCCCGATTACGCTATTAATGCTGGAGGCATTATCGTAACCGCAGCCGAGCTGGATGGCAGCTCCGCCTCCTATGCCCAAAGTCAGGTCGAACGCATCGGCGATACACTGGCCCATATATATGCAAGGTCTGCAGGCACCGCGCCTGGCACGCTGCCGCCAGCTGCGACCGCAGATGCGATTACGCGTAAGCTGATCGGTCTATAACCTCTGATACTTGTTCCTAGTCCTCACAAAACCATTGATTCCAGCCAGCAGCAGCGGGCTGCTGGCTCAGGCAACGGGATTATAACGATATATGCCTCTTCTTTTCCCTCACCATAATGTGGAAACCAATGATAGGTCTATTTCGTATTAAACAAAGACGCGGCCACTGCATCACACTTACATATTTAGTCACAGCTTCATCACCCTCTTATTTTTTCATGACCTTATATTTCTTGCCAGCAACAAGGTAAGCCCAATCTGAAGGAGGACTGCATTTATTTTGAAAAAACATTTGGCATCAACCATCGTATTTTCACTGCTGCTCATGGCTGCTTTTCCCGCTATGACGGCCGCCGCAGAAAGCATGAAGCTGTTTATTAATGGAAGCGCCGTTTCCGCCGCAGGCGAACAGCCTTACAAAAACCAGAACACAGTCATGATCCCACTCCGCAGCACAGCCGAGCAGCTAGGTTTTAAAGTGACTTATCAGAAAGCAGGCTCCGAAATTGTGCTTGAAGGACAAGACCTTGCCGTCATTTTCAGTACCGGGAGCAGAAGCGCTGTTGTAAATGGCGAGAAACGCTCATTCGATGCCGTATCTGTCCAAAAGCAGGGACGTACTTATGTGCCGCTCGCTTTTTTCGATAAGGCACTCGGGCATCAAGCCAGCTTTGACAGCGGCACACAGCAAATATCCATTACGACAGCGCAGTTTGAGGCTGAAAGCTGGATCAAGCGCGTGACTGAGCTGCTAAACAAAGGAAACTACCAGAAGCTGTCGGATGATTATTTTTCTAGTGATCTTAAGGCACAGGTTTCCGTAACAGCACTCGGACAAGGATGGGATAGCATCAAGGAACAAGCGGGCAGCTTCGTTCGCTCAGAAGACATTGCCATATCTGGCGTATCTGGCGAGGTGACCATTATTACGGCTACCGCTGCTTTTGAGAAAACCAGCTTTAATCTGACACTTTACGTCAACATGCGGAGCAAGCTGCTCGAAGGCATGCTGATTACGCCAAAGCCTATCGAGAAGGAAGCGCCAGTTACGATTGTTGAGGAAGAGGTTACCGTCGGCGAAGGCACTCCTTATGCACTGGGTGGAACGTTGACTCTGCCGAAAAATGCCACTGGCCCGCTGACAGCGGTCGTATTGGTTCAAGGCTCTGGTGCATCCGATCGCGATGAGGCAGTAAGCGGCTATACGCCATTCCGTGATATCGCTTGGGGACTTGCTGAGCAAGGGATTGCCGTACTGCGCTATGATAAACGCACATTTGTTTACGGCAGCAGCATGACGACAGAAGCTTTTATGAAAATGACCGTAAAGGAAGAAACCATTGACGACGCCATTGTTGCGGCCAAGCTGCTCAAGGCGGATAAACGGATTGATGCCTCAAAGGTGTATGTAGTCGGTCATAGCCTTGGCGGCATGCTCGCACCACGCATCGATGCGGAAGGCGGCGACTTTGCCGGACTTGTGCTGCTTGCTGGCTCGCCGCGCTCACTGTGGGAAATCGTCTACGACCAGAATCAAGCTGTTATCGCTGCTATGGATGATAAAGATCCAGCTAAGCAGAAGAATACCCAGTTCATAGAAGCCGAATACAAGAGGGCACAAACTTTGGATACGTTGACCGATGCGCAGGCGCAGGCGACGACGATTTTCTCAATGCCCGCCTATTATTTCAAGGAAATGGACAACCATCCTGCGAGCGAATATGCCGCAAAACTGACGAAGCCGGTACTTGTCCTGCAGGGCAAGGACGATTTCCAAGTTTATGCGGATAAAGACTATGTACTGTGGGAGGAGCTGTTCAAAGGGAAATCGAATGCTTCCTTCAAGCTGTACCCGGGCCTTAACCACTTTTTCGTAGATTACAGCGGCGAAGGAGAAGGCACGGTGGCGGAATACAACCATGCTGGCAGCTTGGATGAAAAAGTCATTTCCGATATCGCCAAATGGTTGAAACAGCACGCTTAGCCCTTATCCTTCATTCCATACAAAGTACCGCCAGCTTGGACAAGGGAGCTTTATACTCCCTTGCTGCCAGGCTGGCGGTTTCTTTTTGAAATATAAGAAGGATATCGTAACGCTATCCTTCCTCTATATTTCTCGGAATGAAACGCGCCACACCGCCAGAGGATGGCGATAGCCTATTCGCCATTGAGTCGTTCCTCCATGCTGGCAGCGAGGCTAAGCAGCTTGTTCATCGTCTGCCAGTTGCGCGAAGTGGCGGCCACGCCGAGCTTTTTTTCCAATAAATTATTCGAAAACATCGACTTGCGCACGCTTTGGCGGCAATAAATATACACTTCGCTATCGTGCAGGCGATAGTCGTCCACCTCGCTGCTGCAGGCGAGCAGCCGCTGCTTTCCTTCTTCAGCAGGCGTGTCAGCGAGCAGCGCGACATAAATATTTTCACCCGCATGAAGCTGATCTGCATCAAAAGGGCTGCTTGCGACAATCGCCGCCAGCTCGGTGCTGGTACGTATGACGACTGGAACGTCGAATCCGAATACCGTCATAATTTCCTGCTGAATTTGCTGGCGCAGCAGATCGGCTGGAGCATCCGATTCGAACAGCACATTGCCGCTTTGAATGTACGTTTTGACCTGCTGCACGCCAAGCTGCTCAAACATCCGCTGCAAGTCCTGCATTTTGATGATTTTATGCCCGCCGACATTAATGCCACGTAGCAATGCGATATAAATGGCCATCCAACAGCACCTGCCCTCTTCTCAATAATCCTAAGTATAGCATGCACAGCCCTACGCGCGAACGCTGCGGCACTTGTGATAAAATAGAAATAAACCTAGAGATACATACCGATTAAATAGAGGAAAAAGGAGCATGGAAGCATGAAACAGGAACTGATGGAACGCTTTATTTCTTACGTAAAAGTGAATACGCAATCCGATGACCGCAGCGAGACTTGTCCGACGACCCCAGGGCAGCTGGTGCTTGCCGACCAATTGGTGGAAGAGCTGCTGAAGATCGGCATGGAGGAGGTAACCGTCGACGAGAATGGCTATGTGATGGCTACACTGCCAGCCAATACGGACAAAACGGTGCCGACGATTGGCTTTCTCGCCCATATCGATACCGCGCTGGATTTCACTGGTGAAAATGTAAAGCCGCAAGTGGTCGATAACTACGACGGCGGCGACATTATCCTGAACGAAGCTCTGTCCATCGTATTGTCTCCGTCCGCTTCGCCTGAGCTGAGCCAATATGTAGGGCATACGCTGATTACGACCGACGGCACAACGCTGCTTGGCGCCGACAACAAAGCGGGCATTGCCGAAATTATGACAGCGATGGTGTATTTGATTCAGCATCCTGAAGTGAAGCATGGGAAAATCCGCGTCGCCTTTACGCCGGATGAGGAAATCGGCCGCGGGCCGCATCGTTTCGACGTTGCTGCCTTCGGTGCAGATTATGCGTATACGATGGATGGCGGACCGCTTGGCGAGCTGCAATACGAAAGCTTTAATGCTGCGGCTGCCCACATTATTTGCAAAGGCACGAACGTGCATCCCGGCACGGCTAAGGGTAAAATGATCCATTCGGCGAAAATCGCCATGGAATTGCACAGTCAGCTTCCTGCTGAAGAAGCGCCGGAATATACTGAAGGCTACGAAGGCTTTTATCATTTGATTCAAATGAGCGGCGATGTGGAGAAGTCCGAGCTGCGCTATATTATTCGCGACTTTGATCAAGAAGGGTTTGCTGTCCGCAAGCAGAGGCTTGCGGACATCGTCAGCGGGCTTAAGCTCAAATATGGCGAGTCCAGCGTAGAGCTGAACATTCGGGATCAATATTTTAATATGCGGGATAAAATCGAGCCGGTTATCGGCATCGTTAATCAAGCAAAGCTAGCGATGGAAAACCTCGGCATCAAGCCGGATATTAAGCCGATTCGCGGCGGTACCGATGGCTCGCAGCTTTCCTATATGGGGCTTCCTACGCCTAATGTATTCACTGGCGGCGAGAACTATCATGGCCGTTACGAATATGCTTCGGTGGATAATATGCTGAAAGCCGTCCAAGTCATCGTGGAAATTGCTAAGCTGGCGGAAGCAGAAGCTTAAACTTAAGCTTAATAGAGCAAACGCAGCGCACGCTATGACTTTTAAAAAGCAAAAGAACCTTCGCTCTACGCCGAATACGGGGTAGTCGAAGGTTCTTTTCGCTTCGCCATTTTAGTTCAAATGACTAGCAGCGTAGTATTCCATTACAACGTCGGACGATCAATGGAGAAACGTTCGCCAAGGCCCGCATAATCGTTGCCAGCAAGCCTGGCAATAGGCGCAAGTCGACCTGAGTCAATATAACCGCGCTCATCGTAAACCGTCTCGTCCAGATGATAGAATACCACCTTGCCGATCAGCAAATCGCAAGCGGGAGCATCGTCTGTTCCGCCGAGCGGAATAGCTTTTTCAAGCACGCATTCCATCCGAATTTTCGCTTCAGCTACACCAGGCACGGCAATGCGAACGCTTGGAACAGGTGTAAGTCCTGCTGCTGCGACCTCGCTTTCCTCCGGTGGAAGATTTGCCGCGGTCACGTTCAGCTGTTCAATATACGATTGGTCGGCAATATGCACGACGAATGCTCCTGCCTCGATCGCATTGCGGGCGGTATCCTTCTGCTGTCCGCCCTGCTTCCGCTGTACCGAAACCGATAACAGCGGCGGATTGGACGATACAATATTGAAGTAGCTATATGGCGCAGCATTGAGTACACCATCTGACGACAGCGTCGTCACGAAAGCAATCGGCCGCGGTATAACGCTGCCCGAAAGCAGCTTATAATTGTCGCGGGCCGAGCGCTCAGACGGATCAATGGTTACCATCATGGGCAGATGACCTCAGCATACCAAGCTGCCGCTGCTTCGACTTCGCTGCCCGTCAACTGATGGCCATAGTTTTCCCAATGTACGCTAACCGCAGCCCCTGCGCTGGACAGCATCGCTTGCAGCTCTTCCGTCTCCTGAGGCGGGCACATCTGGTCATTGCGGCCTGCTCCGATGAAGCAGGAAATACCGGTCATATCGGGAAGCTCGACGCTGCGAAGCGGAACCATCGGGTGATGCAAAATCGCGCCGCGGAAAGCATCCTTGTAATGAAACATCAGGCTGCCCGCAATGTTGGCACCATTGGAGTAGCCGATGGCGACGAGGTTTTCACGATCAAAGCCATAGTCAACGGCCGCCTGGTCCAGAAAATCATGCAGCTCCTTCGTACGAAGCACCAAATCCTCCTCGTCAAACACACCTTCGGCGAGTCTGCGGAAATAGCGGGACATCCCATTTTCAAGTACGTTTCCTCTTATGCTGAGCACCGATGCTGTAGGATCAATCCGGCCAGCCAGCGGCAGCAAATCTCGTTCCGTTCCTCCGGTACCGTGCAGCAGCACCAAAACTGGCGCCGCTGCATTCGTACCTTGCTGATAAATATGCTTCATTGTCCATTCTCCTCTCATTGCGGTACTTGGATAGGCGGCAGCAGCCGCACAATGTCCTCGCGATGCTGTTCAAACCACTCTGGCAGCATCAATTTTTCACCAAGATGCTCTGGCTCCTCATCACGTGCAAAGCCTGGAGGATCTGTCGCAATCTCGAATAATATGCCGCCTTCTTCGCGGAAATAAATTGCATGGAAATATTGTCTGTCAATTATTGGTGTAGGGTGGTAGCCATTTGTCTCTACATGGCTTCTCCAAAGTGCATGCTCTACATCATCTTTCGCACGCCATGCAATATGATGCACCGTACCGGAACCGCCATGGCCAGGTTCAACACGCTCAATCGGAAGATCAATGATATTGCCGATATCTGCCGATGATCTGAAACGCGCATAACCAGCATCCTCACCGATTTTGCTAAGTCCCATTACCTCTTCCAGCAAACGGAACGTTTTTTGCGGAGCAGAGCTGTACAAAATTGCGCCGCCAAAGCCTTTAATAGCTTTGTCTGTCGGTACTCCCGCATAAGACCAGTCGCTCAGCGGGCCTTCCTCCCGAGCTACAAGCTCAAGCTGCAAGCCATCAGGATCAACGAATTGGACATACGACTCGCCGAACCGCTCTGTTTCGGTAAATGGTACTTCATATTTTGCCAAACGCTCTTTCCAAAAATCCAGCGCTCCCGCAGGAACAACATAAGTGGTTACCCCAACCTGTCCGCCGCCAATCACACCTTTACGACCGTGTGCAAAAGGGAAAAAGGTCATGATCGTGCCTGGACTGCCGGCTTGATCTCCGAAATACAGATGATACACTTCCGGAGCATCGAAGTTGATTGTTTTTTTCACGAGCCTCTGGGCAAGTACGCCCGCGTAGAAAGTAACCGTTGCTTGTGCGCTCGATACGAAAGCTGTAATGTGGTGAATGCCTGCTGTTTGTTGTGTCATTATGAACACTCCTCTATTATATCATGGATTTGAGAATCTTTAAATTAAGATATTAGGGCTGAGCGATGACAATAAGTGACTGTACAGGATACTAAGCAGCTTCTACTTAAATGCATCCTGCGCGTGTCTTCCGAGCTTCTTGAGCAGCACGCTCGCCAGCTTCTGTTCCTCTAACGTCAAGCCGCTAACTGCTTCTTTAATAATAGTTGCATGTGCCGGGAATACTTCCTCAATAAACTGCGTGCCATAGCTCGTTATTTCTGCGAAGATGAGCCGACGATCATCAGCCGAAGCTCTACGCTGCACGAGCTGCTTCTTCTCAAGCTTATCTATTACGTAAGTAATGTTGCCGCTGCTCATCAGCACCTTGCCGCCAATTTGCTGCAAAGGCTGTGCACCCTTGTGATACAACATTTCCAGTACGCCGAATTCGGTACGATTCAAGCCATGCTTGCGAATGTCCCGGTCGCCGTGGGCGTTAATCCATTGGCTGGCCCGGTTGAGCGCAATGTAGAGCTTCAAGGCGCTGTCTTCGGCTTCCTGCGGTGACACTTTCGTCTTGCTGTCTGCCTCTTTCATTGCCCTCACCTCCTTGCATTTATTATCTTAAATTTAAGATACTACAATTAAAGATAAAATGCAAGCTTTTGCTTTAACTTTTTTTCACCCTCTTTCACGCCTGCCCGTTCACTCTATACTTGGCGTTCATTATGATATAATGGAGAGTATGACCTACAAGTCAATTTACTGTACAGGAGGTTATTGTTATCATGACCCATTCACATACCGTTCCTCTTTCCATTCTTGATCTGGCTCCCGTTGTTGAAGGCGGCAATGCAACCGACGCTTTCAAAAATACACGCGATCTCGCCCAGCATGCTGAGCGTTGGGGCTATCAGCGCTATTGGCTGGCTGAGCATCACAATATGCAAGGCATTGCCAGCGCTGCTACCTCCGTTCTCATCGGTTATGTTGCCGAAGGCACCCATACGATCCGCGTCGGCTCCGGTGGTATTATGCTGCCCAACCATGCGCCGCTTATGATAGCCGAGCAATTCGGTACACTTGCCTCGATGTATCCGGGACGCATTGATCTCGGACTTGGGCGTGCGCCAGGCTCTGACCAAGCAACCGCCCGCGCGCTGCGCCGTGGACTTAATAGCAATAACGGCCAAGACTTCCCTGAGCTGCTTGGCGAACTCCGCAGCTTTCTAAACCCTTCTATAGAAGAAGGCGTTCCTGCGGTTCGCGCTTTCCCAGGCGAAGGACTCGATATTCCGATCTGGCTGCTAGGCTCCAGCGGCTTTAGCGCTCAGTTGGCAGGGCAGCTCGGCCTGCCGTTTGCTTTCGCCAGCCATTTTGCGCCGGACTATTTAATGCAGGCTTTGCAATTGTATCGCAGCAGCTTCCGACCTTCGGCAGCGCTGGAGCAGCCGCATGTCATGATTGGCGTAAACATTCTCGCGGCTGATACGGATGAAGAAGCACGCTTCCTCGCTTCCTCGCAGGAGCAGCAGTTCCTGAACCTCATCCGCGGCCAGACAAGCAAGCTAAAACCGCCCGTTGCGAATATGGATGAACTGTGGAATGAGCAGGAGAAGGTTGTCGTCCGCAGCAAATTCAGCTTCGGCGCAGCCGGAAGCAAGGAAACGATACGCCGCAGAATCGCCGACATTATTGAAAAGACAGGTGCTGATGAGCTGATGATAACTGGCTCTGCTTATGATCATCAGGCACGCCTTCGTTCTTTTGAATTGATTGCTGAAATCATGAATGAAGGTTAAGGCTGTTTCATCTCTCTAGCTCGCAATATCCCAAAACAAACAATCCCCCTGGGCGCTTTC
>NZ_JBPULM010000028.1:0-24444 GCF_055814915.1 Paenibacillus sp. R-74696
GGAGCTAACCCTAAAAGGTTAGCTCCCACTTCTTATGCGTCTTCTTCCCGAACACCAAGCGCCAGATTTTTTTCTCTGAACTTGCTGTTATGCGAGGATACATAAGCAACCTCGTCGGCTTTTGGCTCCATATACAGCTTGGCGCTGTTCACGGCAAAGGCCGCATCGGTAAACGCTCCGGCAATTAAATAAAGCTTTGATTCGTAATCTACAAAATCTCCGGCAGCGAAAACACCCGGTATATTCGTAGCCAGCTTGCTGCTTACCTTTACTCTACGAACACCGATATCCAAGCCCCATTCACGAATAGCTCCACAATCGCTCTTCAAGCCATGATTTACGATTACGGCATCTACGTCCAGCGTTTCTGTCTCTCCGCTCTCCACCTGACTGATCGTCACCTGATTGATTGCTTTACCATCCTTGCTATGCAGCTGAGTAACCGCATATGGCGTTTTAACATTAACCGTGGACTGTCTCATCCGTACAACATTTTTCTCATGTCCGCCAAATTGTTCGCGGCGATGTACAATCGTAACACTGGCCGCCAGCAGCTCCAGCTCGTTGGCCCAATCTACCGCTGAATCCCCGCCGCCGGATATCAGAACATGCTTGCCGCGAAACGGTTCAAGCTCCTGCACCGTGTAATGAAGATTGCTCACCTCATACCGATCAGCACCTTCAATCTCGAGCTTCGACGTTGTCAGAACGCCGTAGCCGATCGTCAGAATGACCGTTTTCGTCCAATGCGTCTCTCCCGATTCTGCTGTAAGAAGAAAGGTGCCGTCCTCCAAGTGATCCAGACCGACAATCTGCTGTCCAAATACAAGGGTCGGGTCAAAAGTTCGCGCTTGCTGTGAGAGCTGCGCAATCAATTGCCTACATAGGATTGGCGTCACGCCGCCAACATCCCAAATCATTTTTTCCGGATAAATCAGCATCGTTCCACCAAGCTCTTCCTTGGCTTCAATCAGCTTCGTCTTCATATCTCGCATACCGCTATAGAAGGCCGCGTACATGCCCGCCGGGCCCCCACCGATTATCGTTACATCGTATAACTCTTTGGATTGTGTCACTCTGCTTCCTCCAATCTAGGACTTCGATTTCTCGATCAGCCAATTTGCCAGCTCTTCAACCTGAGACAGCATCGCAATCGGATCTTGGAACCAGGATTGATCCTCCGTCCAGAGAAACACACGATCATTTTTTATCGCATCCAATTGGCTCCATAACGGATTAGCTTTGTATTCTTCCATTGCTTTCGGGCTTGTCAGGACAACATAATCACCCGCGAAATCGCCCAGCTTTTCCAGCGAAATCGGGTAATATTTCTCCTTCATAATTTCTTCAGTAAGTCCTACTGGCGGATTGAGACCCAGTGCCTCATAGATTGCACGTCCGCCCCGGCCGGAGATAATACCGAAGACGTAAATCGATTTATCCTGATCTTCAAGCACGCTGACCGTCGCATCCTCAGGAAGCGCCTGCTTCACCTTCGCTTTAGCAGCAGCTATGCGAGCATCATAATCGGTCAGCCATGCGGCTGCTTTTTCTTGAACACCCAGCAGCTCGCCGAAATAGTTTATTTCCTCATGAACATTTTTGAATTTATTAAAGGGAACACTCACTGTCGGGGCTATTTTACTAAGCAATTCATATTTCTCTTGATCACTTGTCAAGGTGATAATCAGATCGGGCTCCATTTCCATGACCTTTTCAATGGAATCCCCCACATTTTCAACGCCATCGATCTTATCCTTTAAATACGGGTTTTGCATCAGCCACTCTGATGAACCGATCGGATTCGCACCTAAAGCGACGAGAGAACCCAGATAATCTATCGCTACGATTCGCTTAGGATTTACTGGTATCGTAACATCCCCGAATACGGTGGATACCGTTTTAGTAGTTTCAGCTGGTGCTGAGCTCGCTTGATTCGTGCTGCCTTGCTGGCTGGTAGCGGCTCCTCCTTGAGCAGCATCCGCTGGCTGTACGTTCGCAGATTGGCTTCCCCCGTTTGCTGCCGTCGTGGCATTCGCGCCTCCTGTGCCGCAAGCGCTTAGCAGCAGCATGAGACAAAGCAATAAAGTTGCTGTCATCGATGTTTTCGTACCTCTGTACAACGTAAAATCCCCCTCTGGTCTATATTGATAATGATTTTCATCTTCATCACCAATATATCGTTGGGCGACCCGTTTCACAATGGAGGATGTTAACGATTTTTTTGCAGAATATTGTATCTTGCCGCCGACAAGCTTGCGTTTTTTGTACTGGCCGGGAGCTACGCCCACATGCTTTTTAAACATACGATTGAAATAAAACATATCAGGATAGCCTACGGAAGCGGCAACCTCCTGCAAGGTAGCATCCGACGTCAGCAGCAGTTCCTGCGCCTTATCCATTCTTAGCATAATAAGAAAGTTGATTGGACTGTTTCCCGTCTGCTCCTTAAACTTTCTGGATATATATTGCGGACTATAATTTAGCAGCTGCGCCAGCGATTCAATCGTAATATTGTGCTGATAGTTTTCCGTCATATAACGAATGGCTTGCTCCGATAAATCTGGACTATCCGTCTCAAAGCCCTGCTGTTGTATTTGCCACAGCAATTCATAAACAAATTGATAGAACAGCGATTTGGCATGCAGCTTTTCCAGCGTATTCAGCCTGCTCCATTCATGATGCATCCGCTTCACCTTCTCCAGCAATTCAACCGGATATTGCGGTGTAAAATCATATTGCTGTTGAAACGGATTTTCCCGTTCCATAAGAAGCTGCATCTCGCGCCGGAAAGGTGGAACTAGTGACGCTTTATACAAAATTAAATAAAATTCGAATACATCCTCTGCTTCGATCTCGAGCCGGGTTCCTTTGCCGCCATGCAGCACATGGAACCGCCGAACCATGCTCACATTGCCATCCAGCGAAACCTTTGCACTGCCTCGCGCCGTGAACAAAAATGCACTAGCGGGCAAGTCATAAGCCGGCAGCTTCTCATTAAACACCATCATGATATGGCGAACATCCATCATTCGAACGAACGCGTGGTTCCATAACAATATATGATCTTCTATACTCATCACACCGTTTCAATTCCTCTCCTCAGTTTCCCGTATGCTGGATCGCTCTATGAGATAACTGTCGCAACAACTCCCTCTATTATAAATGATAATGATTCTCTCTCATAGATTATAAGTTTTCAACCACGACGTTGCTGCCAAAATCTTCGCTAAACAGCAGCTCAATTAATTTTGCCGCCGTATATTCAGGGGTCTGCAGCTTGCCCTCTTCCGCGATTTGAATGAATTGATCAACGTAGGGGAAGTCCGCCTTGGGTACCGAACGCATCTCAGCTTGCATTTGGGTATCAATCATCCCCGGATAGACGGATACCACCTTGGCCGGATACGGCTGGTTCAGCTGCTCCAAGCTCACGCTTTTGGAAAAAGAGTCCAAACCCGCTTTCGAAGTGCTGTAACAGCTTTGCGAAGGTAGTAAATAGCGGGCAGAACCAGATGAAATATTCATAATCCGCTTATCCCCTTTATAGTCTTTTGTACGCTTGAGGAAATTCGCAGTAATAATCATTGGAGCGAGCAAATTAATGTTCACATTTTCAATCATGCTTTGAGCTGGGTTCTGTTCGATTGGCGCCACTGGAGCCAGCATCCCCGCATTATTAATTAAATAGAAGCCTGTTATTTCTGTGTCCTGCGGAATCATGCTGAATAACGCCGTGAACATAGGCTCAATTTGCAGCAGCTGATTCAAATCAAAAGGATAATAAGTCATACTCGTCTTGCTGCGAATTGCCCGCTCACCCAGCTGTTCATTTTCCGCCCGCGATAGGCAAAATAAATGATGCTCCTCTGCCATCAATTGCTCCGCCAATGCTTCCCCAATCCCTCTAGACGTGCCTGTAATAAAAAAGATTTTCATTTGGCATTTCCTCCCCATTTCGCTTTTCTAATGCTCCTCTTTCGCCGCTTCCAGCAGGACGCTATCGACCGTTTCGCCCCAGACTCCCTGATAGTCCATGACCACCTTCATCATCATGCAGCGGGATAAATTATCGATGACCAAGGCGAGCATATGGGCTTTGTACGCTACATTCCGCGAAGCTACCACCCCTAATTCCACGCCTTTCAATAGCAGATCATGAAACCCGTTCAAAAACTCCTGCTGCATAACGGTCAGGCGCGCTCGGTACAGCTCATCTCGCTCGGCAAGCATCATAAATTCGCTCAACACCCTGAGCGAGGCTAAATGCTCCTTGCTGCCATCCGGAAGCATATGTAGTCCGCCCTGATACAACGTTTCCCGAAAGCTTGCGCTCGTAACGGACTCCTCTTGAAAATATTTTCCGAAATGATGATTTTGAAAAATATATTCATACGTCCGGCTGACCAGCTCTTCCTTCGTCGAAAAATGATAATAAATCGACGGCTTCGTAATGCCGACTTTGCCTGCAATCATGCTTAAGCTCGTTCGTTCGATCCCATGCTCGGCAAAAAGCTCAAATGCCGCCTCAATAATTTGATTCGTTGTAAGCTCTTTTTTCTTCAACCTGTTCAACTCCTTATTTCACTCTGCTGGAATTGATTATAGGCGATAGGAAGTCGTTCCGTCAATAATTTAACTACCGATAGTTAAAAAATATTTATAATTTCAAAAAAGGTTGCCCTGCTCATGCCTGATAATAGGCGTAAGCAGGGCAACCCTTTATTTTTTCATATGTCTGCAAATTTATATGTATAGCTCTAGGCTATTGCGACGGCGTCTTGCTCTGTTTTCTCGTCTTATAAACAATGATGCAAAGCAATACTATAAATGTAATCATTAACGGTATATTGATAAAAGGAATATACGACTCGTCTCTCGTAATACTGAACATGAAGGTTAGCAAGATGCCATTGATGCACATGCCAATATTTTCTCTTGATCGGGCAAAAATTTCTTTCTTAATCAATCTGTAAAGTAATAGAATAATTACGAGTGCAAGCCAAGAAAAGGCTAAAGTAAGCAGAATTGTTTTCATATAACCTCCACAATGGAATCATTAGCTGTAATCGCTATCCTTTTATTATACATTAATGGCTGTATCAAAGAAGCATTTTACCCCTCAAAATCCCGAAAAACATACAAAAAAAGAGGCCATGAACACCGTCTCAATTGACAGTATACATAGCCTCCTTGCAATCCTAACTCTAAAACTTACAATTTACTTAAAAAACACCTTGTCCACATTGTATTTCGCTCTTAGCTTATTCACGACATACGTTTCGTAGATTTCTCTATCCACCGGCTCTTCAATGATGCAAACCTCGATCGTCGTCACTTCGTCGCGATGCGGTTTCATTGGGGATACCGAATCTTCAAAGTGCTTCTTAATTCTTGGTCTGAGCTTTCTTGCTTTGCCAACAAACAGCAGCTCCTTGCTCTTATTGTAGAACATAAAGATGCCGCCCTTGTCGCGAGGGATCAAGTGAAAATCAGTAAAGCCATAAATATTGCTAAGCTCTGGAGAAATTTGCTTCTCGATTGTTACATCCGGTGTTGGTATCGTAATATTAATCACGCGCTGCTCACGTCCTCATTCAATATAAGAGTAAATACTACCACAAAACCGGCCGCAACACCATTTCAAATTTCCCCCTTATTTTCACCCCCTGCGTATTTACGCTTAAATGGTGTAACCATATAATGAAGGAAGAAGAAAGTGGCCCCATTTAGGAGGATTAAAAGACTGTAATGAAACTAGATGATCATATCATGCTCTGGAATCATGCTTCTGTGAAAATAATGGATTTTCGCTATGCACGGCTGGAAGCCGGAGAAAGGCTGTCCCCCTATCGTCTGCCGGCTAATGCCTTTCTCTATGTCATTGAAGGCAGCGCGCAAGTACAGCTGGATCATTCGCAGCATCCTATGGAGCAATTCCATGTCCTGCACGGCGGGCGCAGTGTGCAGCTCTCGATTACGGCAGAGCAGCCCTTTGCCTATTACCTTATTCTATACAAGGCCGTTCTTATGCTCGCCCCTTCGCAAAAGCTGGTGCAGCCTAATGATTTGAACCGCCCTTTCCAATATGAATATCGCTTTGTCCCCTTATATCCTTTGCCTTTGCTTGAGACGATGGGAAAAATGTATACGGCTTGGATGAAGCCTGATCCCCTTCATCTATTGCACGCACGGACTTTATTTTTTCAATTTGTGCATGAGCTTCTTTGGCAAATGCAGCGACAAGGAATTGAACCAGCTCGCCCCGATTTATTGGCACAAATGCTGCGATATATGCAGGAATGCTACAGGGACCCCATTACGCTGGAAACGATGTCGGAGCTGTTCGATTGCAGTGTAAGCTACTTGACCAAGCTGTTCAAAAAGCAAATGAATGATAGCCCCATTCGCCTGCTAACTCAAATTCGTGTGAGAAGAGCTGCTGACTTGCTGGCGCAAACCGAAACCTCCCTGCAAGAAACAGCGGAGCTTGTCGGGTATCCCGATGCCCATACACTTGGCCGCAGCTTCAAAAAATATTATGGACTGCCGCCATCCGAATTTAGAACAAAATACCGTCAAAACAGCCTTATACCAAAATCGCCCGCATTTCGTACTAAATTTGCCATTGTCCCTCCCTATACGCAGTGCTATAGTGTGAATGATTACGAGTATCATTATCATTCAACGAGAAGTGGAGGATTTTCTGTGTCAAAAATAAACAAGCCCTATACCATGGCGGCAACCCTGCTGCTATGTATGACCTTACTGTTAAGCGCCTGCTCTGGTGCAGCTAACACAGGCGCAAGTCAGTCTGGGACAAGCAGCAGTCCTGCCGTGCAAAGCTCAAGCCAGCCTTCGGCTGAAGCATCACCAACGAGCAGCTCTGCAGCAGCAACGAAAACCTATACGGATAGCACAGGAACGGTAACCATACCCGCAAACCCGGAACGGATCGTTGATTTGACAGGGAGCGCAATCGGAAATTTGCTTAAGCTGGATTTGAAGCCGGTCGCAGCTTTGGCAGAATCATTGGTTAACCCTTATCACGAAGGCAAATTGGATGGCATCGCCGATCTGGGGGATGGCACTAATTTGGAGGCCATACTGAATATCGACCCGGATTTGATTATTGTCTATGATTTTTTGGAAGAAAGCGAATATGAGAAGCTGGCTCAAATCGCTCCAGTGGTACGGCTTAAATATGGGGCAGCTACCCCTTCTGAGCTATTAACCGAGTTTGGAAAAATAACAGGCAAGGAACAAATTGCCGAGGCCTGGATCGATGAGTGGAATGCAAAAATTGCCGAGGTTAAGCCTAAAATCGCCGAGGTTGTCGGAGACAAAACCGTCTCGATTTTGCAGCCTTACGCAAAAGGTATTTATGCTTGGGGCAATAAAGGCGGCAGAGGCGGAGAAATCATCTACGGTGATCTTGGCCTGAAGGCTCCTGCTATTATCCAAAAGGCTCTTATTGATGGCGCTGAGTTCGGCTCAAGCCTGTCTCTTGAACAGCTGCCGGAATATGCCGGGGACTATATTTTCACAAGCAATTGGGGCTGGGATGATGGAAACCCGGACGTCGTTTACGGGAGCAGCCTGTGGAAAGGGCTTCCTGCCGTGAAGCAAAATCAGGTTTATTTTATAAACGCTGAGGGCTCTTATTTTAATGATCCGATCTCCCTCGAGGCTCAATTGCAATTTATTGTAGAGAGCTTTTTAGGCAAAAAGGCTTAACGCCTGCCTAATCCAAGGTGAAACGGCTGACGCCGTCCTTTGGCGGCGCAGCGCGTTTCATTCCGAGAAATATAGAGCAAGGATGGGAAAATTATATCCTTTCCTATATTAAAAAAAGCATGTTCACCAGCAGCTTGATGCCGGTGAACATGCTTTTTCTCATTTGGCTTCACAATCGCCGTTAGCTTCCTTTAGCTGGAATACAGCGAACAATAAGTACGCGTGAAATTCCCTGCCAGCAAATCCTCTTTGCGAATATAAAATTGCAATTCCCCGGCATCCCACCAGCAGAAGCCTACGTCATTATCCGAATCTAGAGTCAGCAGCACGAGCGTATCCGCAACCTCCTGCTCCGCTTGTCCAGCATCGCCTCCGAAGTGGTCCGCCAGCTGCTTCATCGCTTTGTCCGGGCTGTATTCATAGCGCTTGCCCGTCATCAGCATCAGCGCCGCCTCTATCTCGCAGTCGCCATGCTGCGTTGCCGGATAACCGAACATGACAGCCAGATCGCCATCCTCGCTGCCGCTCAATTCATGCGCCAAATCATCGTATTCCTCATAATCATGCTCATCATCTTCAACTTGCTCTTCATCAACATAGCCATAGCCTGGAAGCTCTATCGAAGCTCGGCCTACCACCTCATAGCCTGTGAAATCTGCATCCTCCAACGACGTTTCCTCAGGAGCAAAACGGCGCTTGGCGCCTGCAAGCTGCTCATCCTTCAAATGCAGGACGAAATGGTCAATATGATACGCAGGCTCATCCACTCCGAGGAAAAAATAAAGCATGCCGCCATGCGATAACCGCGAAGCCGCATCCTGCGGTGCCAAATCCTCCAAACGCAGCTGCGCCAAAAAAGTCATCGGTGTGCCGTCTTGATCAAGCGGCCATTCTATGTCATCCGGAAGATCGGGATCTCCGCCAATTCGCGATACGCAGGTTTTAGAATAATCCGCTGGGTTCCGCTTGGCTAAACGCACACCTTCACGGGCATGTGTCATTAAGTAGTCCAAGGCATGGGTATACTCCTGCTCTTGCAGCAAGTGCTCCAATTTCTCCTGATTGGGTTTCGTTAATGGCATGAAATCAAACTCCTCTAAAAAAATATAGTAGACCCTTCGTTTATTGTAAACGATTGCCTACTCTATGCCCATAATTTTCGGGAGTTCGTCCAAGAAACGTTCCATTGTAATGGGATCACTTGCGTTCCAGCTAATATCAGCCGTATAAGCATGCTTATTTTTAACAGCAGGGATCGATTTCCAAAGCGGACCTTCCATCAGCTTTTTCGCTTCCACTTCATCATCTGTACCGGGCGAGCTGAGTAAAAACACATGGTCCCCCGCATAATCAGGCAGCACCTCCATTGAAATGAGCGAGAACACCTCCTTCTTGTCGATGAGCTCCTGCACCTTGGCGCTTGGGCTGAAGCCGCCCGGCTGGTACAGAGACATCGTTAAGCTGAAATTGCCCATAACATAGAAGTCACCGGCTAGGCTTAGGTAGACCGTTGCCGACTCGCCTGGCTTCAAGCCGATTTTATCCCACATCGCCTTCGCCTTAATCTCATAGCTGGCAATCCAAGCCTCCGCCTCCTGCTTCTTATTGACGATGTCAGCTACCTCTCGCAAGCGATCAAACGTTGCCGCATCTCTATTGAAAATGACCGTCGGCGCGATTTTGGACATTTTCTCGAAAATTCCGGTGTCATCCGGCCCGCCATATCCAGCCTGCAAAATCAGATCCGGCGCAAGCTCCAGTACCTTCTCCATATTATGCGGGTAGCCAATATCGACAACCCCGACTAAATCGTCTTTATAAATGTAGGGCTCGTTTACCCAATCGTTCCCCGCAGGTGTAATGCCCAGTGCCAGCAAATCCCCTGGAATGTCGCCGAGCAATACGATTTTCTGCGGATGTGTTGGAATTGTAACTTCATGCCCGCTAAAATCCTTGTAGATGCGTGTTGCTGCCTCTGTTGCAGTTGGCTCAGCTGGCTTTGCCGTCTCAGACTCGGTTGCTGTTGCAGCTGGTGCTGACTCCGTTGCTGCTGCACCACCATTGGAGCCGCAGGCTGCTAATAAACCGAAGGTTAATAGTAGTATTGCAGCAATGAACATTCTGACTTGTTTCGTAGACATGTGAAAACCCCTCTTTTATTTGATGATAATCATTATCAATATACTGGATGTTACCATTTAGCACAATGGATAAAACAGGCTTCTGCTGCATTACGCGTCCATCAACAGGGGAATTATCCGTATGCGGGTAGCAATCCTCCTTCTGCGAGTAGCAAACGCTTCGACTCAGTGATAATCTTTATCAATAAGTAAATACTGCTTGCAAGCAAAGGGGAATTCTAATGAAAAAATTGACTAAACCATTTTCAACTATTGTATTTATTGCTCTATTGATTGTTGTTACTGCCTGCTCGTCGGCAAGCAATAATGCCCCGAACCCAGCGAGTACCGAAGCCAGTGCTCCTTCCGCCTCGCCATCTGAACAGCCAGCTACAAAAACCTTTAAGCATATGAAGGGTGAGACGGTTATTCCCGCTCATCCCCAGCGTATCGCCGACGTATCCGGCTCTTCGGAGGAGCTGGTCATATTGGGGCATAAGCCCGTCATTACCGCCAATACGGAATTCGACGCGCCTACGGTCATCCCGGAGCATTTGCGTGAAGCCCTTGCTGATGTCCCTACAGCTGGCTATTATGGCAGCGGGGAATTAAATTTGGAGGCCATTGTACAGTCAGAGCCCGATCTAATTATTACGAATATACGACATGAGAAGGTGTATGAGCAGCTTACCAAAATCGCACCAACGATTATGCTGACCGACGACATGACCTATATCGACTGGCGCGGCCGTTTTACGCAAATTGGCGATATTTTGGACCAGAAGCAGCAGGTCGCAGACTGGCTGGCAGCCTATGATGCCAAAGCAGCCAAGCTCCACGACGAAATCGTTGCAAAGACGGGTGCTGAGACGTTTGCGGTCATTGAAGCCAATCAAAAAACGATTCGCATTTACGGTACGTCCGGCTATGGCTCCCTGCTGTTCAACGATTTGAAATTACCTTACGCTGAAGGTACACCGATCAAAGAATGGGGCGTGGAAATCGATATAGAAGGGCTGTCCACCATTAATCCCGACCATATCTTCTTCATGTATACGGATGGCAGTGAAACCGACTTGGTCAATAGTGCGATTTGGCAATCGAAGGACGCGGTGAAGAACGGAAACGTGTATCGGGGCAGCAATAACGATCAGTGGAATTTATCCTTCACCCCGCTTGGCAAGGATATGCTTCTGGATCAGATCGCGGAAATGATTTTGAACTAGCGCAAACGGCAGGCAGCATCTCGGACTGCTCAAGGAACTGGCCTACAAGTCATTGCACAATGACCTGGGACCAGTTCCTTTTTTCATTGCGAGGGAATATGAAGGGTTAAGGTTTGACAGCCTAAATGAAAATTGTTATCATTTACCCATTCATCTGTTCGTATCCGTCAGAGGTGGTTAACCCATTGAGCACATTTCATTCTGTATCATCAGAAGTAGCTACACCCTCAGGCAGCGGCATTTCCAGCTACTCCTTTCGCCGCGGCATTAAGCTGATTAAAACGGATATCAACATTCCCGATAACTATTTTCGCTCATTTGAGCTTTCGGTACCGTCATTTGAGCTGAGCTTTTGTTCCAGTGGTATAGCAGAAAACGATATTCAAAGCAGTGTGCATCGGTTCGAGCCAGGGCAAAGCCATCTTGGATTGATGAACCCCTTGCGGGCGAACGTGTCGTATCCCGGCAGCGGACAGCTTTCTTATATCCAGCTCTTCATGACCCCGGTTGGCATGAACGAGTGCCTGCAGGATATCGGCTGTGCCAGCCACGTTGATTTTAACTATTTGCTGGGGAAAAATCACTATCGTTTTATGCAGAGCACCATTGAGCCTTCCACCGCACTTGTATTGAATCAGATTAAAAATTCGCTCCGTGAAGGAATGGCCGTGAATCGGCTCTATTTGGAATGCAAGCTGCTAGAGCTGCTGGCGCTCTACTTAGACAGGCTGGTTGACCAGCGCGGAGATGGTGAAGCCACCCCCACTATGCGTATGGATGACAAGGATAAAATCCATCTGGCCGCAACCTTGCTGATCCAACGTCTCGACAATCCGCCATCGCTGCTGGAATTAGCCAAGCTCGTGGGCATGAACGATTTTAAGCTGAAAAAAGGCTTCCGCCAATTGTACGATACAACGGTATATGGCTATTTACGCGACAGACGAATGGAGCAGGCACTGAGGCTGCTGGAAGGCAGACAAGCCAACGTAAGCGAGGCCGCGTTTGCCGTCGGCTATACGAACGTAAGCCACTTCTCCGCCGCCTTTCGTGAGAAATATGGTATCAACCCCAGCACGCTGCTTTAAGTGAAAGAGAGAGGCAGGAGCCTTAAAACGCAAACGGCCCCTGCCTCTCTCTTTTTTATTCCACGATCATGTCAATTTCCTCATGCCGCTCGTCGAACGTAATACGCAGCCCTTTATTGTCGAGATACCACAAATTGGCTTCCTCTATAAAGAAGGTGATCCCTTCAACGGTAGTGCTGAGCCCCGGATTTATTGGCAGTTCCTTATTAACGCCTAGAGACAAGCCGGGTACGACAGTGCTGCAGCCGCCAAGCTTTACAAATATTCTGACCGACTCTCCATTTTTCAGCTCCAACTGCTGCTTATACCAGCTCGCCGCTGGCTGCTCAACGATTAATTGCATATGTGTCAGCCCCTTCCATTCCCTATTCGCCTCTTGAGCAAAATAATCCAAGAACGAATACCTTCATCATCGCCAATTGACGGGCTGATGTCAATGCAGCAGCATGTATTTGCTTAGGTCTTTCATTCCCGCAAGCCGGCAGCAGCTCTGACCTTAAGGCGATATTCCTGAGGAGAAATCCCTTCCAGCTCTTTGAATACACGTGTAAATTGCTTGCTGCTCTCGAAGCCCAAGATGCTTCCGATATCCTGCATTTTATCATTCGTGCTTTCCAGCAGTCCCTTGCCTCTGCGGATACGAAGCTTTTTCAAATACAAGACGAAGCTCTCTCCTGTATGCGCCTTAAAAGCCTCGCTGAAATAGGAGTAATTGAGGCCGACATAATTGCTGACAACCGCCATATTAAGCGGCCGGGCATAGTTCGTCTCCATGTAAGCGATAGCCGCATTGATTTCCGCATGCTCGTTATAGGCAGAACGAATGCCGCTCACATACTCATTTACACTGTATAGCAAATGCTCCAGGCTGCGGTAATAGTCATGAAAGCTGCGAAAATTGTCCATGCTGCCGACTCTGCGGTACAGCTTCAGCACGTCAATAGAAGCCTCTCCGTATAGGCGAAACACTTCATCGAGCACCTGCTCATTCATTCGTTTGCCCACCTGGCGCAAATAACCGATATCTAGATCAGCCAAATCTTCGATCCGAAAAATAGCTTTAAGCAGCGCTTGAATTTCCCTCTCTCGCTCGGTGCCCAGCATATTGCCAAGCTTGCGAATGTCTTCATCCGGCATCGGATGCATGCGGCGCTGCGGCGCGCGAATATCCTGATACTGGAGCAGGCGGCTGCCCGGATATAGAAAGGAATAGTGCAGCGCCTCCTCTGCCTGCTTATAGCAGCTGCGCAAATCCTCATACTTAGCCGCCTCTGCGCTTAGTCCCAAACGAAGCCCTTCCAGCTCCTTGCCTCCGGTTAGCCGCAGCAGCTCGTGAAACTGCGCTGCCTGGCCGCCTATCAGCACAAGCCTGCCCACGCTGTCCACAAAGGATGCAGCAACTGCTCCGCCCAGTTGCCCGAGCAGACTCCGGGCGAGCGGCCCCAGCTCATCGCGGTTCAACGCTTCCCCGTTCTCGGATTTATAGCTGAGAACAGCTACATGGCATGGCAAGGTGATCGCTTCGAATGGTATATCTACATCACGGCCCAGTTCCTCCACCTGCCCCTGGATTAGCTCGCCTTGACTGAGCCATTCCTTCAGGCGGCTCATTCGAACCTGCTCGCGGTACTTGTCGCCCTCTGCTGTTTTTCGGGCAAGCTCAGCCTGAGCCTGCAAAATATTTTCGCTCTTGCGCAGCGATTCAAACAGCTCATCCCGGCGAATCGGCTTCAAAATATAATCTCTGACTTGATACTCAATCGCTGCCTTCGCATAAGTGAATTCATCATAGCCGCTCAAAATAATAAAAACGGGCTTTCGCTTCTCCTCCGGCTGCTTCATCACTTGCTTGATCAGCTCAATGCCATCCATCACCGGCATCCGAATGTCCGTAATGACGATATCGGCCTGCTCGCTCTCATATTGCGCCAGCGCATCCTCTCCATGAATGGCTAGCCGAATATGGTAGTGATCTGGAAACTCCCGTTCAATCATCGTTTTCAGGCCGATTCTTATATTTTTCTCGTCGTCTACGATCAGCAGCTTTTTAATCGTCATTCCCTCCTCCTGCAATCAACACCTTGGGCAGCATTATGATGACTTCAGTAAAATGGCCTTCCTCGCTGCGCACCTGCAAGCCATAGGGCTTGCCGTAATAGATGCGAATGCGCTGATGCACATTGCGCAGCCCTATGCCGTACAACGGCTTTGCGCTTCGTTCATATTCATCCACAATGCGCTCTCCCGCCCGTTCCAGCCGCATGCGTTCATTGAGGAGCGCAAGCGGCTCAAGAGCGATTCCTGCACCGTTATCGCGAAGCGTAATGACGATTCCGCCCTCCTCATGCTCGAAAGCAGTAATCTGGATAAGGCGCTGCGGCTCCCCCAGCTCTGGCCAAGCATGCTTAAGGGCATTTTCAACGATCGGCTGCAAGGACATTTTAAGCATCTCCACCTCCAGCAAGTCCGGCTCGATGCTCTGCTCAAGAACGATTGGCTCGTCAAAGCGAATATTCATGACAGCAATATAGTTTTGAATATGGCGAATTTCATCCTGCAAGCGAACATATTCGCCTGACCACTTGAAGTTGTAGCGCATCATGCCGCCCAGCGACGTAAGCGAGTCAGAGATGGTCCGCTGGTTTTCAATTTCGGCCAGCATTTTAATATTTTCCAGCGTATTGTACAAGAAGTGGGAGTCGATCTGGCTGTGCAGCGTACGCAGCTCCGCTTCCTTCGTCAGTGCCTTCTTTCTTACGCCTTGGGCAATCAGTTCATTAATCGTTTGCATCATTTTGTTAAAATGGAACGCCAGCTCGCCGATTTCCCCGCCCCCGCTGAGGGGCAGCCCCGCCGGCGTCTCGCCCCGCCGAACCTTCTTCATCGCTTCGGTCAAGCGCCGCAAATTTTTGAGAATAATGGCATTCATCATATACGTAATAATTGACAGCAAGCCAATAAGCCCCACATTAACCGCCATAATTCGAAATTGCGCATTGGATACACGTTCATACACAAGCTCCAGGGAAATGATATTGAGCAAATCTGCTTCCGCCTGCTCAACGGGCGTACGAATGAGCAAATAAGGATGATCATCCACCGCAAAACGTATTTCCTGCTGCCCAAACTCCTTCATTGCAGCGAAATTCTCCTTAATGGCTGTTCGCAGCTTCGGATTGCTGCCTGTACCCGCGAAGGCTTGGAGCTCATCAAGCACAATGCTTCCCTTGCTGTCGGCCAGCATCATCTGCGAGCCCTCATCCTGCAAGCTGGCAAATGCCTTTGGCGCAAAATGCTTCAGCAGCATTTCCACCTGAATGACGCCAATCCGCTCGCTGCCTGCCCGGACGACCCGCATCAGGGAAACCTTCGGCATCTGGTTATGGACATCCGTTACATTGCGGTGCAAAATATCGGCATCCTCCTCCTTAAACACCCACAGCTCCTTGCCGCCGAGCTCCGCTAGCTCTGAATACCAAGACTCCTTCTGAATACGCTGCTCATGAAACACAATCGGCCACATTTCTGATATATAGTCATTGTCTGCAAACAGGCGCAAATGGGCGATGTTCGGATTGTTCGTTTGAATATTGATGACATCGGTTAGCGGCCCCCGGTACAAATCGAGCAGCTCCTCCGTCGTAAACTCCTTATGTGCAGACACATAGCCGGTAATATCCGCGCTTAGAAGCGTAAGCTGGGCTGCCAGCTCCATCGCTTCGATTTGGTTAAGTATATTTACCTTCTCAAGCTCCACCAAATACTGTCCCTGCCTAAGCGTGTCATTAATATGGCTGTCTCTAATTTCGCCAAATAAATAATTCGACACCACAATGCTAGGAAACAGCAATATAAAAATATAGGCGGCGACCAGACGGCTTTGCATCGATCTTCTGCCCAGCCAATAAGCCGTCGTTTGAAAATAGCTCCGAATTTGCCTTCCCACGTTAGGCTCACTTCCATCTTCGCGGCCCAGCCCCCTGAATTGCTTGCAGGCGGCAAAAAGCGCGCCAGTCCATAATGGATTTGGCGCACCTGATGCCGGGATGTATGCCCGGGTCTGTCCTGTATTAGTTAATGAATGCTGCCAGCTTCGCTACGTTCTCTTCATATTTTTTCTGCTTATAGGCCTGAACAGTGCCAAAGCCAAGAGCATCACGCTTGCTCAAATACTCCTGCCATAAGCTGTCGAACTCGGCATCTGACTTCGCAAGCAGCAGCCTCGGAAGCGCCTTGCCAAATTCATGATCCAGCTTTGTCTTCATAATGCCTTCCTCCGAAGCCCCCGTCGGATCAAGCTGATCAAATTGCGACAGGCTGAGCGCCTTCCCGCGCGTCCAGTCTTCCATCTGCTTGAATGGCTCAACGGCTGGCGGCGACCATTCCGGGGTCAAATTCGTATCCATCAGCATCCAGAAGGTATGGGAGGCGCCATATTTTTTATCAAAGGCCCCACGGTCGGAATTAAGCAGCGCTAATACATCAGGAAGAAATTGGTCTTTCCCGTCTATTGTATCCCAGGTTACGCCCTGCTTGCCGAAAAACATATCCCGCTGGCCCTCTTCGGAAATGAGGTAGTCTAGGAAGCGGATCGCCCGCGCTTTATCCTTCACATTTTTGGAGATGAGGGTAACGGTCCAGCCGGAAATGGATGGCCCTGCAAGCGTTGCTTGAGCCTGAGCAGCATTAGCTGGCCCATCCACCGCAATATAAATGGAGTTAGGATCGTTTGCAAATAGCGCATTTTGCTGGTTAGCCAGATCAGACCTCGAATACAGCATCGCAAAGTAACGGCCTTGGGCGATTTTCTCCTCCATTTGCGGGCGCTTATCGATAAATATGTCTTTCGAGAGCAGGCCGTTTTCATTCGCTTGGCGCATCGTCTTGAGCCATTTTACATATTCAGCGTCTGTGTCGCGATCATACAGCTGTCCATCCTTTTCATATGGAATAGCCAAGAAGTTTTGAATGTAAGCTTGCAGCGAGCTGTTGCCCTTTTCATTAAAATCATACATCCCCAGCGGAATTAACGGCTGACCGTTAATGTCGGGAAATTTCGCTTTTGCAGCAGCCAATGCTTGAAGGAAACCTTCCGTTGTCCGCATATCCGGGCTGCCGATGGCCTCATACATGTCCTTGCGTACGAGGAACGTCTGTGTAGAGGTGATGCTGTCGCCAAACTTCTCGTAATCCTTCGGCGAGGAGGAGGCGTTCGGATACCCATAGATATGGCCGTCCTCTTGCTTGTACCAGGCGAGCTTCGCCGGGTCGGTCACCTTGTAGAAATAAGGATCATACTGGTCAGCCAGCTCATTAAGCGGAAGCACCATGTCGCCTTCTATCATCTTCTTGACGGCATCCTCGTACCAGCCGAGCGTAATGAAATCAGGCAGGCTGCCGGAGGCAATCATCGTATTCATCTTCTCCGCCTCATTTCCGGCAGGGACGATGAAGTTAATATCTACGCCTGTTTTCTCCGTAATATACTTGGATGTGTCATCTACGCCCCACTTATTAGGAAACCACGAGAAATTAATATACCAATCGAACGTAATCGGGCTTTTATCCACTTCCCAGCCTTTATCCTCCTGCGTCAGCTTCACCTCAGCAGAAGCAGAAGGTGTACCCCCATTCGTTGTGCCCTCGTTCGTATTGCTGTTTGATGAGCAGGCTGCCGAAAATACGAGAGCAGCGGCAAGCGGCAGCACCAGCAGACGCATTAATGCGGGTTGTTTAACCATGTTTATTTTCCCCTTTTCTATTTGAGTAGACTGTAGACTAGCCCTTAATAGAGCCAATCATCATGCCTTTGACAAAATACTTTTGCAAGAAAGGATAGACCAGCACAATCGGAAGCGTCGTGACGACCATCGTTGCCAGCTTGATCGACTGCGACGTAACCGTTTTGCCGACGCCTCCCGGAATGGCGGCAACCATCTGATTCGAGCTGGACTGTGCCACTACCCGGTACAAATACGTTTGGATCGGCTGCAAATCCATGTTGTTCATATAGATGACGCCGGCAAAATAGTCATTCCACTGATACACCCCATGGAACAGCGCAATTGTCGCAATGACCGGCAGCGATACGGGCAGCACCACCTTGAGGAAAATGCCCCAGTCATTCGCTCCGTCGATTTTCGCCGCTTCCTCCAGCCCATCCGGAATTTCCCGGAAGAAGGTCATGAAAATAATAAGATCGAAGAAGCTGAACATCGCCGGAATAATGTACACGAGAAAATTGTCCAGCAAATGCAAATCTCTAATTAGCAAATAGGTAGGAATCAGACCGCCGCCGAAAAACAAGGTGACCGTGCCAATTAAAATGTAAATCTTGCCGCCAATAAGCCCTCTGCGGGAAAATGCATAGGCTACCATCGCAGTGAAAAAAACATGCAGCAGTACGCCAAGCAGCGTTTTCGCTACCGTAATACCCATTGCCGTCATAATGCCCGCGCTCTGGAATACCGCCTCGAAGCTTTCTATGCTGAACACCCGCGGCCACCAGTAAATGCCGCCGCGCATGCCGTCCTGCCCTTCATTGAATGCATTCACGAGAACGTACCAGATGGGATACAGGGTCGCAAAGCACACGAGCAGCATGCCAAAGCTGTTAAAGAAATCGAATGCCGCTTCTCCCTTTGTTTTTCGTTTCAAGCTGAGCAAAGTCAGTCGCCTCCTTCCTAAAACAACGATGTGTTATTGATTTTTTTCGTTACACGATTGGCGATGAGCAGCAAAATAAGGGCGATAACGGATTTGAATAAGCCGACTGCGGTTGCATAGGAATACCGTCCCTGCTGCATGCCCGTCTGGTAGACGAACATATCAATCACATTGCTTGCGCTTTCATTTAAAGCGTTTCTCAGCACCAAAATTTGATCAAAGTTGGAGTTCAAGACGCCACTGACTGCAAGAATGAACAAAATCGAAATCGTTGCTTTGATGCTCGGCAGTGTAACGTACCACATTTTTTGAAAGCGGCCCGCCCCGTCAATCGTAGCGGCCTCATACATTTCGGGTGATACACTTGAAATAGCTGCCAAATAAATAATGGCGGACCAGCCGAGCTCCTTCCATATATCCGAGGTAATAATAATGCCCCAGAAATAATCGGGCTCTGCCAGGTACGAGATCGGCTCCTTAATGACGTTAAGCGCTAACAGCACATGGTTAACGATACCGACATCCGACAGCCAAGTCGTCAGGATGCCGCCAAGGATAACCCACGATAGAAAATGCGGCAAATAGGATATCGTCTGCACCGACCTTTTGAACAGCACCGACCTTACCTCGTTCAAAAATAAAGCGAATATAATCGGCAGTGGAAAGCCGATTGCCAGCTTAATCAAGCTGATGCCCAGCGTATTGCGCATCACATTTACGAAGCTCTCATCTTGGAAAAACTCTTGAAAATGCGACCAGCCTACCCAAGGCGCCGCGCTGATCGGCTTGACGATATTAAATTCTTTGAACGCTATGATGATGCCGTACATCGGGACATAATTAAAAACAATCATCCATAAAATGCCAAGCAGCGCCATCACCTGCACATGCCTCTGGCCGTACAGCTTCCTGAACCATCTGCTGCGCTTCGCCGCTCTCGTGCTTGCCGCAAGCGCTGCCGCCGATTGTGCTTCGTGCCGTATTTTCACCGTTTAAATCCCCCATACTACGTTGGAATCTTGCTCTACAGACTGAAATCCCTTCTTTATCCATTGTAGACGGCAGCCTCCGATCCGGTAAGGCTTCAAATTTCGTATTAGGGGGTCCATTTTTCGGATTTCCGATAAAACAAACAGGCCCATGCTTATACGCATGGGCCTGCTAAACACAGGGATATATTTTCAATTAACTAGGGCGTGTATGCAAACGTAAGCGAGTCAGATCCTGATTCAAGCCAGCGTCAATTCTATTCCCTCTCCTAACCGGAAGGTCATACCTCATGAATGTGAATGAAATACGTACCAGAAGTTGGCTTCATGCTCTTCGTTTCAGGGGTGCTCTCTGCTCAACGCTAGACTTGGTGGACACAGCAGCCGCTATTTCAACAGAATTACGTGTTATGGCACAAGCTGCGGACTCAGGAGCAGCTAAAACGCTGCAAATGGCCATTATGACGGGATGATGAGAGCCATAGCGGATTTCCTGTCCGCTTACGGCCTGAAATCGCAGCAAAAGCTAGAATAGCGGAATCTCAGTCCTTCAAAAAGGAGTGAGATTCCCGAGCTGTGGGGTGTCAGTAACAATCGCAGGCTCCGCTTTGCATGCACACCCTAATTTCATTACCAATATCAACTTTCATTACGAATATCAAGCAGCTTTACGAACATCAAGCTTCATTACGATCGTCGAGCATCTGCATCTGCGCTGGCCACTCAAGCGCTAGCCGGATAAGGCAAATTTAATGACCCGGCTGATCGCTGCCGGCAGCACGCTAACGTGGCTCTCCTCGGGAAATTTGGCGATTGCCGCATGAAAGCCGCTGGCTTGGAGCAGCTTCAGACCGTCCGCCAGCTGCTCGGAGTCCTTCACCATATCCAGTAGTTCCTCCGCGCCGATGGTAATCAACAGCTTCGGCGGAGGATCTCCCTGACGAAGCCATGCAGCAAATGCGGCTTGCTCCTCCAGAACGGCATGCTTGTTCCACCATATGGACGGGCTTCCCGCAGCAAACCGCTGAAACGACTGAGGGCGGCTGAATAAGGCATGGAGGACGAGCAGTCCCCCCAGCGAATGTCCGAAAATCGTCTGCCGCTCCTTGTCTATGGGAAATTCCTTCTCCAGCGCCGGCTTCAGCTCGTTCTCCAAAAAATCCAAAAAGCAATCCGCTCCGCCATGCTCCGGCCATGGCTCTCCATTGGGCCGGGTTGGCAGATTTTCAAGCTTTGCAGGTGTTGTAAAATCATAACAGCGCCGGGTCATATCGAACGGCTCACCAGATGGATAGCCGATGCCTACGATAATGACGGGGTCATAGCCATGCGGCTTGCGTGTTTGCAAGCGGGCAGCCTCGGCAAACGTGCCGAACACCGCATCCCCATCCGTCGCATAAATGATCGGGTAGCCCTTCTCCGGAGGCGGCTCCTTCGGCACAGCTATCCTTATGCGGTATTCCAGCTGCCTGTGGCTTGCATACACCACTCTCTCGCTGCTTCCAGCCCTATCATGTCCCGCAGCTTCACTTTTCATTATGGCGCTAGAAACCGAACAATATCATCGATAATTTGGCTATATGCAATTAGACCGCCGCCTGTCCAATATTCATCGCTAACCGCATAAACATGGCCCGCTTTGACCGCAGACATGCTTCTCCAAATCGCATTATCGGTCAGCTCCTTAATGTTGGCTGCGCCTGAGCCTGCGTAGTCGATTGTAAAAATAAAATCGGCATCCAGCTCTGGAAGAATTTCCAGCGAGGCATCCACGCTGTTTTTCTCTTCAACCAGCCTGCTCTTTCCTATGCCAAGCTCATGTGAAAGGACATAGCCTCCAAAATAGTTGCCGCCAATCAGGTACATCCCTTTGGCATTAAAATTGATCAAAACCGCCTTTTTCCCGTCGGCAACTGGAGTGGGCTTGGCCTTGGCCTCTTCCTTCTTCTGTTCATAGTCGCTCAGCGCCTGCTTCGCCTCGTCAGGTTTGCCAAGCAACTCGCCCAGCTTCGTAATCGAGCTGTTTAGATCGCCCGCCGCATTGACAAAAACGTAGGTAGGCGCAATTTTGGAATACTGCTCATAGATGCCGTCGTCAGCATAGTGGGCCGTATGCAAAATAATCAGATCAGGCTCAAAATCCATAATTTGCTCTGGGGAAGGAGGGCGCCCTCCTGAAAACTCGACAGTCGGCACACCCTTAAGCCGATCCTGCAAATAAGCTTGGCCTTTTCCGCCATTCCCCCATTGTGCTATAGGCGTTACACCCAAGCTCAGCAGGGAATCCTCCATATAGGGGGCAAACACCTTTAATGGCTTGGCTGGTATGACCAGTTCATGCCCTTGCTCATCCGTTACCGTCTTCGTCGCTGAAGCTTCCTCTGAAGCCTCAGGGGCTTCGCTAACCTCAGAAGCCTGGCTTTCTTGTACGGCAGCTGCTGTCTGGGCTGGCACAGCTGGATCTTCGGCATTAGTGGAGCCACAAGCACTCAGCAGGCTCAGCGCCAGCCCTATAAGGAGCAGCGAAAGCCCGCTGGCTCTAACCTTTTTTCGCAAAAAACCTTGCTTCTGAAACATTCGAAATACCCTCCTATGATAACAATTCTCACTAAGGAGTATTATAAAGGATGCCCCATGCACGCTCCATGGACTTTATCCGTTCCTGCCTTTGGACAATATCCGGTTAGGAGCAGCAGCATTTCATCCAGCATCCGGTTCATCGCTATGGCTGAGTATTCGAACCATGGATCAGAGGGAACCAGATAGACAAAATGATTGCGAACCGCTTTAAGCGACCTCCATACCTTGTTATGCTGAAGTGCTAGCCAGTACGAGCGCGACTCTGCCTCAGGGCATACTACTATCAGCATGCGGCCCGGGTCAAGTTGGCTAAGCTGCTCCAGCGTCAGCTCCACATTGTACAGCGAGTCCTGCTCATAGGCCGGAGACAATTGCAGCTCCTGATACAGCAGCTCCAAAATAGCTTGGTTGCAGTAGACATGCACCTTATTCCCATATATACGCAATACAGCAAAGGTATCCTCATGCACGGCCTGTTTGATGCTCGTCCGGGCCCATTCCAGCCTCCGCGTATATCCATCAATCCATTCCTCCGCCTGCTGCTCGCAGCTTAAAAATAAAGCAATTTGACGAAGCTGCTCTCGCCAATCGTTCTGCCCCGTACCAACGAATAAAGCAGGCGCAATGCTGCCCAGCTTCTGCTTTTCTTCATCGTACAAATGATCGAAGCCTATAATGGCGTCGGGGCGGACCTTCGTCAGCTTGTCCCATTCCTCATGCCGCTGCAAATTCCCATAGCGCATATGCACCTGAATGCTCATCTGATACACATTATAATAATAAGGTGTCCACTTCGAATCCAGCGGTGCGGCAACCGGAATCATACCCAGCGCAAGCAGCTGCCCTATAAGCGAAGGGGAACATGCGGCAATCCGTTGTCTCGGACGGCTCATAAATTCGGATGGGGATACGCCAACCTCTTTTTTAAACTTGCGGCTGAAGTAAAATTCGTCACTGTAGCCCACCTTATGGGCAATTTCCCGCAGACGATAATCCGTCTCCATTAAATATCTTTTTGCCCGGTTGATGCGCAGGTCGGTCAAATAATCGATTGCGCTTTGCCCAAATGTTTTTCTAAACAAGTCTACAAAATATTTAGGGCTTATATTAGCCATCTCTGCCAGTTGTCCCACAGATATCGGCTCATCAAAATGCTGCTCCATAAAGCGGCGAATACTTAATAAATCCGTCCTTGGGTGCTGATTACGATACATGACGCCTCCCTGTCCCTTGCTTGGATCTATGCCATTCCTGTTTTCAAGCCATGTCCAGCTTATCCTTTCAGTATAGCAACATTGAGAATCGCTATCAATGAATTTGAAAATTGACCTGAGCGACACATGGCGTTAATACTGAGTTGACATACCTGGCGTATAGTCGAATCATACTCAACTAAATAAAGGATGATGGCACTTATGGGCATTCATACGTACTTTAGATCTCTTAACGATTTAGAACGCATTATCCGTACTCCCGGCAAATTCAAGTTCGAAGAGCACAGCGTGTCGGCTCACTCCTGGAAAGTCGTTCAGTATGCCAAAACGCTAGCCGATATCGAGGAGCAGCACGGCGTCGCGATTGATTGGAAGAAGCTTTATGAAATTACAAGCAGTCATGATTATGGAGAAATTTTTATCGGAGACATTAAGACGCCCGTCAAGCATTATTCCCTTGAACTGCGTTCGATGCTGCAGCAGGTTGAGGATGGCATGGTCGAGCATTTTATTCAGGACAATATTCCCGAGGAATTTCAGGCTATTTTCCGCAGGCAGCTGCGCGAAGGCAAAGACCATTCGGTAGAGGGCCTGATTTTGGAAGTCGCCGATAAAATGGATCAGGTATACGAGGCTTTCGCTGAGCTCCAGCGCGGCAATACCGAGAAAGAATTTATCGTCATGTACCGCTACGCAATCATTAAAATCAAAAACATTAATCTCCACTGCGTGAAGTATTTCCTCGAGCATATTCTGCCAGATATTATTCATGAAGGCACCCTCTCCCCCATCGATATTCGCAAAATAACAGAAGAAGCGCTGGC
>NZ_JBPULM010000029.1:0-131243 GCF_055814915.1 Paenibacillus sp. R-74696
GGAGCTAACCTTTTAGGGTTAGCTCCCACTTCTTATTCTATTCATGTGATTTAGGAAGGGAGAGTGCTCGGTTGGGTACAGTGAGTGGGCAGAAGCCGAAGCTGAAGCATCGGCTTTGCCTACACAAATGGCCGAGGCTACTGCTTTGCTACCATCGCCTTGAGCTCTGACAACAACTGGTCCAGCTGACCGTACTCCTGCACCATCGTATGTATCTTCACATCCTGCGTCTCCATGCTAGCATGAACCTCTTCAACGGAAGCCATGTTCTGTTCAGTCGTAGCAGCAATATTGACCATCTCATCGGCCATGCTTGCATAACGCTCATGCAGATCACCTGCAGAACTGCCTACTGTATCAGAGTGCTGCCTCACGAGCTCCATATTTTCGCTGATGCGATCAATAAGCTGCTGTAACTGAAGTGAAACATCCCTGCTGGTTGTCACTGCTGCTTGTCCACTTGTTACCTGCACGTGAACAGCGCTGATTTGCGAACGAATGCCAGCTAAAATCGTAGTAATTTCGTGTGCTGCAGCTCTTGAGTTATCGGCAAGCTTACGTACCTCATCGGATACGACTGCAAAGCCTTTGCCATGCTCGCCTGCTCGTGCTGCTTCAATAGCAGCATTAAGCGACAGCAGATTCGTTTGCTCTGCAATCTCGCTGATCGTTCCGACAATCGAGCTTACACGATCATTTTGCTCATTAAGCTGGTTCATCATTTCGACTGTATGCATGATGATCGCTCTAACGCGCTCAATCTCGTCTGATAATGCAGCCATTTGATCCCGATTCTCCACGGTCAACGCGGCATTGTCCGCTGAATATTGTTGCAGCAGTTCCGTTCCATTAAGCAAGCGCTTGACAGCTGTGTCTATTATCTGGGTCGTATCGCTAATATTCATAATGGTTCCCGTCTGTGTCTCAATGGCAGCCGACATGGCGGAGAAGGTCACCGTCACCTCTTTGGAGATTTCACCTGTTGAACGGACAGTTGCTTGTTGGCTGCTGCTGAACTCGGTAAGCACAAGAATCGAGGATTTCAGCTTGGTAAGCAGCTCCTCCGCCATATCCTTGGAGGCTTCTGCCTCGCGCTGCTTGTCTGTGACCTGCTTCTGCAGCCGCTGGGTGAAGTTGGCCGAGAAAGCCAGCGCCCCTGTTGCAAACATTAAATACAAATACAAATAGACGAGTGATTCTCCTGGGAATAGCTTAGGCTGAAGCACGGGGTTCATAAATAAATAAGTGCTCAGTGCAGCTCCCAGTATGCCTGTGAAAATAATAGGCCGATAATCGGCGTACAAGGTGATGATGGCCAGATTAACATAAACTAAAAAATAGGTGCTTACGATGGGGTTTGGATCGGAAATGATAAGAAAGGAGACAATTATCGTTAAAATGCATGGAACCATATACTTAATGTAGTTTGTAAGGACACCCCTATAGGTCATAAAAGTGGCTGCAGCACTCATTCCACCTCCAACAGAGGCAAGGAAAAGAATCATATTTTTATCCAGACCGATGACAATATCTGTGGCTATTCCTAGAGCGAGCACGCCCCAAAGTATTTTTATTAACAATCGGTTCCGCTTATCAAGCTCCGTTAGTACTCTCTTCATCCTCAAATCCACCTTTTTATAATTTATACAGCTAGGCCGATTCAGTTCTAGACTCCTGCGTTGCTAGCGTGTGCAGTGAAAACGGCCTGCTGCGAATAGGAAAGCCAAGCATATTTTTGTTTATTTGAATACATTTGCTCCACATTAATTACCATTGGAACCACATAATCGCCTTTATAAAATACCTTCTCGCCAAGCTTCTCCAACGGTACCTTGAAGGTAACCCGCAATGCCCTAAAAAATACAGGCTCCAGCAACGAAACAAAATATTTGATCTGCCGTTCCTCCGCCGTATAGATAAGGGAGGAAAGCAGCTCAGATATGTATTGCTGCCCTCGATACGGCTTTAATAAGGCTATTTTGTCAATTTCCGCAATTTCTCCCTGTGCGCGCCTCAGCTCCGGGTGCTCCTGAAACAATCCGGCTTCGTTGATCGCGCTTGCAGCACTATACGGCTTAAGCTCAGCCGTGCCTACATAATGGCCCTCCGCCGTGACAATCATAAGTCGCTCCAGTGCTTGAGCGGAAAACTCAAGATCAAATCCTTTTTCCCTCCAGACGGTTGTCCAAACACCATTAAACATCGCTAGCTCCAGCTCATTCTCCACCCGCTTAAACATACGTATGCTCTCCTTTGGTTTTTCTCTTTCTCCCAAGTGAATGATCTATATAGTATATTTATCGGGATAATTCACTTAATAATGTACATGCATCAAATAAATATTTACTTTACGTTTAGTTGTAAAATTTATCAGCTTTATATCTATCATTTCTTTACAAACCGATGGTTTCAATATGGAGCAGTCTGCTAAATTCTCAAATCAAATGAAGCTTCGAATCCATATTAAGTTATTGAAAAAACGATCGGCAAAAAGAAAAGCAATAGGACTGACGTACTTGCTGCTTGGAGGTTATCCTTTATAATAAAGGAAGCAGGTTCAGCATTCATTTTCGTTTCGAGGTGTTTTTATGGAATGGCAGAATACGATCCAATTATGGAACCAAAGACCTGTTCAAGTGCTGGATATTCGCCATCTTACGATGAAGCCGGGAGAGGCGCGGTTAGCCTATCGTCTTCCTGCAAACGCTTTTGTATATGCCAATCAAGGCAGTGCCAGGCTGGAAATGGAGGAGCTGGAAGCTCCTTGCGATAATGGTTATTTGCTGCATAGTGGAAAAGGAGCTAACCTGAGCATATGGTGCGGGGATGAGCCGTTTGACTATTATTTAGTTTTGTATAAACCACTGGGCTTGATAAGCAATCAAGTAAGAAATGGTAATTTAGAACAGCAGGATGTGTTCGGGCGGCGCTATGCCTTTGAGGTGATGCATGCTTTGTCTCTGCTGTCGCTGCTGGAGCAGATGTCCCAGCTGTGGGAAAGCAGCGAGGAGCTGGATCGTCTGCAGGTAACGGGACTTTTCTATCAATTCGTGGTTGAACAGTTTCGCCAACTGCAAATGGTGAAGGCCGAAGCAGCGGTACCAGATTTACCAGAGCAAATCGCTGAGTACATTCACGAGTATTTTCAAAAAACGGTAACGATGGAAACGATGGCTGCGAAGTTTCATTACAGCACGCATTATTTGGCAAGGGTGTTTAAGCGCAAATTCGGCTGCAGCCCCATGGAATATTTGTTGCAAACTCGGATTAATCGAGCCAAATATTTGCTTACGGAGACGGATACGCCTATTCGCAGCCTTGCTGAAAAGGTGGGCTATACCGATATTTATTATTTCAGCCGTCTGTTCAAGAAGCTGACAGGAGTCACTCCTACACAGTTTAAAAAGCTTAATCTCGGCTCAATAGGTTCAATTCGTCCAAAAATGATGCCCGAATCGTTCATTGCTCCGCAGGCTGGACAAGGCTATATTGATAATAACGAGAATCATTATCAACATAACGCTTGGAGAGTGAATGAAATGAAGTGGGGTTTTAAGCCATCTTTTGCCGTAACGTTATTATTTAGCTTGTCGCTGCTGCTTGCTGCATGTGGCGGTACAGCTGCAGAGCCGCAGCAGAGCGCTCAAGGGAGCAATGCTCAGCCAAATGCAACCGCCACGGCTGATGCAGCGTCGGAGTCACCAGAAGCAACGACAAGAATGTATAAGGATGCACTCGGACGTGAGGTGGAAATTCCATCGAACCCTAGCAAAGTGGTTGTTATCACTTATGGCGGTTATTTGCTGCCTTTGGGCTTGCAGCCGGTTGGCGTGGATCAGGCGGTGCTTGATCATTATCCGGAGGAGCTGGCAGGCGTTGCTAGCATTGGTGAAGGGCTTGGCAATGTCGAGGCTGTTTCTGCGCTCGAGCCGGATTTGATTATTTTGCCAGAATATCATGATGCATCGGCCTACACCCAGTTTGAAAAGATCGCGCCAACCGTTGCTGTCTCATGGGGCGGCGATCCCGATGTCATCAATACGCTGCGGGACATGGGCGATATTATGAACCGCAAGCAAGAGGCGGAAGCGTGGATTACTAAATTTGAAGCGAAGCTGCAAAGCGTCCGCGACCAGCTTGAAGTAAAAGTGACGCCGGGCGAAACGGCTATCACCTTTATTCTTTATCAAGGAGAGCTGTTTCTTGGAGGTGAAGGCGGCACGCTCGGCAAATTGATTTATGAGGATTTCGGCTACCAAATGCCGGAACAGTTCAAGCAATATGCGGATGGCGGAGCCGCACTATCCATGGAATCGCTAGCCGATCGCCCAGCCGACTATTTCTTCACGCAAATGACCGACGAGGAATTAGTGGAAATGAATAAGCTGTTCCAAGAGCCGCTGTACCAATCGATCCCTGCGATCAAAAATAATCGGATTATCAACGTAACCCGCGATAAATGGAACTACGGTCCTTATTTAGCGGAGCAAGCGGTTGATGAGATGATTGAGAAGGTAGCGAATGCTCAAAAATAAGCAAGTGTCTGTCAGGGGCCCTATGCTTGAAAAAAAGACTGAAAGTCCGGGAGCTTGCCTCCCGGACTTTTTTTTGAAATATAGGAAAGGATATGATTTTCCCATCCTTTCTCTATATTTCTACGCGAAACAGTAGCTTTGCCGCCAGAGGACGGCGACAGCCGTTTCCGCTTGCGTCCTTCCGTTTGTAGGGGCACAGCTATAGCCACGTCAATGCCACAGCCGCCCTGCGGCCTTTCTGCTAAAATAGAAGGTAACCGTGGTTAAAGGACACCATCATCTAAAATACGCATACAAGGTGAAGCATATGGAACAGGGCAGGGAAATGACGCTGGAACTCATTGCGGCAAATGTACGAATCAAGCACATTCATTACGAACGCTTGGAAGGGGATGAGCATATTCAGCTGAGTCATAGAGCTGGAGGGAGACTTCTGCTCGTTGCAAGCGGTGAAGGTGTATTGGATTACGGGGACCGAGAAGCTAAACGAACGATACGACGGGGCAGCTTTTGCATCAGCATACAGGGAATAGATATTGCTGTTCATGCAGCTGATGAAGAACCAATTGGTTTTTATGAGCTTATTTTTCAGCATGATTTGCTGCAGGGCAATTCAGCTGCCTTTTGTTATTATGCAGAATTGTCCAAGCGTGCTGCTGGGCAGCTTATTGACCGCATGAAGGAGCTGTATGTGAATCGCCTTGATCAAGGCGAGCTGGAGCGATTCCGTCTGCACATTGATTTTCAGGAGCTGCTGTATCGAATGTTAAAGGATGTGGAGGAGAAGCGGGAGCTGAGCCAACGGGAATCGCTGCTGCTGACTGCCAGATACATGGAGCGAAACTTTCATGAACCGTTATCGCGGGATAAAATGGCGGAAATGGCTGGCATGAGCGCCCCGTATTATTCTCGTGCCTTCAAGAAGGCGCTGGGCAAAACGCCTCAGGAATATTGGACCGGAGTCCGGCTCAATCATGCGAAAAAAGCGCTCATTCAAGGCAGCGACAAAATGAGCGAGATTGCCGAATTTACCGGCTTTGGAGAGCCTTATTATTTTAGCCGTGTATTCAAAAATGTGCTCGGCATTTCGCCGACAGTCTATCAGAAGCAGCCACGCCAGCGGGTCGTCTGTCTTTATCCGCCGTTTATCGACTGCATGCTGGCGCTGGGCGTGATGCCATCCGCAGTCATGATCGATTCGGCCCATCCGCTGAGCGGACGCCTGGAGAGGTCGCTTCACTTAGGAAGCGCGGAGGCGGCGTTCGGAGAACGTGAGGCGAGCCTGCTGGAGGAGCAGCAGCCGGAATTGATTTTGTGCAGCGACTATATTCATCCTGATCAGGAGCAGCAGCTGAGTCGTATTGCACCAACGGTACCTGTTACTTGGAGAAGAGACCGGCGAACCGATTTGCTGGAAATTGCAAGGCTACTGGGAAGGCGCGAGACAGCCGTGTTGCTGCTTGAAAGCTTCGATAAACAGCTGGAGCATGCCCGTGAGCAATTAAGCCGAAGGATAGGGCGCGCAAGTGTCGCGATGCTGCGATTTCATGCACAGCAAATGCGCCTATATGGCGGCCCTAAGCAGGGCTTCGTTGGTCCTATACTCTATCGCGATTTGAATTTGCAGCCGCCAAGGCTTGTTCAGCAACTGACATGGGATAAATGGTGGGCTGCACTGACGCCTTCTCAGCTGCCTTTGCTGGATGCCGAGCATTTGCTAATCGTTATAGATCCTGGCATGGAGCAAGAAGCGGAGCGTATTATGGCAGGAGAGCTGTGGGCCAAGCTTGCTTCTGTCCGAAATGGACAAGTCTATATGGCCGACTATTTTACGTGGATGAGCAGCGGCATGGAGTTGGATAAGCTAAAAATAGCAGAAGCGCTGCAATTGTTTGCTACTCACCCTCAGGACACAAAAATCCTATGAAAAAGTTCGATTTGTCCTTGGGAAACCAATGAAAAAGGAATATAGTGATAACGATTATCATTATATTCGTGGGAGTGGTTGGAAAGATGTTTAAGGCAGGCTTATTGCCCAGCATGATGCTGGTGCTGATTATTTTGATTACGGGATGTGGGGCATCAGAAATTGGCTCCGGCTCCGCAGAGGCTGTAACGGAAAGTGCGCCCATATCAACGGAAACGAGCACGGCAGCAGAACGCGTTGTTACAGATGAGCTTGGGCATGAAATTACGATTCCGGCTGAGCCGAGCAAAATTATCGGCATTTATTTAGAGGATGAATTAACGGCACTGGGCGTTACGCCGATTCGCAAATCAAGAATTGGCACATGGAGCGGACAAGACTATTTGGGACTTACGGTAGAGGACATTGATATTGAAGGCGATGTCGAGGCTTTTGTGAAGGCGGAGCCGGATTTGATTTTGACGAATGTGTACGAGGAAAAGCAATATGGACATTTATCCAAGGTTGCTCCGATGTACGCTTTTACGGATGCACGCGCGGACTGGCGTTCCACGATTCGGACTCTAGGGGACTTGCTTGGCAAGAAGGATAAGGCGGAAGAGGTTATTGCTTCGTATGATAAAAAAGCGGAGGAAGCCGCAGCTGTCCTTAAAGCTTCCATTGGTGAGGAGACGGTCGCGATACTGCGTGTGCATGCCAAGTCGCTTAGACTTTACGGAGGACCGGGTTATGCAGGACCTGTCGTGTACAACGAGTTGAAGCTGAAGCCAAGCAAGCTGGTGCAGGAGCTCGTGCTTGACAAGGAGGAGAAGGTGGTCAACTTGTCAATGGAGATGATTCCGCAATTGGATGCTGATCATATTTTTCTGACGGTAGATACGGGTGCGGAGGAACAAGCGAAGGAACTGCTCGAAAGCTCGCTGTGGAAAAACCTGCCTGCTGTTAAGAATGCCAGCGTCCATGAAGTGAATTTCGAGACGTGGATGAAGAGCGGCCCAATTGCTGACAGCAGCAAAATCGATGATGTGCTCGCGGTATTGGCACCATAAATTCCTTATTTTAAAAAATGAAGCTGCTTTCGGCGTTGTGCTGGAGGCAGCTTCTTTTATTATGCGGTTATTGTTGAACTCTCTAATAAACACTGTTTCATGCCGATAATTACAATAGTATACGGATATACGGAGGGATAAACAGATGGACAGAAAGCAAGCAGCTAAAGGCAGCTTATTACTGCTACTAGCTTTAGTATTAATTATGATGTCTATATCATCAGTATCGGCGGCAGCTGTCCCAGTCGAGAAGCCGATAAAATTTTATGTACAGGGTAAAGAAATTAAGCCCGTTAACGCCCCCATTATTCGTGGAGGACGGGTGTATGTTGAGTTTCGCAGCGCCGTGAAGGCTTTAGGCTTTACTTTTAACTATGATAAGTCGAGGAAGATCATTACGGCCAGATCAGAGGATGCCTTTTTCAAAATTGATTTAAATAGTGGTACGACTTACGTTAACGGAAGAATGTTCAGGTATGATTGGGAGACGCCTGCTATTATTGAATCTGGGGCAAATACATTAGTACTGGGGCATTTATTTCATGCTACTGATTATTTGTATGCAGATTATTATCCAGACAAGAATATCGCAGAGGTATATGAAAGTGCGTGGGGAAAACCAAAGAAAGCCGATCTAAGAATGATACGCTCCATCCTTGAAACGCATTATTATACCGTTTTTGAGGCTGCTGAGCTAAGAAGTTTTGAGTTGAAATCATGGGGAAGTTTCGTGACCATAAACGTAGATGTGTTTATACCTAAGAGCGGGGACGAGCTGCTGGATCGAATGCTTCATGCGGATATTGAAATCAAACGTGTAGATGACATGGGATGGGCAATACATAAAATTATGCCAAATATTGAGTTTTTAGATTACGAGTTGCTTCCAGAAAGGGAAGTGGAGGTGCTGCTTGACGATAAGACTGAAATTTATGCCTTAGTAGAAGCTTACATAAAGGCATTGAATGACAAAGATGCCGTAGCTCTAATTGCGCTGCTACCTCCTGACTACTGGCTGGAGGAGAAGAGTCTAAGCAAGGAGCAGTTAGAGGAGTATTATAGTCGTAATCTATTTAGCTATAATTTCGAGTATAAGTTAAATCAAGCTGCGATAGTATCTTATGAGGCTAATAAAGCTAAAGTATATATTTTCTCAACATTGATAGATAAAGATAATCCGCTGGAGGAATATCCAAGCCATTACCTACAGGATGTGGTCCAAGCTTCTGACGGCAAATGGTATATGAACTTCCATAAATTTGTGCTATTAAACTCAGAAATATGGGAATAAGTCAAAACAAGCAGTGATAGGCGCTTACGCCCGTCGCTGCTTATTTTTTATGGAGCTAATCATTGAACTCATTAATCAATTTCATTAGCCCCATTATTTATCATTCCGTACTCACAAGCCAGTCAGCCAGCTCTTCCGTTTGGGTCAGGATGGCGATCGGGTCCCAGTACCAGGAGCGTTCTTTGCCCCAAATAAATACCCGGTCGTTTTTGACAGCGTCGAGCGTGGACCAGATCGGGTCTGCTTTGAGATCGTCAATGGACAGCCTATCGGTCGTGAGCACAATATAATCCCCCGCATATTGAGGCAATACCTCATTCGAAAGGGTTGCCCAGCCCGGATCGCTTATCTCAGCAGCTACTGCAGCAGGAGGCTTAAAGCTAAATACATTGTAAATGGGCTGCCCGCCTTTGCCATAGTTGGCGCCAACCGCCGAAACGTCTTTGCCAATCCATTCCAAGACGGAAAACGTGCTGTCTGCGGGAATGACCTCAAGTACTTTTTCTTTTGCAGTTGCTATGCGCTTATCGTAGTCGGCAAGCCATGCAGTTGCTTCCTGCTCCTTGCCCAGCAGCTCGCCAAAATAGGAAACTTCCTCATGTACCGATTTAAGTGAAGCATAAGGAATAATAATAGTTGGTGCGATTTTGCTGAGCTGATCATTCATTTCAGTATACATGTCATCCATAATGATCAGGTCAGGCTCCATGGAAACAATTTTCTCTAGACTGCCGTTTCCGTCTCCTAAATCCTCTACATCCTTTAAAGCTTCGCTTAAATAAGGATTGGAAAGATGGTGGGTGGAGGTTCCAACCGGAATCACACCGAGTGCCAGCAGGCTGCCTAAATATTCTCCGGCCACTACGCGTTTTGGATGCAGCGGAACTTTAACATCGCCCATAATAGTTGATACGGTTTTAGTTCCTTCTTGCTCAGGCGCGGTAGTTGCCGTTGCTTGCGGTGAATTGCTTGGTTCGGTAGAGCTTGCTGCACCAGTCCCAGCATTATTGCTTGACGCTTGCGTTCCGCAGGCGCTGAGAAGAAGCATAAAGCTGAGTAATAATACCGCCGCCATGGACGGTTTTGATTCACTAAACATGTCAGACTCTCCCTCTTCGCTACGTTGATAATCGTTATCAGCTACATCAGTATAGCGGAGCGTTTTTGGAGGGGCAATGGAGAATCTCATGATTGTAGCAGGACAATCTTCTAAGCTTTGTTTAGTGGAATGCTCCGCTCTGAATAGAGAGGGAGAGACGCCTTTATATTTTTTGAACAGTCTGCCTAAATAATAAGGGTCACGGTAGCCAACACCTGCCGCTATTTCGCTTAACGTGGCATCCGTTTCAAGCAGCAGAGCCGCGGCCCTGTCAATACGGACTTTGATTAAATAATCAATAGGGCTAACGCCCGTTCGGCTTTTAAAATAGGAGGATAAGTGAGGAACGCTGTAATTCAGGCTTTCCGATAAGGATTCAAGTGTGATGGGTTCGGCATACTGCTTATGAATGATCGCAATGATTTGCGCCGCCAAATCACGCTTTTCTGCACGAGTGCCCTGCAGCTTCAGTTGATTTAATAGTTCGTGGACGAACTGGGAAAGCAGGTTTTTGGCGCGCAGCTGTCCAAGTGCCTCCGCCTTGTTCCATTCCTTGTGCATGTCCGTCAAGCAGCGGAATAAAACGACGGGGTGGGCAGGCGCAAATTCATATAGCGTGTGAAAAGGGCGCAGCCGTTCAGCAAGCTCAATAACGTGCTGCGGCGCAGGCTCCGGAATTGTCGCTTTATAATAGACGCTATAATATTCAAAGCCGTCCTCGCCAGCCTGAAAATCATGCGAGGCTCCTTTACCCGTATGCAAAATCTTAAAACGGCTTAAAGGATGCCATTCCCCGTCAACCTGAACCTGTGCGCTTCCACGTATACACATAATAAACAGGCTGGCAGGTGCTCTATATGGACGAGTGGGTTCATCCGGTTTCAAAATAACACGGCGAACATCCAGCAGCCGGCAATAGGTGTAATTCCATATCGCGATATGATCATGTACGTCCATGCTCTGAAACCTGCTTTCTCAATAAATGCCGGGCTGCTTCGTGCTTATACGACCTATTATAATTGACAGCTCTTATGATCAACAACCAGCGGTGCCGCAAACTGTGGCTGTTGTTTTTTTATGATGAAGAGGGTGTGCTGAAAAATAGAAAGGGGCTGCCCCTAAGTCATCTTGGACGACTGAGAGGGCAACCCTTTTTTTAAGTCTAATTTTAATGATTAAATCAGGTTCGTTTGTTGCAGTAGCGTTTGCATACGTGCCTAAGGCGTGTATGCAAACGTAAGTGAGGCAGATCCTGATCGAAGTTCGCGTCAAACATAATCCCTGTACAAAGATAGAATTGGCGGACACAGCAGTCGCTATTTTAACCGAATCATGGGTCACGGAAGAGACTGCGGACTCAGGAGCCGTTAGTACGCTGCTCAACGCCATTTTGACGGGAAGAAGTGGGCAATAACGGATTTCCTGTCCGCTTATAGCCTAAAATCGGATCAAATGCCAGAATAGCGGAACCTAAGTCCGCCAAGAAAGGAACAGAGGGCCGACTCTATTTTGAATTTATACTCTAGTACTTCTTTAAAATTATTGTCCTATAATCTTACCCACGATCCGAGCTCAGATCCAGCCAATTCCGCTCTTCCGCTGTCAATGTAACGAGCGAGCCCTCGTCGCAGGAGCGCAGCTCCTCCAATGATTGTGCGCCGATTAAGGCGCAGGTTGGAAACGGCTGATTCAGCACGTAAGCAAGTGCGATTTGAATGGCTGTGACGCCTTTGCGGGCTGCAAGCTGCTTGGCACGCTCAAGTCGCTCCCAGTTGCCGTCGCTGTAGAAGACGCGGACCAGATCTGCATTTGACCGATCCTCGGGCGTAAAGCGTTCCGTGAAGAAGCCTCTTGCTTGGGACGACCATGAAAATAACGGCATTTGCGTTGCTTCATGCCACGCGGATGTCTCCTCATCGGCGGAAACGCAGCCAGCCCAGAACGGTTCGTTTGCTTTTGCCAGGCTGAAGTTGGGGCTGTTGAAGGAAAAGCCGACCAAGCCTTTGGCTGCTGCATAATCATTGGCTTCCTTAATACGCTGCCATGCCCAGTTGGACACGCCAATCGTCCGGACAGCGCCTGAGGCGATATGCTCGTTCAAAATGTCAATGACCTCACCAGCGGGAACGGCTGGATCATCACGGTGCAGCGCATACATATCAATGTAGTCGGTTTGCAAACGCTCGATGCTCTTGGTTAAATCGCTGCGAATGGCTGCGCTGCTTACGCGTGGTCCATTCTGATCATGGTGCGCGCCTTTGGTCAAAATAACCCACTGCTCGCGATTTCCTCTTTCCTTCAAATAACGGCCGATGACTTCTTCACTTTGCCCGCCGCAGTAAATATGAGCCGAATCGATAGAATTGCCGCCAATGGCGAAAAACGCATCCAAATTTGCCGCAGCTTTATCGTAGCGCTCATGGGTAAAATAATCGGAGCCTTTCATTAACCGGGATACCGGTTTGTCCAAGCCTTGCACCTTTAAATATTCCATTGTTGTCGAGGCCTCCTTAATAGGCTAATGTGCTTGACGTTAACTGGTTTATAAAATAACCCTTTGACGCTCGTGCGCAGACAGCAGGCAAGCATCAATCACTTTCATATTGCGAATGCCATCCGCAGCACCGAAGGTTAAAGCTTTGCCCTCTGTAATGGCTCGTGCCATATGGTCGGCTTGCGCGGTATAGGCATTGACATAAGGGACTTCAACTTCCTTGCGCTCGCCGCCAGACGTGACGAATATCGTGCCGCTTTCTGGTGTAGGCGTAATAAAAGCAGAAGGAACCTCGATCATTCCATCGCTGCCTAATATCTCAAGCGGGTTGCGGAAAGCGGACCACATGCCGCAATCGAAGGTGAGCGATACATTGCCCTCGAATTCGACTAATCCGGACGCCATCATATCGACATCGTCATGCTCGGGTGAAAATTGGGCGTTTACCGTTACCGCTTCGGGTTCCTTGCCGAGCAATAGGCGGGCTGCATTAATCGGGTAGCAGCCTACGTCATAGAGGGAGCCGCCGCCCCAAGCTTTGCGATAGCGAACGTTTGCTGTATCGCCTGCATTATTGAACGTAAAAGCACTGCGAATGCCGCGTACTTCACCGATAGCACCGTTTGCAATTAAGTCTTTAATCGTTTCATAACGGGGATGGTAGCGATACATAAAAGCCTCGGAAAGCAGGACGCCAGCTTGATCAGCGGCTTCAGCCATTTCTGCTGCTTCGCGAGCCGTAAGGGCAAGCGGTTTTTCGCATAAAATATGCTTGCCCGCAGCAGCAGCCTTGATCGCCCATTCCTTATGCAAATGGTTAGGAAGCGGTATATAAATGACGTCGATGGAGCTGTCCGCCAAAAGGGCTTCGTAGCTGTCGTATGCATTCGGAATTTGGAGTTGTTCGGCGGTTTGCTTTGCCTTCTCTCCGTCGCGGCTGGCGATGGCTGCCACTTCATTTAATTCGGATAAGTGCAGTCCCGGGATAACAGCGCGTTTCGCAATTCCAGCGCAGCCTACAATGCCCCATTTCAACTTTTTGCTCATGATTCAACCTCGCTTTGTATGTTGATTTATGATGATATTGCGATTATAGAGGATGTGAATTAAAATTAAAATGATAATATTTTGCATCCTATTAAAACAATATTGTCATTGAGGTGTTGAATTTGCATCGTCAAAGCCATTTGCTTACCCTGCCAAATATGCCTTACTTTTGTTTTCCGGAATCGATTGGAAATTACAGTGAACAGCCCGAGCATAGCGTGTATCGGGAAGCGGGCGCCTTGAACAATTTTAATATCCATTTTGTTGCCGCAGGCAGAGGATTTGTCGAATTGGACGGTGTCGTCCATGAGCTGCGCGCGGGAGAGGCGGTGCTTTATTTTCCGCTGCAAAAGCAGTGTTATTACAGCAGCGAGGATGAGCCGTGGGATATCCGCTGGGTTCACTTTTATGGCGGCAGCGGGCTTCGTGATTATTTGATTGAGCAGGGCTTGCATAAAAGCCCCTTATGGAGGCTTCGCCAGCCTGCGATTTGGCAGAAGGCCCATGAGGAGCTGCTGAGTGAAGCGGAGACTTATCGCATGCTGCATCCGGCTCATCTCTCTATGCTTACTTATGCTTTGCTTACGATATTCGTCGAGCAGGCAGTAGCGCTGAATCGGGGCAAGGCGGAAACGTCCGCCGACCGTATTATGGAGCTGCTTCCGCTGATGCAGCAGGAGGCCGTGAAGCCTTTTATTTTGGATGAATGGGCGGAGAGGCTCAAAGTATCGCCTTATTATTTCTGCAAGCTGTTTCGGGCGGCGACGAGGATGACGCCGATGGATTTTATTACGCGCTGTCGTCTGCAGGCGGCTAAGCAATGGCTGTTGGAGCGAAAAGACGACAACATTGGGCAAATTGCCGAAGAGGCGGGCTATCCAAGCGTCAGCTATTTCAATAAGCGGTTTATGCAGCATGAAGGGATGACGCCGACTGCTTACCGCAGACTTTATGGGATACATGGGAAGGAATAATAGGGCGTGATCTAGCACTAGCAGACTGGGAGCCAAACGTGAGTATCCCGGCGATTCAAGGGGAAATTAAATAAGGTTGGATTTCCTCGACTAAAGGAGAATCCAACCTTTTTCCGTTTGCAGCATGTGTGCTTTCGTTAGTTGCCAATCGGGTGTGGAGGTCTACGAGGAATGCTTTTTTAACTCAGACTTTTTGTAAACCAATTGCCTGGAGATTTCGGCTTGGGTCTTGGTGCTTTCAGCGATTTCCTCATTTAGTTTATTAATACGGGTCAGTTTGCTGCTTAAATCGCTCGGCAAGCTGCTTTTTTTGCTATCCTTTTGCAACTGCTTCAGCTTCGCTTGCGCTTTTATGGATTTATTCTTTTCCAGTAGGCTTTGGGCTTCTAAAGCAGCAATTTCTCTTTTGAGCCGGCTTATAATCGATGAAGTGAAACTAATGGACATTCAGGCACCTCTTTATCATATCGTAGAGCATGCTTCTATTTTACTATAAAGCAGTTGATTGTGGGAGAAGGAAATGGAATAGCATAAAGACACACACCATAATCTATTAACTTTCATACAATAATATCAACTCTATGACGAAGGAGATGGTATTTTTGTCGAGAAAAGGAGGAAGCAGCGGTGGGAGCTGTGGCATTAAGAGTTTCGGCAGTCGCAGCTATGGAAGCAAAAGTTATAGAAGCAATAGCCCCAGCATTATAAGCTTCGGAAATACAAGCTACGGAATTAAAAACAACGGAAATAAAAATAACGATAATAAAAACAACGATCATAAAAGCTATGACAATAATAGCAAAGGCGAGCGAAGCCACCGCAACCAAAGCGGATGCAATAAAAGGGAGGACAGCAACAGCTGCATTCGGAATATTCTTATGCGCATTGGTTTGGGTACACCTAATATTCGCATTCATTTTGACGGTACCTCCCATGTCGGCGTGTTTTTGGGAGCTTCCGACGGCTGCGCCATTCTTAACGTGAGGGGTGTTGTTACTTATATTAAAATCACTTCCATAACCGCGGTCGAAATTGGGGTTAAAGCGAGGCCTCGCCGGCATAAAAAATGGAAATGTAAAAAAGGCTAGCATATTTCTATGAGGATAGGTCAGCTTTATTTTCTTCGCTGGATATGCAGCCGATATTGATGCGGCGTATGTCCCATCTGCTGACGAAACACCTTGCAGAAATAAGAGGGATTGCCCATGCCGACACGGGTGGCGATTTCAGGTACAGTCAGCGTCGTTTGGATTAAATAGAGGCAGGCATGACGGACGCGCGTCGCTTTGGTGTAGTCCATAATGGTCGAGCCCGTGGCCTGCTTGAACAAATGGACGACATGATAGCGGGACAGATGGAGCGCTTCGGCCATTTGCTCCAGTCGAAACGGCTCCTGATAGTGCTGCTCGATCCACTCCATCATTTCCTCTGCGCGGTGGCTCGGCCTTCTTGTTCGCAAGGCGGACTGGCTGCCGGGCTTTTGGCGAATGGCTTTTAATTGCCGCAGCAGCTCCAGCAGCAGAAAATGGTCTTCCTCCTCTTCCGCTGGTTCATCAGCGGCGAGCTGCTCCCTTGTTTCCTTAAATTGCTTCAACAGCAGCGCAAGCGGCGATGTCTCAGCAATATCGTACCAGGGCTCGCCGCTCGATTGGAGCAGCAGTTCCTCGAAAAAGGCTTTCAGAAGCGGGAAGGCGCTCCAGTATTTTTTGAGCGGCGACGGCTCAAACATGAGCACGGTGCGGATGAACGGCTGCTCCGCCGATATATCCATCTGTACCCGGTGAAGCTGAAAGGGATGAAAAACCATTAAAGTATTGGGCTCAACCCGGTAGCGCTTGCCTTCGACAATGAGATCCCCATGTCCGGCATGGACATAGGAAAATTCCATTTGGGAATGGGCATGAAACACCTCCCAGAAGCTGCTATCGGATGAGATGCGATAATTGAACGAAAACTGCTCCTCCATTTTGTGCACGGCTGCCCAGCCTCCTTATCTCGCAAATAACTGCAAACGCTTCAAAAACCGCAATATAGTTGTATTTTATCACAATTCCCAATCATAAATGATGCAGATTTTCCTTTAAAATAAAGAGGAAAACATCAACTCATTCGCGGACGGGGGAGTTCGTTTTATGCTGAAAGTAGCGGTTATTGGAGCAGGAGCCATTAGCTCCGCACATTTGGAAGCGTATAAAACATTCGGAGAGCGCTGCAAGGTTGTAGCGATTTGCGATTCTTACATGGATAAGGCACAGGCGAGACTGGAGCAGTTTCAATTTGAAGGTGTTAAAATTGTAGCAGACTATAAGGAACTGCTGGGAGAGGATATCGATTTGGTATCCATATGTACGCCGCCGTATACCCATGCTCCTATTGCGGTTGATCTTCTGAACGCTGGCAAGCATGTACTCGTGGAGAAGCCGATGGCCTCTTCTTTGAAGGAATGCGACCTAATGAATGAAGCGGCCCGCCGCAGCGGGAAAATCCTTTCCGTTGTGGCGCAAAACCGCTTTAAAACGCCGATGATGAAGCTGAAATCGGTAGTAGATAGCGGTTTAATGGGTCCTATCGTCCATGCCCAGGTTGATTCCTTCTGGTGGCGGGGACATTGCTATTACGATTTGTGGTGGCGCGGCACATGGGAAAAGGAAGGCGGCGGCTGTACGCTGAACCATGCGGTGCACCATATTGATGCGCTGCTGTGGATGATGGGCCAGCCCAGCGAGCTGCAAGCATTTATGACGAATACATCGCATGATAATGCGGAGGTTGAGGACCTGTCGATGGCGATGCTGCGCTTCCCGCAAGGGGCGCTCGGCATGGTGACCAGCTCGGTCGTGCATCATGGCGAGGAGCAGCAGCTGATTTTTCAAGGCAAGCAGGCCCGTGTATCCGTTCCATGGAAAAGGAAGGCTTCTATCTCGCAGCCGAATGGCTTCCCGATAGCCAATGAAGAGCTGGAGCAGCAGCTGCAGAAGCTGTATGACGGCCTTCCGGAGGTGGCGTATACGGGCCATTTTGGACAAATCGATAACGTTCTGACCGCGATAGAGACGGGCGCGCCGGTTCTCATTGACGGCATCAGCGGCCGCAGCACGCTTGAATTTATTACGGGCATTTACAAGTCGGCAAGCACAGGTGAAAAGGTCACGTTTCCACTAGCGGAAAGCGACCCTTTCTATACGCGTGAAGGCCTAATGGCGAATACGCCCCGTTTTTATGAGAAGAGCGCCTCGGTTGAAAATTTTCAGGAAGCCGCCATTACGACAGGCAGCAGCCTGGAAAATAAAGCATAGCCCTGCAAATGAACGACAGCCTAGCCCAAGCATTCGGATGCTTGGGCTAGGCTGTTATTATTTTTGATCATCCTGTATAAATGGGTGAAAGGTAAGCTACCTCTGTAACATATGATTGATTTGGATATAGCTTTTTTTCCATTTGCGGTTGATAATACAAGCATGGGATAGGAATTATCTAGGAGAAAGTAGAGGGGGAGCATCATGGAGCTTCAAATCATCAATGAATCAAATTCAGCTGATAAGAAAGCTGTGCTAAATAAGCTAATCGCCTTTAATAAGAAGCATTTTCCTAAAGAATTGAGCGACAGATACCAAGAGATTAATCTGATTTTAAAAAAGGACGATGGCGTCGTATATGGCGGGCTGCTGGGCGAAGTGTGCTGGAACTGGCTGGAGGTGCACATTTTGTATGTAGATGAGGAGCTGCGGAAATTAGGCTATGGGTCGAAGTTACTGGAAGAGGCGGAGAGGCTTGCCAAAGAGAAAAAATGCGATTTTATTAAGCTGGATACGTTAAGCTTCCAAGCGTTGGATTTTTACAAGAAGCATGGCTATGAGGTGTATGGAACGATAGACAACGCCGGTGGCCATCAGCATTATTATTTGAAAAAGGATCTTTAATACTCCATAAGTAAAGGCGGATCGAAAATGGCGGATTTATACGAAATGCTGGAGCAGCGAATTGTAAGCTGGGCTGGTGAAAATGAAGAAATACAGGCGATGTATGTCATGGGCTCGCGGGCAAGAACGGAAAAGCCGTTCGATGAATTTTCCGATCTGGATATTGTCATTTATTCGACCAATCCGGACTACTATTTTCAAAATAATGATTGGCTGCTGGACATTGGGGAAGTATGGACGAGCTTCATGTACCGGACGGCAGGAGGAGATCCTGAGAAGTTAGTGCTTTTCGAAGAGGGGCTGCAGGTGGATTTCTTGTTTTGTCCTATTGCTGAACTGGAACGTTTGGCTGCTATTGGACAAGTGCCGCAGGGCTTTAGGCGTGGGGTAAAGCTGCTGCTGGACAAGACGGGCAAAGGGGACAAATTGATTCCTAAAACAGCTGTCCCTGATCTGCCGCCACCGATTACGGAAGCTGCCTTCCAGCAGGTCGTTAACCAATATGGGTTTGCCTGCTTGTATGTGGCTAAGCAAATTTTGCGCGGTGAATTGTGGGTCGCTGGCGAAAGGGATCATGATTGCAAGCAGCAGCTGCTGCAAATGATGGAGTGGCATGCCAAGGCGATTCATGGACAAAATTATGACACCTGGCATGCAGGCAAATTTATTGCAGACTGGGCAGATGCTGCGGTTATAGCGGACTTAAAGCAATCATTTGGAGGTTTTGATCAGCTTGCTAGCTGGAAAGCCTTGATCGTTTCCTTTGATTTATTCAGCCGTCTGTCTTTGGAGACAGCGCAGGTTTATCATTATGATTACCCGCACAGCTTGTATAGCCATATTAAAGCTTGGCTGCAAGCGAGACAGATGGACAAAGTTAATTAAAATGGCTTAGCTGCATGCAGCTTGTGTAAGTGAATGAAGGGTAAAATTTTCTTATTTTCTATAATTGCCCAATATTCCTCTTCATGTTATGCTCCCAAGTAGAGATGCTTAAAAAAGGAGACTTGAACCAGTCATGCGGATGTTCCTGTAGAGGTTGCTAGTAGAATAGAATGCCGCTTTAGCAGATGGTTTTAGCTTGCTATTGTATTTGGCGTTCCTTTCGCAAACCTTACAGGATAAGCAGGGCTGGGGATTTCATATACCCCTGTCAGCGGCTGCCTATAGGCAGCCGTTGTTCGTTATGGGGAAGTGCAGCATCTCGGATGAATGCCTAATGTCTTCTTATCCTCCAATAATGAATGGGGGAATTATATATGACTTCTACAATAGCTTCAATGAAAAATAAAATTGCCATCGTGACAGGCGCAAGCCGCTCCACGGGCATTGGAACAGCGATCTGCCGCGTGCTCGCGGGCAGCGGAATCGATATCTTTTTTACCCATTGGCAAGCGTTTGATGAGTTGGAGGGTAATGGCCTGGAGCAGGGTTGGCCGGAGCAATTGCACGTTGAATTGGAACGTTTAGGTGTAAGGGCAAGACATATGGAAGCTGATTTTTCCAACCCAGATATGCCCTCTCTCATTATGAATGAGGTAGAGCGGACGCTGGGCAGTCCATCGATATTAATTAATAATGCGGCTTATTGCGTGCCTACTAATTTTCGGACGCTGGATCTGGCACTGCTTGAGCAGCATTATGTGGTGAATAACCGTACAACGATGCTGCTTAGTACCGAGTTCGCAAAGCGTTTCGAGCAAAACCAACCATCAGGAACGAATGGAAGAATCATATTTATGGTGTCTAAAGGGCCGGATGCGGACAATCTCGCCTATACGGCTACGAAAGGCGCTTTAATCGCTCTCATCGAGCCGCTTGCAGTAGGGCTTGCTCCCCTGCAAATAACGGTCAATGGCTTCGATCCGGGGCCGACTGATTCGGGCTGGATGGATGATGGGATGAAAGCCCACTTCCTGCCGCTGTTCCCAATGGGGAGAATTGGCCTGCCGGAGGATGCGGCGAAGACGATCCGTTTCCTAGCCAGCGACGACGCACAGTGGATTACAGGGCAGGTCATTAGATCCGAAGGCGGATTTTTAGGTAAGTAAATGAATGCTTCAGATTGGTTTGATTCACCAAGGTATTTAAATATTTTATTGGAAGCGGCTGCTATAATGCGGCCGCTTTTATTTTTTTTAGGCGTATGCCACAATAAATGGACGATGGATATTGCTGGGAGGGACGGCATATGGCGTTATTGTTTATTCCCGGCCGCGGGAAGGACAAATGTCTGGAGGAGTTTGCGCTGCCGGATTTTAGGTTCAGCTTCCAGCTTTATGGTACACACTGGCGCAGTGCGGAGCAGGGCTGGTCTTACCCGGAGCATGACCACCCGCTCCTGGAAATTAATTTGGTCGTTGAGGGGTTTCAGAAAATGATCATTAATGGCATTCCTTATGAGCAATTACCTGGTGATTTGGTCATTATTCCTCCCGGCTATACGCATGAGAGCCAGACGAATGACAAGGAGGGAGTCACCTACTTCTGCCTGCACCTAGATATAGAGGACCGCTCGCTGGCTTACTCGATTTTTCATGATCCGCAGCTGTTTTATGCAGCTGCCTCTAGGGTGGTGGAGCGGCTGCGACCGATTCTTGACCAATTAATCGAAGCCTCTCGCCATTCGGCTGCAATGAGCCAACTGGAACGAATGAAGCTGCGGACTTATGTGCTGCAATTGCTTATTGTGATGATTGAGCACAGGTTGGAGGGAAGAGAAAGCCTTGTGCTTGAGGCAGGCCTAAGGGATGAGAGTCGAGGACCCTCGCTCGAAATTATTAAGCTGCGCGAGCAAAATGCGCTGGAATCGCGTGTGCAGGATTTATTTTATGAACAGCCGCCGCCGGGGCTGCCGCTTGACCATTCGCTGTTCCCACCGCACCGCTGGATTGGACTGTTCACACTGACGAGCCCCGACCGTGAGTTTCGGGCGAAGCCAGAGCGCTTCTGGGCAAAAAGCTTGCTGGAGGACGTTTTAGCCAACTATGGTATCTGCGTCATTATTATGGAAGGCTCGCGTATGACGGCGGTTTTATTCTCAACAGATATCGCTGTTCCTGCTTTGGAGCCGTACATAGAGGAGGCCAGATTATGTCTGGAGCAAAAGCTGGCTGTGCAATTAGCAGTCGGACTTGGTGGCGTAACTGCGGATTTGGCTTCGATTCGTGCGATGTATGAGCAGAGTATGAGAACGTTTCAAGAAGGCCTGCACGATTCAACGATCAATCGAACAATGAATGAATTTGTTCATCGTATTATTCGGAATGCGATGTCGCACATTCAATATGAATATGCCAATCGCGAGCTTTCCCTCAGCATGCTGGCGAATCGGCTCGATGTAACACCCAATTACTTGAGCGCCCTATTCACTTCCGAGACGGGCCTATCCTTCACCCGCCATTTGACACAAATTCGGATGGAACGGGCGAAGACGTTATTGCGCGAGACCAATTTGAAAATTTATCAAATATGCCATAACATCGGCTACTCCGATCAAGCTTATTTCAGCCGCTTGTTTAAATCGCTGGAAGGGGTGAGCCCCTATGATTACCGCATCCGTGCAAGTTCTATCTGAAAAGTGCCCCGATTGTAGAATAGTTCAAAAAATCGTATATCCCCCTTATTCACCGGCCTAGCCTGCAAGTGGTATAACTGAATTGTAAAGGCTTACATTATGATGCAGGGGGATATAAAGATGGAAATAAAGCGACCTTTTACCATGCTTCTGGCCGCCGGCTTATTGGCAGGCTCCTTGGCTGCTTGCAGCTCCTCGAATGACCCATCTTCAAGTGAAACTTCACAAAACGCCAACACGCCAGTCAAGCTTACTTATTGGAATACGAACGGCCCTGGACTGGATGGACTGATTAAGCAGTATCAGGAAGAACATAAGAACATTACGCTGGATGTGCAAATTGACGAAGCCAACCATAAGCAAAATCTATTAACCGCGCTTTCCGCGGGCAGCGGGGCGCCGGATATCGTTATTTTGACGGTGGATGATATTCCGCAGTTTAAGAAAGAGGATTATTTCTATAATCTAAAAGACTTTGGCGCAGATGAGCTGCAAAAGGATTATCTGGATTCCCGCTGGAAGCAGGGCACGAGCGCGGATGGCAGCTTTATTTTTGGCATACCGACCGATTCCGGCCCTATGGCGATGATGTATCGTATTGAGCTATTCGAGCAAGCGGGGCTGCCTACTGACCGCGAAGAGGTATCTAAGCTCGCCGCTACGTGGGATGGCTATTTCGAGCTGGGAGAGACGATTAAGGAAAAGACGGGCAAGCCGCTGACAACCGACGCTTTCTTTGGCGCTTTTCTGCCTAAAATCCAGCAGGGCGGGGAGTTCACCTTTTTTGACAAGGATGGCAATTTAACGATGGATACGAATCCGGCCGTTAAGGAGGCGTGGGATTTTTCGGTGAAGCTCGCTCAGGCCGGTCTGACCGCGCAGCAGCCTGATTTTTCGAATGACTGGAAGGTCGGGCTGGACACGGGGGATTTTGCGACAATGTTCGCCCCTCCCTGGATGCTTGGCCTCGTGAAGCAAAATGCTCCGAATGCCAAAGGGAAGTGGGATGTGGCAATGATGCCGGGCGGCTCGGCGAACTGGGGCGGCTCCTTCCTGCTTATTCCCAAGCAAAGCAAGCACGCGAAGGAAGCTTATGCGTTTATTAAATGGGTTCTGGCGCCGGAGCAGCAGCTAGCGGTTTATGAATCCAATGGCAATTTTCCTTCGACGCCGGGTGTATACAAGGATGAAGCATTCACCTCGAAGAAGGATGATTTTTTCAATGGGGCACCGGTGGGCGAAATTTACCCGAAAGCTGCGGAACAGGTAACGTTGATGGATTCCATAAATAATTGGACAACGATTACGAGTGAAATTGAGCAGCAGCTCCCAAATGTGGAGAAGGGCGCTGATCCGGAGAAAACGTGGGTCGAGCTGGTCAGCAAGGTGAAATCGACGCTGGCCCGCTAGGTAAACGACGAGAGGATTAAAAGGTAGAGCGCGGCCTACCGGCTGCGCTCTGCCTTTGCTATTCAAGGCTGTGTGTGCGAAATGCTGCTAGAGAGGAGGCTGGGAAGTGCAGAGGGAAATGAGGACAGGGCGAGGAACTCGCAGGGTTAATCAACGAATGAGCGACCATATTTCCGGTTATTTGTACACGCTGCCGTTTTTTGCAATCTTTATGGTATTTGGTTTCTATCCGATGCTGTATACCATTTATATTTCCTTGTTCAAATGGGATATGCTTGGGGATCGGGCGTTTGTCGGGCTGCGGAATTATCGGCTGCTGTTGATGGAGGACCCCTTGTTTTGGAAATCAATTGGCAACACCTTTTTAATTTGGTTTGAATCGGTGCCCTTTCAAATTTTGTTCGCCATATTGCTGGCGGTGCTGCTGAATCAGGCGTTTATAAAGGGAAAAGGCATGTTCCGCTTTTTTATCTTTTTGCCTAATATTACTTCGCTTGTGGCAGTGAGCCTGATTTTTGCCAATGTGTTTGGCGTGAAATATGGCTTGTTCAACTATTTGCTTACGGTGCTCGGCCTCGATCGAATCGATTGGGCGGGGGCGCCGTGGGCTACGCAGCTCGCTGTTGCGGCTCTCGTGTTCTGGCGGTACCTCGGCTTCCATATGGTCATTCAGCTGGCGGGCCTGCAAAGCATTCCGGGCGATTTATATGAAGCAGCGACCATTGATGGAGCAAGCAAAGCGCAGCAGTTTTTCCGCATTACGATTCCGATGCTGACACCGACGATCATTTTCTCGACGCTGATTGCTACGACAGGAGGTCTCCAGCTGTTCACGGAGCCGTTCACCTTCATGTCTGATTTGGCAGGCACCAATGCGGCGGTCAATGGCGGTACGAACAATCAGGTGCTGACCGTTGTCATGTATTTGTACAAAACAGCATTTACCGACCATGCCTTCGGCTATTCTTCGGCGATTGCCAATTTGCTGCTGATCATTATCTTGTTGTTTGCTTTATTTAATTCTCTGCTTGTAGGAAAGCTAAGGAGGTAGGAGGCGGCCATGCGAAATCAGACGGGGCGTTCCATCGTTTATGTATTGCTGCTGCTGTTTGCCCTCTTCTCGGTCTTTCCTTTTTATTGGATGAGCGTCATTTCTACCCGTACGGCTGGCGAAATTTCGGCGATACCGCCGAAGGTGTTTTATGGCAATCGAATGGCGGAAAACTTCGATAAAATTTTCAATAATGAAAATGTCGATTTTCTGCGGACGATGGGCAATACGGCGATTATTGCGATCAGTATCACGGTATCGATGCTGCTGCTCAGCTCGCTGGCCGGCTTTGCTTTTGCCCGGCTGAATTTTACGGGAAAAGGCTTTATGCTGCTGTTCGTACTCGGGACGCTGATGATTCCGGCGCAGCTTGGCATTATTCCGCAATATTTGATTATTACGAAGCTGCAGTGGCTGAATGATTTTCGCGCCGTTATTGTACCGGGCATGGTCAGTGCCTTTGGCGTGTTTTTCATGCGGCAGTATATCGAAGCTTCCGTTCCGAGCGAGCTGGTGGAGGCGGGGCGAATCGATGGCTGCCGAAACCTGCAGCTTTATGCCTTAATAGCTGTGCCGGCGATTGCTCCCGCTTATGCGACCCTTGGCATTTTAACCTTTATGGGGGCATGGAATGACTATTTATGGCCGTCGATCGTCATGAAATCCAATGAGATGCTAACGGTGCAGGTGGCACTGCTGCGCCTGGACACGTCGTCCTATTTTCAGGATAAATCGCTTGTTATGGCGGCCTCGGTTATGGCAACGCTGCCGTTGTTTCTAATTTTTCTGTTTTTCAACCGCCAATTTATAGCTGGCGTGACGGATGGAGCGGTGAAGGGCTGATTTCGTGCGGGCAGCGTTAGCTGGAGATAGTCAGTAGGCTTGGGAAAATCAGTTGATCACATAGCTTTCATTTCTAAAAAATCGCGCTGCCGGCATGGGCTCCTGCTCCTGCTGGCGGCGCGGTTTATGTTAGGTATGCTGACTTGTTTCCAGCTCTCATGGACAATATGTACAATGGACTTTTGTGATTATGTAACACTCTGTCTAATGTAATTAAATCTGAGTGTTATATAATATTACACAAAGATAGTATTGCTGGAAGTTTGAATGGCGCACGGTCAAGGACAATATTGAGCTGCCAAAGGAAATAATGGGATTTAAAAAGTCTGAATATTCTGAATTAAATACAGAGGCCTCTTAGGCTCGTGCATAAATGGCGGTTGCGGGGCATAGACAACATAAACGGCAGATCAAGCACATAGACGGCAGTCGGCGGAAAGGGTGAAGAAGCTGATGGATAATCACGAAGCAATGGATGAAGAAGCCAAGCATGCAGCCGCACAGGCAAGGGAGTTTAAGGAAGCGCTGCTGGAAAAGGATCGAGTGTACCTGTGGCATCATATTACTCCCCATAATGATCATCCGATGATTGTAGCGTCAGGGGAGGGCAGCTGGATCAAGGATGTGGACGGCAATCGCTATTTGGACGGCATGTCGGGGCTATGGTGCGTCAATGTGGGACATGGGCGGAAGGAGATTGCCGAGGCTGCTGCTGCGCAAATGACGACACTTGCTTATTCGCCGCTCATTCAATCCCATGTACCGGGCATTGAGCTGGCGGCGAAGCTGAGCGACTGGCTGGAGGGGGAATACCGGATTTTCTTCTCCAACTCCGGGTCTGATGCAAACGAGGTTGCGTTCAAAATCGCCCGCCAAGCTTTTCATCAACGTGGAAAAGCGACCAAGCACAAGTTCATTTCGCGCCACCGCGCTTATCACGGCAACTCGATGGGGGCGCTAGGCGCAACGGGGCAGGCGCAGAGGAAGCTGAAATACGAGCCGCTAGGGGTTGGCTTCTCCCATGTGCCGCCGCCTTATTGCTACCGCTGCCCTTTCGGCCAAACTAGCGGAGCCTGCGAGCTGCAATGCGCCAAAGCCTATGAGGACGCAATCATCTGGGAGGGGCCGGACTCCGTCGCCGGCATTATCGTGGAGCCCGTCATTACCGGGGGCGGCATGCTCGTGCCGCCGGACAGCTACCTGCCGAAGCTGCGCGAGATTTGTGACAAGCATGATGTGCTGCTCATCGTCGATGAGGTCATCTGCGGCTTCGGCCGTTCGGGGCGGAAATTCGGCCATCATAATTTTGGGGTAAGGCCTGATATCGTCACGATGGCAAAGGGGCTGACGAGCGCCTACTCGCCATTGTCGGCAACGGCGGTGTCCGCCGAGCTGTATGAAAGCTTCAAGGAAGCAGGGCCGGATAGCCACTTTCGCCATGTAAATACGTTTGGCGGCAACCCGGTGTCCTGTGCCGTTGCGCTTAAAAATCTCGAGATTATTGAGCGCGAAGGTTTAATTGAGCGCTCTGCTCTCATTGGCAGGCGGATGCGCAGCCGCATGAAGCCGCTGCTCCGACATCCGAATGTCGGAGAAATTCGGAGCTTTGGCTCCGCCGTCGGCATCGAGCTGGTCGAGGATAAGGAGACGAAGACGCCTGCCGCTGCTGCATTTGTTGCTGGCGTAATCGCCGATTGCAAGGCACGAGGCCTGCTCATTGGCAAAAACGGAGATACCGTCCCGGGCTTTATGAATATTTTGACGCTTAGTCCGCCGCTTTCTTCGACGGATGAAGATATCGCTTTTATTATTGATACGCTGCTGGCCGTTTTCGGAGCCGCAGGCGATACGTCAGAGGAGGGGATGCGGCATGAAGCCGCTTCAGGCTAAGGAGAACAGGCATCATATTCAGGCGGAGCGGCTTCATCAGCGGATTATGGCACTTGCGGAAATAGGCAAGATCGGCACGACAGGCGTCTGCCGTCTCGCATTATCCCCGGAGGACCGCGCAGGAGTGGAGCTCGTAAAGGGCTGGATGGAGGAGGCGGGCATGTCGGCGCGAATCGATCCTTTTGGCAACTTGATCGGAGTATATAAGGGACAAGATGAGCAGGCACCAGTACTTATGCTGGGCTCGCATATTGATTCGCAGCCTTATGGGGGCCGTTTTGACGGCGTTATTGGCGTCCTCGGCGCGATTGAAGCGGTGCAGACGATGGCGGAGCACGGCACTCGGCCAGAGATGAATATAGAGGTCGTCGCCTTTTGCGATGAAGAGGGCTGCCGCTTCAATAAAGGGCTGTTCGGGGCAAGGGGAATGACCGGAAAGCTGGAGGAGGGGGAGCTTGAGCGAGCTGATAAAAATGGCGTAACCCGCAGGGAAGCGCTGCTGCAGTTCGGCTGTGATCCAGCCCAATATGACAGCTATACCTTCAAGGCTGGAAGAATCGGAGCTTTTCTGGAGCTTCATATCGAGCAGGGCCCAGTGCTGGAGGCGAAAAAGGAGCCGATCGGCATCGTCAGCGGTATATCCGGCCCCGTCTGGTGGACGGTCGAAATGACCGGCTTCGCCGGGCACGCCGGCTCCGTGCCGATGGCGATGCGCCGCGATGCGATGGTCGGCTGCGCCAAGGTTGTCGTCGCGCTGGATGAGCTGGCGCGGCGCGAGCCGGGTGCGCCGACGGTCGGCACCGTCGGCTCGGTCGCTGTTTTCCCGGATTCCCGCAACATTATACCGGAGAAGGTCAGCTTTACCGTAGATTTCCGAGACATCGAGCTGGAGCGGAGAAACGAGCTGGAGCGGGAGCTGCGAGGCATTATCGAGCAGATCAGCCTGGAGCATGGGCTCGCGTATGCGATCCGCGAGGATACGAACAGCGAGCCGAGATATTGCGCGGACTGGCTGAAAACGATTTTGCACCGCGAGGCCGTCAGTCTGGGGCTTGCGCCGCCGGAGCTGATGAGCGGGCCGTTTCATGATTCGCTCACGATGTCTTACGTGTGCGATTACAGCATGATTTTTGTCCGCTGCGAGGAAGGGATTAGCCATAATCCGCGGGAGTATGCCGCGCCGGAGGATATTGCGCTTGGAGTGGAGCTGCTATACCGCGCAGCTGTGCAGATTGCTGAGGGGAAGGAATGAGGCAGGGTAAACGGATCATTTTCATCACAACCAGACGCTTGAAAAATAGGAGGGGAAGCAGCTATGGGCATCGCTTTTATATCGGAGCAATCGCTCCGGCGCAATTTTGCCGAGGTGAAGGCAGGCATGAAGCGGAAGGAAGCGGTCGATGAATCGAATCGCTGTCTGTATTGCTATGACGCGCCGTGCATTACGGCCTGCCCAACCGGTATCAATATCCCTTCTTTTATTAAAAAAATCGCTTCCGGCAATTTGAAAGGCTCCGCCAAAGCGATTATGGATGCGAATCCGGTCGGCGCAACCTGCTCGCGCGTATGTCCAACCGAGGAGCTGTGCGAGGGCGCATGCGTGCTGAATCATTCCTCCACGCCGATTCGAATTGGCGATTTGCAGCGCTATGCTACGGATTGGGCCATTCACAATGAGCAGCAGCTGTTCACGGCTGGGAAGAGCAATGGCAAGCGGGTCGCGATTATTGGCGGCGGGCCGGCAGGGCTGTCTGCGGCAAGAGAGCTGGCGCGATTCGGCTTTGCCGTGACTTTGTTTGAGGCAAAGGAGCAGGCGGGCGGTCTGGATACGTACGGCATCGTTTCCTTCCGGCTTCCGCAGGAAATTTCGCTCTGGGAGGTTGAGCAAGTGCGGCGGCTAGGCGTAGACATTCGGACGAATACGCTAATCGGAGTAGATGTGGGCATTGAGGAGCTGCGCCGCGAATATGATGCTATCGTGATGGCGATTGGCATGTCGAAGGTGCCGTCGCTCGGCATTGAAGGCGAGACGCTGGACGGCGTCTTTGATGCCATTGATTTTGTGGAGTCGACGAAAACGGCTGTGCGCACCGACATGGCGGGCAAGCGCGTGGCTGTAATCGGTGCGGGCAACACGGCAATCGATGCGGCCACCTGCTCGGTGCGTCTCGGCGCGATGAATGTGAAAATCGTCTATCGCCGCAGCGCCGCCGAAATGACGGCTTATGCGTTCGAATATGATTTCGCCAAGCAGGATGGCGTCGAATTTCAATGGCTGACGGCGCCAGCTCGCATTATCGGCAATGCCAAGGGGCATGTGACGGCGCTGGAATGCCTCATGATGGAGCTGGAGGAAACAGAGGAAGGGCGTGCTCGCCCGGTGCCGATTCCCGGCTCGGCGTTCAAGCTGGAGGTGGACGCTGTTATTTTGGCTATTGGACAAATGCGCCATCTATCGCTGATTGAGCAGCTTGGCATCGCGCATAAGCGCGGCATTGTGACGGTGGACGAAAGCAGCTATCAAACGTCCGATCCACAAATTTTTGCTGCTGGGGACGTTATTTTTGGCGAGGGCCAAGGAGAGGCGATGGTCGTCTCGGCCGCTCAGCAGGGCAAGAAGGCAGCTTATGCCATTTATAAGCAGCTGATCAAACGGCAGGAGGAGACGGCATGATTAGACGGCTTTGCAATTAGAATGGCGTATTTATACAACTACGAAACGATACTGATTGCTCTAGGGGGGAACGACAATGGCAGATTTGCGCATCAATCTAGCGGGCATAACATCTCCGAATCCGTTCTGGCTGGCATCTGCGCCGCCTACCAATACAGGCTATCAGGTGCAGCGCGCATTCGAGGCGGGCTGGGGCGGCGCCGTGTGGAAGACGCTGGGCGATCCCATTATCAATACGTCCTCGCGCTTTGCCGCCGTTCATTTTAACGGGCAGCGGGTTGCGGGCTTCAACAATATTGAGCTCATTACGGATCGTCCGCTGGAGGTCAACCTAAAGGAAATCTATGAGACGAAAAAAAGATTCCCGAATCATGCGGTCATCGCCTCGCTGATGGTCGAGCCAAGCCGCGAGAAATGGCATGAAATCGTCAAAAAGGTCGAGGCGGTCGGCGTAGATGGCCTTGAGCTGAACTTCGGCTGTCCGCATGGCATGGCGGAGCGCGGCATGGGCGCAGCCTCCGGGCAGCAGCCGGATCTGGTCGAAGCGCAGACGATGTGGGCGAAGGAGGCGGCGCAGACGCCGGTTGTCGTGAAGCTGACGCCAAATATTACCGACATTACGGCGACGGCAAAGGCGGCGACGCGGGGCGGCGCGGATGCGATTTCCCTAATTAACACGATTAACTCGCTCGCTGGCGTTGATCTGGATTCTTGGCTCACGATTCCGCATGTGGGCGGCAAAGGTGCGCATGGGGGCTATTGCGGCCCTGCCGTGAAGCCGATTGCGCTGAACATGGTCGCGGAATGTGCTCGTAATCCGCAGGTGAACATCCCAATTTCGGGAATCGGCGGCATTTCCAATTGGCGCGATGCGGTCGAATTTATGCTGATGGGCGCAACGGGGGTTCAAGTGTGCACGGCAGCGATGCATCATGGCTTCAGCATTGTTGAGGATATGATTGACGGCTTGAACAACTACCTGGACGACAAGGGACTATCGTCGGCGATGGAGCTGATCGGCAAATCGGTGTCCCGTTATTCGGACTGGGGCGATCTCGATTTGAATTACCAAGTCGTTGCTCGCATTCATGAGGAAGAATGTATCGTATGCAACAAATGCCATATCGCCTGCGAGGACACCTCGCATCAATGCATTGAGCGGCATACGGACGAAGGCGGGCGCGCTTACTTGAAAGTAAGGGAAGAGGACTGTGTCGGCTGCAATTTGTGCTCAATCGTTTGCCCGGTCGAAGGTGCGATCTCGATGATAGAGGTGCCGTCTTCCGCAATGCCGATGTCCTGGAACGAGCGTCAGGAAGCGATTGCGGGCTTGGGCGGCGGCGAAGGAAAAGCCAAATCAAGCGCGAGAGAGGCGGTGTAGCCTATGGCAAAGCTGATTCGAAATGGGATGATCGTAACCGCTGCGGATACGTATCAGGCGGATGTGCTGATTGAAGGAGACACGATTAAGGCTATCGGGACGGAGCTTGAAGCTGCTGGCGTGGCTATCGGCGCGGAAATCATCGATGCGTCTGGGAAATATCTGTTTCCAGGCGGCATAGATCCGCATACGCATCTGGATATGCCGTTCGGCGGAACCGTGACGGCGGATGATTTTGAGACGGGGACGATGGCTGCCGCATTTGGCGGTACGACGACGATTATTGATTTTTGCCTGACGGATAAAGGCAAGCCGCTGGCCGATTCGATTCAGAAGTGGCATGCCAAATCAGCCGGCAAGTCGGCAATCGACTACGGCTTTCATCTAATGATTGGCGAAATCAACGATGCGGTACTGGCCGAGCTGCCGGATATCGTCCACACGGAGGGCATTACGTCGTTCAAGGTGTTTATGGCTTACAAAAATGTGTTCCAAGCCGACGACGGCACGCTCTACCGTACGATGCTGACCGCAAGCGAGCTGGGAGCGATGGTTATGGTCCATGCCGAGAACGGCGATGTTATCGACTATCTCATTGCCAAGGCATTGGCGGAGGGGCATACGGAGCCGATCTATCATGCGCTGACCCGCCCATCGATGCTGGAGGGAGAGGCGACGGGAAGAGCTGCGAAGCTTGCGGGCTTGACTGGAGCGAGGCTGTACGTCGTGCATGTCACCTGCGAGGAGGCGGTAAAAGCCATTGCTGAGGCTAGGGAGCAGGGCTTTGACGTCTGGGGAGAGACCTGTCCGCAATATTTGCTGCTCGATCAATCGTATTTGGCGCTGCCGGAGTTTGAGGGAGCCAAGTACGTATGGTCGCCGCCGCTGCGCGAGGCTCGGCATCAGGATGTCTTATGGAATGCGCTGCGCACAGGCGGGCTGCAAACGATTGGCTCGGACCAATGCTCCTTTAATTTCAGCGGGCAAAAAGAGCTCGGACGCGATGATTTCAGCAAAATCCCGAATGGAGGCCCCGTCATCGAAGACCGCTTCTCGCTGCTTTATTCCGAAGGCGTGGCGAAAGGGCGATTAACGCTGAACCAGTTTGTCGATCTGGTTTCGACGCGCAGCGCGAAGCTGTTCGGGCTGTTTCCACGCAAGGGCACGATTGCGGTAGGGAGCGATGCCGACATCGTGATTTTCGATCCGACGATCCAGAGGGTCATTTCGGAAGCAACGCATCATATGAATGTGGACTATAATCCGTTTGAAGGAATGGCTGTAACCGGAGCTCCGATCAGCGTGCTGTCGCGCGGCGAGTTTGTCATTCGCGATCTGGTCTTTGTCGGAAGAGCAGGCGCCGGACAATATGTGAAGCGCGCGCCTTACAAACAGCCTGTGCAGGGGGAGCTGCCTGCTTCACCTGATATAGCAGTCAGCACAAGCAGCAAATAGACGGTTCAACGATAGCGAGGAGGGATCGAAATGTCGGACTATCAGCAGGTTTTGGAGGAGAAGGGGAAGCTGGATGGCTATATGGTCAGGCAGTTTAAATTTATCCACATTGAGGAAAATTTGAGCGGAGCGACGGTAACGCTCCAGCATCCGGGAGGAGAAGCCGCGACGGTGCAGCTGCTTACTGCCGATGCGCGCAAGCATTTAACCAATTTGCTGATCAAGCAGCTGGCACAGGCTAGGGCATCGACTACTGCATCCTCCTCCAGCTCAAGCGCCGCGCCATCTGCGTAATCCTCGGCGTCCGCTTGCCCCTTTTAACGGATGGCTCCTCGCGTATATTCATAGGCGTTCACAGCCAGCTCAATGGCGAGCCGCTTATCGGCGTTCATAAAGTCTTCGCCCAGCAGCGCAATGATTTTATCCAAGCGATGATAAAGCGTCTGCCGGGCGATGAACAGCTCGCGGGCTGTATCCTGCTTCGAGCCGGAACGGATTAAATAGGTTTTCAGCGTGAGCAGCAGCTGGCCGTGTTTTTCCTTGTCATAGGAGGCAAGCGGTTCAATGTAATCACGGATCAGCTCCTCCAGCATCCCGCTTTTTTTCAGCACGGAAATGATTTTGTATGTGTGCAGCTCGTCGAAAAAGGGGGCTGGCAGCGGCCCGGCATCCAGCTGAATGGCTATCGTCTCCTTCGCGGTTGCATAGCTTTCCGCTGCTTGGTCAGGCTGCATCATCGACTTTCCGATGCCCCAAAGGCCCGAGAACAATGCGGGCCCCTGCTTCATGTCCGTCCGGCGCAGCCGCTCAATGACTCGCAGCACCCGTTCCTTCCAATTAAGCTGCTCCAGCTGATCGAGTAAAATAAACACCATTTGCCCTTGGAGCAGCAACGGGAACAAATGAAAGCCTTCCCCCTCAAAAATCGCACGCGCCACCATATTGCGCTGCAGCATCAGCGCTTCAAAAACCCTCATTTCCATTTGCGCGGCTTCCAATTGAAACACGCATACCGCTACGCTGCCGAGCTTGGCAGACGGTTTAATATAGCGAATATAATAGCTGATTTCGGTTAAGCCGTGCTTTCCGGAAAGCCAGTCAGCAAGCCATAGGTCATCTTGATAACGGCGTTTTTCCTCGATATATTGGGTCCTCAGCTGTCCGAGCTGCTTAGATAATGCTTCCAGCTCGGACACCGTTTTATGATGCTGATTAATGAAGTGGGCATGCAGATCCTGGGTGATGTCAATGTAGCGAACTTGCTCGTGGAAGAGGAGAATGGGGAAATGCTCGTGTTTTGCCAGCTCCAGCATACGATCCGGTGGTCTGGCTGTATAAGTGACCAGCTCAATACAAAGCCCAGAAGCGCCTGAATTAAGCAATTGCTGTAGAAAAATCAGACTGTGTTCCTCATCCTCCTGCCAGCCGATGCCTGTCGTCAATATAAGCTCGCCGCCGCTTAAAAGCTGGCCAGCTTGAATGACCTCCATCATGTGGACCCATCTGACGGGACGGTTCAAGGCTTCTTCACTTGCGAGCACCTCGGCTTTTTGGAACAGGGGCCGTCGTAAAATGTCGCGGATTGTTAGCTGCAGCAGCGTTTGTACGATAGCGTCCACCTCCTCATGTGAAGATAGTTGACACTATTATACAGGATAGAGCCTTGAAAATAGAAGCGGACTATGAAAAAAGGTGAGGATTCCCAGCTAGTGCGAGCGTTCCGGCGGCTTTGTTTTGCGAACGAAACCGATCAGGAACGCGATAAACAGTATAGCCATTTGGACGGGAGTCACATATTTTACCGTGTATTTTAATCCGATCCATAGATGGACCGTGTTATTGGCTTCAAGGAAGGAGGCTCCATAAATAAGAGTTGCTACTATGACGGCACATTTGCGGTATGGAATGCGCAGAAGTGAGCTTAATGCCAGCACAGCGGCCATAAAGAGCAGTGAAAGCTTGACGAATAATCCGATAATCAGCAAAACCGTCACCACCACATCCAGTCGTTCGAGGAAATCGGCAATCCGAATGAGCTGGACAACCTCCAGAAAGGGCATCATGCTGTAGCCTGATAATGCGGGTCCAAGCACGGACATAATGAGCATGTTCATAAAAATCAGGAAGAGCGCCACAATCGTATACGCGCTGTAAGTTGTTTTTAATCTCGCCGCAACCGGTTTCACATATTTCCAGAACATCAACAGCGTCAGCATCTGTGCGAACGGGAACGCAACGATATCCGGCACAGCGGCTTTGAAAATCGGTCCAATGCCATTGCCCATAATGGGCAGCAGACGGTGGAAGTCCGGCAGCCCGGACTGAATAAGCAGAGCAATCAGCAAAATATAACTGAAAAATACGATCGGAAACAAAAGCTCCGCCAGCCGGAAAAACACTTCGACACCTTTCCATATGGCGTATAAGGAGAGCAAAATAATGAGCAGCATAATGCTCCATTGCGGCGTTTTATTCAAAATCGTCATCACCGTCAGCTCGCCAAAATCGCGAACGTTGCGCATCGATTCGTAGGCGAAAATGAGCGCCTGCGGAACGGCAAGCGTTACGCCCAGCCATTTGCCGAACAGCTGCTTGTAAAGCTCGGGCATATCGGCGTCCGGCGACCGCACCTGAATGCGAAGCAGCATCCAAAGAAAAGCACCGCCTATCGCTGCTGCGACGGTCATTGCGAGCCAGGAATCCTGCTTGGCGCCTACGCCCAGCTCGAAGAGCGGAGTGCTGCCGATTTCGAATAATAAAATCATGACAGCAAGCTGCATTTTGCCGATTTTGGGCGTCTTCGTCATCGCCTTGCTCCTCCTCTCCAAGCCTACTTTGCTTCTACTTCCTCGTATTCGACTGCGCCTCTTTGAACGTATGGTTGCTGAAGCCAATGCGGGCGAGCTTGAACTTGACGTCAATATTCAGCACCGTTTCGGGGAATTCTTCATTCCAATTCTTCTGCATTTGCTTCCATTGCTTCGGGTATTTGCTGCTGATCGCTTTCCCGAAGCCGACTATGTCCGTTCGCAGACGGCTCACCGCTTTCCAACTCGTTTCCATCCCATTTTTGATTTCCTCGGCGATTTTCTGCTCCTCCTGCTTGAGCAGCTCCGGCTTCTGAAGGTCGTTTGGGCATGTATATTCAAGCAGCGTTCCGTTCGCTTTGACGCTTATATTCATAATCCAGCGCCCGTCAGAGCGCTGCTCCGGCTTTAGCGAGGTTTTAGCACCGCCGATAATAATAGAGGAATCCTTCGGTCCGCCCTTATTTGTACAATCAAATTCCAGCGTCGTGCGCTTCACTTTATCGGATAGCCACATGACGCCTGCCGCCTCATCGGGCGTAAGCCAGCCCTTGAGCTTGTCTCCGGAAATAACGCCGAGCTCTCCCAGCTTGATTTTGGCCCGCGTGTACGTCTCCTTTAAGTTGTCGACGGAGCTGAGCGGCTGCTTGGCGCCGGAAATCATCAGCTCGGGAATGCCGGTTGCCTGCGTAGGACCGAGCAGATCGAGCAAAATGCGATACATCGTCATATCCGGATAGATGGAGCTGCTGGCTGCTTCATTTTCAACCAGACGCTGTACAGCTGTTCCTGGGATTTTCTCGACAGGCAGCAGCTGCTCAATGAGCTTGCGAGCTTTGCCCTTGGCTATAAACATGGATACCGTTTCGCGGGCGTCGGTGTTGCGCATATAAATTTCCAATAGCGGCGAAATGCCCTTCTTCGCCACGGTGTCGCTAATGACAATGATTTGATTGTGGGCAAAATAAAGCTTGCGCGACATTTCGCGGCTGGCATCACCGATCGCTTTGCGGATGCTCTCCGCTTCCGTTGAAAATACATTCACCGGCGCATCGCCCGTTGCCGAGCTGTTCCCTTGAGAGGAAATGGCCTGCGGGATGACCAATTGGTACGATACGACCCATTTTCCTTTTTCCCAATCTACAGCTGTGGCTGAAATAATGCCGATTTCATTCATTTCGACGCGATTCCAGCAGCCGCCAAGCAGCATGAGGATGAGAAACGAACAGATGGTGCGCGTCAGCAGCCGGTACATGGCGTGTCCTCCTTTCAGTGCTTGCCGTCTGGACCTGTCGTTTATTCCAGCTTGCTGGAGCGGTTAATTTTATTGGTAGCTTCACGCTTCAGCAGCACCTTATGCGGCGCGCGGATGAATGTGTCCTTCATACTCGGCCAGTTGAAGGGAGCGAGCGGCGACATATAGGGCACGCCAAACGATTCGAGCCCTGCTAAATGAATAAGCATCGCGAGAAAACCGGCGACAATGCCCATAAAGCCGAATACGCCGGCCAGCAGCATAAACGTAAAACGGATGAGACGGGCAGAAATTGCAATATTAAACTGCGGGATGACAAAGCTTGAGATGGCGGTAAAGGATACGACCATGACCATACCCGCTGATACAATTCCCGCATCCACAGCCGCTTGTCCTAAAACGAGTGCGCCGACAATGGAGATGGCTGGTCCAATAGCCCGCGGCATTCGTACGCCCGCTTCACGCAGCACCTCGAAGGTAAGCTCCATGATCATCGCCTCGACTAGTCCGGGGAAAGGAATGCCTTCCCGCTGGGCTGCAAGCGTAATGAGCAGCGTGGTCGGCAGCATTTCCTGGTGAAACGTCGTCACCGCGATATATAAAGCTGGCAGCAGCATGGAAATCAGAAAAGCGACGAAGCGAATCAACCGCAGAAAGGTGGCGATATCAAAGCGATGATAATAATCCTCTGGCGTCTGAAAAAATTGAAACAGCGTCACTGGAGCGAGCAGTACGAAGGGCGTTCCATCGACCAAAACCGCTATTTGTCCCTCCAATAGGCCTCCCGCTACCGCATCGGGGCGTTCCGAATTCATTAGGGTGGGGAAGGGCGTATATACTTTATCTTGAATAAGCGCTTCGATATAGCCGCTTTCGAGTATGCTGCCGACCTCAATAGCAGCAAGCCGATCATAAATCGTCTTGACGGCATCCTCTGAGGCGATTCCATGCAAATAGACCATTGCAATTTGTGTGCGTGTCTGGGTGCCGATGATCATGGATTCAATATGCAAATCAGGCGACTTTATAATTTGGCGAATCAGATTAATATTGGTGCTCAAGCTTTCATTAAAGCTTTGCTGCGGCCCGCGCAGAACGGTTTGGGTCGTCGGCTCGCTGACGGTTCGGCCTTCTTTGCTGCTCACATTGATCATGAGCCCGGTGGTCGACTCCTGGATGAGCATGAGGCAGTACCCATTAAGAAGCATATCGATCGCTTCTTCAATGGAATCGGTCGAATAGGTCGAGCCAACTTGGATGATTTGCTCCTTTATTAAACGAATTAAATCATCGCTGCGCTCCTCGGCTTGTGCTTTTACGATCATCAGAGGGCGGAGGATAAAGTCATTCAACGTCTGCTCATTCACCATTTCGCTCAAATAAATGAGAGACATCGTAATATCGGGAGCCAAGTCACTAACAAAGGACTTGATTTCCAGATCAGAGCTATGGCCTAGCCTACGGGAAAAGGTATCGATGTTATTTTTGAGCGATGGGCTGAAGGGAGCTTCCTTTCCTTCCTTTCGGGACGAGCCGCCCTTCGGCTGTTTTGTGCCACTAGAATTTGTATGGTTGAAAAACATGCCAGCGTCAACCTCCTTAACCGAACTCCAAAGTGCTCCAAGTCATAATTTGGCTAAGCAGCCACCTTTTTATGTAAGCGGGGAAGCGAGTGACGCAATTGTATAGTTAAAAAAGCAAAAAAACAGCATGACCGATTCAGCGGTCATGCTGTTTTTGTTGGTTGCCCAGCGGCTGCCTAAAGTATAAGGCGATTCCGCTGCGTTATTTTTTTACAGCCTATTAAGGTGCAGTTTGTGGATCAGGCTGCTGTTCTGGTTGCTGCTCAGGTTGCGGCTCTTGCTCGGGCTGTTGTTCCTGCTCTTCTTCTTGTTCTGGTTCTTCAGAAGGTCTTTGATTGTTATCTACAATGTTCAGACCCCATACAGGATTCGTATTCGAGAATGCATTAACATCCGTGAATGTAACTTGACCATCCGTGATGGTCATCGTGAATACAGTCCAATAAATCTCGTTGCCTCTATCGGTTGGTACTTCGTACACTTTAATTGGTGTAGGGGAAGAACCGCGGTACACTTCAATTTTCGCACCGGAAGCCGAAATCGTGCTTGCTCCGGAGAAGTGATGTACATAGAAGGTATACGTGCCGTTTGTATCTTGACGGATCGTTGTTGTTTCAGGTCCATAGGACGAGGTGTCATCTAGATCCAGATCGACAATTTTGGAATTGTTATAATAATAAGCTTTACCACCATACCAAGTGTGGAAGATACCACCTTGTGCAGCTGGTCCAATTAGATGCGAATCCAGATCGGCAGGGTCCTTGCCCCATGTCAATACGATACGCGTTTCATTTTCGGACGGGATGCCGATTGCTGTCTGGTTTACATTCTGGTTATTTACATTGACAGCCGATACTGCTGTCATATAGGTCGTTACATATGGCGTGCCTACGCCGCCGAGCTCACCTGTGTAAATGCCAGGAGCTAAATAAATGTAATATCTTCCGTTAGCATCGGTTACAGCTGTTCCAACAACGGGACCACTTGTAGCGCCGAGACCTTTGCGGAACTCAATCGTCAGGTTAGCTACAGGATTGCGGGAAACATCAATAATTTTACCGCCAAAGCCTGTCAGTTTAACCGCGCCGCTCTGGCTGCCTGCGAACTTGGTTTTTGCTTCATTCGCTTCAACATGTACGTACAGTGTGGAGCCATAGCTGTCAACCGGATTAAAGGTGATTTTGCCATCCACATATTGCAAGCCGCTCAGCTCATAAGCTGCTCCGTTCACCGTTGCGGAAATCGCGAAATCAGACAGGCTCACATCATCTACTTGCTGATCAAAAGTAACATCAACTGCGCCGTTCGTTACTTGTACCGCTGAAATCGTTGGGTACCCTTGCTCATAAACGGCTACCGTTACAGGAACCTGTACATTGTACAAGCCATAGGTTGCAGTAATGAAGGTTGTACCTTCGCCAATTGCTTTAACCTTGCCGTATACGACTTCGGCTACAGATGCATCTGAACTGGTCCAGTTGGATTGAATCGTAATATCTTTAGCGTTAGCTGTATATTTGACGCCTGTCGCTACGATTTGACGAGTTGCTCCAATAGCTGAAAGCTCAAAGCCTATTGCAGGTTCTGCAATGATGCTGGAAACCGCAGGATCGGCTTGGAGGTTTGGCTGGCTTGGCAGCGAGCTGAAGTCCACGCCATCTGCATTAACGACTGCGTCAGTAACCGCACCTTGTCCAAGGAAGGAAACAATCGCATCAAGTACGGCATTTGCAACGTTTGAGCCTTGTTCCAGGTGGAAAACAGTATTCAGTGCGCTTGCGAACACATCCAGTTGACCGATAGAGCCGTTCTCGCCTAGCGTGATGGCCGCTTGCTCGGCATAGACGGAAACCGAATTAAATACGCCGTTTAACGAAACTTGCGCATTATGTGGAACGTTGCTTGAGATGTTGAGGTTTCCAACTTGTCCAACCCCTGGCTGTGTTTCGATAATAGCGCCAGAGCGAATGGTAACCTGCTGGACATCCGTTCCGTTTTCCAATACGAGACGAATGCTTCCGTCTTGCTTGTCTACAATGACGGTTGCCAGAGTGGAGTTTTGTACGTGAATACTGTTAGGGCCGCCGCCATTAATGGTCGTCGATCCGCTAACGGTAACGTTTTGGAGCGTTACATCGCCATTTCCGATGCTCGTTTCCAAAGATAGATTACCCGTAATCGTTGTGTTTTTAAGGGTAACATTAGCAGCAGTGATGCGCACATCGCCAGTCACCGCACCCAGTGTGTGTTCACCTGCGGAATTAATGGAAGTGCTCGTCGATCCGCCATTATTCCCACCATTGTTCCCGCCACTGTTTCCACCACCGCTGCTGCTGTCTGATGACTTCGGCGGGTTTGTTGGAGTCGGTGTAGCAGATGGCGCTGGTGTAGCAGCTGCACCAAGCGAAGCTGCAGCCAGCTCATAGGTTGTCTTATTGAAGACGAATTCGTAGGCTAGACGCGCTAACGCTTGACGATCAGCTACGCCCGACGGATTGAAGCGAGTCGTACCGTCTGCATTGGCTACGCCTTTAATGAAGCCGATTTGATAGGCGAAGGAAACGTAGCTTTTCGCCCATGTTGACACGGTGGAGAGATCCGAAAGCTTCTCATCCAGCGGTACTGCTTGAGCAGCTTGGTCCAAGCCGAAGGCACGAATAAAAAATACAGCGAGCTCCTCGCGTGTAACGGTTTTGTTCGGAGCGAACTGGTCGGCGGAAATGCCTTGCGTAATGCCGGATTTCACCAGTGCGCCAACATAGCCGCTATACCAGCTTTTGCTTTCCACATCTTTGAAAGGTGCTGCGCTTGCAGCATCCTGCTCTTTACCTAGAGCAAGCACAAGCACTTTAGCTAGTTCCGCGCGTGTAATGGAGTTCGAAGGCTTAAAGCTGCCATCGCCATAACCGCCGAGTATACCTTTTTCTACTAGAGCGGTTACCTCATCCTTAGCATAAGATTTCTCGATGTCTGTGAACGACACGGAGGAGGCTGCCTCTGCCCCAAATGCGATGTAGTTCGTTGAAAAAATGGATAAGACCATTGCAAAAACAAGTGCGACAGAAATACGTTTGCTTGCCATGTTGCCAATCATCATAACTCTCTCCCTTATCTATTCTCTGTTTGCCAAACAATTGCATATTGTGCATAGGACCTAAAACATTAAGACTATGTACTCACTCTGGAAGGAAATAAAAATAGGTCTTTTTGCTCAATAGTATAATACTACCATGGAAAATTATGTGGAGGGAAGATGTTTTATTGAATTTATCAAAATATTTTGTTGAATAAAGTTGAAAAAAACAGAAAAAACGCATGTATACGTAAGGTTTCAAGCGATAAACTAAATTTGGGCAATTGTTGTAAATTTACAAAACGTCAAGGCCATTTTTACATTCCTCTATCAATTCTCTTTTAAACTAGTTGTGTTGAAGCCTTATCCAATCCAATTTAGTTAATAGGGGGATGTACATGTTAAAGAGGTTCCATGCTCGTGCAGCTAAGGTGGCACTTGCCGTAGCGACTATTGTGGCAGTAACAACTGTAGGGGGAAACAGCGGAGTGAGCGCAGAGGATGAGCAATCGCCAATTAAAAATGTGATCATTCTCATTCCTGACGGCATGGCAAATGATGCAACGGCGCTCGCCAGATGGTATAAAGGCTCTTCATTAACGGTTGATCAAATGGCGAGCGGCATGGTCCGCACCCACTCGGCAGATGCGCCGATTGCGGATTCTGCACCTGCCGGTACCGCTTTTGCCACTGGACATAAATCGCATACGGGTTTTGTTGGCGTTTTGCCGGACAAGGCGACAATGCCAGGTCAAAAAGCTATTGCACCGGGCGATGAGCGAAAGCCTGTCGCTTCTGTGCTGGAAGCTTCCAAGCTTGCGGGAAAAGCGACTGGCATCATTGCAACCTCGGAGATCATGCATGCGACTCCGGCTGATTTTACCGCCCACTATCCAGACCGTAAAAACTACGATGCCCTAAGCAAGCAGCAGGTATATAATCAGGTCGATGTTGTATTGGGCGGCGGCAGCGATTATTTGGTTCCATCCGGCCGCAGCGATGGCGAAAATTTGGTTACGTCCATTAAAGCGCTCGGTTACGACTATGTGACGACGCCAGCGGCGATGAAAGCTTCCAAGTCGGGTAAGCTGTGGGGGATGTTTGCTCCAGCAGGTATGTCCTATGATATGGACCGCGATCCCGCTAAGCAGCCAAGCCTCGCCGATATGACGCAAAAAGCGATCGACATCCTTTCCCAGGATAAAGACGGCTTTTTCCTCATGGTAGAGGGCAGCAAGGTGGATTGGGCAGCTCATGCCAACGATCCAATCGGTATTATCAGCGATGTGCTGGCGTTTGATAATGCGGTTAAGGTAGCGCTGGATTTTGCGAAAAAGGACAAGCAGACAGCCGTTGTTGCTGTAACCGACCATGGCAATGGCGGACTGACGATTGGCAACGCCGCAACGACAGGCACCTACGATAAAGAGCCATTGTCCACCTTCATTGGCCCGCTGAAGAAAGCGAAGCTGACGGGTGAAGGCTTGGAAGCGAAGCTGGATGCAAAGAGAACGAATATTAAATCCGTGCTTCAGCAGTATTATGGCATTTCGGATTTGACGGCGGAGGAAATGGCGGCGATTAAAGCTGCGGAGCCGGGCAGAATGAATTATGCAGTAGGCCCGATGATCAGCAAACGTGCAGGTATTGGCTGGACGACTGGCGGACATACAGGTGGAGATGTGGTGCTTTACACGTATGCTCCGAATAATGACCGTCCGTTTGGCGTCATCGACAATACCGATATTGCGAAGTATATGGCCCGCGTGCTGGATCTTGATCTGGATGCGGTTAGCAAGCAGCTGTTCGTGCCAGCGAAGCAGGCTTTTACAGCTAAAGGAGCAAAATACGAGCTTAACCTGAAGGATGCGAAAAATTCTACCATCCTCGTGACGAAGGGCAGCCAGAAGCTGGAGCTGCACATTTACAAAAACATCGCCGTCCTGAACGGGAAGAAAACGAGCCTTAAGGGCGTTATCGTGTACAACGGAACTGATGCATTTGTGCCGCAGGATGCTGTAGATCTGATTAAATAAGCGATTGCTTGTGAAAATAGTGCAAAGAGCAAGAGCCCGCATTGGCTGCGGGCTCTTCTTTTTATGCTGATGTGGACTGTATTGGCTATGGAATGGTTAGCCTGTTATCCGGTGGGCCGCTTATTTCTCCACGATGCTTGCAGCGGAAACCTCACTCAGTGCTCGCAGCGTCAACAGAACATGCTCCAGCAGGCTCGAAATATCCTCCATTTGCTCCTCGTTGATTTTGCGCTTGAACGACAGCTTAATCTCGTTCTGATGCGTCGCCTGCCCCTCAGAGTAGGCAAAGCTGAGCGTCTGCACAGGGACGGGGTTTTCCGGCCAAATTCGCTGGAATACCGCCTCAATCTGCGGACATTGCTGCTCGAAATCCTTCACCCTCATATGAAAAAACAAGCTCAGCTCGCAGCCGGGCGCTTCTCCCGGCAGCTCTAATAGCTCGGCGGCCAGCTCCTTCAAGGAGGCTTCGAGCCGCAGCTCGGCAGTTACCGCTTCCTGCCCAGTTAAGTGGAAGGCAAGGCTGAAGGCACGTCCCATCACGGACATTTCCATCGTATCTTTGCGGCCTGTAATCTGAATCGTTTCATCCAGCGTATCCAGGTCGTACAGCTGATTCTCAAAAGCAACCTTCAAATTATCGAATACGGTTGGATCAAACATCTTTTTTTCCCTCGCAATGGTCGTATTTTATATGTCTAAGCAAATATTGAAGCGTTTCAATAGAGCTGTATTTATTATACAACGGTTTTCTGGTGGAGGTGGGAAAGAGCGGTTATACTATTTTTAACATTAGAGATTTAAATCGTTGGAGGTGCCGTATGGAGCTGAATTTCAAATCATATGTGGTGAGTGATGATAAGCTGCGTATTCAGGTGCAGGTGGTCGTGGATTATTTAGCAACCAGCTATTGGGCGAATAATCGGCCTGCTGAGAAGATTATTAAATCAATTGAAAATTCCATTTGCTATGGCGTTTACGAGCTAGAGAACGAGCAGGAGCAAATGATTGCTTTTGCCAGAATCATTACGGATGGGGCGACGACTTACTATTTATGCGATGTGTTTGTGCTGGAGGCTTACCGCGGTCAGGGCATTTCCAAAAAGCTGATAGAAACGATAACGAATGCCCCGGAATTCCAAGGTATGACAGGGCTGCTCGGTACGAAGGACGCGCACGGTCTGTATGAGCAATATGGCTTCGAACGGGATCAGACGCGGTTCATGCGCAGGCCGGTGCAAAAAAGAATTGATTAAGCAGGGGAAGGTGATAGGGTGGAGTATGATTCAAGCAGTACAATAATTGGAATGGAAAACAGCAAAACCCACCTTTAGCCTTCATTAGGCTGTTGGTGGGTTTGCTATATAGATGCATGGCTGCCTTGATATGATTAGTCCACTGTAATCTTCAACACAACCGGATATGGGCTGCGAACCCCATTCGTCTTCACGACGAGTGCTTCTGCTGTACGCTCCCAGACAGGCTGCTCCTCGAAGCCGAGCACCTCGATCTGTTGAATAATGCCTTGGAAATCGTGGGATTTCTCCTTCAGCGACGTGATTTTCACCTCGCCGTCCTCTGGGTAGACGAGCACAGTCGCATACAGGCTGCTTCCCTTCACCGTAAAGCGGATATCCTGCGGTGTGAATATTTTGCTTTTACCGTCTGTAAACTGTCCCTCTGCAACCTTCGTCGGTCCTTCCCCATAAGTACGCCAGTAGCTCGTATCATAGATCGCTTCGCCATTCGTCTCAAGCCAGCCCCCAATTGCAAGCAAAATGTCCTGATCCTCCTGAGGAATCGTGCCATCGGCTTTCGGTCCAATATTGAGCAGCAGATTGCCGTTTTTGCTGACGATATCGACCAAATCTTGAATGAGCTCCAGCGGCGACTTATAATCATTGTTAGGCGTATAGCTCCATGAGTTGCGGGCTACAGCGGTATCCGTCTGCCAGTAATAAGGCTTCAGCTCGGCGAATTGTCCGCGTTCCACATCGGGAACAGCGCTGCCCAGCATATAAGCGTCATGCTTATAGTTAATGATGCCTTGGAAACCCAGCTCTGCGGATTTATTGTAATAATACGCCGCAAGCTTTTTCAAATACGGCTTGAACGAGGCATGCTGAATCCACCAGTCAAAATATAAAATTTTCGGCTCATAATTATCGATCAGCTCACAGCAGCGAATGAGCCAGTCCTCCATATATTCATCCGTCGGAGGGGATTCATATTGACTGAAATGATCCTCTGGCTCCGGCATGGATGGCCAGTAAAAGTCGCCGCATGCAAGCGGTTCATGAATATCAGATTCAAACTCCTTGCCATGCGATAGGAAGAACCAATGCTCCGCACGGTGGGACGAGGCGCAGAAGGTCAAATTCTTTTGCTCAAAAGCGATTTTCATTTCATTCAGCAAATCCCGTTTAGGTCCCATTTCGTAGGCGTTAAAGCGGGAAACGGCGCTGTTGTACATTTGAAAGCCATCATGATGCTCCGCAACGGGCATCACATATTTCGCTCCTGAGCGCTGGAACAGGTTGGCCCATTCGTCAGCATTAAATTTTTCAGCCTTGAACATCGGGATAAAATCCTTATAGCCAAAGTTTTTATGCTCGCCATAGGTGGCAATATGATGCTCATATTCCTTGCTGCCCTGGATATACATATTTCGCGGGTACCATTCGTTGCCGAAGGCGGGAACGGTGTACACGCCCCAGTGAATGAAAATGCCGAATTTAGCTTGCTTATACCAAGCCGGAATTTCAAAATCGCCGAGCGATTCCCAATCGTCACGATAAGGGCCCTGCGCAATGGTGGCGGCTATTTGGTTCAAATAATTTTGTTTATCCATGGTTTCTGCTACCGTCCTTTCCGAATGCAAATCTATATGGCTATTCTAGCAAGCGCTAACAGGATTAAGAATGTGGGACACTAACTTTTATTTGTATAAAATTAACCATGGAAGCAGGTTTGCCTCATGAATGCTCATTCCTTGCTCGCCTATTATTTGTCCCATATGCAGGTCGAGCTATTTATCGCCCATCACAATACGGTCAGCACCGAATGGCGTGATCTCGATTTTACGCCGGATTACAGCAAATTCTATTTCATCGAGCATGGAAGCGGTTGGCTCAAAATTGGCGATGAGGAGTATGCTCCTGTTCCGGGCCAGCTTATTCTAATGCCGGAGGGAGTGCCCCAATCGTATTCGGTCATAGAGGGGAGCGACACCTACCGCAAATATTGGTGCCATTTCAGCGCCAAGGTCGGGGAAATCAACCTGTTCAAGCTGCTGGATATGCCTTATCTTTGCATGGCTGTTGATCAGGAGCGGGTACGGACGATTTTTGCCGAGCTGGTGTTTTATGCGAACGATCAGACGATCTACGCTAAGCTGCTTGCCAAAGCGAAGCTGCTGGAGCTGTTTTCGTTGTTCGTTATGCAGCAGGATGAGGAGAGCATCAGCTTGAAAAATGCGGCGGCCACTCAGCGGCTGACGGAAATTTTGAGCTATATCCATATGAATAGCGGCAGCGATATCACCATACAAGACCTAGCGCAGCGGGCGTGCCTGCATCCGAACTATTTTATAAGAATGTTCAAGGAGCAAATGGGCGTGCCGCCGATTCAATACATCGCCCGTTTGAAAATTGAAAAGGCGAAGGAGCTGCTGGCCGACTCATCGCTCAGCGTTAGCGAGGTTGCCGAGCAGGCGGGCTTTAATGACCTGTTTTATTTTTCAAAGCAATTCAAGAAAATCGCGGGCCTGTCTCCAACGGAGTTTAGAAAACAAGGACCATAAAGGGCTACAGAGGACTATAGAGGACTACAGAGGTCTAAAAAATAACTTTATCCCCTCCAACTTCTCAATTACGGATATCGTTCCCTGATGCAGCAAATAATAAATTGTCGCAACTTATTGGCGCTGTCAGAGGAGTCCAATCTTGAGAATATTGGAGGCAGAAGCATGTTCAAACGCTTGGATGAAGTGTTGATCGAAATTCCGAATGTCGGGCGGCCTGAGCCGAACGCGGCGGCTGCGGTGCAAGAGCTGCTGGGCGGGAAATTTGGTGAAATGTCTACTCTAAACAACTATTTGTACCAGTCATTTAATTTTCGCTCGAAAACGAAGCTGCGCCCGTTTTATGATTTGGTTACGAGCATTACGGCGGAGGAGCTTGGCCATGTCGAGCTTGTCTCCCACGCGATTAACCACTGCCTGCATGGCTCCACCACACCGGGCAAGCCGGATGAATCGCCGCTGAAATCCGTCAAGGACTGGCGCATGTCGCTGCCGTTTCTGTCCGGTGGACAAGGCGCATTGCCTGTTGATTCAATGGGCAGGCCGTGGACGGGCGAGCATGTGTTCAACAGCGGGAATCTCGTTGAAGATTTGCTGCATAATTTCTTCCTTGAAGTGGGTGCCAGAACCCATAAAATGAAGGTGTATGAAATGACCTCCCATCCAGCTGCGCGCGAAGTGGTGGGCTATTTGCTCGTGCGGGGCGGCGTTCATGTCGTGGCCTATGCCAAAGCGCTGCAAGTGGCGACCGGTGTCGATGTGACCAAGCTGATTCCGATTCCTTCGCTTAATAACAAAGCGTTCAATGAAGCGCGCAAGTATGAGGAGAAGGGCGTTCATACGAAGCTGTATACGTACAGCGATAATGATTTTAAAACGATTGACCAAATTTGGAAGGGCACGCATCCAGAGGATGGGCAGCCTCTTGAGGTTATTCATGGGGTGCCGAAGGGCGTACCTGTACCGGAATACCCGGAGGTGGAGGAAGAATTCGCGCCGGGTATTTCCGCGGAGGATTTTGCCGCCATTGCGGAGCGGCTGAAGGCCGCGGGAAATATTCATTAGCTTAGCCTGAAAAAGAACGCTAAACAGCCAGCACTTGCCGTCTATTTTCGGCTAGTGCTGGCTGTTTATTTTTCAAATCTATGCTGCGGCTTATTTCGAAGCTTAAGCTCCTGCAACGGCAACAAAATGTCCCGGCTTCACTTCTATAAAGGAAGAATGCTCCAGCCCGTATGGATCGGCTTTAGAAGCCTCCGTATGTGGCAGCAGCCGCTTCTTCGATTCAATGGCTGGATCAGGAACAGGGATGGCTGCGAGCAGCGACTTCGTATATGCATGGAGCGGATTCGAATAGAGCTCCTCGCTTTCAGCCAGCTCAACGATTTTGCCCTTATACATAACCGCGACCCGGTCGCTAATATGCTTAACCATGGATAAATCATGGGCGATAAACAGGTAAGTCAGGCCAAGCCGCTGTTGAAGCTCCTCCAAGAGCTTCACAATTTGCGCCTGAATCGAGACGTCGAGAGCAGACAGTGGCTCGTCGCAGACGATAAATTCCGGCTCAACCGCCAGCGTACGGGCGATGCCAATGCGCTGCCGCTGCCCGCCGGAGAACTCATGCGGATAGCGGAGAGCATGGGAGGCGTTCAGCCCGACCAATTCCAGCAGCTCCTCTACGCGTTTGAGACGATTCGTCTTGCCCTTCGTTAGGGCATGAGCATCCAACGCTTCGCCGATAATATCCACAATGCGCAGGCGCGGGTTGAGCGAAGCATAGGGATCTTGAAAAATAATGCCCATATGCCGCCGCATTTGCTTCATCTCGGCCCGATTTAAATGCTGAAGCGGGATGCCCCGGTACAGCACTTCCCCGCCTGTCGCTTCGTTTAACCGCAAGATCGTGCGGCCTGTCGTTGACTTACCGCTGCCCGATTCGCCAACGACGCCAAGCGTCTCGCCCGCTTGAATGTCAAAGCTCACATTGTTAACCGCTTTAACAATCTGGCCTTTGCCAAGGTCAAAATGCTGTCTAAGCGAGCGCACCTGAAGCAGCGGTACATTGTCCTCCGGGCGGGCTAGCAACGGCTTCGGCTTTGGCTTCTTTTTCTCATCGAGACGCGGCAGGGCATGAAGCAGCTTTACCGTATAAGGATGCTGTGGATTTGCGAAAATTTGCTCCGTCGTGCCGCTTTCCACGATTTCTCCATCCTTCATGACGACTACGCGGTCGCACATCCCCGCTACAACACCCAAATCATGCGTAATCAAAATAATGGACGTTCCAAGCTGCTGCTGCAATTCCTTCATCTGCTGCAAAATTTGTGCCTGAATCGTTACATCCAGTGAAGTCGTAGGCTCGTCTGCGATGAGCAGGGAAGGCCGGCAGGCGAGAGCAATCGCAATCATCACCCGCTGCCGCATGCCACCGGAAAATTCATGGGGATATTGATAATAGCGGGCCTCGCTATTTGTAATGCCAACCATGTCCAGCATCTGGATTGCGGCTTTTCGGGCCTCCTGTTTACCAAGCTTCCTATGCTTGATTAAGCTTTCTTCAATTTGGCGGCCAATACGCATCGTCGGATTAAGCGAAGACATCGGGTCCTGAAAAATCATGCCGATATCCTTGCCGCGTATTTGCTCCATTTCGTGCTCTGACTTATGAGCGAGATTATCGCCTTGAAATAACACCTCGCCGCCTTTGACTATAGAGGGGGGAGAAGGGAGCAAGCGCATAATCGTGCGGGCAGTGACGCTTTTGCCGCTGCCCGATTCGCCAACGATGCCGAGCGTCTCACCTTGCCTGACTTCAAAGCTTACCCCGCGTACCGCCTCAACCTCTGAATCACGAGAAAAGAAGGAAACGGACAAATTATTTACTTGTAATAATGGTTTCATATCGTCACCTGTGCAAATCAAATTTAATAGAATGTTGACATTTTGTATTCCTTAAAATAAAATCTACTATATCCATCGGAATAATGCAATTAAAATTACTAGACTAAAAGGGGCGGGCATGCTTGACGGGGCAAGATTTGAAAATCGGAAATGGCATCACAGACTGGGCGGCTGCTGTCTATCGTAAAATGCTTCAGCATCCAGCCTACAGGCTGCTGCTGCTTATCGCAGGCGCACCCGTATCCGCGTTCGTATTCGCGGTTTATTTATATCGTAAAGCCCGGCATGGCTATCGCCGGATTGAGGAAGAGACGAGAGAAGAGCTGCTGCAAGCAGGCAGCATGGACAAGCTGCTGACGGAGGCACTGGATCAAATCCAGCGCAAGCAGCGATTTTTCGGCCAGACGCCCGGCGCAGACAAAACGGAGCAGGAAGCGAGGCGAATCGCAGCCGCTAAATTTAAAGAGCAGCTGGCCGCCCGCGTATTGGATCGTCTGTCAGAGGAGCAGCAAGGGAAGCTAACGTTCAGCGATACATTCGATTCTCTGCTCAAGCGGCCCGCGTTTTTCGTACTGTCGCTGATTCCTGGACTACTGATGTATGCCATCATGGCCCTTTATGCGAACCCGTATGTGAAATATATTACAGAGCGTTTGTTTATGGCGATATTTGTTATTTTCGGTGTAGCCTTTTTAGTTTTTACGATTTTGTACATTTCGCCAATGAATCCGGCGGCTAACCTATTGGGGGAGACGGCAACCACAGAGCAAATTGCGGCGTTTAACCAGCTGTATGGACTGGATCAGCCATATCTCGTTCAGCTATGGAATACGATTAAGGGCATATTGACCTTTGATCTGGGCCGTTCCTTCGCAGGCAATGAGAGTGTAACGACAGCTATTGCGGGCAAATTCCCGGTTACGCTGACGTTAACCTTCATTTCGACGCTGATCGCGGTATTGATTGCTTTGCCAATCGGCATTATTTCGGCAACGAGGCCAGGCTCCTTTTTTGACTACACCTTTATGTTCATTGCCTTGCTGGGGCTGTCGATTCCAAATTTCTGGCAAGGCTTGATTTTTATTTTGAATTTCTCAATCAAGCTATCCTGGCTGCCGGCTACTTATAATCCGCAAAATGCACTTTCGGCAATTATGCCGATCGTTGTTCTGGGTACTGGCCTGACAGCCGCGGTTGCGCGAATGACCCGCTCTTCAACGCTGGAGGTTATCCATGAGGATTATATTACAACCGCTAGGGCGAAGGGGCTGGCTCGCCGGCATGTCATCTGGAAGCATGCTGTAGGCAATGCGCTCATTCCGATAATTACGGTTATTGGACTGCAATTTGGCGCGATGCTTGGCGGAGCGGCGGTGACGGAGAAAGTGTTCAATATTAGCGGGATTGGAAGCTACATTGTAGATAAGCAGTTTATTCCGGATATCCCGGCCATTATGGGCGGGGTCGTCTACACGGCGATTACAATATCGATTATTAACGTCATTGTGGATCTGCTTTACGCCTTTTTTGACCCTAGAATTCGCTCCAAAATGAAACAATACTAAAGCAGGTGCTATCCGTGTCCAATGATTTAATAAGCAAGCAGCAAATTCGTTTTAGATTAAAATCCAGCCTGGAGTACAGTCAGGCCAGCTTTGCTGGCATTGTCTCCTTGGCATTGGCAATTGTGCTGCTCCTCAGCAGCTATACGCCCGCCGACGCTTCATTCAAGCCGGTCGGGCTTGCCCTAAGCGCTGCCTATTTTGGTTTTGCGCTGCTGCAGCTTGCGGTATGGGCAATCATTCGGCGCGATTTGCTGAAAGGCGGCGAGCTTCGCCGTTCAACTAGAGCGCTTGGCTACGTACTGCTGCTCAGCTTGGCGACGGCGAATGTGTTCATTGCCACCGCAGCACTCCAGCTCATTAAGCGGAAGAAGAGCGCTGCGTATACGCTTGCGGTATACACTTTGCTAACCACTTTGCTTGTGTTCGCCGTATCTGCCCTGAATGTATTCAAGCCTTATGTGGCAAATACGTTTTTACCCGGTATGGTGCTGCTGCTCATCTCAGCGGTTATCCAGCTCGCGAGCCTGCTGCTTGTGGCCAAATATGCTGATCGGGTGGAATTGCCGCGCTGGATGTGGCTCGTCGCTTTGATCCTGATCGCAACGGCAGTGAGCGGCAATCTATTTGCACTTTTCCTCGGCTTGCTGCTTATCGCCAAGCTGCGGGATCGCAGCTTTACATCCGGCTCACGGCTGAGCGATGTGGTGGAGAAGCTGTCCAGAAGCTCAACGTCGATGCTGGGATTGCTCTTTATTTTGTTCCTGCTGACCTTGTCGGTCACCAGCTATTTAATCTTTGATTATGGACTGGCTATCGATAATAATTATGGAGCGATTTTGCAGCATCCAAACCTCGCTTATCCGCTGGGTACGGACAATTTTGGCCGGGATTTACTTTCCCGCATCGTATTCGGTGCCAGAATCTCGCTGCTAGTCGGCTTTCTATCTACGCTCATTCCCGTCTTAATCGGCGGTGTGCTGGGTGCCGTATCCGGCTATTATGGCCGCCATGCGGATAACATCATTATGCGTGCGCTGGATGTGCTGTACGCCATCCCGGGTATTTTGCTGGCTATCGCCATTATTGCAGCTTTTGGCGCCAGCACGACTAATTTAATATTGGCGCTGAGTATCGGCGCGATTCCGACCTATGCCCGAACGATGCGGGCAAATGTGCTGCTCGTATCGACGCTCGAATATGTACAGGCGGCGCGGGCTTTCGGCTCAGGCGACCTCGTTATTTTGTTCAAGCATATTGTGCCGAACGCCATCGCTCCTATGATTGTGAAATCGACGCTTACGATAGGCACCGCCGTTATTTCAACGAGCAGCTTAAGCTATCTCGGTTTGGGCGTCGAGCCGCATATCCCGGAGTGGGGCAATATTTTGCGGCTGGGCAGCACCTATCTGGAAACACACGCCTATACGGCGATATATCCGGGACTTGCCATTATTGCGCTCGTGCTGTCGTTTAATTTTCTCGGCGATGGCTTGCGGGATACATTAGATCCGAAGCTGGATTAGAGCGGCGCTAAAGCTGCAATTGCAACGGTAATGGTAATGGCCTATTTATTTGCTGTAACCTCATTCATATTCCATCCAAAGCTACGTTACGAAACGATGTATTGGCGATGTACGAATGTGAGTTAACTTATAGACTATAGAATAATGACAAAGAGGAGAGAGAAACATGAAACACACAAGCAAGCTATTTTCACTTATTCTGCTCAGTCTGGCTATTATGCTGAGCGGCTGCACATTGACGACGAAGGATGAGGCTGCAAGCACGCCGCAAGCGACAGAAGGCGCAGAGGCGGTTGTTGACAGCAAGCCTATTGATATTGAATTGCTCGGAATGAGCAGCAGCGAGGCGGATCTGAATATTGTTCGCGACCAGCTGACGAAAAACGGCTTTAACGTAAAGCTGAACATTCAAGCCGATTACGGTACTTTTAAAGCCCAGCAGGATGCTGGCAACTATGATATTGCGTTGTCCAGCTGGACGACAGTTACTGGAAACCCGGACTATGCGGTTCGTTCGCTGTTTAAAACCGGCGGTGACTATAGCATTATGAGCTACAAGGACATTGATGCCCTCATTGATACGGCTTCCACCCAAACGCCGGATCAATATACAGAAACGTATAAACAACTGGAGCAAAAGCTCGTTTTCGACAATGCTTACATTGCTCCGCTTTACAGCTCGCTTAAATCGCAGGCGTTTAATCAAGAAGTGCTGAATAAGGACAGCGTTCGCCTATCCAAGTCCAGATCGCTGCCGTGGGAAGAGTTGGATTTTAAAGACGCATCGAAGCGCAATACGGAAGCATTGGTGCTGCAATCGACAATGGCGACCTTGACTTCGCTTGACCCGATTAAAGGCAATGACGGCTCCATTAACATCATCAATACGAACCAATACGTGCGTCTGCTCAATCTGACCGATGATGACAAGCTGACGGCGGAGGGCTCACTGTCGTATAACTTTGCGATTGCCGAAGGCAATTCCGATTATTATTTCATCTTGCGTGATGATATCCATTTCGCAGAAATTAAAGACAAGCTCGTTGCCGATTCTGGCGAGCGTGTAGGCGCCGACGATGTTATTTTCTCCCTGGATCGCGCGAAAAATAAAGATTCCGTTCCTGACCACCGGACATACACGCTGCATGAGCATATTAAAAATATTGAGCTGGTTACTGACCCAGCAGTGCTTGAGTCCGTTAAGCTGTCCGGCGGCAGCGATAATGTGAAAAATGAACTGGAAAAAGGACTCGAAGCCAAAATTTCCGAGCTCGTATCCGATAAGGCGCAAGCGAGCAGCAAGGAAGGCAAGTATCAGGTTGTGAAGCTGACAACAACGGTTCCCTTCCCGCAAGTGCTGAATTATTTGGCTCACCAATCTGCAGGGATCGTATCCAAGAAGCAGGTAGAAAAAATTAATACGTACGATGTAGCTAAATTTGATGTAAACAAGGATATTCCTTACGGCGACCAAAACACGGTAACCGAGGGCAACCAGTACAACAATACGCTGTATACAAGCGGTCCATATATTTTGGCTCACAAAAACGACTACGAAGCTGTCTTCTATAAAAACCCTGGCTACATGAAAGGCACGAAGCATGAGCCGAAAATCACGTCGATTAAGGTTCGTTTTATAAAAGATGCCGATAGTGCATTGTCCGCACTGCGCAGCGGCGAAATTCATCTTTATTACAGCGTGCCTGAAACGAAGTTTGACATTGTGAAGGGCGACAGCAAGCTGGCGCTCCAGACGCTTCCGAGCAACGCGGCTTCGTACCTGCTGTTCAATACGAAAAACCGTCCGGTAGCAGAAAGCGCAGATTTGAGAAAAGCCGTCCTTTATTCGATCAATCAGGATGAATTTTTGGCCTATTACGGCGGCAATAAATTTAAAGCTATTTCTACGCTTAGCCCGCTTGTGAAAACAGGCCTTGAGCTGAAAGCTGATTCGGCAAAAGTAAAAGAGTTTTTGAACGCCTACCAAGCAGGCGCAGCAGCTAAATAATAGAAAGAGATTGCCCCCTCCTTCGTGATGGCTGGGGCAATCTCTTTACTCATATTAGGACAAGGATTAGCACAGATAAAGGAGACGAATAACATGGATGCAAAGACAGGAACGGCTATTAAACTATCGCAGTGGGATGCGCTATTGCTGGAATCGCTTAAGTCCTACGGCTGGACGAATGAACAATTGATTCACAAGGTGCATGCGGGGGACTTTCCCGAGGATACGAGCCCCTTTCAATTTGACTACGGCCTATTGAATACTTTAGCCAGCAGCGATGCGGAGCTTTTTGCGCAGGCTGTGACCGAGGGCTATCAAATTAAATACAATACGATTCGCGGCATTCACAGCTGGATCAAGGTTGCCTTCCAGCAGGAGGCGGAGCTCCTATTGGATTCAGGCAGCGAAGCAGTCCATGCTTGGCTAACGAATGAGGAAGCTGATCGGCTTGCCTCGGTGCTTTCTTACGGTTGGTCGTTGTCCAAGCTGGATGGTGCAGCGCTCCAAGTAACTAATGCTGCCGATACCGTCGATGCACCGGGCGTACCGAGCGCGGCTGGCCGCGACGCCTATCGCATTTATCCGGCAGTCCAATAATAAGCTGCTTATCCCGCAGCACTAAGATCCTGTCGAGCGGTAGCGCCGAACGCCGATTTGCCAGATGAGCAGACATGGCGCAAGAAAAAGCAGCCCTGCCAGCGGCAGAAAGGCATACATCGGGTTTTCCACGCGGCCGAGTATGTATTGCAGCGGCAAATAGTTGGCACAGCCGAACGGGATGATGAAGGTGAAAAATTGCTGAATGCGCCTATGGTAGATGCTGAGCGGGTATTGCGCCATTTCCCGGCCTCCGTCGGTCAAAATATTGGCGATTTCGAGCCCCTGCACGGTCCAGAAGCTGAATGAGGCACACAGAATAAAGATACTGGCAAAAATAATAACTCCGGACGCTTGCGCGAGTACGAGTGCGGTTATTTTCAGCGGCGTCCACTCGAGGCCCAGATTCGTAATCGCCCAGATCAGCACGCCGATGCCAAGCAGCAGGCGCCCGACGCGGGAAAATTCAAACTTGGAGCCGAGCACCTGAAGAATGGTGCCGCGCGGCCGAACGAGCAGCCGGTCGAAATCCCCGCTGACGACTAGCGAGGAGAACATATCAAATCCGCGGGCGAAGCATTCGGTAATCGAGAAAGCCATATGTGTGATGGCAAAGCATAACATAACCTCGTAAAAGCTCCAGCCTTTCATTTCCCCGAAACGCTCGAACATGAAATATAACCCGGCAAACACAGTGAAGGGCGTTAAGCATTGTCCAAGCACGAGCAGCAGAAAAGAAGCGCGGTACTGCATTTGCGCTTTGAACAGCAGCAGCATGTATTTAAAATAAAGCGTCATCGCCGCATCAGCCTCCTTGTACAACGACGCGTCGCAGCGCCTTGCTCATCGCGATTTTGCCAATGAAAATAAGGGCGGCAAGCCACAGCAGCTGAAACAGCAGCCCCGTTGCTGCATCCAGCTTGGGAATATTGCCGGTGTAGACGCGAAAAGGGAAGTCGACGGTCCAGTGGAAGGGCAGGACGTAGACGATTCGCTGCATCCAATCCGGCATAAGCGGCACCGGAATAATCATGCCAGCGAAAAACTCGCCAAACACGCTGAACATCAGCAGGGAGCCAGCCGGAGACATCGTAATAAATACGGAAATATAAATAAGCATGGAGATGGCTACGATTAGGAACAAGCCTATAATAAGCGAGCAGACGAATAGGAAAAAGGCGGCAAAGTCAGGCGGCAGCTCGAGCCTATAGGGCTGTGGCAGAAACAAGCTCACCAGCAAGATCGGCAGGCAGCGAAGCAAAGCGCTGGACAGCCGCTGGGCGAGCAGCTTGGCATACCAGAGGCCGTAAATGCCGCTTGGCCTGCACAGCTCATAGGCAATATTGCCGCTTGTAATGAGCTGAAACAGCTCATTGTCCCGCAGCCATAATACGATGAAGGCAAGGAACGCTTGCTTGAGCCAGCAGTAAGCGACAACCTCGGAGAGGCTCATCTGCGGTGCGGCTGCGCTCGTCTGGGCATAAAAGGCTTCAAACACCATAATGAAAATAAAGCCGAAAAAAAACTGCGTCCCGATGCCTGCATATGCGGCGGCACGGTATTGCAGCCCGTTGCTGAGCCGCAGTCTGAGTACGGCGTAATAAGGTTTAATCATAGTGCGTACTCCCTGTACATTTGCACAACAATGTCTTCGATGGACAGGCTGTCATTGGACGGGTCCTGCTCAGTTGGTGAATTCGATGCCTGCTGGAGCTGTGAAGCTTGTGCCGTTCCGCCTTTGCCTCCATAACGGCTGCGGAGTCCTTGCACGGTGCCATCATAAAGCAGCTTACCTTTGCCGATGAGCAGCAGGCGGCTTGCGAGTGCCTCAATATCAAACATATCGTGGGTCGTCAAAATGACGGTAACGCCTTTTTCCTCGTTGATCGTTTTAATGAACTGCCTGACGGCGATTTTCGATACGGCATCGAGCCCAATCGTCGGCTCATCCAGAAACAGCAGGCTGGGACTGTGCAGCAGCGAAGCGGCAATTTCACAGCGCATGCGCTGTCCAAGACTGAGCTGGCGAACGGGAGTATGCAGCAGCGCTTGTAAATCCAGCGTTTCCACGAGCAGTGCCAGAGTAGACCGGTATTCCAGCGGAGGAATGCGATAGATGTCGCGCAGCAGCTCGAAGGAGTCCAGTACCGGAACGTCCCACCATAGCTGCGAGCGCTGTCCAAACACGACGCCGATATTTTTTACATAGGAAACGCGATCCTTCCAAGGGGTGTACCCCATAATCGAGCATGTCCCGCTATCTGGTACGAGAATACCGCTCATCGTCTTAATCGTCGTCGACTTTCCAGCTCCATTCGGGCCAATGTAACCGACAATTTCGCCGGAGCCAATCGTAAACGAGATATCCTGCAGCGCCTCCACCACCGTATACTCCCTCCGAAACAGCGATTTTACCGCATGCGCCAAGCCCGGCGGCCGCTTCGACACCAGGAATGACTTGCTAATTCCGTTAACCTCAATCAAGTGCTTTCCTCCTCACGTTGTTAAAATGACAGGGAGAAGATAGTATCATTTTATGGTAAGCGCTGTCAATCCATTTTTTGTTGTTGACTAGGATGTTTATGCAAGTGGGAAGCCTTTCTATTACTCCTTGCTTAATGCTATATTCGAGGGTAATCTCCTCTGACAATTCAAGGCTTAAGGAACCACAGCATACAATTGTTTCTGAAAACGCAGTTGCAGAAAACACTGGGGCTGGGAACACGCAGCTTGGGATGCTCAACTCCTTTTTGGAAGGACTGAGATTCCGCTATTCTGGCTTTTGATCCCATTTCGGACCTTAATCGGACAGGAAATCCGCTATTGTCTTCATAATCCTCTCAAAATGATGATGGGCAGCACATTAGCGGCTCCTGAGTCCGTAGCTGATGCCAAAACCAGTGATTCAGTTGAAATAGCGGCCGCTGTGTCCTCCAAGTATATCTTTGTGTATTCATCCAGAAAGCAAAGCCTTGGAACGAGGAGCGTGAAGCTGCCTTTAGGTAAGCAGGTTCACCTTCATGAGGGGTGAAATTCCCGCTAATAGCAGGAGTATGTTAGACGCTGGCATCTATGGGGATCTGGCTTGTTTACGCTTGCATACACGTCTTCGTTTATAGAAAGAAACGATATCAGGTTTTAAGAAAAGTAAAAGCATCTTGAACAGGCGCTTAAATTTTAATTACTTCCTCTTAAAATATTTTGGGAACGCAATTCTGTTTTCTTCAAATTCAACTGTATTCAACTAAATCCTGTAAATTTGTCTCCATCAAAATAGCGTCTGCTTTTTAGTTTGCCAAGTGGACGAGGTGAAGTGTTCAGAATCAGTTCAGTTATATTTTATATAATGAATAATAAATGACGCGAAGAAGATTGTACGCTCAAAGAGGTGATGGAGCAGATGATAATAAAAATAGCGCTCGTATCCGATGCCGAAGCAATCACTGCGCTGAAGAAAGCGGCGAGCAGAGGTCAGGGCGGCCGATTCGGAACGTATAGGATGGAGCCTTCAATTACGTCCTTGGCGGCTATAAGGGAGCAGTTTCAAGACCATATTTTTCTCAAAGCGGTTGTAGATGGCGAGTCCATCGTTGGTTCGATCCATTTGCATGTGAGAGGGGATGTTCCATATATCGGCGGACTGATCGTACATCCAGCATACTTGGACAGAGGCGTAGGGGAAGAGCTGCTGCTGGAGGCGGAAGCGCTGTTCAAGATAGGGCAGCAGCTTGAGGCTCCTATACCGCTTTTTGAGGAGCAGGACTATCGCAAAACAACATTCGTCTATAAACGTTTAATACGATTTCATTGAAAAATACTAAGAAGAATATGCGTCCGTCTGGCACAAAAGATCGCGAGAGACAAAAAACAGCTGCAAGCAGAGTCTGAAAAGACCGATGCTTGCAGCTGTTTGCTTTTGCTTTCTTATTCAGCGCTGCCAATCGTTTCACCTTGCACAGGCTTAATGCCGCCTTCCCATTTCACTGCAATCGCTGATGAGGTGAACAAATCCTTCCCGTCAGACAGCTGAAAATGCAAATGGGCCTCGCTGGAGTTGCCGGAATTGCCCGTCAGCCCAATGACATCGCCTTTGCTGACCTTGTCGCCAGGCTTTACAGTGGCGGAGCCTTTTTTCATATGGGCAAGATAGCTGTATTCGCCTCCATGATCAATGACAACCACATTGCCGGCAGGCGCCTTTTCATTCATGACGCCAACGGGCTCGTTATCGGCAATATCGTTAACAACCGATACGACTGTACCGTCCGCAGGGGCTAGAATATCCTGGCCAAAGGCGAAGTAGCTTTCATTTTTCAACGGATCGCCTTCATAGGAAAAACCGTCCTTCGCCTGCACAAAATCATAGGCGTAGCGCTGACTCTCATATTCATAGTGATAATTGACTAGCACATTGTTTCCGCCCCAAATGACAAGCCATTCTCCGCGAAAGGGCAGACTGTAACTATTTTTGGTCAGTATGCTGTCTGTTTCCGTTGCAGGGGTGAGCTCCTTTACTTGCAGCCCAAGAATCGTGCCTTCCGTATCAAAAATGCCGACCATTCCCTTATTCCCGGAATCGCTCACCCATGTGCGCTGCTCCGCGCCGCTTTTGTTCAAAATAGAGGAGTTTTCGAGCGACTGCACGCCACTCATAAAGGACTCGGCCATTTTTATAAAATCAGCCTCGCTAACCTGTTCCTTGAATGGAGCGCTAAAGCGCTCATAAACCCCTTTATAATTGCCGGCAAGCAGTGCCTCTGGCATTTGCTCCGGCGTTACCGGCGCTTCACTTGGATTTGCTGCTGACTCCGTCGCAGCTGGCGGATTTGAGGCAGCACCTTCTGCCTGATTAGCAGCTGCGGCGGAATTTGTTGCCCCGCTATTGCTCGTTGCCGCTGTATCCCCGCCCCCGCAGGCAGTTAAAATCACGGCTAGCGTGCCGACAGCAGCAGCTATTTTAACCGAAGTCCCGGCTTGTTTGATCCTCTTAAATGATGGTTTCTGCATTCCAATCTCCTCCTCTATATTCCTATCGTCTATAACCCTATAGTAGCAGTCCACTCTTAGCTGCTATGAAACAGCGGCTTAACGCTGTCTTAACTTTCAGCGCTGAGCCGATCTTTCGAATTAAGCTTCCGTTAAGCCGGCATAGCGTATTTAATCTGGGCGATCATGCTATGATGGAGAAATAGCATAAATACAGCACAGATAATGAAAGGAGGCGGCGTAGTGGAAAATGCAGCGATTTTGCTTGTGGATGATGAACAGGCGCTGCTGGAGCTATTACAGACGGTGCTGCGCAAGGAAGGCTACACGAATATTGACAGCGTTGGCACAGGAGAAGCGGCGATTGCTGCCTGTACAGCGAAAAAATATGATTTAATCGTCTTGGATGTAATGCTGCCGGGGCGCAGCGGAATCGAGGTATGTCCGTTTATCCGGCAAACGACAGATGCTCCGATTTTATTTTTGAGCGCGCGCACTTCCGATTTCGACAAGCTGACCGGCTTTGCCATCGGTGGCGATGATTATATTACGAAGCCCTTCAATCCGCTTGAGGTGGTGGCGAGGATAAGGGTGCAGCTGCGGCGATATTTTGGCGCGTCTACTTCAGTAAATAGCGGCAGAGCGGTGGAGATGGAGCGGGGACCTGACAGCCCTGTTTTTGATTATGGACGATTTAAATTGGATGAAGCAGCGGGCGAGCTGACGGTGGAAGGGCAAGCGGTTGCCTGCCCGGCGCTTGTATTTCAACTGCTGCTGTTTTTATGTAAAAACCCGAACCGGATATACAGCAAAAGCGAGCTGTACGAGAAGGTTTGGGGCGACGATGCCTTCAGCGACGATAATACCGTAATGGTTCATATTCATCGGATTCGGGAACGAATTGAGGCTGATCCTTCGAATCCGAAGTTTATCGTCAACGTGAGAGGGCTCGGCTACAAGCTCGTTCAAGGGCCGCTGCGGGAGAATAGCACGCAATGAATATGCGGCGGCAATTGACGTTGAGATTTGTCCTCCAGCTGGGGATAGCGGGCACAATCGTATTGCTTATGTCTGCTGTAACGGTAGTCTGGATGCTGCAAAAGTTTAACGAAATTAGCATTACGCGTGATTTTGCCAACGTTGGACTGGAGAAGCTAGTCGAATCGTCGGAGCTTGGAGCAGAGGGGATTCGCTTTGATCCCAGCCTGCTGCAGCAGGTGAAGGAAAATGGCGGCTGGCTGCAAAGCCTGGATGAGCTCGGGCAGGTGGAAACCTCCTATAATACGCCTGCGGATGTTCCCAAGCAATATGGTCCGGGCGAACTGGTCGCTTATTGGACAGGGAAGCAGCCGTTTGCTTACCACTTGGCCGTATGGATTCAACAGAAGAACGGAAGGCTTTACACGCTCGTTTATGGCGCGCCGAATTATATGCAGCCGGTACTTACGCAGGTGAACGATGGTGGATTTGCAGCGCAAGACGGGCAGCTTTTGCTTCCTGATGAGATGGGCTTCGAGCTGATGAAGAGCCAAGTGTTCGTGCAACTGCTGGATCAGGCAGGCACGGAGCTTGCTTCCTACAATAAGCCGGACACCATTCCAGGGCAATATTCCGTTCAGGAGCTGGTACTTCGATCGCTCTACTCCGAGAGGTACGGCTATCTCATTCAATCTTCCTACAATGAGCAGACGAAGCAGACATGGATTGTTGGGCAAAAAAATACGGGAACAGAGACCTCGGGCAGGAAACCGATCATTCCGGCCGAGGCACAAATTGTCATTATTGGCGTCGTTACGATGTTTGCCGCGATGCTGATTTTATTCCTGCTGCTGTCGCTGTGGCAGGCGCGCCGGTTTGGCGCACCTTTGCTGCATATGCTGGTATGGCTCGATGCCATCGGCCATGCTGTTTACCAAGAGCCGCTGGATCGCAAGGGTTTGCCGCGCAGCCGGATGCCTTCTGGTAAATGGCGGCGGCGATACCGTGTTTTCGCCGATGTCATTTTATCCATTGATAAGCTGTCTGCTGCTTTGCAGCGCGAGCAGAAGATGCGGAAGCAGACGGAAAGCTTGCGGGAGGAATGGATAGCGGGCGTTACCCATGATTTGAAGACGCCTTTGTCCTCCATTACGGGCTATGCCCATCTGCTGGTGGAGCCCAAATATGATTGGTCACAGGCGGATGTGCGCAAATTTTCAGCAACGATGCTGGAAAAGTCGGCTCATATGGACATGCTGATCAGCGACCTGGCGATGACCTACCGCTTGAAGACGGGGATTTTGCCGCCCGAGATCGAAGAAGTGGAATTGAATGGCTGGCTGCGGGACACGCTGCAGCTGGCGGCAGATGATCCCATGTTTGGAAAAGGTAGAATCCGGTTCCAAGCGTCTGCTCAGAAAGCGGTATGGGTTCAGCTCTACACCCCGTGGCTGGAGCGTGTCGTTAACAATATTGCTGCAAATGCGCTTTTGCATAATGCGCCGGATACGGTTCTAAGCGTCTCGTTGATCGTTGCGGATGAGAAGAAAAATGAAGGCATAACGATCGAATTTGCCGACAATGGTGGCGGGATGGATGAGAACACGCTGAATCGGCTGTTTGAACGGTATTATCGCGGCACGGATACCGCCACTTCGCCAAATGGCTCGGGCCTTGGGATGGCGATTGCCAAAGGGCTGACAGAAGCGATGGGCGGCAAAATCTCGGTCGTGACTACTCTAGGGGAAGGCACGATCATTCGGCTTATTTGGAGCGATATAATAGTTAGGGCACATACTACTGGAGTATCCGACTAGAGGAGCTTTAGAGGGAAAAATGACATTATTGCTTCCTTCCGGTCAGGGGGAAGGTTGGAATAGTGCAAGGCTGGATGCATAAAGCGTCCAGCCTTTCTTTTTTGGCGGGCAAGGCTATTGTTACCTTTCATCATTTTTTCGTGTGACAATGAATGCCATGAAAACGACGAGACAAGCTTTTAATTTGCCGGAGACGAAAAATAAAGTGGTAGTAAACCTGACTTGATATTAATTTTCGCGCTTAAAATCAAGTTTTGACACAAAATCACGGATTTATATATCAATTGATGTCATATGTCACTTCTTATAACTTTTAAAGAAACCTAACGTTACAATGGACGATTTGAATATTTTTTTGCATTATTATCAAGAAAATTCTTTTAATATGCAGGTGAAAAAGGTAAAATGAAAAAAACTCATTGTCGGTGTAATTCGATAGTGCGCGGTCGCGGTAAAGCGGCAGTTTTCAAGCAGACCAATTTAGAGTGAAGGAATGATTTCGAAAATGACAGTCGTTGTTGCAGAAGAAACATTAAACCCTTATAAAATTGCCCAGCAGCAGATTGATACGGCGGTTGCCCATCTGAAGCTGCCTGAGCATGTAACTCAAATTTTGAAGCATCCGATGCGCGTATTGTCGGTTAACTTCCCGGTTCGTATGGATGATGGTTCTGTACAGGTTTTTGAAGGCTACCGTTCCCAGCATAATGATGCGATTGGGCCAACTAAAGGCGGCATTCGTTTCCACCCAGACGTTACGCTTGATGAAGTTAAAGCATTGTCGATGTGGATGAGCTTCAAATGTGGCGTTGTTGGCTTGCCTTATGGCGGCGGCAAAGGCGGCGTTATCTGTGATCCTCGCAAAATGAGCAAAGGCGAACTGGAACGCGTAAGCCGCGCATTTATGGAAGCTATTGCCGACTTTGTTGGACCGGATAAAGATATTCCTGCACCAGACGTGTATACGACGCCGCAAATTATGGGCTGGATGATGGACACGTACAGCAAGATGAAGGGCAGATATTCCCCAGGTGTCATTACAGGCAAGCCGCTTATTATCGGTGGCTCGAAAGGCCGTAATGAAGCAACAGCGCAAGGCTGTGTGTATACCATTTTGGCAGCACTTCAAGATAAGCATCTTCCGGTACAAAATGCGACTGCAGCCGTTCAAGGCTTTGGCAACGCAGGAAGAATCGCAGCTCGTCTGCTTAGCGAAGCAGGCTGTAAAATCGTGGCGATCAGCGATTCGCGCGGCGGTATTTACGATCCTAACGGACTGGATATCGATAAAATTTCCGACCTTAAGGACAATGCGTCCATTTTGGACTACGGCGAATCCTTCGTTATTTCCAACGAAGCTTTGCTGGAGCTGGATGTTGACATTTTGGTACCAGCTGCGCTGGAAAATGTGATTACAGCTGCTAATGCAGACCGCATTCAAGCAAAAATCATCGCTGAAGCAGCAAACGGCCCAACGACGCCGGAAGCAGACCGCGTTCTGTTCCAGAAGGGCATCGTTGTTATTCCTGACGTCCTTGCAAATGCAGGCGGTGTTACGGTATCCTATTTTGAGTGGGTTCAAAACCTGATGAATTACTACTGGAGCGAGGCTGAAGTGCTTGAGAAGCTCGAAACGAACATGATTCAGTCGTACGTGGCTGTTCGTGATTTGGCGAAAGAGCACAGCACTGACCTTCGTACAGCGGCTTATATGATTTCCATCAAGCGTATTGCTGCAGCAATGGAAGCAAGAGGCTGGGTGTAGAACGGACTTTTAGTTCCGATCTGCTTGCAATCATTTTTTAAATTTATATAAGAGGTGGCGATACACATGGCTGAACAAATTCGCATTGGCATCGTAGGTTATGGCAACTTGGGCCGCGGCGTGGAGCTTGCCATCAAACAAAGTCCGGACCTGCGTCTGGATGCTATCTTTACTCGCAGAAATCCAGATTCCATTCCGTCTGAGACGAAAGCTTATTCCATTGAAGACGCAGAAAAATTTATTGGCGACATTGACGTTATGATTTTGTGCGGCGGCTCGGCAACCGATTTGCCGGAGCAGGGACCTGCTTTTGCCCGTCTGTTCCACACCGTCGACAGCTTTGATACGCATGCTCGCATTCCTGAATATTTTGAGCAGGTGGACGCAGCTGCGAAAGCAAGCGGCAAGATCAGCGTGATTTCCACTGGCTGGGACCCGGGCTTGTTCTCCCTTAGCCGTCTGCTGGCGGAAGCGATTTTGCCAGAGGGCAAGGAGTATACGTTCTGGGGCAAAGGCGTTAGCCAAGGCCACTCCGATGCAATTCGCCGCGTCAATGGCGTGAAGAACGGCGTGCAATATACGATTCCCGTTGAAGAAGCGGTCAATCGTGTACGGAGCGGGGAAAATCCTGAGCTCACAACGCGTGAGAAGCATCTTAGAGAATGTTATATCGTAGCAGAAGAAGGCGCGAATCAGGAAGCAATTGCTGATGAAATCCGCAATATGCCGAACTATTTTGCCGACTATGATACGGTTGTGCATTTCGTAGACGAAGCGACGCTGAAAGCAGAGCATTCCGCAATGCCGCACGGCGGCACAGTACTGCGCAGTGGCAAAACCGGAGCAAACAGCACACAAATCATTGAGTTTGGCTTAACGCTGGACAGCAACCCTGAGTTCACGGCAAGCGTGCTTGTCGCTTATGCGAGAGCAGCCTACAAGCTTGCTCAAGAGGGTGGAGCTGGCGCGAAAACCGTCTTTGATATTCCGTTCGGCCTTCTGTCGCCGAAATCCGCAGCACAGCTGCGTAAGGAATTGCTGTAATTCGTTCACATCAGACTAGCTCGTATATATTTTGCTAGTTATTAACGCTATAAAAGACAAACAAGCCGTCCTTTCAGCAGTTTATTCTGCGGAGGGGCGGCTTGTTTTTGCAGTATTGGTTGGCACGGAACAGCTGAATCGGTATGTTGTGAGCAAGCGTTACTTCGAATGGCATATAACGCATCCGTGACAGGTCAGATAGACGCCATACTATTTGGCTTAGTTGGAGTAACCGTCTTTGCGGTCTGGCAAAGGCAAAACACCCATTTTCACCAGCTGTTCCTGCAAATCTGTGTAATCAGACATGATGTAAGCAGGAGCATGCTCCGTTAACGGCTGCACCTGACGGTGATTGAACCAAATGGAGATCCAGCCTGCTTGCAGGGCGCCTACTACATCATTATTCCAAGAGTCGCCTATGTAGATGCAATTCTCCGGCAGCGTGCCTGTGCGCTCATTCACCAGCTTGAAAATCCGCGGGTTGGGCTTGTCCCAGCCTACTTCACCGGAAATGAACTGACGGTCACGCGGGATCAAATCGTCGATATCCATCGCTTCGATTTTGCGGCGTTGATGGGCACCAGCTCCGTTGGTAATGAGGCCAACGATATACCCGGCTTTTACAAGCCGCTCAAGCATTGCTTTTGCCCCTGGAAACATCACGATGTCGTATTGGCAGCCAATGTAGGCAGCCTGCATCGCTGCGGCCTGCTCGTCCGTAAGCGCTGCGTCGAACTCGCCTAGCGCCAGCTGGAAGCGGCGCGTCCGCATCAGCTCCGTCGCAGCCCCAGCCTCCAGTGCGCCAGCGCCGCCCATTTGCTCGGATAGCACATCGCTGTAATGCCGCATGCGGCGGTAGGCTGCTTCATAAGGGAAGGCTTCGCTAAGCTGAAGCACTTCTTGTACTGCTTTCGTAAAAGGAGGCAAATGATCATACAGCGTATCATCCACATCGAAAAAAATACCTTTTTTTAAGCTATTATCCGTCATGGCTAGTTCTCTCCCGTTTTCGTCTATTTCATTGTCAGTTCCTCTAATAGTAACCCAATTGGTCCTCGCCCTGCCAGCGGCAATTGCGTTTATAAAGGCGGAGCTCCTCCCGAGAAGCATGTGAAAGCGCATAAAGCTTTTTCAGCAGAAGCTGGCGGGCAAAATAGTACAGCTCAACATCACTCGCATTTTTGCTATGGATGATGTCAATGATGTCGCTGGTCAGTTCCGTTTTTGGGGGGCGGCTTTTATTGGCATTTATTTTCGAATAAACCTTCGGCTCCCAGCCCATTGTTTTCATAAACAAAAATTGCGATTCCGCATACAGCTCCGTAATGCCGGCGAATGAAACATGCTGCTCCAAATTTCTGGTCGCCAAGCTCAAATCGGGAGTCGTGCTCCATAGCTCTCCGCTCAGAAACCGGGTTTGCAAATTTACATATTCGGGATCAAAATACGAATTATTCAGAAACTCCTCGAACGTAAGATAGGGATTGTAGTTATCTAGATAGCTCTTATTTTTGTATTTAAAATAAAAGAAGGAGGCGATCTGGTCCACCGGATCACGCAGCATCGTCACGTATTGGCAGGGACGGCTAGTGGCTTTGTGAATTCCAAATGGGAGGTGGCCGCATAGCGCATCGGCCTGTTTGAGGGTTTGCCGCAGCAAGTCGGGTTTATCCGCCACCTGAAAATAGTAAACAGCGTTCGGGCAATGCTCATTAATCGCCTGCGTGAAGGAGGTTCCCCCGGTTTTTGGAATGTGTACATAGAGCAGCAGCGGCTCCTTGGCTGTTTTCATTATTTCGCACCTCACCTTGTTCATGAAAAACTAGCTGATGCCTTCGTCGCTTATAAGCAGCCGTTGTCTCTTAAATAGTCCAAAATGAGGCGGACGGATTCCTTAGGCGTATGCCTGTCGCTTTCGATGATGATTTCAGGCTGCTCTGGCGCTTCGTAAACGGAGGAAATGCCCGTGAAATCTTGGATTTTACCAGCGCGGGCTTTTTTGTACAGCCCCTTCGGGTCCCGACGCTCACATTCAATCAACGGGCATTTGACATAAATCTCAATAAACTCATCCTCGGAAAAAAAGGATCTGACCCGCTCGCGATCGGCTCGGTAGGGTGAAATGGCAGCAACCAGCGCGATTAATCCGGCATCGGAGAACAGCCGAGCGGCTTCGCCAATGCGGCGGATATTTTCACTGCGGTCCTGCTGGCTGAAGCCGAGCCCCTGATTTAAGCCAAGCCGCAGATTGTCCCCATCCAAAACATAGCTGTGCATATGGCGCTTAAACAGCTCATGCTCCACTTCGTAAGCCAACGTCGATTTGCCGGAGCCTGACAAGCCGGTAAACCATAGCACGCAGCTTTTATGCCCATTCAGCTGATGCCGCTCGTCCTTGCTTGCTTTGGGAAAATGCCGCACATTAGGGGGCGTTTCATGTTTCATATGTCCACTTCGCTTCCGGAGGGCGCTACGGTCCTTTTTATACTAAATTATGTTTCGCTGCGACAATCGTTCGTACAATAACACAAAATCAGGCACAGTGGCCTGTGCCTGATTTTAGGGGGACGGAACAGCCCCTCTATGCCCCGTTTTGCTGCCAGAGTCGCTGATGCGGGCTTCACCGTCCTACTCGTGTAAACGAATAGAGCTAGCGCAGCAAATAGCCGCCGTCGGGATGCAGCGTCGTGCCTGTCGTGTAGCTATTCGTCATTAAATAGACAACCGTATGCGCGGCTTCTGGCGCTTCTCCTACTCGTCCCAGCACATTCATATTCGTGTAATCATAATAAGAGGCATCGCGGGTTGCTTGCTCGGCGCCCTCCCAATTGAATGCCGTATAAATCGTGCCTGGCGAGATGACATTAGCTCTGATCTTCTTAGGAGCAAGCTCGACAGCGAGCGCTTTGCCCAAGCTTTCAATCGCGCCATTGCAGGCGGCATAGGATGCTCCATCCGAAAGCGGACGCTGGCTGAATGCGCCGGACATAAGCACGACGGAGCCGGCTGGCTGAAGATAAGGGAGCGCGTATTTCACCGCATAATATTGCGGCCAGAACTTCGCCTTGAAGCAGCTTTCCGCTGTCGCTTCATCCGATGTGATTGGCCCCCGCACATAAGAGGCTCCCGGGGTGAACAAGTGGTCGAAGCTGCCGATTTGCTTGAAAAATAGTTCCAGCTGGCGGTTGTCGCGATTATCCAGCGCATATGTGACAACCTTGTCGGAGCTGAGCAGCTGCCGGGCGGCTGCCAGCTTCTCCTCGGAGCGGCCGGCAATGACGACGGCTGCTCCCTGTTCAAGTGCCTGCCGAGCTGTTGCCAGGCCAATTCCCGAGCTGCCGCCAATAATAACGACGCGTTGCTTGTTTAAAGTTAGAGCGGTCATAGGTAAACCTCCTGATTTTATCGATGGGCGATTATCGCCATTACAGTTATTATTGGAGAGAAGATAAGCGCTGCCAAGTACGCAGTTTTTTCGTACATAGTCCGAAATTTCGTACCATCAGCAAGCGCGCGGAGGCTAGGCGGTGGGCGTGCAGAATAGGCATTTAGCTGGTATGATGATAGAGAGGGGAGTAGACTGGGATGAATTTACAAGAGCCGAGATTGGCAGGGGTTATTGCAACGCTGGAAGTAATCGGAGGCAAATGGAAGCCGCTCATCCTGTTTATTTTACTCGTAGAAGGTACGAAACGATTTGGCGAGCTGCGGCGGTTGATACCAGATGTATCGCAAGGAACACTTGCAAAGCAGCTTCGTGAGCTGGAGGAAGACGGGCTTGTACAGCGTGAAATATTTCAGGAGATCCCGCCCCGTGTAGAGTACAATCTGACCGACCATGGGCTTAGCGTGTCGGCAGTGCTGGACAGCATGTGCGGCTGGGGTAGGAAGCATGCCCGGTTTGTGAAAGAGCTGGAAACCAATAAGGCCACGAATTCCCTCCCACCAAAGGCATCAGCCGAGGTGAACGGGAAGACGGACCGGACGTATGGGGAGATACTAAACAGTAAGCAATAATGTTGATAAACATATACAAGAGTAATAAACTGTATATACGGAAAACATAAATTACAAACCTAAAGAGTTCGCTGAATGGTTAAATGTATCCGTAAGACACTTCGAAGATGGGATCATGAAGGATGAATTCAATTGAAGTCATACAAAACGGAAATTCAACTGAACGACTCACAAAAACAAATTTTCAATCAGACGGTCGGTGCTTGCAGATTTGTCTACAACTTTTATCTTGCGCATAATCAAGAAAGATACAAAAATGGCGATAAATTTATGTCAGGAATGGATTTTTCTAAATGGTTAAACAATGCATTCATCCCAAACCAGCCTGAACATTCATGGATTAAAAAGGTTTATGCTAAAGCAGTGAAGCAGTCCGTTATGAATGCCGAAAAAGCCTTTAAACGATTTTTTAAAGGTGAGAGTAAATTCCCAAGATTCAAAAAGAAAAAGAATCAGGATGTTAAAATATATTTTGTAAAGAATGATGCGAAGACGATCATTCCATGCGAACGTCACAGAATCAAAATACCTACACTTGGATGGGTAAAGTTAAAAGAGTTTGGCTATTTGCCTACAAAGTCAATTATTAAAAGTGGAACCCTATCACAAAGAGCTGGAAGATACTATGTGTCTGTGTTAGTAGATGAGCAAATCGAGAAGACAAATGCTACTTATAGTGATGGTATTGGAATTGATCTAGGAATTAAAGATTTTGCTATCCTATCTAATCAAAATAAACCAGTTAAGAACATAAACAAAACACTCAACATGAAAAAGTTGGAGAAGTCGTTAAAGCGTCAACAACGTAAACTTTCGAGAAAATACGAAAGTAATAAAAAATCTAAAAACAAAAAGGAGGAAACTGCTACTAGACAAAATATCCAAAAACAAGTTCTGAAGGTACAGAAACTTCATCAGCAAATCACAAATATTCGAGAAAATCATATTAACCAAACCGTTAATACAATTGTAAAGCAAAAACCACGCTATATTACAATTGAAGATTTGAATATTAGAGGGATGATGAAGAATCGGCATTTAGCAAAAGCAGTAGCACAGCAATGTTTCCACCAGTTCAAGGTTAGACTAGAAGCTAAATGCGAGATTAATGGAATTGAATTGAGAATGGTGAATCGTTTCTATCCCTCCAGTAAACTTTGCTCTTGTTGTGGATATAAGAAAGCGGACTTGAAATTGTCAGAACGTATTTATGTCTGTAATTATTGCGGAAACGAGATGGATCGAGACAGGAATGCTGCTGTGAATCTGAAAAACGCTAAAATCTACAAAGTGGCATAAACAAGTCCATGTAGATAGGTACCGATGGCTAGTCGGGAATTTAAGCCTTTGGAGTGCTATATCAAATGTTAGTAGACAGCTATTTGTCGAGAACAGGCACATTGAAGAAGGAATATTCTTGATATGGATATTTTGTCCATATTTTAAGTAGCAGATGAGTTCAAATGCAATTTCGTAATTTAGGAAGAAGCGGTTTGAAGGTCAGCGAGATCAGTCTGGGAAGCTGGTTGACATACGGGGGCTACGTGGAGCGGGACAACGCCGTCAAGGCGATTGAGACCGCCTATGGCTTAGGCATTAATTTTTTTGATACCGCCAATGTGTATGAACGGGGCGAGGCTGAGAAGGTGATGGGCGAAACGCTGCGTGCGTATCCTCGCGAATCGTACGTGCTTGCAACGAAAGTGTTTGGCAAAATGGGCGATGGCCCGAATGACCAAGGGCTGTCCCGCAAGCATATTACGGAGCAGTGCCATGCCAGCCTGAAGCGTCTGGGCGCCGACTATATTGATCTTTATTACTGCCACCGTCATGATCCAAATACGCCGATGGAGGAGACGCTGCGGGCGCTGGACGATCTGGTTCGCCAGGGGAAAGTGCTGTACGTCGGCATCAGCGAATGGACAGCGGCACAGATGGCGGAGGCGCATGCGATTGCCGATCGATATTTGCTGGACCGCATCATAGCGAATCAGCCGATCTATAATATGTTCAACCGTTACATTGAGAAGGAAGTCATTCCTTTCGGGGAACGTGGCGGCATTGGCCAAGTGGTGTTCTCGCCGCTGGCGCAAGGCTTGCTGACGGGCAAATACAGCTCGGTAAGTGAGCTTCCGGCGGACAGCCGGGCTGCCAAGCTTGAAAATATGCGCAAAAATGTGACCGACGAAAAAATCGCCAAGGTACAGCAGCTGGGCAAAATTGCTGCCGAGCTGGAGCTGACGGTTGGACAGCTGGCGCTGGCCTGGATTTTGCGCCAGCCGAATGTGTCCAGTGCGCTTGTGGGCGCCAGCCGCCCGGCACAGGTCGAAGAGAATGCCAAAGCGGCAGGCGTAGAGCTTAGCGCTGACGTTTTGGAGCGAATTGAGGAAATATTGGCTTAATAGATAATCGGAATAAGTGAGTGAAAATAGAGCAGGCCGCTTGGGGTTTATTCCTCAAGCGGCTTTTTGAGTAGATAGAATTCATTTTTTTTGAAATAACGCTATTAAAGGAAATGAAAGAATGACGCCAAAAATAATGAAATATAAAGCAAGATCAGCGCTTAGATATTTGAACTGTACCAAAAATAGCATAATGGCTATATAACCTAAGCTAAACAAATAAGAATAGTGGCCTGTTTTCTTGAATAATAAAGAACGGGCTTCCACCGAACTAGCTTTCATCTTCACCCCAAACTGCAGGATGAAATCGGATATTATGCCTACGATAATGAGCGCTCCGAGGAAGATGAAATCATTACTTATTAGAAATATAGCTAATACCAAGCTTGAAAGTTCACCAACAATACGAAATGAAGGGTTGTTCATTTTACCTCCTAAAAGCAGCTCATTCTAGATTTATATCATCTACTCTATTGTACATTAGACTATTAATATTGTGGCTCTAAACTTCAAAAAATCAACATGGCGAGGTATTGTTTTCATCTAGGATGTGTTTGCAAACCGAAGTTGGTCTGCTGTTCCTTGCGCAGCGATCATTTGAGGTGAATTTCATCTGATGCTGCACGGCTGGAGAATCGTTGGAGCATGCGCTTGCTGCTGAGATCATCTATATATGGATGCTCATACCATTTTGTGAGGACTGACGTTCCGCTATTCTGGATTTTGCTCCGATTTTAGACCGTAAGCGGACAGGAAATCCGTTATCGCCTGCATCCTCTCATCAAAATGGCCATTTGCAGAGCATTAGCGGCTCCTGTGTCCGCGGCTGTGCCATAACCCGTGCTTCTGTTGAAATAGCTGCTGCTGTGACCGCCAAGACCAAAATAGTCAACACCTTATTAGATTTGTATAAACGATTGTTCTATTTTGTCCATTGCTCTTTGCCAGAAAGGAAGGCTACAATAAAGGAGATAGTGAGAATGAATATCAAATTCAAGGTTTGGGAGGAACAATGGTGTCAGAACAGCTGGAATTATACGATGTAACGATTATTGGCGGCGGTCCAGCAGGACTATATGCTGCTTTCTATAGCGGGATGAGGGACATGAAGACGAAGGTGATTGATGCTCAGGAAGAGCTGGGCGGACGTATGCTGATTTACCCGGAAAAAATGATTTGGGATGTAGGTGGAGTCACTCCGATTTTATGCGAAAAGCTCATTGGACAGCTCAAGCAGCAGTCACAAACCTTTGACCCGACCATTGAGCTTGGGCAGCAAATTCGCGATTTGAAGAGGCTTGAGGACGGCACCTATATACTTGAATCTTCTACAGGGGAAAAGCATTGGACACGTACGGTTATTTTGGCGATTGGCCGAGGCATCTTGAAGATGGCAAAGCTGGAGCTGGAAGGCGCCGAACGCTACGAGGTATCCAATTTGCATTATACGGTGCAGGAGCTGGAGCCTTTCAGAGGCAAGCGGGTGCTCATTTCCGGCGGCGGCAATTCGGCTGTCGATTGGGCGAATGAGCTGGAGCCGATTGCTGAACAGGTGACGGTCATTCATCGCCGGGAGTATTTTGGCGGTCACGAGAAAAATGTCATTAAGATGAAAACCTCCTCCTGCGATGTTCGCACGCCATGGGAGGTTACGCAGCTGTACAGCGGCGACGGAACCACGATCAGCAAGGTAACGGTGAGACATTTGGAGACGGAGGAAACGGAGCAACTGGAAGTGGACGCGGTCATCGTCAACCACGGGCTCAAATCCGATTTCAGCGGAATTAGAGACTGGGGCATTGGCATGGATGAGTGGTGCGTATATGTAACTCCGAAGCTGGAGACGGATTTGCCAGGCATCTTCGCCGCAGGCGACTTTGCTTCTTATGACAGCAAGCTTAATCTGATTGCGGGAGCATTTACGGATGCCGCGCTAGCGGTCAACAGTGCGAAGCTTTTCATAGACCCGAAGGCAGATGGGGTTGCTTACGTATCCTCGCATAATTCCCGTTTTAAGGAGAAAAATCTAGCTCTCGGCGTTAAAGAAGAAGATGCTTAATGAAGGAAAGAAGATTAGCTTAGATAGGGTGTGAAAAATGATGCTGTTCTCTTCGGCAAATGCCGGCCTGCCTCAAGCCCAGCATAGCTTCTATATGCCTGTGCGGCTGCGGGAGCTTCCGCAAGGCCTAGAAGATTTACATCAGGAAGAAGCGGTTCCTCTCTACCGTATGCTCATCATATGGGGCGGGGAGGGCGCGCTTTATATTCACAACTACTATCATGAGCTGTCTAGGGGCAGCGTATGGCTCAGTGGCCCTTCGCTGCCTAAGCTGCAAATAGAGCCGCGAACGGAATTGCGAGGCATTTTGCTGGAATACAGCTGTATTCCAGCTGCTGGTGAAGCAGGAGCGGGGCTGGAGCATTCGGCTCCGCTGCAGCGCTGCCCAGCTGTCATCCTGCGGCTTGCCAGCGAACTGGCGAATGTGTGGAATCAACATGATCCCCATTCGCCTTTTCGCGTTCAACAGCTGTTTACCGAGCTGCTTGCTGAGCTGCATAGGGAGCTGGCGAGCCGGCAAAAGCCCGCCAACTCATGGCTGGAGCAAGCAGAGGCTTATATCGAGCAGCATTTCAGCGAAGATATAACGCGGGAGCAGATGGCGAGCCGTGCGGGGGTCAGCCCAGAGCATTTTTCACGAATGTTCCGCAAGCATACGGGCAGGACATTCAATGCCCATTTGACACTGCTGCGCATACGAAGTGCGCAGCAGCGCTTGCTGGCGGGTACAGCCCCTGATCTTGGCACGCTGGCGCAGGAGGTTGGCTACAAGGAGGGCATCTATCTCAGCCGCAAGTTTAAGGAAGGCATTGGCTTGTCTCCGACCGCCTACTTGCGCAAGAGCAAACGGCTCGTTTCGCTGAATTTGAACCATACCGCCAGCCTAATGGCGCTCGGCATTATTCCGGAGCTTGGCGTATATACGTCCTGGCTGGAAGGGATGCGGGGAGGCTTGCAGCCGGGGGTGCGCCAGAACGGAAGTGGAAGCGGGAACGGGAGCTTTAACCCCTACGGGCATACGCCGCTGACGTTTTACGAGGCAATTGCAGCAGCTAAGCCAGATGTTATTATCAACTACAGCGGTGCAGAGGAGAATAGGCGGCTGCTGCCGCTTGCTCCAGTCATCGAGCTGCCCGTTCGAACGATGAATTGGCGAGAGCAATTTTTGCTGATTGCTGGCATCGTAGATCGCAGACAGCAGGCGGAGGCATGGCTGGCGCAATACGATGAGCGAATCTATTCCATTAATCGCCAGCTCGATCGGGAGCTGGGCAGCCGAGGGACGGCAATCGTCTGGGAAATCGGCCACAATACCGCGTATTGCTTCAACAGCAGCTTTGGAAGAGGCTGTCAGATTCTTTACGATGATATGGGCTTTCGCCTTCCAGCACCGCTGGTGGAGCAAAATATTTCCGCCAAAGGCTTCATTGAAACCGGCATCGAGATGCTGGCCGCCTATCCGGCGGATCATATTTTTATAACGGGGCTGCCAACTTATGCTGATGACAAGAAGCGGGTGCAGCGTTTGTTTCAATCCGCAAGCTGGAGGAAGCTGGACGCTGTGCGCGAGAAGCGTGTGCATATCTTGAAGGAGTCAGAGCTGTTCTACGGGTATGACCCTTTGTCCTCGCAGGCGCAGCTGGGGGAGCTGGCCAGCGCACTGGCGCCGCATCACAAATTTGCATAGTGCCAGATCATTTTAAGGCATAGTCATTTGTTCGTTTACACGTTAAAGTGTAACTGAGAATGATTATCGATATAAAATGAGGGGGATTCAAACGTGTTTTTGAAAAATCAAGGCCAACATCATAAGCGCAGCATGGCTGCTATGCTAGTTATGCTGCTGCTATGTGTAAGCATCTTTACAGCATGCGGTACAGCAGCAGAGTCGAACGAGAACAGCAAGGCGAATGCAGAGAGTGAAGCGACAGCGCAGGCATCGAGTGAAGCAAGCAATGGCGGCGCTGCAGAAGCAACACCAGAAGCTAGCGATGATCCTAACGCAGTCAGAACGATTTCTACTGTAAATGGCGATATTGAAATTCCCGCTCAGCCAAAGCGCATCGTGGCTGAAGAATACCTCGGAAGCTTGATTGCCCTAGACGTTGTGCCAGTCGGGGCGCCGGGATTAACGCTGAAAAACTATTATTTTAAAGAGGCGCTTACCGGTGTTGATGATACGGGGGAATATGGCAAGCCGTCTGCCGAGAAAATTGCAGCTCTTGCTCCCGATTTGATTATTACGGCCAATGGAGAAAACTACGATCTGCTCAGCAAAATTGCACCTACCCTCCATATTCCGTATGGCGATCTCAAAAACGCGCATGAAGAGCTGACGTATTTCGGGAAGGTGCTGGGCAAAGAACAAGAGGCAAAGACTTGGCTGGAGGAATTTGACCGTCGCATTGCTGAAGCGAAGGCGAAGGTGGACGCGGCCATTCCGGCAGACGCAACCTTTTCCATTTTTGAGCATATGGAGAAGTCGACCTATGCCTACGGAGATAATTTCGGACGTGGAGGCCAGCCGGTGTATCAAGCGCTTGGACGCAAGCCGCCTACCGACGTAGCAGAAGTCATTATGGAAAAGCAGTGGGCTGAGCTTTCGGCAGAGATCGTTCCAGAATATGCTGGGGATTATATTGTTATGACCTCGAACGACTGGACACTGGCTGATTTTGAGGCAGATCCGATTTGGAGCAACCTTCCGGCAGTGAAAAATGGCAAGCTGTACGTGTGGCCAGAAGAGCGCTCGTGGTACTACGATCCGCTCGCGGTACTGGCTCAGACTGAAGAGCTTGCGGAATGGCTTACTAAAGGCAATTAATCATTAGCAGCATTAAGCTTTCCATACGAAAAGCCGCCGAAGCATTTTCGGCGGCTTGCTTGATTTTTAGACACTAGGAGGCTTACTCCTGGTTAGCCTGCTCCGAGAGCATTTTGACAATTTCCTGAATTTGCAGCTTCAAGGAAACAGGATCATTTCCCCAGAACAATTCAGGATCAAGATTGAACACATGGTTATTTTTAACGGCAGCCAGCGATTTCCATAGTCCTTGGTTGCTTCCCCACACCTCGGAAATCATGTCTCCCTGGTCGAGAAAAATATAATCGCCGGCATAGTCTTCAATGACCTCGTAGGAAATTTGGCGATAGGCTTCCTTGCCGATCATTTCTTGCTTTTGCTTGTCAGGAGGGGTCAGCTTCAAGTGCGTATAGATCGCCTCGCCACCGCGGTAGCCGCCATCTCCATAAATGTAGAAGCCGCTGTCTACGACGAAGACACCCATGAGCGAGAAGGTATCTTCAGGTTTAATAATATCTGCAAGCTTCGCCCGTTCTTGTCCAACAAGCTGATCAAATTCAGCGAGCCACTGCTCGGCATCTGCTTCTTTGCCGACTGCAGAGCCAAGGAAACGCAGTGTCTCATGGATATCGGTGTACGTGCTGAAGGGCAAGGCAACCGTCGGGGCGATTTTGTCGTATTGCTCCAAAATTTTCTCGTCGCCTGTCCACGTTACGATAATATCGGGCTTCAAGTCGAGTATTTTCTCAAGGTTGCGTTCGCCCGTGCTTTCAATGCCGTCAATTTGGTCCTGGATAACTTTGTTCTCAAGCTCCCATGAGGTGGAGCCGACCGGTTTAAGGCCCATGACGAGCATCTCCGGCAAATAGCCGTCTGTTACGATACGCTGCGGGTTAACGGGAACCTCAACGTCTCCCCGAAGCGTTTTTACGATACGGGTCATTGCCTCTGGAGAAGCTTCGGCCTCCGCAGAGGCGGATGGAGATGGCGACGGTGATTCCGAGGTGACGGCATTGCCGCTGCCATTGCTGCCGCCTGCCGAGTTTCCGCAAGCAGCGAGGGACAGCGCCAGTAAAAGTAAAACAAACATTTTCGTAACTTTATGTAATTGATACATATAATCCTCCGATAAAATAATAATGATTATCATTCGCGATGATAAATCTATTATAACGGCAGCGGAAGAGAAAGGTCGATGTGATATAGTTGGATATTTGGCTGGGAAAATTGTTGGATTTATACGTCTGTTTTCGGAGCTGCAGCTGCTTCGGCTAAAAGAAGCTCGACCATAATATCCAGTTGTTTCTCCAGCGATACACCATCGTCCATCCAAAATTCATGCAGCTTCAGCAGATGGATTTTGGTGCCTTGTTCATTCACAAGCTGCTGCCAGAAGCTGCGTTCCATCAGCTTGCTTCTGAAAGCCTCCGTGTCATCGGCTGTTACGATCAGAAACATATGCTTGGCGGCATAAGGCAGTAAATGCTGTTCCTTTAAGGCCAGATGGCTGTTCGCCTCAATAACTTCCTTCTGGATAGCAGCGGGAGGCGTTAGTCCAAGCAGCTTATAAAGGATAAAGGCGGAGCGGACAGGCGGATGAAGAATCATCCATGAGTCCTCATATCTCAGCTCATACAAGCCGAACGTATCACCAGGAGCCAGATGCTGCGCGAGTCGCCGCTTTGCAACTGCTCCTTGCTGCTGCAAGCTGGATATCCAGTTTTCGGCTTCCGTTGTACGCCCAAGCAGCTTGCCGATCATTCTTACTTCCTCCAGCTTGTCCATCTCACCCCACGGCAGCATAATAACGGGAGCGATGCGTTCAAGAGCCTTGAGCATATGAGGCATGTTGTAATGGTAAGTAGGCGCAATAATTAAATCGGGTGCAAGCGTTCGAAGCTCCTCGACCTGCTCGATGTCCGCCAGTTCCATGATGCCGGTCAGCCGGCCCTGCAGCAGCAACGAGGAACGCAGCACCTCGCGAGGTGCCGCCAGCGGCTGAATGCCGACAGCAAGCAGGGCTCCAAGAAACTGCATGCCCACGATGCGCGTTGCATGCTTTCTGCTGCGAAAGCTGCTGGGCGACAGATGAGCGATTTTTTGGAACGTCTTGCCTAAATAAGAGCCGTCCGCAAAGCCGGTTTTATAAGCGATTTCCTGCATTTTATCGTTGGTGAGCAGCAGCAGCCGCTTGGCCTCGTCTATGCGCAGCCGATATACATATTCAGCGAAGCTCCAGCCGGTTTCCTTGCGAAACAGCGAGGAGAAATAGCTTTCGTTGAAGCCGGCCATTTTCGCCAAATAAGAACGGCTGAGCGGCAAGCGGTAATGCTGCTTCATATAAGCGAGCGCCTGATGAATAGGCTTATCCTTTTTTAAATAATGGTTGCTGTACAAATCGCGGGCAAAAAGCAAATCCAGCAGCTCATGCAGCATCAGATGCAGCTTTGGCGTACTTTGAATAGATCCTGTCAGCTTGACCACCTCCAGCATCTCATGCAGCAGACCAGCAGCTTGGCGGGGAAAGTCGAGCAGCTGCCCATGCTCAGGCAGCTGCTCGCTGCTTAGCTCATAGACCAGGCGGCTTTTTCCACGCTCCGTCATCCGGTAGCTGTTGAACGAAATGCCATAGACCGGCTCGAATGGCTTGCCTCCGGTCCTTCTGATATGAAGCTTATTTTCTGTTTGCCGGAGTAAAATCGCTTGGCCTTTCTCTACCGGATAGGAATGGCTATCAGACCCAACAACGATTGCTTCTGTTGGAACGATGATAGCCGGGAAGGTCGTAAAGGCAAGGACGGACGGGCTCGTCGTTCCGCTATCTGCAAGCAAGGAAGCTCCAAGCAGCTCATAGGTAATGGGGTTCATCGTTAACCACCTGTATTTTTATTTGCTACCCAGTCTATCATTGCTGGCTGAAGAGTACAATTCAACTTAAAGCTTTTCATTCCGGCGTGATACTGATACAATTCTAATTGAAAACGTTTCTCAATAAAGGTGGGGAAATAAGGATGAAACATACGTTGGAAGCCCAACATATCGAATCTTTATATAATGAATGGATCGGCGCAGAGCTAGGCGTTCCGGTGGAGCAGCTTGCGGATACGGTTAAGCTTCCTGAACAATGGGGAGATGGCTATTTGCAGCGCACGCGCTTGCGGCCGGGCATGGAGCTGCATACGATTGATGTAAAGCTGCATGAAAATCATATTTTTCATATTGATGTGCAGTATCCGCATTTGGAAATTTCATTAACGCAGCACGGCAACGGCTGTTGGTCGATTGAGGGCAGGCGCGGGGATCGGGCGATGGGCTCGGGTGGGACGCAAATGATTTATTTGCACGATACGCGTATCCATTTCGAGCAATTGCATTCGGATCGGCTGGCTCATATGGAGCTGCGGATTGATTTTAGCATATGGAAGCATCTATTCTCGTATTTCCCTTGGCAGGCTGGCGATACGTTTTATTGCGAGCAGCAGCAGCTGACACCGGAGATCAAGCAGGTATTCGATCAGTTGAAAAATTGTCCGTATACTGGCCCAATCCGGCAGCATTATTTGGAAGGCAAAGCCTTTGAGCTGATTGCCCTATTTTGGTACGGGCTGGAGCAGAAGAGCGAGCTGGAGTCGGCGGCTTCGCGCTTGAAGACGGCAGATGTGGAGCGGCTCCATCAGGCGAAAAATATTTTATACCACAACCGCACCAATCCGCCGGGCTTGCTGGAGCTGGCGCGCCAGACGGGACTGAATGATTTTAAGCTGAAAGCAGGCTTTAAGGAGCTGTTCGGCACAACTGTGTTCGGCTATATTCGCGAGGAGCGGATGCGGGAGGCGAAGCAGCTGCTGGAGCAGGGGAGAATGAATGTCAGCGAAGCGGCGATTATGGTCGGGTATACGAATATGAGCCACTTTGCCTCGCTGTTTCGCAAAACGTTCGGCATTAATCCGAGTGAATATGCCAGGCAGCAGAGCCGCTCCATGTGAGTGGCAACCCGATTGAAAAGCATAGGAGGGCCGGAGCCACGGTGGCGCTAACGTTAGAAATGACGATAGCGGACGGGGCTTCGGCTTTTTTTAATATAAAGAGGCTGATATTTAACTGTTCCTCCGTCCACCGTTAGGAATAATCCGTCCAGAGGTAGTTGATTTTCATAAATGATGATAATGTTTCTCAATAGTAGCGTCATTAAGGGAGGCTTTTCGCTTGAGTATACAGGAATTGATTAAAGACAGAAGGACGATTCGGAAGTTTAATACGCAGCCGCTTTCGCAGGAGACGATTTTGAAGCTGATGAATATTGCGGTGTGGGCGCCAAATCATAAGCTGCGCGAGCCATGGCGCTTCATTTGTGCAACGGATATGGAGTCGAAGGCGAGGCTGGCGGATCATATTGTGGATTCGCTGTCGGAGCTCAAGCGCTATAAGCTGATGCCGAGCAAAATTAAGCAAATGTACAAGGACAAGGTCCAGCAAATACCTGCGATTTTGTTCATTGTCGTGAAGGAGGAGAAAAGCAAGGTGAAGCGCGATGAGGATTTTGCAGCGGCCTGTGCATTGATACAAAACCTCCAGCTATGCGCCTGGGAGCAGGGCATCGGCATGGTCTGGTCGATTGATGAGACGTTATGTGGAAGCACGCCCTTCTGCAGCTCATTAGGGCTTCGCAGCGATGAGCGCATCGCCGGCATGCTGTATTTAGGTTATTTCGATCAGAAGCCAGCGCCGGGCAACCGTATTTCTGCCGATAAAAAAATGACGTGGCTGTAAGACGGCCCTTTGGAATGATTTTTGCTTGAAGGAGAGGAAGCTATAATGGCTGGAAAAACAGCTGGTAAAACGGCTAATAAGACGGGAATCGCAAGACTGCTGGAGCTGGCGGGGGAAAGACGCGGGCTGCTTGCTGTTTCAGGGGTACTTTCAGCGATAAGCGCGGTTTGCATGCTGGTTCCGTATGTATCGGTTTATTTTATTATAAAAGAACTACTGGAGCATGCGGCGAATCCGCTTGCTGCCGATGGCGGGTTTATGGTTCGCTGGAGCATGGTGGCCTTGGGCGGCTTGCTGGGCAGCCTGCTTCTTATGTATGGCGGAGGACTGGCCTCGCATATTGCGGCTTTTCGGATATTGTATGGGCTGCGAGTGAAGCTGTCCGCGCATATTGGAAAGCTGCCGCTCGGCTGGCTGAACAGCACATCTACCGGTGCGGTTAAAAAGACGCTGGATCAAAATGTTGAAAAGGTTGAAACGTTCGTTGCCCATCAGCTGCCGGATCTCGTTCATATGGCTGTCACGACCATACTGATGATCATTGCAATGTTTTGGCTCAACGTTTGGCTTGCTGCGGCTTGCTTGATTCCGATTGTGATCGGATTCATTTTGCAGGGGCTGATGATGTCAGGCTCCAAGGCGCAAAACAGCATGAAGCAATATTACGATTCGCTGGAGCGGCTGAATGGCTCGGCTGTTCAATACGTACGGGGAATGCCCGTTGTGAAGGTGTTTGGACAAACGGTATTTTCCTTCCGTCAGTTTTACGACGATATGGTGAAATACCGGGATTTTTGCGTGAAATATACCGATCATTTCCAGTACGGCTTTTTATCCTTCAAAGTCATACTCAGCTCCTTTGCCACCTTCTTGCTGCCAGTTGGCGTATTTCTGCTCCAGCGTGATCCCGGCAATGTGGCTTTTGCCGCGATGCTGCTCTTTTTCCTCATTATGTCGCCAGGCATTTCTGCACCGATGTTCAAAATCATGCACATCGCCTCGTCGCTGCGCGATATTAATGAAGGGGTTGTGCGGATCGACCTGATCTTCGCAGAGAAGCCTATTCCGGAACCGGAATATCCGAAGCGCCCTGCTACCTATGAGGTGTCCTTTAATAATGTTTCCTTCACCTATGGCAAGATGGCTGAGAACGTGGACAGGGACAGGAACGCGGGTCAGAAGCAGAGTAATCGTGCAGCTGAAATGGAACGCGAAGATGGGTATGTGTTGTCTGGAGTCAGCTTCGTGGCGCAGCAAGGGGAAGTAACCGCGCTTGTCGGTCCTTCCGGGGCAGGGAAATCGACGGTGGCGAGCCTGCTGCCGCGGTTCTGGGATGCCCAGTCGGGCTCTATTGAAATAGGCGGCGTCGATATTCGCGACATGGCTACGGATGAGCTGATGAATACGGTAGCGTTTGTTTTCCAGCAGACGTTCCTATTTTACGATACCGTCTACAACAACATTGCGATTGGCGTGCCAAATGCTTCTCGAGAAGCGGTATACGCGGCAGCCAAAGCGGCACAGTGCCATACATTTATTAGCCAGCTTTCACACGGCTACGATACGTTGATTGGCGAGGGTGGCGTCTATTTGTCCGGCGGCGAGGAGCAGCGGATTGCAGTAGCAAGGGCGATTTTGAAAAATGCTCCGATCCTTGTGCTCGATGAAGCGACAGCTTTTGCCGATCCTGAAAATGAATTCGAAATGCAGCTCGCCTTAAAGGAGCTGACGAAGGGGAAGACGGTTATTGTCATTGCCCACCGTCTATCTACAATTCGCGATGCGGCCCAAATAATTGTCATGGACAACGGGCGCATTGTGGAACGAGGGAAACACGAGAAGCTGCTTGCAGCCCGCGGGCTTTATGCGAAATTATGGGATGCATATACGGCAGCGACGGGCTGGCGAATCGGATTAGGAAAGGAGGCAGAGAAACAACATGGGAATGATGCGCAATATAACAGCAGGTAGTCCCAAAGCATTATGGAAGCCGATTGCCTATACCGTGCTTTCCAACTTGGTTGCGATTATCCCGTTTGTGCTGCTGGTGGAGGTAGCCAAAATTATTTTCACCTCCTTTGCCGATCCGGCTGCCTCACTCGATATAACGCGGCTATGGTGGATTTGCGCCAGCATGGCGGGAGCCATGGTACTGCTCTTTATAAGTGAAATTCCCGCTTATCGAGCGCAATATCGCGGTGCCTATACGACGGCGGTAGAGGGGAGAAGCCGGCTTGCGGAGCATCTTCGCAAGCTGTCGCTTGGCTATTTGAATAAACGTGATCCCGGCGACCTCGCCAATATGATGATGGGTGATTTTGCGCTCGTTGAGCATGGTATTTCCCATGTTGCACCGCAGCTGTTTGCGGCAGCGCTGACGCCAATTTTGGCTCTGCTGGGACTTTCGCTGCTCGATTGGCGGCTTGCGCTTGCCTTGTTTGCGACTCTGCCTTTTACCATTTTAATCGTGCTCGCAACGAGCAGCCTCACCCGCAAGCTTGGCGCGAATCATATGCGGGCGAAAATTAACGCCTCCAACCGCTTGCAGGAATATTTAAACGGGATACAGGTCATTAAGGCGTTTAATTTGACGGGTGATCGCTTCGTCCGGCTGGAGCAGTCGTTTAAAGACCTCATGCAGCACAGCATTCGCATTGAAGGGATATTGGGGCCAGTCGTGTTAAGCGCGGTTGCTCTACTGCGGGCAGGTTTGACGCTCATGGCCATCATCGGAGTCCATTTGCTGCTCGGCGGCAGTCTGGATTTGATTACGTTCGTAACCTTCTTGCTTATAGGCACGAGGATTTATGATCCGTTGACGACTGCGCTGACCAGCTATGCAGAGTTTCGTTATAATGAGCAGGCGGGAAAACGAATCATCGAGCTGCTGGGGGAGCCTGTCATGTCGGGAGAGAAGCAGCCGCCTGCTGGGCATGATCTTGTCTTCGACAATGTCACGTTCGGCTACAATGAGCATGCCGTTATTCAACAGGCGAGCTTAAGCTTGCCGTCAGGCTCCTTCACCGCGCTGGTCGGTCCTTCGGGCAGTGGCAAAAGCACCGTGCTGCGGTTGATTGCCCGTTTCTACGATCCTAGCGAGGGGCAGGTGCTGCTCAGCGGGGAAAATATTCGGGAGATGAACCCGGAGGCACTGCTGCGCAAAGTATCTATGGTGTTTCAGGATGTGTATTTGTTCCAGGATACAATCGCGAATAACATACGTGTCGGCAAAGCCGGGGCCACCCAGCATGAAGTGGAGCAAGCAGCCCGTCAGGCGTGCTGCCATGATTTTATTATGAAGCTGCCGCTGGGCTATGAAACGCTGGTTGGAGAAAGCGGGAGTACATTATCCGGCGGGGAGAAGCAGCGGATTTCCATTGCGCGGGCGATATTGAAAGATGCTCCAATTGTGCTGCTGGATGAAGCGACGGCTTCCCTCGATCCTGAAAATGAAGCCGATATTCAGCAGGCGATCGACCGCCTCATTAAAGGGCGTACCGTTATCGCGATCGCCCATCGGCTGAAAACGGTCATGAATGCCGACCAGATTATTGTGCTGGATCAAGGCCGAATCGTTGAGCAGGGCCAGCATGTGGAGCTATTGGTCGCAGACCGCCTGTATGCACGTCTGTGGAAGCTGCAGCAGCAGACGGCAGGCTGGCAGATTTCGTCTTGAATGGTTGCAGGCTGAATTAATAAAGTAAGGCCAAAGGGGAATGAATGTCGAATGGAGCTTATCCATTCGGCATTTTTGTTTTTAAAGGGAGCAGGTTAAAGCTTATAATTAATAGTGGAGATATAGGAATGTATGTTCTATATTGTGGAGGGAGGATTGGAGTAAAATAGATTGAATTGGAATGAGAGAGGGCTAATGCAGAATATGCCGTTAAATATTAATGTGGTTGAACGTATGGAGCATTGTGGGGTGGCAGGTTTGAGTACTGCTTTTATTCGGTATGGACAGCTGAGTGCGGCAGAGAGTTTTGGTGTTCTGGAACAAGCAGCCTCGCATCTGGTGAATAACGATACAATTTTCAACGCATGCTCCATTAGCAAGTTTCTAACGTCCATGCTCGCTATGAAATTAGTCGAGGATGGTCTTCTCTCATTAGATGAGGATGTAAATGATAGCCTTGCTTCATGGAAGGTTCCGGTTCATCCATGGACTGCTAGCAGCAAAGTTACGCTTAGGGCATTGCTTTGCCATCAAGCCGGCATTGTTGATCCTGAAGGAAGTTTTGGCGAGCTCCATTCCAAGGCGCTTTTTTCATCAATGGCGGAGTTGTTAGAGGGGAAGACGTCTTATTGTAAAGAGCCTATTAGGGTGGAATATGAGTCGGGCTTTGGACGACGCCGTCCGATTTGGCGATGCTTGTTGTGGAATTAATGAATGCTCTTAAAGGTCAAAGCATCATAGGATTGTCTGCGAGCCATGCGAAGGAGCTGATGTCTCTCCGTCCGGGGTCTGAGTCAAAATCGGCTTTCCGTCCTGTGAAATACTGGTTAAAGGTCCGTTCCGGTTACCCTGTCCATTCCATTAAAGTTAAGGAAAGAAGCTAATAGGGAATGGGTGGGATATTATGATTCGGAATTTAGGTACGGAAGATGGCCTGCAAGGGGAGGGGCCAGCAAGAAAGGTTCGCTTGTTTCAGGGAGAAGGCCTGCTGGCGGCGCTAGGCATACTTGGCTTTGTGCTGGCAGCGGTATGTGTGGTCTGGATGCTGCTCTATGGTGGCGAGGTTGCGCCAAATGGGGATGTAAGCAAAGCGGCTTCCTTTAATGCAGCATTGGGCATTTTTCTGCTCTCGACGGCGGCGGTATTGCCTTTGTCTGCTATGAGTGGAAGGGGCAAGGCGATTTTTCGCTGGTCTTATGTGATCCTCTCCCTATATTCGTATTTCGCTGAAAATGTGCAAAATATGCGCGGCATGAATCCGCGTTTTGCAGAAGGCGGTACAGCTTTTGATATAGCTGTCGCGGCCGGTTTTGGCTTCGTGGCCATGCTGCTGATCGTGTTTTATTGCGTGCTGGCGGTTGCTTTCTTCCGCAGCAGATCGTATCAGCTAAGACCGGAGCTTGTGCTCGCGATCCGCTACGCAATGGTGGCGGTATTGCTTTCCTTCGCCGCAGGCATTTGGATTTCCATTACGGAGAGCCGTCTGACAGGAGGAAATGGGAATATTATCTGGCTTCATGGGTTAGGCTTTCATGCTATCCAAGCTGTACCGCTTGTCGCATGGCTGTCGGAGCGCACAATGCTGCGTCCCCAAGATCGCCGCAAGTGGGTACATGTGGCGGGAATAGCCTATATTATTGGCCTGCTGGAAGTTGGCTGGCAAACTTGGATCGGTGGTGCCATGCTGGAGTTGTCGCCGCTACCGCTGCTCGCTTTGTTCTTCTTCTTGCTCTCTATCGGAGCTGGGTGCTATATGTTATGGCAGTCCGTAATAGGCGGGAAGAGCTCAGAGGTGAGCAGCCCATCACTGAGGCGCGAGGTATAATAGGTTACAAGGGAGGAGCCTTGCATTCTTGTGCAGAGAATGCAAGGCTGTTCTATGTTATTTTAGGTATAGTAATGAGCAGAGGAGGACTGGGTTATGGATTGGGTATTACAAATGAATGCAGCCATTGGCTATATTGAAGATCATTTGACTGATGAGATTGATTATGCGGAAGCCGCCCATATTGCTGGATGTTCGCTCTATCATTTTCAGCGGATGTTTCCGTATATTATGGAGGTGTCGTTATCGGAATACATTCGCAGGCGACGGCTCAGTCTGGCGGCATTTGAACTGCAAAACAGCACGGTAAAGGTCATTGATGTGGCGCTCAAATATGGCTACGATTCTCCTGAAGCGTTCGCCCGCGCCTTTCAGCAGCTGCATGGTACAACACCGACTGCTGCAAGAAGTGCCGGAACGAAGCTGAAGGCCTATCCGCGCCTATCCTTTCAAATTTCAATAAAAGGAGCAGCAGCTATGAATTATCGAATCGAGGAGCTTGGCGCATTTTCCGTCGTCGGTATTTCCGAGCAGGTGCGCAATAGCGAGGTGTTTGAGACGGTACCGCGTTTATGGGCTGAGGCAGCACAGGCTGGACTGTTTGAAAAGCTTTGGACGATTCGCGCGACCGAGCCCGGTATCCGCGGCATACTTGGCGTATGCGCTGATGGAGGGCACGGGCAAAACGAGTTTTTAAACTACATTTTAGCGATTGAAACGGAGCAAGAGGCTCCTGAGGCTATGGTCCGCCGCGAGTTTTCGCCTTCGTCATGGGTGGTATTTGAAGTGGAGGGCGGGCCAGATCAACTGGGCGGTATTTGGAAGAGGCTGTATACGGAATGGCTGCCTACCTCGGCCTACGGGCTGGCTAATTTGCCAGCTATCGAATGTTATTTGCCGCCAGAAGAAAACCGCAACGAGCTGTGGGTGGCGGTTGAGGCGAAAGCTTAATAGGGGTAACGAAACTGCTGCACGATTTAGCTGGCGATTTGCTCGTATTTCGGCAAGCTAGTAAGTGTGAAATATAACAAAAGAAGAAGCCGTCTTCGCCTCGCAGCGCAGGTGGCTTCTTCTTTCACTTGGGGCATATCTACCCTACTACATGCTACTTGTTACTTGCTATTTGCTATTTGCTGTTCACTAAATGGTCAGCATGAGTAATGCGGTTTCTTCCGGCCGTCTTTGAAGCATAGAGAGCAGTATCGGCTTTATGAATCAGCGTTTGGTCGGTATCACTGGTCGTAACGGTTGCTGCGCCAATGCTGACTGTAATACTGTGCTCGCCCCAATCCGTAGAAGCTATCGTCGTGCAATATCGTTCTGCGGCAACGATCGCTTTTTCCTGATTGGCGCCGGAAAGAATGATGACAAATTCCTCGCCCCCATAGCGGGCGGCGATATCTCTCTCCCGTGACATCGTTTGCAGCAAGCGGGCAAGGTTAGTCAGGACTAGATCGCCGACCGGATGTCCATACGTGTCGTTAATCTTTTTGAAATGGTCGATATCAATAATGAGCAGCGAGAAGGGCTGCTGTGTTTCTTGGAACAAGGCAAGCTGTGCCAGCAGGCTATCTTGGAAAAAACGCCGATTTTTAAGCCCGGTTAGTGCATCCGTGGAGGCCATCGTTTCCAGACGATGGTTAATCCCTAGCAGTTCCTGCTGTTTAAGCTCCTATTCCGCATGCAGGAGCTCGAGCTTTCCATTGGCTTCATTGGTCGCCTGATACAACTCTTCAAGCTTGGTTTTTGTTTGTAAAATATCCTTCTCGTGCTCGATTCGCTTGCGCATCATTAAGACAACGCAGTCAATGGATGTGACTCCATCACGCTCCTGCCTGACCCCGTTTAGCAATACAGGCACATCTTCATGGCTGCTCGTCCGAAAAGAAAAGTACATTTCATCGACATGCCCATACAATTGAATGTACGGATAAAAATACGTTTGAAAAAACATTTTGTTCGTCACCGACATGGTGGAGTGAATATGCTGACCAAGCAGCTCATCGCGCTCATAGTGCAGCATGTCCAATAAAGTCTGATTAATCGATTGAATCAAGCCTGCGTCCGAAATCGAGAAATATCCGCAGGGAGCTTTATCTAATTGAGTATCCATATAAGGGCTGCCTTTCTTTATATATAGAAAAGGATATGAACCGGTTCACCTTGCCTATTACACACTGGCTAAATATTCTTTAATCATCTGGCTCGTTTCTTCAGGCTGACTTAAATGCGGATAATGTCCGGTCGCCGTCATCTGCCGAAGGACGCTGTTTTTGAGATGGGCATGCAAATAATGGCCTACTTCCACCGGAGCGATACTATCGTCGGTGCATTGTAGAATCAGTGTAGGCACAGATGCATGCTGAAGGCTGATTCGGCAATCCGAGAAAAAAGTGACTTCTGCAAACTGCCTCGCAATATGCGGGTCTCGGGAGCAAAAGCTTTTTTCCAGTTCCTCGCTTAATTCCTTGCGCTCGTTATTTTGCATGACAATGGGTGCCAAGTAGCTGGCCCAACCAATAAAATTCATTTCCATCATCGAAAGCAATTCTTCTATATCTCGTTTGTCGAAGCCTCCGTAATAATCCGGAAGATCGTTCACATAGCGCGGGGAAGGCCCAAGCATGACAATACGCTCGAAATATTTGGACTCATGAATGGAAGCGAGCATGCCAATCATGCTGCTAACCGAATGGCCGACGAAAATAGCATCTCGCAAATCCAGCGTTTCCATCACATCCAGCACATCCTGGGCGTAGCCCTCTAGGTCATTATATTTTTGTGAATCATAATTGTGAATTTGCGATTTTCCAGAGCCTACATAATCAAACAATACAATGCGATAGTTGTCTACAAAGCTAGGAACCAAATAACGCCACATATCCTGATCGCATCCAAAGCCATGAGCAAAAACAATCGTTTTGCTGCCAGTACCCATTACCTTTACGTTATTCCGTTCCAAAACGTCGATAGTCATTATGAAGCTCCTTTCTGAAGCGCCCTGATGAAGTGATAACGAGGATTGCTGGCTTCTTGTTCATTATATCGGAAAATAGAGGAAAATTGATGATGGTTAGCAAGATTCAATGCTGGAAATGCGAGAGCTATTTAAAGTACGGCCTTTAAAATATACAGGACCACTGTACTTAACAGAACTGGTCAACATTTATAACGTATAGATGTATGGGAACACTCCGACAAATATGAAATAGGAGAAGGCTTGCTTCAAAATATCGAAGGCGTAGGCTCCGTTTAAAATAGAAACGGAGCCTACGCCTGGTTGTGGAATTTCCAGGAAATAATAAACAGTTTCAAATATATAATTGAACTGTTTGGCAACACGGATTGCTGAGCAGACTTTGAAACTGACTTTCAATTTTCAGAAGGACGTGAATTTGCATGCTTCTCAGCTCCTTGATTACTGTATACGGAGTAGTTCTATTAACTACGATTATATCCATTTCAGAGAAATGAAGCATGGAGCAGACGACACAGTTTGCTGGGTCTCAGGGGTGTTTTTCAGAAAACACGATTATAAATAAATCTTCCAGGGTAAAGGGCGTTCAAAGAAAGAGTGAATTAACAAGATCATATTAATAAAATGGGAATAATTTAATCGCAATTTTGGTAATAAGGAATAAAGTCTATTTTTTTAATACTTTTTTTAAATGTAAAATTAATAATGCAAAGAATAGAGTGAATATAGGGATGAAAATTATGCTTAAACGGTTCCCATTATTGTTGATAATATAAAAAAAAGATAAAATCATGCCAATAATGCTTATTCCAATATTTTCTCGATTGTATTTACTCATTTTATATTTATTCATTCTATAAAACAATAAAATTAATATTAATATACAAAATATTAAGCTTATAATTAGCAGTGTATTAAGCATATAACCTCCAAATGCATACAATCCAATTGGATTGTATGCATATAAATTTAAATTTGTTTAAGATAACCGTATGCTTTTTCAAGATCTCCATTACATATATTATAATATGTTATGGCAGTTACTCCAGCAATAGCAGCTCCACCACCAGCAGCTATTGCAAGTATAACAGTTTCAATTGTAAATATCGCAGTAAGGGCAGCGCTTGAGAATGCTACCTTAGCACCTTGAAATGTTTTATAATCTCCATAGAAAATATCAATTGTATTCATCGCACGCACAGCATATACATTTTGAATAAAAGATGTTTTCTTGATATTATTTCCTCCTGGAGCATTTTCAAAATTCATACGATCGTAGCATGCCATGGTGTATGTAGAATAGTCTCCATAGTAGTGACAAATAGCTGGAATCCCATTAGCATCATTTGAAAGAGCAGACAGCTTCAAATTGCCTGATGGATTTGGAGTTATGGATATCTCTTGTTTTAATTCTTCGTCAGTCATTTTAACATCATCATGATAGATTTCATTATTTTTATTTACAAAATAATGTTCTACATAGTTTGTGTTTTCATATTCCGACTTATACTTCGCTTCGAACTCTGGGGATGAAAATTCATAATGGATGGTTTGTGTTAGTTTGATTGATGTTCCTTCTTTGTTTATTTTTGTATCAGATTGTATGTTCAAAGTTCTGAGAGCAATTAATTCTCCTTCTTGTGAATAAATTGCTTGAGTCTGAGAAGGAATAATATTTTCTTTTACTATTGGAGCTGTTGCATAAACTGAACTTGATGCTACTAGCATAGAAATAAGAACGATAAAAGAAATAATTGATTTGAATTTCATTGAGTCAATCTCCTAATTGTGTTTTATAGTAATAATCGTAAAATAACTCTACTTAATAATTTGAAATCTCATTCTCACATTTAATTAGTTATTATATCCCAACTCCTTCATGATGATTAATTAAATTAAGCTGACTAAAGAAAATATTACCATACTTATATTATTTGGTGAAGAAAAAAGTTCCGAATTTAATTATTTATTTGTACATCGAGGTATTAACGTAGTTCAAATATTTTTGGGATATTTAAAAATTTTTTGTATCTATACTGAATTTTTGAAGAAGTTGAGCCGAGTAAGGAGGAATATGTTGCAATTTTTTAAACGATCATGATTGTGTTTCGATCATGTGGTGGTTTTGCTTACCTTAGATAACATCGATTATTTAAAACAGACCGTCCTCAGTTCGGAAATTTTGCTTTGTATGTAATCTTGGGTTCTTGTGTCTAATAGAACGCCTTCGGAAGGAGGTGGTTTCACAGGATATAAAGTTCAAAGCGATAGCATTGAATTTGAAAATTTAGGCGAGCATCGTTAATTACCATAAGAAAATGAATATTCAGATTCATGGTATATAATCGAGTATGGATGTGGAAAATATATTTTTCTAGGAATATTGCGTCTTATATGCCGAAAATGAGGTCTTGACGCTTGTGAAAAGACGGTTACGCAGCATTATTACAGCACGATTCTGGAAGGCTATGCGTTCAACCTGATTACGACTTATCTGGACGATGAAAACAGCCCGGCAGCGTCCATTCAGGACAACTGCCGGGCTGTTTGCTTTTTATATCGTTGCAAGCATGTCGATGCAAGGCTAAGATGCATGCCTAACGCTGAGAATACCGCTTACCAGAAAAATCTTCCTGCCAATACGCTTTCTTGCAGAAGCTTTAAGGTGTCCGCTGGAAGCTCCTGTTCCATACGGGAAAGCACGTCCGCTTTCTTGTAATATTCATTCGACATATGAATCGTCTGATGCTCATTCGAAGCATCCAGACGCAAAATGCGATTAGCGCCATCCTTAGCCGTCCACGGAGTCCATGCTGGCAGAGAGCTGGCATTTGGATTGCCGGTGTAGAGGAAGTTTTTCCAGTAACCATGAATGGCTGTTGTGAGCTCACTCCGTCCTGGCTCATTTTGCTCCGAGAAGTAGCCGTCAGGGAAATAGGCGGCAATGCCGGCTTTGCGTCCGAGAATGAAATCCATGTCCGCGCCGTGCGTTGCGCCGATCAATTGCTGCAGGCTGCTCGAAATGACACCATCCTGTGTGCCCCAGGCGAAACGGTACGCATAAACGGCTGGCTGACCGGAACGTGCCGTCAGTACCTCGGCTGCACGCTCCGCGTTGAAGCCGGAATACAGCTCGCTACCATATTTGATGGCGGCTGCATATTGCGGCCCCTTCACGGGGTCCTTCAGCAGACTGCCGTCTGCGAAGCCAGCGGCGAAGGCGGGATCACTCAAAGCGAAAGCGGAAAACTCCGTCGCTGTGCTGCCCAAAATCATCGGAAGCTGCGCATATTTGCCGCTCTTTAATACGTCAAAGCCTTCCGCTGGCAGCACCGTGCCATCGCTGAATAAATGCGGGAACGGCGCCATGCGGATGGCCGTTCCACCGAACTGCTGCACGAGATCCGCAGCAGGCTGCTTGCGCAAATATGCCGCGAGCTGCTCGGCTGTTTGGCCAGCTACCCACTTGGCAGCCGCCGCTTCATCGGCGGCTGTGCCATCCGCAGCGGCCAGCTTCGCCAGCACGCTATTCACCTTGGCGTCGCCGTCCGCCGTAGGCGCGGTCGTCATGCCGCCGCTGAGCACAATGGCTTTCTGAAACAGCCCTTGGCTCAGTGGAGAGATGACGGCCGCCATGACATCGCGGCCGCCGGCCGATTGGCCGGAAAGCGTCACATTGGCAGCGTCTCCGCCGAATCCGCCAATGTTGCCTTGTACCCATTTCAGCGCCTGGAAAATATCCAGCAGGCCGTAGTTGCCCGAATCCTGAACCGCATCGCCTGTTGCTAGTGAAGGGTGATGGAAGAAGCCGAGCGCACCGAGGCGATAGTTGATCGATACGACGATGCTGTTCGTCGCTTCGGCAAGCAGGTCGCCTTTGAAATCTTTGCCGGAGCCGGTCATATTGCCGCCACCATGCGCGAAGACGAGAACGGGCAGGCTTGTGCTGCTGTCAGCCGGCCGCCAAATGTTCAAATACAGGCAGTCTTCGCTGCCTGCCGCCTTGCCAGCTGCGAGCTGGGTACAATTCGCAGCGAAAGCGGTCGTCTCGAGCGTGCTTGTCCATTCTGCTGGCGCTTGCGGCGCTTTCCAGCGAAGCTCGCCGACCGGCGCCTTCGCATAAGGCACGCCGAGCCAGCTGAGCGTGCTGCTCGCTTCATCCTTGGCACCTTTAATTGCGCCATAGGCGGTCTGCTGTGTCACATCGGCAGTGAAAGGGGCTTGTGCCGCTTGTTTTTTTATAAGAGCTGCCAGCGTTTCGCCGCTGCTTTTATGCGTTGTTTTCAGCGCTTGCGCCGTTGCGGATGCAAGCTGGTGATTGGTCAGCTTGCCGCCTTTTTTCAATGCGGCGAGCCCTTGCTTGGCTGCAAACGCCAGCACATCGGCTTCTTTATAGTCAACGCCAGCTTCATAGCCAAGCGCCTTCAGCAGCACTCGGGCATATTCCTGCGCCGTGACAGCCTGCTGCGGGGCGAAAAGGCCATCCTTATCTGCCAGCCATCCGAGATGCGGATGGGCTTTCAAATAGTTCACCAGCGGCTGAAGTACTTTGCCTGCTTTCGCCGCATCAGGGAAGGAATTGCTTCCCGAATAGCTAAGTGCTTCTTTCTCTAAGCCTTTCAAACGAAGAAACAGCGTCGCTGCTTGTGCGCGGGTCGCCTGCTTGCTCCAATATTTTTCGCTGAGTGCTTTGCCATTGCCTTTAATGATGCCTTGATCCATTAGTGACTGAATTTCGGTGGATACAGCTGCTGCGGCGGGTACCGCTGTGCTTGCGTAGCTGTAAAGCGGCATGCTTCCGAATAAAACGGCGAGCAGCAAAGCAACGACGCTCAATTGTCTGACCTTCCCCATTTGTACAATCATCCTCTCTGTTGTCATTTACCGTCATACCGTCATACCTGATCGTTTGTTCTATGATGCCCGGTATTTTGTCACAGCCCTCCTTTATGATGCCTTTTCATTATAAGAAGTCAGTTCCGATGCAACTACGACGATAACGACATCTAACATGTTCAAATCCGACTTTTTGTAATCGCTTTCATTTTAAAGTTTGGGTTGTGAAATATATTAATCTAACACTCAATAGGCGGTGAGAGATATCTTATGGCATATACGATTAATGAGATTATGAAAAAACGGGCATAGTAGCGAGTTGTTTAAAATGAGCGATGAGCGTGAAGTGGATCGTATATCGACTGTTGATCATAGAAAATTAGATATACATGGGGTAATTCGGCGGATTTAGGATAATGATGAAGGGTATTATGAGTTATTGTGACAAAATAAGCTAAAAAATGGATTGACAATATTTTATAAAATAGGGTAAAGTATAAAATAATTATGAAGCGAAGCACGCTTAAATCCTCCCGGGTTTTTTGCGTGCTTTTTTGCGCTTTATGGGGGGATGGGCTGTGCCATTATACCTATGAAGGAGTCCCCGCATGAAGAAAAATCAATTTATGTTAACGGTCGTTGTGGCGCTTGCCTTTAATCCGGTTTTGCATGCCCAGGCGGCAGAAGCGAGGCAGCGGCTAAACGATATGGAGGGCCATTGGGCGCGTATTCCTGTGGAGCAGGCAGTAAAGTCTGGTTATGCGAGCGGCTATGCGGACGGTACATTTCGACCGAATAAGCCAGCTACACGAGCAGAGCTGCTTGCCGTAGTTATAAAAGCTCAGCAGCTTGAGGTGACCAATATAGATACGCCTTTCGTGGATGACAGAGGATGGTTTCGCCCTTATATGGCAGTTGGGTTGAAGCTGAGCTTATTAAAAATGACGGAATATGATTCAGGAAAGTTTAGGCCGAATCAAGCGATTACGCGCGGAGAAGCGGCGAGGCTCTTCGTTCGGGCGGCGGGTGAGGACAGGGCAGGACGTGCTAAAGGTTATGTCTATATGTCCAAGCAGCTTGGCCTGATGAAGGGTGATGCTGCCGGCAGGATCGGGATGGACCGCAAGCTGACGCGTGCGGAAGCGATTGTGGTCATTAATCGATTGCTGAATTGGCAGTCAGCGCAGGCTCGTGTTGCGGGCTTGACGGAACAGCCAACTTACGTAACGACTGGGGAGCTGAAGCAGTTGGTTGTGTCACTCGAAAGCTTTTCGGGCGATGTGATGGTTAGTGGGCAAACGGTGCTGCTTAATCATGAAGGCAACGGAAAACCCGCCGATTACAAAATAACGTTGGAATATGACAGCAGGAAAAAAGCAACGACAATATGGCTATATGCGAAGCCCATTGTACATAAACAGTTGTTAATAGAGCTATTGGCCCGTTATGTGGGGGAATCTGCGGATGCGGCTTATGGGGATGTGGTTAAGCTGGATGCTGGAAAAGCGTTGGAGGCTAGACTGCTGAAAACCTACAACGGAAAGAAAATCATAATGGACAAAAGCGAGGCCGGCAAGAGCTTGGCCATTATTATTTATTCAAACTAATCTAATTGGAAGAAGGCTGAATAAGATGGGGAAAATGGGATCGCAATGGTGGAAGGGCTCTATTGTATTGCTAGTGTTGGTGGCGGTAATGTCTACGTTGTCGTTAACGTCGGTAGATTCTAAAATGGCTCAAGCGGCTGCTCCTGTGTTTAAAGATATCTCAGGACATTGGGCGAAGGAATCGATTGAAGCTGCGGTGAAGGCGGGTATTTTGAACGGGTATCCGGATCAAACGTTTAAGCCGCAAAATCCGATTACGCGTGCGGAGCTGCTAAAGGTCATTGCACTGACGACGAAGGTAGAGGCTGCGGCTGCTCCTGCGGGCAAGCCATGGTATACAGGCTATCAGAGGGCGCTGACTGATGCGAAAATCTATGCTGCTGGCGATTTCACGGGTGATCTGGGCAAGGCGGTAACGCGCGTGGAAATGGCTAAGCTCGCCATACGCGGAGCAAATACTGAGTACCGCGGCGCAAAGCTGACGGCGGATGAGCTGATGTTCCGCGCCGTGAACGCAGGCTTGCTGTCCCGCACAGGTGCCAAGGCGGAAACGATTGACCCAGATGGGACCACTACTCGGGCACAAGCAGCCGTTATCGTCACACGCCTGCTGAAACTCGCGGGTGGCGGGAAGCTGTCGGTGGATCAGGGGGCTTCAACAGCGGCGGAAGTCAAGTGGCATAGACATAATATGATTACTATGTTCGGGCAAGATGACCTAGTTAAATTTCCGCATAGAGTAAATATTGATAAAACGTATGATGTGATAATTGATCAATTGCTGGTTCTTGATCCGTCAGATAAAGAAGGGTATTATGCTGAGTATTTAAAAGGAGCAGAATTTATTCTCAATAGCAATACAGCTAAAGAAAATGCTGGATATGTCTTTGCTTATAAACTCACAGGTAAAAATTTAATCGTTGACTCTTCTAAATGGCAGTTGGTGCAATCCTCGTTTTATATGTACACCGAAGGTAACGGTGGCAGCGTTTATTTAGACAGAAAATATATTTATGATGACGGTTCTTTGAAAGATCGTCATGGCCTATACCTAAACAAAACTGCTTTAAGGTTTGAAAAAAAGGATGCTAGTGGACATAATTACAGACTTGATTTCATCAGCAAAAAATTTATTAATGAACAGATTGAAAAATATGGAGCACTACCAATTCATTTAGAACGCTACGGTTCGCAAATGAATAAAAACTCACAATTTTACTTGACTGAGGTGAAGGACATATGGTACGGAAAATAAACTGGAAGTCTACAATTGTAATACTACTGATTTTCGCAATTGTTTTGTCCGGATTCTCTTTTCAACCTTCTACTATTTCTGCAGCGACTACAATATCAAAAACGATTCAAATCCCATTCTCTGCGGCAGAAAAATTCAGCTCATCTGCAATGGTGAAAGAATTACAAATTAATCTGAGTTCTGCGATCCCGAACGGATATCAAATCAAGAACTATGAGATATGGAAACAAGCAACAACTTCAGGGAATAGTATAGTTCTTGCGAACAAAGGAAAAATGGGAGCAGGCACGCCTACGAATGGTAAAATAACAATTCCTGAATTCCCGGGCGCGCTTATAGAAGTGGAAAATAAAGGTTATACATCACGCATGTATTTCGCTCTCAACAGAACTATAAACGGAAAGCAATGGTATTTCTCAGCGAATAACAATGTTGAATACTTCGTATCTCCTCCAGCAGACTCGGATTGCTGGGTCAACGGTATTGCTGAATGCCCTGGTAAGATGAGAAAAGATATTTATGGAAATAGCCTCCCCGTAAAAGTTGCAATTGACAGTGCGGGCTGGGTATTAGCTATAAGTGATGGATTTTCTGGTCCGTCCACCTATATTTATAAAGAAACTAGTGAGAACGTTGGATTTAGTAAGTTAAAATCTAACTCAGTTGATTTAGTCAGAGCAGATCCAGTAGATAATAGTAAATTTGTTAAAGTGTTAAAAACAGGAAAGGAAAGTGGAACAGCAAATAGAGGTTATTTGGAAATAGCAACTCTTGCTGAAATCGATAATCAATTGCTAAACACCACAGCAACAAGAACGGGTTATGCAAAAAGTGCTGCTTATACCCTTGATACTTACACAAACTGGAAAGCTAACACCTACTTATATTCTGGTGAAGTTCGACTTACACTCGAGCCAATCCCTCCAATAGACCAGCCCTACCTCGACTGCACCTGCAAAGCTGATCCATCAACCGTTAGCTTCGCAGACAGAGATGTTACGGTAAACTCAACAATTACAGCAAACCTAAAGCAGCGAGGCTCGCTCAAAATAAAAAACTGGAAAGTATTCGCCCGCCTTGAAGATGGAACCCAATATCAAACGCAGACCATTGCTCAGGTTTTGGATACGATCAGTTATAAATTTGCATTTACAATACCGAAAGCCCAGTTGGCTGGCCGAGACAGCTATACCGAGACATTCGTCATGCGAGCAATAGTCACGTTCACGGATGGAACGACAGCGGAGCAGGCCATTGAATGCACGAGTACCATTACCAAGCCGGGAACGACTACGCCAACTGCTACAGCTACTAATGGAGTAACCGAGCCGACACCAGCACCAAGACCGATACTCGAAGTAAATGCCAACTGGAGTCCAACCTCTATTTTCACCGGCGACCAGGCAACTTTATCGGCGACAGCCCGAGGTTATACCGATTATTCATGGGAATTAACTGAAAATTTAGACAATTTTAATTTTGATCAAAGAGATTTCTCTCATCCCGTGGTCACATTTAATGAACCGGGCGTTTATAAGGCTACGCTGAATGTATCTAACGATTTTGAAAGCCAATCAGATACGGCGCTGCTTTATGTCAATGATCCAAAACCGGTTGCCATCATTTCTGGTGTGACGCGTTGGATTCAGGGCAGACCGTTCCCGCAGCTTCATCATCTGAATAACTCCTTTACACCGTTGTCGGAGCGGGGAGTGACTATTGATTTCAACAAGTCGGAAATTCGCTATAAGAAAAATGATAGTGGTTCCTATACGCTTGGTGTATGGCCTGCTAAAGCACCGGATCAGCTTGGAGCCTATACCCTTCAGGGAAAGGTTCATGATTCTCAAGGAAGAGAGAGTGAATGGGCAGCCTATCCATTGGAGGTTGTACCTGATCAGCCGCCAGTAGTGGAGCTTTCCGCTTCCGAACAAGGCGTGCGTCATAACGAAAATATGATTTATATTGATGCGAGCAGCCTAGATGGCGACAAGCTGGAGCGTCTTATGCTGGAAGAACGATACGATGCTGACAATGACGGCAATTTTAACGAGGAATCCTGGCGCACGTTATATAGCGGTACGTACAAGGACACGTACAGCGTAAAATATACGACAGTCGGCAAGCGCCAATACCGTGCAACGGTTACGGAGGATTATGGCTTGTTGGCGCAGTCTGCTATTGTGGAAACGGACATTATTAATCGTGCGCCAAGTGTTGATTTTACAGCGATTGGCCTGACCCAGCAGCCGGATCAGGGGGAGAGCAGCGGTCCGCCAGTCACCTTCTACTCTCCGGATTCGATTTTGCGCTCATGGGTCAATAAGACACCATATGAAGGGGGGACGACGAATAAGGCAAGCTGGAAATCAAATGGAGTTAATCTAACGACTCGCAATGCTCTATGGGCAGATTTTAATGGAAGCTATAATTTAGCGGAAAATGTGAAGCCGCTGCCGGCATGGGAGGGCAGTATCGGCCAAATTTATGCTGGCTACAAAACGACGGTGATGACCGAAGCGGGCTATTATTGGGTTTACAGCTACAAACCGCCAGAGTCTAAAAACTGGGCGTTTGCCATCCGTGATATATGGACAGGCCAGATTGAACATACGTATGTGCATCCCGGAATCACTTTCAAAGGGGTATTTTATCAATATCATCCGAGCCAGATGAAACAGGCTTATTTTCTGGAAGAAGGGATCGTAAATGCTTCAGGGGACACGCTGCGTTTATATAACATCGAGACCGGTCAGCTGTTGGAAGAATATCCGAATATTGCGCCGCCAGCTGCGGGAGGAGCAGGAGGAAGCAGCTATTGGGACGACCCGAGCAATAAGGTCATTGGCACAGCTTTTTCACCAGATCGGCAGTTTCTGTATGTCGCGTATCGGGAAAGCAATGGAGGACGAACGTTTGATGTTCGGCAAAAGCTTTATGTTGCTAAATATTCTGTAGCGCAAAAAACACTCTATTGGACAAAGCTTGTGCATGCCGGAATAGATATGTGGAATGTTTATCAGATTGGCAGTGTAGATGTGGATGCAAGTGGAAATTTGTTATTGGCTGCGAACATGCGAAGAGGTACGGAGGATAACTGGACGGCATTATTTTATGCTGTAAATCCGAGTGGTCAATTAATAGCAAATCATGTAACTGGCAATGGCATGCTTTCAGCAATTACGATGTCGACTGACCGGACGAAAAGCTATGCGACCTCCATGCGCTTCGAGCTTGGTAATCATGGCTACTCCCAGGTGAGCGGTGTTCTGTCTTACCATACTTCAACAAATAGCTTTACGAGGCCGGAGAAGAACAGCGGCACGATTGATGATTTGAAATTCCCTAATGAGCTCGCAAAAACAGCGGTTAATAAGCCGGGAATGATGGCGACTCCGTATGGATTTTTGATTATGCCAGATGGCTCCATAACGAGAAACGATGATAGAAACCCTTACAGGATGCTGGATCAGTTTTCGGCAGCTAATGTTAAAAGCCCCACCCCAAACGATCCAGTGATGACGCAAATTTTATGGCCTAAAACAGGCTTGATCGGCCCATTTTCACAGCCTTCGGGTGAATTTTGGGCAATGGCAGCTGGTGTGAAGCTCTTTAATAAAATCACTTATCAGACATCGGGTGGCCAGCAAGTTTGGGCAAGCTCAGCATTTCAAAAATTACAGCATTGGGCAGGTGTATTGAGCATTAATCAAACGCCGTATTTAGGTGCGGAAACTTTTGAGAACAAAGCCTTATTCGTGACGGATGCGATGAAATATTCAGATGGAAATGGCTATGACGGAGTTGCCTTTAGCGGCGCCTCGAACGTTCTCCCTAATGGCTCTGTTCTAGGCTTTGGAACAGATACAACCTATACGGGACCGTATTCAAGCTCGATTACAAGCAAAAAAGTAGTTATTCCTTTCAAAGGTGAATCAACGGGAGATTTGCCGCGGCTGCTTAACGATACTACGGTTGAAATGGATAGCGAGGCATGGGGCGGACTGCTTTACGATCCAAATAGCGTGATGCGCAATCAGGTGCTTGAATTTGATTTATCCATCAATCATTTATCGAATGAAAAACCGGTAGGAGCGGCCATTCAAATTCAAGATGAAAAAAATATGTATGCGGTGGAGTGGACGGGCAGTACACTGACGCTTTACAAAGTGAAGAGCGGAATCAAGACTGTTATGGGTCAGGTCGCGATGCCGAGGAGTGCGACTATCCCTTATGCCTTCAAGCTGGAATCGCTCGCGGGTGTGCACCGCGTTTCTATTAATGGGGTTAATAAGCTGGAAGCGACGGATGCTACGTACCAAAAGGGCTCAGCAGGCTTGATGTCGCTTGGGCAGCAGCAGGCTTCATTTAGCCAAGTGAAGCGCATCAATTATGGCGATTCCATTCCAGAGGAAACCTATGAGGCAGTGCTTGTAGGAGAACAGATTTTATACAATAAGCTGTTTAGTGATCCCGAGACAGATGCTAGATTAGCGGAAAAATGGAGCTACGCGCATAATCCAAGTTATTTTGCCAATACGCTCGGCCTTAGCCAATATAATGGGAGAGCTTTCGGCGCGGCGCTAACTTCACTCGACAAGCCCGGTCTGTATGCCATCACTTATACGGCACAGGATAATCCCGGTTTGGCTGATTACCGTTTGTTCTCGGAGCCTGCCACTAAATCGCTTTACGTGCACCGCAGGCCGATTGCGCAGCCGGATATTTGGTTTACTGGCACCATTTACGCTGGAGGGGAAGCGCTGGATTATTTGACGCACGATACGTCCTATGACCCGGATGTTCCCGGTTATTTGGCGGATCGCTTGTTTCGAACGCGCTGGTCGGACGAGAGCGCTTGGACAACAGGGAAAAGATTGCTTTACAGCCGCCCTGGCGTCGAGCTGATCGTTCAGGAGCAGGTGAAGGACATGCATGGGGCATGGAGTTTCTGGTCGGAGACGAGAGTTTATAAGGAGGCGCTGCCTCCCGTTAATCAGTCCAGACCGGAAATGGTTTTGACTTATCCTAGCGGCTCATCTTCCGCTCCAACGGTAGTCCTGAACGATCCAAATCTGAAGTGGATATACCGGGATAAAGAAAATGATCCGCAGGAACAGTTTTATTTGAAACTAACGTATGTGGATAATGGCCAAACGGCGCTGGAGGTAGAATACCCGGGCGATGATGCGAGCTTCCAGCTTGAAGCGGGTACGATAGATATTGGACGCAAGGTGAAGGTGCAGGGGCGCGTATTCAGTCGTGGAGTGTGGTCAGATGATAGCAATGCCGTATACTTTATCATCGATTCGCCGCCCACAACCTACTTACTGAGCTACAACGGAGCAGCAGCATCAGAACCAATTTATACGAACAACAATCGTCCGGTCTTGCGTGTATTTACCGTTGATCCTGAAAATGATCCTATCACAGCAATTGATTACGAGGTATTTTTCCATGCTGCCGATCGCAAAGTGCTGGATACTAATATGGCGAATGCTGCGACCAGTCATGTACCAACACTTCCTTTGCAGGAAGGCTTGCATTATTGGAAGGCAAGAGCCTATGACAGTTATGTATGGGGTCCATACAGCAGCAATGGCTATTTCTTTGTGGATACGGTGCAGCCGGATGATGTGGAGGAGCAGCTTGAAATTAAACCGACCTCGGTAACGGTTAATTTTAATGCTTTTAGCGATGCGATCCCATCCTCAGGCCATGCGGCTCGAGTCTTTTATATGCAAAAGGTTAATATGGATGGCAGTGTGACAACGATTGACTTGAATGGCGATGGTTCAGCCGAATACAATATGGCTCTGCCGGCGGCTGCCCTATCGCATCAAATAGCGGGATTAATTCCCGGACAAACCTATCGATTGACGGTTATAGATACGGATGTAGCGGGCAATCCAGGGAAATATGCGTATATTTATTTTGTGACGAATCGTCCGCCAACGGTTAATGTAGACTGGTCTCCGAAACCGATTTTTGAAGGGGACATGGTAACATTCGAGGCGAATGCAGCTGATCCCGACAAAGATACGCTAGCTCTAAAGATGGAGCTTAAGTCGCCTTCTGGGCAAAAATATGCGTACGAGTATACCATTTCCTATCCTTACGCCAAGACAGGGCCGAGGCTCAAAATGGAGCAGACTGGCGCATGGCAGCTTAGCGTTACTGTAGATGATGGTCTAGCCGAACCAGTAACGATTTCCAAAACCGTACAAGTACAGCCGCTGAAAGTGGCGGGAATGGTCAATCATACGGACGATTGGAACAGCATTCGTAAATCCTATAACAAAAAGCAGAGCGGGGATGAAGAAGCTCCACGTGCGTATAGCGTATTTTGGGCAGGAGAAAAGTTCATTTTGGTAGCGAATGCGACAGAAACGGGGACGGATACGAAGCCGGAGCGCGTAGAGGTTGCCATGAATAGCTTTAGGACAAAGCTGGAGGTGAAAAATACGGCGGGCACATTATGGGCTGGCGAGCTATGGGATGCCTCCTTCGAAAAGCTTAACAAAGGAACATTAAGCTTCACCTTTACAGCTTATTATAATAACGGAGCGGTAAAGCAGGATGTCGTCCAGGTATCGATTGACGGCACAGTTAATGAGGTTCTGGGCGTTCATCGCGTGCGATAGAGCCTGTTTATATAGTAAACAGTAAAACTGATGTCGGTACTCGGCTGGCGTCAGTTTTACTGTTATTCGAGGCTGATATGTTTTTGCCATATGTGAGGTTAAGAAGAGGTGGATTCTATCAGACGCAAAAGCTCATTTGGCTGGTCAATCAAATAACTAGGCTTGCCGGATACCAGCAGTTCCTTAGGATCGAGTCCCCAGGTGACTCCGACTACCTTAATTCCGCATTTATGGGAGGCTACGATATCCCGCAGCTCATCGCCGACGTAGATTACATCCTCCGGTCGAAGCTGGTTTTCTTTCAAATAGCTTTGAATGGTCTTATGCTTGCCAAACAGACTGTTGGAGCTGCGAATGTCATGAAGGGCGTGAATGCCGTGGGGCTGCAGAAAGTCGGCGACGTTGTTTGCAGCGTTGGATGTAATAACGGATAGCTTTATGCCGCTTTGCAGCAAATGGCTCAATACCTCTTGCATCCCACTGCAAAATGGAATGGAAGCAACATGCTCATTGTATTTCCGTTTGAACTCTATGCTGATTTTGCGAAACAGCATAAACCGATAAAAGGGGACGTCAAGCGCCTTGAATCGCTCCTGCAAAGTAAGCTTGCTCAGCTTTTTATATTCCTCTTCCGTTACAGGCTTAAAACGATATTGCGCCGCCATTTCATTATAGATGGTCAAAATAGCGGCAGCAGAGTCGGCAATCGTACCGTCAAAATCAAATATAATATGCTTGTACATACCAGCATCAGCTCCCTTGTTATGCCTATTTATACTATAAAGAGGCGACGATAACAACAAGTGTGGTTGACTGTAAAAAAAGAGCAGCAACTGCGGGCAATCCGCAGCTGCTGCTTGCTAGTATGAATTAAGAGCGTTTAAAGATAAGGAAGCCATCTTCAACAGGAATCGTCTGTCCATTGATAGCCGAGGCCTCTTCTGAGAAAAGGAAGGATACAACATCAGCAATCTGCTCCGGCTGAATGAGCTTTTTGCTCAGATGCTGCTCAGCAAGGAAGGTTTTGAAATCATCGCCGTCCTTGATGATCGGTGTATCAATAAAGCCCGGTGCTACTGCCGTTACGCGAATGCCGTCCTCAGCAAGCTCCAGTGCTGCCGATTTTGTCATCATGATGACCGCAGCCTTTGCAGCCTGATAAGCAAAGCTGCCTTTAGCAGCCATGTAACCGAAGATGGAAGCGGTATTGACAATAATACCTTTAACACCAAGCTCCTTCATTTTCTTGGAAGCATAGTAGATGCCGAGATATACGCCAAATTGGTCCACGGAAATAACATGGTTGAAATATTCCGGTGTGTGATCCTCAAAGGAGCGAATATCGCCTACACCAGCATTATTGAAAATACCGTCAAGCGTCCCATGTGTTTCGACTGCTATGTCGATCATGTTTTTAACATCTTCGACACTGGAAACGTCGGCGCGGATCGCGGAAGCTTGTCCGCCAGCCTGTTTAATTAATTCCGCTGTTTCTTTAGCAGTAGCTTCATTGTAGTCGGAAGATACGACAATAGCGCCTTCGGCAGCAAGCTTTAAGGCAGTCGCACGTCCAATGCCGCTTCCCGCACCTGTAATAATGATGACTTTGTTTTCAAGCTTCATAGTGGATAGTCTCCTTTTTGGTAAGTTATTTTTCTAGTTATTATTGTCCGACCATACCGCCATCGACCGTATAAAGCGATGCTGTAACGAATGATGCTTCATCCGACAGGAGGAAGTTCATTACCGCTGCCACTTCTTCCGGCTCGCCGTAACGACCCATAGGTGTTGCTGCTTCATTGGCTTTTTTGAAGGCCTCCGGATTGCCGAAGTTTTCTTCAATTTGACGCATCATGCGCGTATTGATTGTGCCTGGAAGAACGGCGTTGACACGAATGCCAAGCGGAGCAAGCTCATTAGCTGTAACGCGAGTTAAACCGATTACGGCATGCTTGGACATGATGTATGGGGACATGCCTGGTGCGCCCATAAGGCCTGCCAGCGAGGAAGTGTTCAAAATCGCGCCGGATTTTTGTTTTTTCATCACAGGAACGACATAGTGAAGGCCGAGAAATACGCCGCGAACGTTTACGTTATATACAAGGTCGAGTGCTTTCACGCTTTGCTCTTCGATAAGTCCAGATGGGCCTTCGATGCCTGCATTGTTGGCGAAATAATCGATTGTGCCGAATTTTTCAACGGCTTTATTGACGTAGTTTTCAACATCCTCTTCTTTGGAGACGTCTGCTGCTACGATTAGGGAGTTGGAATCGTCAAGGCCAAGCTCAGCAACGACCTGCTGCAAGGCTTCAAGCTTCAAGTCTACCAGGACCAAATTAACTTTACGCTCTACAAAACGGCGGGCAAGCTCTTTTCCAATGCCGCCAGCGGCGCCTGTAATGACTGCGGTTTTCGTTGTTGTTGTAGTAACCATGTTTTATCGCATCCTTATCGTATAATTTAGTCGAGCGTTATATTGAATGAATAAGTTGTATGTCTGCCATTACAGGTTACACTTCACAATGTTGTCACGACAATAATCAATACTCTCTTCAGTGTCACGTAGGTGACAGGTAAGGAATGTATGTCTACTTTTGGACTGAAATTGAACATATGAAACTCAATTGTTGATTTTGCTTATGATGTTCAAATGTATTCCAACGTATGCGTGTCTTGGATGCTTAATAGGTAGGCAAGATAAGCTGACATTTATTCTGGAATATTGAATGAGGTATAATAGGAACAATATGACCTATAAGCTTTGGAGGATGAGCGCATTGGCAACGGAGGATCAACTGGACCGAAGGACAAGAAGAACGCGTCAAGCGATTAAAGCTGCATTCGTGTCGCTCATATTAGAGCGAGGATATGAGGCTGTGACCATACTTGATGTGGCGAAGCGGGCGGATTACAATCGCGGAACTTTTTATAAGCATTTTGTAGGCAAAGAAGAGCTGCTGCAAGAAATACGAAGCGAATTTCTGCTTGGCTTTGCCGAGACCTTGCTCATCCCTTACGAGGGGATGGATCTGGTAAAAGCAGAAGATATTTATCCTTCGGCGCTGCAGCTGTTTAACCATATTGAGAAAAATAAAGATGAATTTCAAGCGCTGCTCTCTGTAGATCGCAGCTTCGGGTTCGAGCTTTACGACGTGCTTCGGGAGTCGATGAGGCGCGATATGCATATTATTATGGATGAGGGAAGCCCCACTCTAGACTATGAAATTATGCTTAGCTACCAGATGTCAGCTGCAATAGGGGTTATTCTTTATTGGGAAGAGTCGGGCTTTAAATATTCCACGTCCTACATGGCGGATCAGTTAATTGGATTGGTCAATCGCAAAATGGATAAAATCACCTTCAAAAAAAATGTGATTTCTCCATCTCCAACGGTAAGTGTCTATTCCCCTTATAATCAGTGAAGCCTAAGATTGGCTTGCTATCTTCTACAGCTACTGTATAAATTCTAATTACATTTTTTTCAATTAATTGATATTGTAGGCTGGGCTAGGAAGATGTATAATTTTTACATGGGTCGTTCCCAGCTCTATCTATCGGGTATCTTGCTTGCAAAAGGGTAGGCTCTTTCAACCAACATAGGGAGGAGGCGCGTCTAATTAAAAATATAGACAAGGATTTGTCGTTAGCTTCGCTTATGTATGTTGAACGACAGTACTGCGGATTTGTGAGTGGTTACCGTACCCGAATAGAAAAAGGAGTGAATTAAAGAATGAGCAATCGTCAGCTTTATCCATTTATGAAAGCGCTTAAATTTCTGATTGTCCTAAGTTTATTGCTTCCCCTCTATTGGGCAAAGCCTGTGCAAGCGGAGGAAACCGGAAATACCTTGCTCCAGTTGAGCGATTTCGAGGATGGTACGGCGCAGCAATGGGTTGGCCGCGGCGGTGTGGAGGTTCTGGCTGCGAATGCCGCAGCAGCGCGAAGCGGAGCCTACGGCTTGGCTGTAAGTGGACGAACAAGCACTTGGCATGGACCTTCTCTGGATGTGACAAGCCAGCTTGAGGTTGGGCAAACGTATGAGTTTATTGGTTGGGTCAAGCTGCCTGCTGGAGCAGCAAACACCAATATTTCAATGTCTCTTCAGCGCACATTGCCAGCGGGTACCCGCTATGAGAATATTGCATCTGGAGCAGTTACAGCAAGCGGCTGGACGAAGCTGCAGGCTGCATTCAAAATGCTCGAGCCGGCCACACAGGTATCGGTTTATTTTGAGGTATCAGGAAGTGCAACCGCTTCCTTCTACGTCGACGATTTCCGGTTCGAGCGGCAGCCGGATCTCGGACCAATTATTATTGAAGAGGACATACCGTCGCTTCAAGATGCTTTTGCCGGAAAATTTCTGCTTGGCTCGGCTTTTACGAATGATGAGCTTCTGACCGAGCCGGACAAACAGCTTCTGACCAAGCATTTTAACAGCGTAACGCCTGGCAATGTGCTGAAGTGGGATAGCACAGAGCCGCAGGAGAACGTATTTAATTTTACGGAGGCAGATGCTGCTGTAGCTTTCGGTGTGCAAAATGACCAGCAGGTGCGGGGACATACGCTAGTCTGGCATGCGCAAACGCCGGATTGGGTGTTCCGGGATGCGAACGGTAATTTGGTCAGCAAAGCGGTGCTGTATGCACGCATGCAAAATCATATTCAGACGGTAATGGAACGATATGAGGGCAAAATATATGCATGGGATGTAGTGAATGAGGTCATCGATGCATCGCAATCAGATGGCTTGCGCCGCAGCCTGTGGTATCAAATTGCGGGTGAAGAATATATTGAAAAAGCGTTCGAGTTCGCCCATGCGGTAGACCCGACTGTTAAGCTGTTCATTAACGATTACAATACGCATGAACCGGCAAAAAGCCAGGCGCTGTATAATTTAATTACACGTTTGCAGGCTAAGGGCATTCCGGTTGACGGCGTCGGTCACCAGACACATATCAGTCTTTATTACCCGACTCTTGCAGAAATAGAAAGCTCCATCATCAAATTCAAAGCGCTGGGACTGGAAACGCATATTACCGAGCTTGATATTAGCGTCTATTCGGATAATTCACAATCCTATGAGGCATTTTCGGAGGAGCTAAAAACACGCCAAGCCAATTTGTACAAGTCGCTGTTCCAGGTGTTTTTGCGGCATACGGACACCGTTACGAATGTGACCTTATGGGGAAAGGATGATGCGCATACTTGGCTTCGCACCTTCCCGGTAGCCCGCAACAATTGGCCGCTCCTATTCGATGAGCGATTGCAGTCCAAGCCCGCCTATTGGTCGGTGCTGGAAACGGTCGAGGCGCCTGAGGGGCCGCTCGTTCCTGCTGCGCCGTCCGGCTTAACAGCAACAGCTGGCAACGTGCAGGTTCAGCTTGCTTGGAATGCAGTAGCTGGCGCGACCTCGTATACGGTGAAACGGGCTACGACGAGCGGCGGGCCATATACGACGCTGTCTGCTGCTGTAGCTGGTATCGGATATAATGACACAGCCGTTACGAACGGAACGACCTATTATTATATTATTCAAGCGGTCAACAGCGCTGGCACAGGAGCAGCCTCGGCCGAAGCTGCTGCCACACCGAGCGGTACAACCGGACCAGAGCAGCCTTCTGGTTCATTAGCGGTAGCTTACCGGGCAGGGGATACCAATGCTGGGGATAACCAACTGAAGCCGCAGTTTATTATAAAAAATAACGGGACCGCTCCCGTCGCAATGAGCGGACTTACTATTCGCTATTGGTACACGATTGACGGAGAAAAACAGCAAAATTTCTTCAGCGACTATGCCCAAGTAGGCAATAATAATGTGGCGGGCAGCTTCGTCAAGCTGAGCACGCCGCGGACGGGCGCCGATCATTATGTAGAGCTGTCTTTTAGCGCTGGCGCTGGCAGCATTCCGGCGGGCGGAACATCTGGCGAAATTCATACGCGCATTCATAAGAACGATTGGACGAATTTCAGCGAGACGGATGATTATTCCTTTAACCCGCTGCGAATCACTTATGCAGATTATACAAAGGTCACCTTGTATCAAAACGGAAATTTAGTGTGGGGCACGGAGCCTAGTTAAATGAGGAAGGAAGGGCGGAAGGCATATCGATGCCATTTCGCCCTTCCTTATTTAATGATAGATTGAATCAATCAGCTTGTCCGATAAAGGAAGACGATTGATCAGCACATGAATAGGTCTATTAGGGTTTATTCTATGGCCTATTGCAGCTTAGTTTGCTTGGAGGCTAGTTTTTCAGCAATTTCTTCTGCCTGATATATCGTCGTATAGGGATCAGCAGAAAGGTATTTATGAATATCCAGCTCATATACTTGGTTATTTTTCATGGCATCCATCCCCGCCCATATTTCAGGAATATCTTCTTTATCGCTGTTTTCGGACTTCATAAGCAGGAGATAATCGCCTACATATTCCCCAAATAGCTCGGAGCTGATATCCATGCTTTCCTCACCTTTATCAATTAAATCCTGTTTGATTTTTGTAGCAGGGGTGAGGCCAAGCAAGTCGTATACCGCTTTACCGCCGCGGTTTGCACTTTTTCCAACAATGCCAACATTAGTGAGCCAATTAAAATCGGCTATCGTAAAGGTGGCGCCAGCCGGTACGGCCGCCTGTGCTTTTTTGCGCGTTGCTTCTGCTCTTCGGGTAAACTGCTCATTCCATGCTTCAGCTTCCGTCTGGCGATTCAGAATTTCACCCATAGCGGTCACTTCCTCTTCCATGGATGCATATTCGTCAGGAACGAAAACGACAGTCGGAGCGATTTTGGAATAGGAATCATAGGCATCCTTGTTCCACGTAATAATGAGATCAGGCTCAAGCGCTACCATTTTTTCAAGTGAAACCTGATTGTGATTGCCGATATCCGCTGTTTTCTCGAGAGGTTTGCGCATAAACTCGCCATAATCGAGAAGGCTGTGAGGCACTCCGATAGGAGTGACGCCTACAGCAAGCACATGTCCGATATTCCAATCTACAATAATGCGCTCGGGCTGAGCTGGGATTTCGATCTCGCCAATAGATGTGTTTATCTTCCGAGTTGCCGGTGTTTGGGCTGCATCCTCCACCTGTTCAGCAGTCTCCTGATTGGCGCAGCCAGCGAGGAATACAGCAAGTGCTAGCATGGCAAGGCATGCCATTTTGTAAAAAGCGTGTTGTCTAAACATCTCGAACCCTCTTTCTAATTGATAACAATTTTCATTTAAACCTCACTTTAGATGAAATTTTTAGATTGTACAATGACCAATTCGGAACGAGAGCATACCCGTTTCGGAACTTGACTAAAGATTGTATTGAGAATCGTTATCATATATGATGAGGATGCACGCCCGTTTTAATGCTAACGATAGGAGCTTTCTTATGGATATAGAGCAATATGCAGCGCTTTGGGACAATAGGCCAGTCCGGCTATTGGATGTCCGGCGTTATGAATATGAGATTAACCAGGCACCGAGCTCCCAATTATGTCCATCCAACACCTTTTTATTTGTCATGCGCGGCCGAGGAATCATATGGCTGGATCAAGAGATGCATAGGGTTGACACCTGCTATGCCATTCATGGCAGCCAAGGGGCGCATCTAAGCGTCATAGCCGATGAGGCGATAGAGCTTTATTGGGTTGTATATATGTTTGTGGGGTCTTTGCCCGTGGAAGCTGCGGATTTGAATGCCCACTTTGGCATGCAGCTATCCTATCCTTCACCGCTTTTGGCGCATATGGCGCAGCTGCAGAGGCAATGGGAAAACATTGATTATTTGGAGCGTATCCAATCGACTTCCCAATTTTATCAATGGCTGTACGAGCTGCTGAAGCAAATACGGCAGCATCGCGCACTAGCCTCAGGCCTTGACCGAACAACGCAGATCATTGGCTATTTTGCAGAGCATTATAAAGAGCCGCTAACTGTTGAGCACGTAGCAGCTGCATTTAATTGCAGTACCCGTTATATAAATCGGCTGTTCCAAAATCGGCTTCATATGAGCCCAGGACGTGTACTGGCTCAAATTCGCATGGCTCAGGCAACGCGGCTGCTTAGACAAACGGAAGCGACCCTGCAAAATATTGCCGAGCAGGTCGGCTACGCGAATGGTTTCACACTGAGCCGTTATTTTAAAAAGAATTTCGGAATCTCTCCCAAGCATTATAGGGAGCAGCTTAGAAAATACGGGCCAACCTTTGAAATAGGAGCTGGCGAGCTTGATTCAGCTGTGAAGGTATGGCTAGGAGCGAATAGTGAAGAGCCGGTAATTCGGGGAAACAGCAAACCAAGTGCAAGAACGATTGCTACGCCAATGGGTAGCATTCAGGTTCCGGCTATGCCGAGCCGGGTAGTGGTGGATTGGGATATCGGCCACGTTTTGGCGTTAGGGGTTACACCGCTAGGAGCGCCGTATTCTCTTATCGGGGGCAAGAAGTGGTTTGAGCCCTATATGAATGCGGAGGCTGTGAATATCGGCAATCATAACCACATCTCACTGGAAAAGGTTCTGGAATTGGAGCCGGACCTGATTATTACCTGGGATCCCGGCGCATACGCCTCGTATGCCCGCATTGCGCCAACGGTTGTTTATCAAAGCGGAGCGTACCAGACAATAGCGGAGGAAATTCAAGCGATGGGCCATATTTTAAATCGACAAGAGGAAGCGGAAGCATGGCTAAGTGAGTTCGTGCGGCGGACAACTCTAATACGCAATCATGTAAGCAAATATGTTTCCCCTGGGCGTACATTAACAATAGCTGATCCGAATTGGGGCGAGCACGTCGACCTGATAGGAAACAGCAAGGGCCGTGGCGGCATAGCAGCTTATGAGCTGCTGGGATTTAAGCCTGCCGAAAAAGTGCGGCGTGAAATCATAGAACAGGGGCTTGAATATGCCCAAATAGACAGAAGGGAAATTAGCGCGTTTCTTGGCGACTATTTGCTCATACTGAATAGTCCGCATGGCAGCACCGCTACACATTCAATACTGCGGCATGAGCTGGATAAAGTGTCGACCTGTGAAGTGATAAACCTAGAGTGGAGTAAATATTTTTTATCCGATCCCTTGTCATCATTACTGCAGGCGGAAGAAATCGCGCAGCAAATTACGGCAGCGGGTCCCATTCGTATGCGGTAATCAAACCAAAGAGGACGAGGAGGAAGGAGGAAGAAGGAGGAATGAAGGGACATCCCTGCCCTCCCTCCTCCGCAGCAATCATCTTGCATGGGATCTATGATTACTGAAAAATGTATTCGGATGTTAAACCTTGCCTGAGTTAACCTGTGTATCGATGGAGCCGCCCTGAATAATAATTTGAACGGCAGAAGCGATGATCGGAGCTATTGGCAAAATGACAAGCTTTTCACCAAAAGACTCATGCTCCTCCTGCATCGCAATCGTATCGGTGACGACGATTTCGCTGATATTTGGCGAGGCCAGCAAATTGTGGGCCCCTCCCGAAAACAGTCCATGCGTAGCGCAAACATAAGCATTCTCGGCGCCATTTTGCTTAAGGGCATTAACGACATTGACGATTGTATTTCCGGTATCAATCAAATCCTCAATAATGATAGGCGTTTTGCCCGTTACATTCCCAATAATATGCGTTATTTCCGTCTGATTGTGAGCGGGGCGGTTTTTGATCATAATAGCGAATGGACAATCCAGCTCGCCCGCAAGCTTTTCCGCTGTTGAGGCGCGTCCTGCATCGGGAGAAACGACGACCGGATTTTTAATATTTTTGCTTTTCAAATGGTGGATAATAAGATCGAGGGCGGTTAAATGGTCAACCGGAATTTCGAAAAAGCCTTGAATCGGATCGGCATGCAGATCAATCGTTACGATGCGGTTGGCGCCTACAGTCGTCAGCACCTCGGCGACCAGCTTCGCCGAAATTGGCTCGCGGGGAGCGGTTTTTCGCTCTTGGCGGGCATAGCCATAATAGGGCAAGATCAAATTAATTTTATTGGCCGAAGCACGCTTGGCAGCATCAATGAGCACAAGCAGCTCCACCAAGTGCTCATTGACCGGATGGGACATCGCTTGAATGATGAAGACGTCACAGGTGCGGATAGGCTCCTGATAGGAAACGTGAATTTCCCCGCTTTGCTGGCGGGTAATAGCGACATCGCCAAGCGGCTGCCCAAGCAAAGAACAAACCTGCTGCGCGAGCTTGCGATTGGATGTACCGGAAAAAAGCTTTATTTTTTGCATCCTAAGCCTCCTAAAGGAAAAGCGTTTCACCAACTTTTTTGTTTTGAAGCTTGAAGCTTAAAGTCACACAAAACGCTGACTATTGGCATCATAGTATCGGACATCTCCGATGCGGTCTTTACAGAAATTATTCGCGGCATTGAAGATTTATTCGATGAATTACAATTACGACTACTGGGGGCTTGGATCGAAATACGTATATTGAGCTCAGAACACAAATTGGATATGCTAGAGAAGATAAAGCAGAGATAGAAAAGGAGCTGAGGGCATGGGCCAATCATTGCGAGTAGAAGAGCTGACAGAACTGAATGAGCATACGTTAGAGGAGTTAGTCGGGCTCATTGTCGAGGTCGTAGAGGATGGAGCGTCGATCGGCTTCCTGCCGCCCCTTAGCAGGGAGGATGCCAAAGCTTATTGGCAGGGAGTATTGGAGCCGGGCACATTGCTGTGGGTTGCCAAGGAGGGAGAGCGAATGGTCGGTACCGTACAGCTTCAGCTGGCGCAAAAGCAAAATGCGACCCACCGTGGGGAAATCGCCAAAATGATGGTGCAGCCCCAGCAGCGGCGCAAAGGCATTGCCAGACTGCTGATGCAGCAAGCGGAGGACCGGGCTGTTGCGGAAGGACGAAGCCTGCTCATTCTGGATACGCTGGAAGGAGCGCCTTCTAATATTTTGTACCAGTCGCTGGGCTTTACTGAAGCGGGGCGTATTCCGAAATTCGCTCGGTCAGGCGATGGCAACCTATATGCCACGGTATTATATTATAAAGAAATATAGCCTACTTACATATTCTAGAAAATAGGAGCTAATCGAGTGGTCGAAATAGAGCTAATACTCCCTAATAACGAAAATCGTCCAAAGCCCAATTAGAAGCTTATCGCTCTTAATTGGGCTTTAAAAAGAATCGTGTATTTCATCTGACTAAATATCAACTATATAAAGCTATTACAGCTCGATTTTTCACTGCTCTTTGGCGTTGCCGTTACAGTTATTGTTACTGGGGCTTCGCAAACTCCCGCTCATAAATCGAGCTGATGAGACTCAGCACTTTAGCGCTTTGGTCTGTGAATTTCAGCTCGGCGGCTTTGCCATTTACAAGATAAGAGCCGGGCGCTGCAAGCTTCTCCTTGCCGATTGCTGCTTCATAAAGCAGGGAAGCTCCCTTGCTCGGATGCGGGAAAAATAGCTTCATGATTGGCGTTATATAAAAAGGCAGGCCGGACTTTTTCCCTTTTCTAATCGTATTATTGCCGCCCGGGTCAACGCTGATGATGCGAAGCCCTTCAGCTGCCAGCTGCGGGGCCAGCTCCTTTGTCCACAAGGAAAGAGCGAGCTTGGAGGTGGAGTAGGGACCGAACAGCTTCTTGAATTCCGTTGGGCGCTCCAACGTTTGCGAGTCGAATTTCCTCAAGGTTTTGAAAGAGCTGGTCGATGTATTAACGATCGTCTTGTAGCTTCCTTTTTCCAGCAGCTCCTTCAGCTCCATAAAGACGGCATAAGGCGCGACCGTCTGCAAATCAAAATGCTGCTCCCGCCCTTGCTTGGTCATGGCAAGCTCCGAAAAGCTTCCTCCAGCATTATTGAAAAGCACATCAAGCTTTGCTTCTGCTTCTTTCATTCGCTTCAGTGCCTGCTTTAAGCTTGCAAAATCAGCTAAATCGGCTTTATACACGCGGAGCTGGCCCTTGCGCAGAGCAGCGTGCACCTCCTCGTCATCCTCTAGAAAATCGGAACGAATGAGCGCGGCGACATGCCAGCCTTCACCAAGCAGCCTGCGAGTCAGTTCAAGTCCAATTCCATTATTAGCGCCTGTAATGAGCGCGGTTGGTACATCTATTGGTTTGTTCCTCATCATGTATCCTCCTCTATATGGTTGAACCATCTCAGCAGCTAGCCGTTGCTGCTGCTCTTAATGGCATTAGCGTACAACTTGGAGTCAGCTCCAAGTCAAGCGATCCGGCAAAACTTTTTGAAACATAGGGCTTGCAAGTTTTTTAAGAAATGTAGAAACCAGTCGAATGCTGAAACATGTTACAATCTTTTCAAAAGAAAAATAAGCATTCTAACGGAGGCCATGATGCAGCCATTTACGAAAAGAGTCATTGAAATCATAAAATGCATTCCCTCAGGTGCTGTTATGAGCTATGGGCAAATTGCCGAGCTTGCGGGAAGCCGCAGAGGGGCACGCCAGGTTGTGCGGATTTTGCATACCCAGAGCAGTATTCATCAATTGCCGTGGCACCGGGTTGTTAATGCGCAGGGCGAAATCGCCATTCCGAATGAAGAGGGGAATATGGAGCAGCGGTCTCGCTTGGAGGAAGAGGGCATCGAGGTGAGTGTGCAGGGCAAGCTGGATTTGGCAAAATATCGTTTTAATCCGGCGCCAGCGGACATAATGGGAGCGTGGGATAACCTAGACCCAGACGATGTCGACCAGATGTTTTAAAAAAATGACCGGATTCAGAGAAACGAGGCAGATGGATGCGTAAAATACAAGCAAGCGATTCGGGCAAAAAAGTGATCCTAACCGCTATAACGTTCGTGTTATTGTTGACGGCATGTGGACGCTCGGAGCAGCCAGCTCCATCTGCATTGCCAACTTCCTCGGCAACGCCACAGGAGGCGCCTACGGCAGCATTGCTGCCAGAGCAGCATTATGGAGACAAGCTGCAAATGCAGGACAAGCGGCAGAAGCTGTATCATTTTATAACGACCGAGCTGTCCGGGACGGCTGGCTTTTATACGAATTTGCAGGATACGGAGCAAAATGCGGAGCTGACGACGGGGCATGAAATGCTCAGCGAGTCGGCAGGGCTTATGATGCGCTATAAGGCTCTAACGCAGCAAAAGGCTGCTTTTGAGGAAGAGTGGGCCCGCGCCAAGCAAACCTTTAATATGGAGACGGCATTCAGCTACCGCTTCAGCCCTAAGCTGCAGAAGCGTTATACGCTAAACGCGGCGGTTGACGATTTGCGCATCATTCGGGCGCTGTATGAGGCTGGAGACGTTTTTCAAAATGAAGGCTATAAGCAGGAAGCCGACAGCTTCGGCATGCGTTTTTACGAGCATAATGTGAAAAATGGCTATTTGTATGATTTTTATGATGAAACGTACAAAATAACGAATGAGTTTATTACGCTGTGTTACATCGATTTGAAGACGCTGAGACTGCTGCCTATTGAGGAGGGGGAGCGGCAAACGCTGATCGCTAATATGGAGAAAATCATTAAGGACGGTTATTTAACGGATGAATTTCCTTTTTATGAGACCCGTTATGATTATGGCAAGGGGAAATACAGCTCGGATCATATTAATATGGTGGAATCATTGCTGACGGTGCTTATTTTAGCCGAAATGGGTGAAGAAAAAGCCGAAAGCATCCGATACATAAAGGATAGGGTTAAGGCGGGGACGCTTTACGGCCAATACACGAAGGAAGGCGCAGCCACAACGGATACGCGCTCCACTGCCATCTACGCCATTACAGCGATGATTGGCTCCGTGATTGGGGATCAGACCCTTTATGCCGACAGTATTGGCAAAATGAATGAGTTCCAGATCGAGGAGGTCGGAAGCCCGCTGCTCGGCGGCTTTGGCGACACAGCTGCTCAGCAGGCCTACTCCTTCGATAATCTAATGGCTTTGCTTGCTTACACTTACTAAAAGCCTTTTTCAATCATTTTCCTTAGTAGAAACTTTGGAGAAAAAGGCAAGCGGAGTGAAAGGTTTGAGCTGGAGAAGCGGTAGCGTTCGCATTTGGCATTGGATTTCTACAGCTAAATCAGTTTTAATTCAAGAAATCCAATGGCAACAGCGATCGTAAGCCAAACCTTATACGCAGTGATGATCCTTTTTCACCAAATTTATAAACGATATTTAGAAAGAAGGCGCCCAACATGTTATTAGACAGGGCCAAGCACTACGCTCGGCGAGCCTACGCCTTATTCAGCCGATACCTTTCGCCTGCAAGCTTTGCGGCTTTGGCAGTGCTCATCATTACTATCATCGCCTTGTTCACGCCCCCGTATATTGGGATGGCAGACAACGGGGACTTTTTTCGTATTTTGTACAGCAACGGTTTATACTTTAACGCTCCCGATTATGACAGCCAATATCTCGGCCACTTTGTAAAGAATTTTGGCATTTTGCAATATTATAATGAAAATGGAACAACCTTTACGTCCTCGCAATCGTGGTTCATTCAATTGTCGATTGTGCTGAATACGCTGCTGGCCAGCAGCCAGGTGTTCGATGTGCGTTTTCAGGCAGCTATATTGACGATTCTTTACGTCATTGCGATTTATTTGCTCGTCGAGAGCCTGACTTGGAAAATAGCCCGTAAATACGGCTATATCATCGCGCTGCTGGCGATTTTTATGTTTGGAGACACTGGATATACGGCGTTTTTCAACTCTTTTTTCAGCGAAGGCATCGTGCTCATTATGATGATGCTCGTCTTTGCCTCAGGGCTGCTGCTTTACCGCCGCCGTTATAATGATTACGCGATGCTCGCCGTGTTTACGGTCAGCGGCTTCCTGCTTACAACGAGCAAGCAGCAAAATGCCCCGGTTGGTGTCATTATTGCCGTCATCGGCCTGTTCTACCTGTTCATCCATGTGAAGCGAACGTTCCGCGTGCTAATGCTGACATCGCTCACAGTTCTGATGCTGGCGGGCATTGCAACGTATGTGCTCATTCCGAAGGAGTTCGTCAACATTAACAAATACCATGCGATGACGCGGGGGGTGCTGATGGGCTCGGATGATCCGGAAGGCGCCTTAGAGGCGCTCGGTATGGACAAGCAATATGCGATTTTAAAGGACAGCATTTATTATGAGCCATTTACGACGGTGGATGTGGATTCGCCGATTTTGGAGGAAAACTTCTACAGCCAGTACGGCTTTGGCGCGATTGTCGGCTATTATATCAGCCATCCGGATCAGGCTGGCAGCATGCTGAATTTGGCAGCGAAAAATGCATTCAGCATCCGCCCTGCGGCGATGGGCAACTATGAAAAGTCGGCTGGCAAGCCGTTCGGCCAGCAGACGATCTTTTTCTCCGGCTACAGCTTGCTAAAAGAGGCGCTTGCGCCCAAAACCTTCGGCTTCATCGTCATCTGGATGATTGTCGTCGTTGGCGTATATATGCCGGCTTTCGTAGCGGCAATCAAGGCGCGCAATCTAAGGCGGGCTTCGCGCCTGCCGCTCATCGTCATGATGATGCTGGCTGGCTTATCCGGCATCTTCGTCTCGATTATCGGGGCGGGGGACGCCGATTTGGCCAAGCATGAATTTCTGTTTACCGCGGCCTTTGATCTCATTACGTTTTTGGTCATCGCTGACGGCGTGCGCCGCAGATTATGGCATAGCGAGCAGGAGCAGGATTCGCCAAATGAAATACATGTAGAGAGGCTGGGAAGGTGAGAAGGTGAAAAAAAGCAAATGTAGACAACCATTACCGAAAACGCTATTGAACCTGCTGCTGTTGCTCTGTTTGCTTTATGGTTCTTCCACTTCTTCTCTCGCTGCTGCCGCAGATAAGGAGGCGGAGCCGATCCGCGTGCTGCTGCTCTATGACAGCTTGGCCATTGGTACGCCAAAGGCTGGCAATGTAGAGGCGCTGCAGCAGCAGCTGGCCGCATTTGGAGCGGAGGTCACACTCCTCTCTGTAGACGGTTACTCAGTCGGTATGCTGGAGTCATACAGCAAGGTGATTCTAGTACGCAATGCAGCTGATATGGAGCTGACGAACGCCGCTTTTGTCCAAGATAGGGGAGCCTACCAAGGGGATTATTTTCACATCGGCGAGGAATTGCCCGCCCGGCAGCAGGAAGCGCTGCATATCGCCATTGAACAAACGCCGAGCGAGGAAACGATGCGGCTTGCGATTGGCCCGTTCTCGGATGAGGCGGTACGTGTGCAGAACACCCCGTACATCGTGATGCAGATGGCTGCCGAGCCTCAAGCCGAGGCATACGGCAGCTTTACGCCCAAGCAAAATGATGGGGCGAACGGGAATTCTCCCTACGCAGCGAGGAATGAGCATGCTGCGTATGTGCCTTATTTTCAGAAGGGGAATTTGAGCGAGCTGGCGATGTCGTATGTGCTGAAGGATTGGCTTGGGCTTTCCGAGCCGGGGCAAACCTACCTGCTTTTTAAGGAAATATACCCGTTTTCGGATTTAACGCTTTTGGCCGGGATGGCCGATAAATTATACGAGGCAGGCATTCCTTTTGCGATTAGTGTGCAGCCGGTTTTCAGCAATTCGGATTTCCCGGCGATGCAGCGCTATCTGGAGGCGCTAAAATATGTGCAGTCGCGTAACGGCTCTGTGCTGGTCAATGCGCCTGTCGTAGCTTCAACCATCGGTCAAAATGACCAGACGCTCAAAACGAAGATGACCTCGTTCATTGACGTATTAGCGGCTTACGGCATTGCCCCGCTCGGCATGGGGGCGGAAATGTATTGGTCCTACGACAAGGAATACGCTGTGGACGGCATGGGCTTCTTCGATTCGGCGGTGCTGCTCCCTAATAAGAAGCTGATGTTCCGCTCGCAGACGAACGTTTCCAAGCCCTTCGCCTCATCGCTTTACAGCATAAGCCCGAGCTTTCTAGCAGGCTTTGAACACCAGGGCAAGGCTTGGGAGCCGCTTCCGATGAATACGGCGCTAACGTATGATTTTGCTGAAAATGAAGCACAGCTGAGCGCCGATCTCGCCAGCATTACCGAGAGCTGGATGACCTTCGCGGATTATAAGCAACAAGGCCACGAGGTAAGGACCGAGGCGCATGTCATCCTTTCGCAAGACGGCCATATGACCATTAATGGTCAAGCCGTAGCCTTGAATGATGCGCTGCGGCAGGTCAGCTCTGATTATGAATACGCGGATAAGGGAACGGTAAGCTTTACCACCTTGTTTAATGTGCAAAATAAAATTTTTATCGTCATTATTATGGTGTCGCTCTTCATATTCGGCTTCCTCTTTATGATCGGATACCGACTATACAGACGCAAATACTTCAAATAAGGAGACAGCTATGACAATCGCAGACATCCTCATGTTGATTGCCGTTATCTGTATTTGGTCGCTCCTGCTCGTCAATGTGGTGCTGATTATCGCCGGCTATTTATTTTATATCCAGAGCGAAGGGAAGCCTGTACCGGAAATCAAGGGGGAGACTCCCTTTGTCACCATTATGGTACCGGCCCACAATGAGGGCAAGGTCATTACGAAGACGGTCGAATCGCTGCTGGCGCTTGATTATCCGCATGACCGCTACGAAATTATCGTCATTAACGATAATTCCTCGGATAATAGCGCCGTGCTGCTTGCCGAGGTGCAAGCCAGATACGCAGGACGCAATTTAATGGTTATCAACACCGACAAGGTTACAGGCGGCAAGGGCAAGTCGAATGCGCTCAACATTGGCTTCCAGCAGAGCCGCGGCGAGCTGATTGCCATTTATGACGCGGACAATACGCCGGAGCGCACAGCGCTTCGCTATCTGGTCGGTGAAATTACGAATGATGATACACTGGGCGCGGTCATCGGGAAGTTTCGCACACGCAACCGCGATACGAATCTGCTCACCCGTTTCATTAACATTGAGACGCTGTCCTTCCAATGGATGGCGCAGGCGGGCAGATGGAAGCTGTTCAAGCTTTGCACGATACCCGGCACGAACTTCATCATGTGGCGTCATATCGTCGAGCGGATTGGCGGCTGGGATGTGAAGGCGATTGCCGAGGATACCGAGATCAGCTTCCGCATTTATATGATGGGGTACCGAATCAAGTTTCAGCCGAAGGCCGTCACCTGGGAGCAGGAGCCGCAAACGGTCAAGGTATGGTTCAAGCAGCGGACGCGCTGGGCGAAGGGCAATATTTATGTCATTGTGAAAAATATCCCCTTGCTGTTTGACCGCTCTGCAACGAATATCCGCTTTGATATTTTATATTTTTTATCGATTTATTTTCTTCTGCTTACGTCGCTCGTTATGTCGGATCTGCTGCTGATTCTTCACGCTTTAGGTTATGTACATACGACAATTGCCGGATTCAGCTCCTTCCTCTGGGTGCTGGCGGTCACGCTGTTTATAGTAGGCACTTATATTACGCTAACGACGGAAAAGGGAGAGCTGAGGCTGTCCAATGTATGGATTATTATGCTGATGTACGTATCCTATTGCCAAATGTGGATGGTTGTTGCCGCCTACGGCTTATATACCTACCTCAAGGATTTAGTGTTTAAGCGTGAAGCAAAATGGTACAAAACCGAACGTTATTAAAGCTGGAGGAGAGCATCATGAAAATACGCATATTCGTCATTACCTTCCTTTGCATGGCGATGCTGCTGGGCCAGTTGGGCCTGCTTGGAACAACTACGGCAAGCGCAGCAGAGGCACCGGGCACAGAAAGCTATAAGATTTCATTCATTACAGCCGACACATCCATGTCGGGTGTAATGGCGACGCGCCAGGACTTTTTTCAAATACCGTCTTATTGGAATGTAAGCAGCGTCACCGTCAATGTTGACTATATGGTGTCGCAGTTGGCCGACAAGGACCGTTCCAGCGTCACCTTGGCAATTAACGGCGTAGCCTTTTATTCGTTCCGCCCAGACCGCACAGTGGAGAAAAAGCAGCGCCTTAGCGTAACGATTCCGCGCGAGCTGCTGGCGGAAGGCACAAACACGCTGTCAACAGTAGGAAGCATCGAGACGATCGTCAATGATCAAATGTGCTCGCCAGACGAGGCTCGGGATAATTGGCTGCAGCTGTACAGCAGCTCAAGCGTCGATGTTCGTTATGTGAGCAAGCCGCTGGACGGCTCCATCCGTGATTTTAATGAGCGGTTTACGGGCCTTGATACGGGAAGCAAAAGCTTGAATACCATTGCGGTGCCGAAGCAGGCAGCATCTTCCGAGCTGGAAGCGGCTGTCTATGCGCTGTCGGGCTTTGCCAAGGCGAATACGCTTCAGGACAAGACGATTCCACTGCTTGCCTTCGATGATGAATATTATGCGGGCAAAAAGCTCGTAACGGCTGTAGCTTTGTATGATCAGCTCCCAAGCGGGCTGAAAACAGCCGTTGGCACGCCTGATTTGAACGGCAAAGGCTTAATTCAGCTCGTGCGCCAAGGCGAGCAATGGACGCTCGTTGTGACCGCGAAGGATGAGGCGCTGCTGGTGAAGGCGAGCCGCCTTGTGGCGAATCAGGCACTAATGGCGCAGCTCGATAGCGACCGCAAAATCGTCGACGAGAGCACGGATGTATCGACGCCTGTGGTCAACATTAGCCGAAATGTCGTATTGACTGAAGCAGGCGATGAGCTGAAGGGCCCGCGCCATCAGGAAAAAGCTTATTTTGTTTCGCTGCCGGCCAACCGTTCCATCGCTGACGCAAGCAAAATCAGCCTCGATTTCCGCTATGCAAAAAACCTGGATTTTGACCGTTCGATGATGACGGTACTCATTAACAATACGCCAATCGGCAGCAAGAAGCTGACGGAGGAGCTGGCAAATGGCGATTCGATTACACTGCCAATTCCGAAAAATCTGGACATTTCCGGCAACTTCTCCGTCGTTGTCGCCTTTGATCTAGAGCTGGAAAACGCCGTTTGTGTGCAAAATCAGAACCAAATGCCATGGGCTTTCGTGACGAAGGATTCCATGCTGCAATTGAATACGAAGGACCGGACGGAGCTGTTGTTCAACAACTATCCGTATCCATTTTTACGAGATGGAGCATTTAATCAGGTAGCGGTTGTACTGCCAAAGGAAAGCGATTCCTACACTTATCGTACGGTAGCCAACCTGTTCAATTTGCTCGGACAGTATGCTGAAGGCAATACGGGAGACGTTCTCTTTTATAACGATGATGTCGCTGCTGATGTTTTGAAAGCCCGCAACGTCATCGCGATTGGAACCTTCCAAAGCAACAAGGTCATTCGGGATCATAATGACGCGCTGTACTTCAAATATGATGCGAATGGCGCAGGCTTGCAGTCCAATGAAAAAATGAGCATTGACTCCGATTACGGCAAGCGCATCGGGACCTTGCAGCTGATTGATTCCCCGTATGAGGCGGGACATGGCTTGCTCGCCGTTACTGGGGCAGACTCGGAATATTATTATTTAGCCTCCAAGCTGGTCGCCAGCCAAGGGACGGTATGGAAGGTGTTCGGCGATGGCGTATCGACGGACAAGGACGGCAATATAAACGCATTTCGGTTTAAAAAAGAGGCCGAGCCGGAGCAATCCTCCGTCATTAGCAATGTGATGGAGCGCACCGATGTGCTCAGCTTCGTGATCGCGGCAGCGCTTGTCATGGTGCTGGTGCTCGTATCGCTGATCTTCCTGGCTCGCAAATATCGCAGAAGACGGGGTGATCGCGATGAGGCGTAATCAGAGCAGTCTTATTTCCGACAGCGGCTTCCTGCTGCTCATCGTCGTCAGCTTTATTTGTATCGTATTTACAGCGGGAGATCCTGACCGTTATTTGCAAAATATTATTTTTCTAAATATCGCTTTCCTGATTGCGATCATTACGTATTTCACGAATGTGACGACAGGGCTGATTCTCAACATTCTGTTTATTTTCGGCTTCGGTACCTATACGCTGTATGGAACGCTTGTGGGCGGAGAGGCGGTCAGCAGCGGCAATTATTTCTGGCTCGTCATGACGCCGGTATTCACCTTGGTGACGTGGATGTTTACGCTCGCGGGCAGACAGCTCCAAACGGAAAATGAACAGCTCAAGAAAACAAACAGCCGATTGGCGACGATGGATGAAAATACGAACCTGCGCAACAGCCGCTCGTTCCAAAATGACGCTGCCGTCTTCATGGCGCTGTCCACTCGATATCAAATTCCGCTCACGCTGCTTGTTGTGAACGTGAAATATTGGGATGAGCTGCGGCGGATGGTCAGCGAGGAACGGATGACGGAAGCGATCTTTGAGCTTTCGCAGATGAGCCAGACGAGTATTCGGACGAATGATTCGATTTATATGCTCAGCAAGGATAATCCGACTTGGGGGCTGCTGCTGTTCACGGACCGCCAAGGGGCGAACATTGTCATTGAGCGCTTGCGCCATAAAATTCAGGAGTTTAATTCCGCTGAGTTTTCGCACAAATACAAGGTGGAGCTGAGCCTGAAAATCGGGGCGCTGCAATATGAGCCGGAAACAATCCCGACGCCGCTTGATTTCATCGTGCAGGCGCGGAAGCAGCTGGAGTATGATGTGTAAGCTGCAAGGATAATGGAAAGACGAATACCAAACGGATAGCGGTTGGACAAATAGTAAGTTATAGAGAACCCCTTGATTTCAAGGGGTTCTTTTTTGCGGAAAATAATCACCTATTTTATTGAAGTTAAATTTAAATTCAATAGAAGTTAAATTTAAAATAAAATGTCGAATATGAAGGAGGATTGTAAATTTAGATGTAGAATAGTTAATTATGGAAATCACTTTTTTTGGTTGATTTAGGAGGGGATAGCAGGTGCTTACGGGCAGGCTTCATATGGCACAGGCAGAGGAGAAGCATCATTCATTTCTATATCGAGTTTATGCGAGTACCCGTGAGGAAGAAGTAGGGCAATGGGGCTGGGAAGAATCGTTTCAGCAGGCCTTTCTACGGATGCAATATGATTTGCAGAAGCGCTCCTATGAGTCGCAGTATCCGGATGCGGAGAACTATATTTTAATGAAGGATGATTTCCAAATCGGGGTTTGCATGCTTGTTCGCAAGGCAGATAAAATGATACTCGTTAATGTGGCGCTGCTGCCTGCTTTTCGAAATTCCGGTTATGGCACGTATTTGCTGCAGGAGCTTCAGAGTGAAGCAACCGATAGAAAACAGCCCATTCAACTTCATGTGATGCAGGGCAATGTGGCACACCGTTTATATGAAAGACTAGGGTTTGTTAAGATAGAGGAGCAAGGGATGCATTCGTTGATGGAATGGAAGCCCTAGCAGCTTTGGAGACAGAGCAGGACCTTGACTCGGCTATCGTTTTTCAATGAATATCTACGAAAAATCGGGGGGATTTAGACAATGAGTGAGGCTTTTCTTGGTGAAATTCGCATGTTCGCTGGCAATTATGCTCCAGTGGGCTGGGCGAGATGTGAAGGTCAAACCTTAAAAATTTCGGAAAATGATGCTTTGTTTATGTTATTAGGCACTACCTATGGCGGTGATGGTCAAGTAGACTTTGGATTGCCAGACCTGAGAGGAAGGATTCCTATTCATAAAGGCTCCACTTACTCGTTAGGCATGATCGGAGGGACAGAAAGTGTTACGCTCCAAGCCTCTCAATTGCCAGCCCACACTCACCCCGCTATACCAGCTCAAACCGCCGGAAGTGACGCTTCTCCCCAGAATAATACTTGGGCGAAAGCAGCTGTATACTCCACAGGTCTTGATGGCAACAACAACCCACTTTCACGTAATCCTATGAATAACAATAGTGTTTCATACTTAGGAGACAGTCAGCCTCATAGTAATATGATGCCATCCGTGACCCTGTCTTTCATTATTGCCCTTCAAGGCATTTTTCCACCACAGTCTTAGTTATTTATGAGATTTAGCACTTTAAATATAGGAGGATGAAAATGCAACCATTTCTTGGTGAAATTAGAGCGTTCCCGTATGGATTTACACCGAAAGGCTGGGCTTCCTGCAATGGGCAATTATTAAACTTATCGAGCAACCAAGCTTTGTTTTCGCTTCTTGGCACGTATTATGGCGGGAATGGCAGGGAGAATTTTGCCCTTCCGAATTTACAGGGGAGAGTTCCCATTCATGTTCATGTTGGAGAGAAGGTTGAAAATCCAATTCCGATTGGAAGTGCGGCAGGAGAAGCGGCTCATACATTAACGGTCAAGGAAATGCCGATGCATACGCATCAGCTCTCTGCTTCTACAGAAACGGCAGATCAAGTAACTCCATCAGGAAATATATGGGCGAATACGCCTTATACGCCTTATGCTCCTCTGTCGTCGGGGAACGTTCAAATGAATGCAGGAGCTATTGCAGCAGTGGGCGGCAGCCAGTCGCACAACAATATGCAGCCCTATTTGGCGTTGAATTATTGTATCGCTACTACGGGCATTTACCCATCAAGAGGTTAAAGGAGGCAGTTTTATTATATGGATGCATATATAGGTGAAATACGCATTTTTGCGGGGAATTTTCCACCGATGAACTGGGCGCTTTGCAACGGAGATATTTTACCAGTTCAAAGGTATACAACTCTGTTTTCTATACTTGGCAACCAATATGGCGGAGATGGTAAAACAACCTTTGCTTTGCCAAATTTACAGGGTGCGGCTCCTATGGGGCAGGGAGAAGGTCCTGGGCTTACGCCAACGACGGTAGGCGAGCAGAGTGGAGACGCGGGAGTCACACTTTTGACTAGTCAAATGCCTCGCCACACTCATAGTGCAATCGGAATTACAGCGCAGCAGAACTCCGATGATCCAGCTAATCATTATTGGGCGGAGACGAGCGGAGAAGGGCGGCCACCAGCTCAGCGACCGCTCTATAAATTAGCAAATAATACGTTAATGAGTCCTCAAGCGCTTGCACCTACAGGTGGAAGTCAGTCGCATAATAATATGCAGCCATATTTGGCCATGAATTTCATAATATGCATTAATGGAGATTATCCTCCAAGACAGTAGATGAAGCACAGGCTGACCAGTAGTGGATTATGATGGAAGTCTCTTTATTGAAAGAAGATTGATTTTTTTATGGCGGGTGCAGGAAATCTCGGCAGATGTCTGAGAGAGCACCCGTTTTTTTGAGTGGGAGTAGTAAAAATTGGTAAATAAGCGAAAATTTCTATTAGAACAAGGGGAGATGCGGTTATGAGACATCAATTAGCTGGGCAGAGCAATACTAAAGTCACGATGAAGCGAGGCGAGCTTGGCAGCCCGATCAAGCGGGCTGCTGTGTTGCTGCTTGTGTTTGCTATGATGTTTAATTTGCTGCCAGCAGGCCTGAATGCGGCTTCCGGGACAGCGGATGGGACTTATGATTTTGGTGATACCTTAGGGGCAAATAATTCAGGCGGATCGGGCTTCAAGAAGCAGGGAGATAAGTTTGTCGTAACGAATGGCTTTGCAAAGGAAGGAACTTCCTTATGGTCGGAGCATTTGCAGAGTTCAAATACGACGGGCGAGCTTGTCATTAAGGCGGAAGGGCAGAACGTGCTAGGCAGCTTTACCTTTAGAGATTTAGGTATTTCTGCATATTCCAATTTGACGAGTCCGAGTCTTGATTTGCTCACCCTTACTTTAAAGGATGCTGGAGGGGCAGAGATTGCTACGCACTCTAACACAGGTAACGTTAACCTGCGTGAGAACAATGTGAACAAGAAGTTTCAAGTTTCGACTTTATTAGGAAATGGATCCTCGTACAACTACTCGAATGTTGCTTCTGTAACGCTTCAATGGCGCTTTGCAAATTCTCTCGCGCCATCCAACTTGAATATTGATGACATCACGTTGTCGAATATGATTAGTCCTGTACCGCAGGACACGCCAACGTTTAATCCAGCGGCGGGAGCAGTCGCGTTTGGAACAGAGCTGCAAATTGTATCGGCAGGAGCCGAGCATATTTACTACACGACAGATGGAAGCACGCCAGCGACGGCGGTAGGTGGCTCGACGCTGGAATATAATGCGGCAGCGAAGCCAACAATTAGCGCAGCCATGACCGTGAAGGCGCTTGCGACGAAGACCAACAAAGCGAATAGTGCGGTAGGCAGTGCGAGTTATACGCAAGCTGCAACGGCGAATTTGACGGGTCTGGCGCTGAGCGGCAGTCCGAGTGGCTTTACTTTTGCTGGCGGCACGTATACGTATAACAGCGTGACGGTAGCTAATGGTGTTGCGAGCGTACAGGTAACGCCGAGCGGAACAGGCACACTGACCGTGGACGGAGCGACGGTAGCGAGCGGTGTAGCTTCGTCAGCGATTACGCTTACGCCGGGAGTGGAGCGCACGATTACCGTTGTAGCAACAGAAACGGGAAAAAGTGCAAAAACGTATGTCATTAAAGTGACACGCGAGCAGGCAACACAGGCAACGCCAACGTTTAACCCAATAGCTGGAGCGGTGGCATTTGGTACAGAGCTGGAGATATTGTCAGCAGGAGCCGACCACATCTACTATACGACAGACGGAAGCACGCCAGCGACGGCGGTAGGCGGCTCGACGCTGGAATATAATGCAGCAGCGAAGCCGACGATTAGTGCAGCTGTGACGGTGAAGGCGATTGCCACGAAGGCAGGCAATCTGGACAGTGCTGTAGGCAGCGTAAGCTATACACAAGCTGCTACAGCGAATTTATCGGGCCTCGCGCTAAGCGGCAGCCCGAGTGGTTTTGTGTTTGCCGGCGGCACGTATACGTATAATGGCGTAACGGTAGCCAATGGTGTTGCGAGCGTGACAGTAACGCCAAGCGGAGCAGGCACATTGACCGTGGACGGAGCGACGGTAGCGAGCGGAGTAGCCTCGTCGGCGATTACGCTTACGCCGGGAGTGGAACGCACGATTACCGTTGTAGCAACAGAAACGGGAAAAAGTGCAAAAACGTATGTCATTAAAGTGACACGCGAGCAGGTAGCGCAGGCAACGCCGACATTTAATCCAGCGGCGGGAGCGGTGGCTTTCGGTACGGAACTAGAGATTGTATCGGCAGGGGCCGACCACATCTACTACACGACGGACGGAAGCACGCCAGCGACGGCGGTAGGCGGCTCGACGCTGGAGTATAATGCGTCAGCGAAGCC